>JAQTTH010000019.1 GCA_028710895.1 Paludibacter sp.
TGCTTACCGTAATATCACCACTAATATTCATTTGAGCAGCAGGTGTAAGAGTTCCATCAACTATTAAGCTTTTACATACAGCTGTAGTTGTGGTTGTGGTTGCAGTTACACCAGCAGGTATATATACAACATTTGTTGCCGTAGGCAAAGCGGCTGCAGTTCCTGTAAATGCAGCACCGTCCCATGTTTTCCAGTTGGCTAGTGTATTCCATTCACCACCGGCGGGTAAACCATAGTCACCAACTGCTTGTGCTCTTACATTTCCTCCCATCCCCACTAAGGAAAGGGCAACTAATAAAAAAGTAAAAAATTTCTGTTTCATAATAATTTAAATTTAAAGTTATTTTAAAGTTGATAATATTTTTGTATTTTGTATATAATTATTTCTATTGATACTCAATTGATATAGAGAATGTTCATTAATCCTTAACACAACGAACCGAAAAACCATAACTTTTCGGGCTGTAATATTTGCTCAGCAAGTAGTTATTATTGTACAGATACCTGTACAATACATCAGTGCCAGAACTCTCGGTTGCACTCAGCCAGTAACCGTAGAAGCCTGTGCTATAAAATAGTCCGGAGCTATTGGCAATATAATTACCGGTAGTGCCAAAGTAATTGTAACCATTAGCTGCAAGGTAAGTTTGTAAGGTTGTCCATTCGGTATCGGAGGCTACATGCCATCCGGTAGGTGCTATACTTCTAGTATCGGTAGCTGCCCACCAAGTATAAAGTCGTCCATACATGGCTACATTTCTCTCATTCTTATTGTACGCCCATTGGTATTTTGCTGTGGCATCGTTCGGAATCGCTGTACTTGTAGTTGTAGCTATCACATTACCATTTCTATATTTGGTGGTTTTAAGGCTATCCACCATCCATGTTTGTGTACCAAAAGTTACTATCGGATGATTAGTATTGTCGGCATCTTCACATACCACAAAACCAAAATTTACAGTTTTGCTGGCTGTAGGTTTATCAGCTATCACAGTTGCATTAGAAACGGATGTGCCTTTGTAAAGCAATTGGTCGCCAGTATTGTAAACCATGGTAGTTGTACCAACTGCTGTAGCTTTTTGTGGTTTCGTTTCGTTATCAATGCCAATGAATACAATTTGTGGTTTGCAATCCGTAGCTGCCTGACTTATAGCTTTCGCATTGTACAAGTAACCATTGCCTTGAACTTGAAGCATATAAATCCAGGTTGGTAAGGTGAGTTGAAACGAGTTTTTTCCCTGAGATACTTGGGTAGTTAATCTCAGTACTTTTTTACCATCAAGTGCATAAGAATTAATGTGGGTACTGCCCTCGTTATTGGCAGTGAATATAAAAGTGGCAGTGGTTTGAATTGGGTTTGGATAAATGCTCACCGACTCTTTATTGTCAGTTAGCTTAACTACAGCAGTTGTCTGATCGGTCAAATTCAGCACATTACCAGAAGGAACAGTTACAGTGATGCCTTTAGTCATATTCTGCACTATCACGTTACTAACGATAGTACTTGCGCCCGAGCCCTTAAAGGATATAGTATAATTAAAAGCAAAGACATTGGTAATAATCAAAAAGAGAAATAATAAAAAGAGTGATTTTTTTATTATCATAATACAGTATTTAAGTGCATTTCGCAAAGACTTAAAATGAAGTCTAAATAAAATTCGGTTAAAAATATACAAATATAAGTGCAATTTAGATATTAAAGGTTTTCATTACGACTTAATAGGTTTCTATTTTGGTTATTGGTAAAGAAATAACTTGAAGAATACAAATTGCGTCTAAAAAAAGTAATTCGTCTTCAATAAAATTTCAATTCTATCATTTCACGAGTTCAAATTCGTTTCTCAGTTTGATGTTTTCAGAACTCGAACCAATCATTACTTCAAACTTACCCGGCTCAACCACCCAATGCATATCTTTATCAAGCAATTCTAAATCATCGGGTTTCAGTGTAAATTTCACCGTTTTTGTTTCGCCTGCATTCAATTTAATCCGCTCAAATCCTCGTAATTGCGAGTCGTAGGTTATTACGCTGCTGACTAAATCTTTAATGTATAACTGTACAATTTCATCTCCTTTTCGGCTTCCGGTATTGGCTACATCAACAGATACATGAATATCTCCTTGATTTCCCTGAATAAGTGGTTCAACCAGAAAATTCTTAAACTCAAATGTAGTATAACTAAGCCCAAACCCAAAAGGATAAAGTGCGCTATTAACAGCAGTATTACCATATCCGTTGGGGCCATCGCCAGGCTGACCGGCATGGGAAGCAGGTTTAAACGGGAAGTTCAACTCAATTTGTCCCAGCGATTTTGGGAATGTAACAGGTAATTTTCCTCCGGGATTGTAATCGCCAAACAGCGTTTCAGCAATGGCTCGTCCACCCTGAGTATTAGGAAACCATGCTTCAAGAATTGCAGGGATAAATCGATTTTCCCTATTTATTGTAAGAGGCCGACCATTAATTAGCACTAATACTATTGGTTTACCGGTTTCTTTAAGTGCCTGAAGAAGTTGTAATTGTCGTCCGGGCAAGCCTAATCCTGTACGCGACCTACTTTCGCCGCAGCGCCTTTCATCTTCGCCCAAAACTGCAATTACTACATCCGACAGTTTTGCTTTTTCAACGACCTCGTTGATTGAGTTTTGTTCCGATAGGGTTAATGATGTGGGAATTATTTCACTTTCGGGCCAGTTAGCATCCACGACCTGGCACCCTTTAGCAAAATCAACTTGTGCTAACGCTCCAACATAACTTTTTATACCTTCCAATACATTGATAATTTTTAGATTCTGCGGTCCGTATCGGCTTACGGAAGCAGTAGTGTCGGTAGCCAATGGCCCTGTTACCAAAATTCTTTTCAACGATTTTAAATTTAATGGCTACAGCTCTTTTTCGTTTTTCAACAACACAAGCGATTCATGAGCCATTTGTAAAACAAAATCCTTGGTGTCGGGCGAAGCCACAATTTTATCGGCTGCTTTGGTGTCTTCTACATAAGGATTGTCAAATAATCCAAGTCTAAATTTAAAGCGTAATACATCAGCTACATTTCGGTCGAGTGTTTGCATTGATAAACTGCCTTCTTTACCTAATTCGCGAAGTGGAATAATAAAATCAGTGAGAGGTGTGAAGTTTGTTTTTACATTTAAACCCGCTTCCACAACTTGTCTGATAGCTTCTTTTGGACTATCGGCAACCCGATGTTTTGTGGAAACAAATTCCACTGCTTTACTGTCGGAAACCACATAACCATCAAAACCGTATTGTTGACGAAGCAACACTTCGAGAAAATAATAACTTGCAGTGACCGAAACACCATTCCAGTCGTTATAACTGCTCATAACTCCCATGGGATGCGATTCTTTAATGATTTTGCGGTAAGGGTAGAGATGTAATTGGTGCATTTCGCGCGGTGCAACATGTGGGTCTGTTCGGGCATTTCCATCTCTACCACCTTTAGGGACTGAATAAACTGCATAATGTTTAAGTGTTGAAGCACAGTTTTGCGATTGAATGCCATCTACCATTTCTTTGCCCAACGATGCCACTAAAAATGGGTCTTCACCGTAACATTCCAGCACTCGTCCCCAACGTGGATCGCGTGCCAAATCGAGAATTGGTGCATACACATTGGTATATCCCAGTGCTCTGGCTTCGCGACCAGCAATGACTCCTACCTGATGCACCAGAGTACTACCAATGGCAATTGGTGCAGGAAGGAGTGTTGCACGATCGTGATTTAACCCGTGAATGCCTTCATTTGAAAAATCAACCGGAATGCCCATTCCTGTTTCTTCCACAAACCACTGTTGAACTGTATTGATGGCTTGGCGTGTTTGCTGAATGGAAATGAATACTGTGTAGTTATTAGTCCATTCAGATGTTCATCAATAGTGTCAATGCCGTCTTTCCAAATTTCATTTTTCCATTCAGAAGTCGGCAATTCATCTTTCAAAACTCGTTTATAACCATACAAAGTGGCACACTGGCAAGTCTTTTCGTCAATACTCATCAGACTTAACAGATTATTAACTCGTGTCTCGATGGGTTGAGTCGAGTCTTCAAAAATATCTTTTACACCATTTTTGTTGAAATCTATCCAGCCTTGATGGTACATTGATTTTCGCTGTGCATTTGCACTAAAAACAATTATGAAACTTACAAAAATGTGAAAAATCGAAGTTTTTGAGAACTGTGAATTCATTTAGTGCTGATCAATAGTAAATTAACAATTTGCAAAGTAAAGTTTATTTTAGTACTTCAAAGTTTTCATTTTATTTTAAATGGTTTCTATTTTGGTTATTGATAAAAAAAACAGCACTATTTTTATTGTTATAATAATGTTTTTAATAACTTTGTTTTTTAATTTCAAAAAGTGGGAATAGATTTACTTATCAAGAAATCATTACATATTACAATCAAATCAATATTAGAGTTTATATAAGTTAGTTTGTTATTGATATTTTAGTTTGAAATTAGATAAGGCACAAGCGAGTACCATAACTAAATCACGGAAATCATCTATAAATGATCTGATTTCCTCCTTGACAATTCGAAAGACTTTACAGTTGCCAATTGCATGTTCGACTTTGACACGAGTTCTGGAAATTTGTTGATTTGACTTCTTTTCAATATCAGTCAACTCCTTTCCCTTTGGTCTCTTTTTTGGACGTTGGATTTCATCATTTTCAGGATTGAATCCTTCGAAGCCGGAATCAAGCCAAAGTCTAACTTTTTTAGTAAACTCAAGTTCTTCAATGTCGCACATCATTTTGTCATGCATTTTCCCCTCCCACGTTTGGGAGAGATATAAAATATTGTTATTCAAATCACTAACAATAAGATTTTTAATCGTGTAGTTTTCTTTTGCCCCTATAAAACTCTTTTTGAATATCAGGATCGCTAGGTCGAAGTATAGGACGTTCTGTTCCATCGATAAGAATATCTTGTCCTTCAACAAGCAATTTATTTAAAGCATCTACTGTTCTGCATGGTATGCAATCCGCTTTTACCAACGCAGTATTCAGTATTTTCCTTAACAAATAAATCCATAGATTCGCTTGACGTTGATTCATGTTGAATGCTGCTGCGTGTGCTTGTTGTAATGGATTATTCTTCATGTAAGTAAGAATAAAAATCAACATTGTTTCAATATCTGGAAACACATCGTCTTTACGTTGCTTTTTTACCGTTCTACGGTAATTACCTGAGACTGTATAGACGGAAATATAAGCTTCCCAGCATGGTTCAAAGAATTGAACTAAAATATTGAACTGTTGAAGTTTAACGCCCACAACTGATAAGAATTGCGCTTCGTTTAATTTTAAATCGTTGTAATTCTGCATTTTTATTAAAAAGTAACAACTTTTATATCATATATTTATAACTTATATAACGACTAATATACAATGGACTTTAATTCAAAATCATCACGACGTAATTTTCTGCGACAACTATCGGTTATCACAGCCACAACTGCTTTATCGGGTTTGTCGTTAGAAAGCCTTTCTGCAAAAAATCCAAAACCACGCAAAATTGGCTCAACTGAAAAGGTAAATCTGGCCTGTATAGGCATTGGCAACCGTGCCAACGAAATTATTAAAGAATTGTACAAAACCGGACAATGTAATATTGTGGCGTTGTGCGATACGGATATGGGTGCAGCTCACACCTTGGAGATTATGAATAAATTTCCTGATGCACCTCAGTTTCAGGATTACCGGAAAATGTTCGTTAAAATGGCGAATAAAATTGACGCAGTAGTAATTGGAACGCCTGATTTCAGCCACTTCCCTGCCACAATGTTATCCATGTCGTTGGGCAAACATGTATATATTGAAAAACCTATGGCTCACACGTTTAACGAAGTAGAGTTGATGATGAGTGCCGCTAAGAAATACGGTGTAGTCACCCAAATGGGAAATCAGGGACACTCCGAAGCCAATTATTTCCAATTTAAAGCTTGGAAAGAAGCAGGTATTATTAAAAATGTAACTGCCATCACTGCTCACATGAACAACGCCCGCCGCTGGCATAAATTTGATTCAAACATGAAAAGTTTGCCCGCTGGCGAACCTGTTCCGGATACGTTGGATTGGGATACTTGGTTAGGAACGGAGCAATTCCACGATTACAACAAAGATTATATCAATGGGCAATGGCGTTGCTGGTACGACTTTGGAATGGGAGCTTTGGGCGACTGGGGTGCACATATATTAGATACTGCACATCAGTTCCTTGAACTCGGATTACCAACTGAGGTTAGTCTAATCAAAGAGAAAGGTCATAATAAGTTTTTCTTTCCATATTCTTCAACAATACAATTTAAATTTCCTGCGCGTGGAGATATGCCGCCTTGCGTTGTAACCTGGTACGATGGATTGGATAACCTTCCTCCAGTGCCTGCAGGTTATGGAAATGTGGTTCTCGACCCCAACATTCCACCACCAAGCAACGGACAAATTGTGCCTACGAAACTCAACCCCGGGAAAATTATTTACAGTAAGGAATTGACTTTCAAAGGAGGTTCGCACGGTTCTACTCTATCCATAATTCCTGAAGAAAAAGCGTTGGAAATGGCCTCGAAATTGCCAACTGTTCCACAAAGTCCTTCTAATCATTTTGCCAACTTCCTTTTGGCTTGCAAAGGTCAGGAAAAAACACGCTCGCCATTCGAAATCGCCGGGCCATTGAGTCAGGTTTTCTGTCTGGGAGTATTGGCGCAGCAATTGAACACTAAATTGATTTTCGACCCGAAAACAAAACAAATCACCAACAATCAGTTGGCAAATCAATTGTTGGTAGGAGCTGAGCCTCGCAAGGACTGGAAACAATACTACAGACTATAATTGACTCAATGGGAAAATGACAATTATTAATAGACGACAATTTATAAAAGATATGGGTGTGATAAGTGGTGGGGTTCTCCTTGCTACAAGTCCATGGTTCTCAGTTTTTTCGGAACAGAAAAATACAGTAGGTTCGCTTGCTCGAATTGGAGTTATCGGACCAGGTTCAAGGGGTCAGTTTTTAATGAGCTTTTTGACCAAAAATCCTAAAGTAGAGATTGTTGCCGTATGCGATGTTTACCAGCCGTCAATTGATTCAGCATTGAAAATTGCTCCAAAAGCAAAAGTCTACAATGACTACCGCCGTCTTCTCGAGGATAAAAAGATTGATGCAGTAGTGATTGCAACTCCGCTGGACAAGCATTATCAAATTGCAATGGATGCTTTCGATGCAGGAAAACATGTTTTTTGCGAGAAATCAATCGCTTATTCATTGGAAGAAACATATAAGATTTATCAAAAATATCTTACTTCGAATCGTGTGTTTTTTGTTGGACAGCAACGCCTTTTCGATCCTCGATACATACATGCTGTAGAAAAAGTTCACTCAGGAGAATTTGGAGAAATTAACGGTATCCGTACTTTTTGGCATCGAAATAATGATTGGCGACGACCAGTTCCTTCGGGAAAATTGGACGAGCAAATCAATTGGCGATTGTACAAAGCACATTCCAAAGGTATAATGACCGAACTGGCTTGTCATCAACTTCAAATTGGCACATGGGCGATGCGTCAAATTCCGGATAAAGTTATGGGGCACGGCGCTATAACTTATTGGAAAGAAAAGCGTGAAGTGTATGATAATGTGAGTTGTATTTTTATGTTTGACAATGGCGTTAAGATGAACTACGATTCAGTTTTGTCGAATAAATTCTATGGGCTCGAAGAACAAATTCTGTGCAGTAAAGGAACTGTTGAACCAGAAAAGAATAAATACTATTTTGAGGAAATTCCACCGGCACCAGCTTTTCTCCAGTTGATAAACGATGTAGAAAATGCCATGTTCGGTTCAATGCCTTTTGCCGGAACAAGTTGGGTTCCCGAAACGGCCAATAAAAATACCGGACATTATTTACTTGATAAAAAACCGGAAGGCGATGGTACATCGCTGTTGCTGGAAGCTTTTGCCGAAGCCATAATTACTCAAAAACAACCCGAACTGATAGCCGAAGAAGGATATTACGCCACTGCGTTGAGTTTGTTGGGTCATCAGGCTATGGAGGAAGAGCGAATGTTGGATTTTCCGGATATGTATAAATTGAATTATTTGAATCACAAAAGCATAGAAGTTGCTATTTGATTATTTCCCAATGTAAATGTATTGATAATGAAGGATATATTAATTTCGTCCATTCGCATAAAGAAGGAGCTTATTACACTTTCTGTTTGTTTTCTCATTGGTTTTGCAGCCAATGTAGGAGCAATTATTTTTTATAAGTCAACATCTGTTGAGCTTGTAACTTCTTTGCCTTATGTACTTGTATTTGTATTTGTTATTTATTTTATATGGAGTTTTTTACGAATAATCAAATGGTTGGTATTCAAAAAGAAAAAATAACAAGTCATTTTTATGCATTATTCTCAAAAGATATTCGACGAAAATAAAAAGATATTCTACGCATGGTTTTCTGCCATGTTTACAAGGGTCGATATCATTATTTTCGCTGCTGCCTCAAGAGACGATTTGATAAGTATTGCCGAAAGAATTGAGACTGAAATCGAAAGAATTGAATCTTTTTCAAATCGTTTTGATGAAAACAGTGAACTAAGTCACATTAATAGAAACGCTTTCGTTGAGGAAATTTCGGTATCAGAAGAATTATTTTATATTTTAACCGAATGTGTGTTTTACAACAGACAAACTGATGGTTTCTTTGATATAACGGTAAATTCACTTAATGATTTTAGAGAAGGAATGGGGGCAATATCTTTGATTCCGGAAAATCATTCCATTAAATTTCTTCACCCCGATATACAACTTGATTTGTCGGGTTTTATAAAAGGTTATTCTTTACGTGGAGTTTGCGCATTGCTTAAGAACGAAAATATTGACAATGCACTTGTCAATGTTGGAAATAGCTCTATTCTAGCCTTAGGAAATCATCCTTATGGCACTGGTTGGAAAATCAGACATCCTGATGTTGAAACCAAAAATGATTGTGTTCTTCTTAATGAATGTTTGAGTACATCGGGCAATAAAGAGCAAACAAAATGGCCGGTTGTGAATCCACATACAGGGGAAACTATTTCAAAAAGACTGCCTGTTTTGGTAATTACAGTTGATCCGGCAATAGGCGAAGTACTTTCAACAGTACTTTATGTTGCAGGGAATAATGAAAAAGAAACGATATTAAAACAATTTAAAGCCAAGGAAATGACTTGGTAAAAAAAAACAGTACTATAATATTAATAAACTAAATTAATGAAGACAAGAAATCTAATTTTATTCGTAATGATGGCGGCATCAATCAATTCATTTTCGCAGGAAAAATGGGAAAACCTTTTTAATGGAAAAAACCTGAAAGGTTTTAAAAAGCTCAATGGGACAGCAGAATATGTTGTGAAAGACGGTGTCATTATCGGTACTTCAAAGTTGAATACGCCCAATACTTTTTTGGCTACCGAAAAAATGTATGGTGATTTTATTCTCGAACTGGAGTTTAAAGTGGAAGATGGACTTAATTCAGGAATTCAGTTCCGTAGTAATAGTTTTAAAGAATATCAAAACGGACGAGTGCACGGTTATCAGTGCGAAATTGATCCATCACCACGTGCCTGGAGTGCTGGAATTTATGACGAAGGACGTCGTGGTTGGTTATACCCAATGGATAAAAATCCAAAGTCAAAATCAGCGTATAAATCTGGTGATTGGAACAAAGTTCGTGTCGAAGCCATTGGAAATAGTCTTCGTACATGGTTAAATGGAATTCCGTGTGCCAATGTGCTTGATAGTATGACTGCCAGTGGTTTTATCGCTTTGCAGGTTCATGCTATTGGTAAACCCGAAGAAGTTGGCAAAACAGTTCAGTGGAAAAATATCCGTATTTGTACACAAGATCTTCAAAATGTAAAAACGCCTTATAAAAAGGAAATATACCAAGCCAATTGTATTGATAATAGCATTTCTGAAGAAGAATCGGCAATGGGTTGGAAATTGCTTTGGGATGGAAAAACGACCAACGGATGGCGTGGCGCTAAATTGAAAACTTTCCCTGCCGGTGGTTGGGTAATAGAAAATGGTATTTTGAAAGTATTGAATTCTACCGGGGGAGAATCCACTAACGGCGGTGATATTGTTACAATCAAAAAATATAAGAACTTTGAATTAAGTGTCGATTTTAAAATTACAGATGGTGCAAATAGCGGAATTAAATACTTCGTTGATACAGAATTGAATAAAGGTGAAGGTTCTTCTATCGGTTGTGAGTTCCAGATTCTCGACGATCAAAAGCATCCAGATGCAAAATTAGGCGTAAAAGGTAATCGCACGTTGGGTTCACTTTACGACTTAATTGCAGCGCCAAGCGATAAATTTTTCAGAAAATCAGATTTCAACAACGCCCGAATTGTGGTTAGAGGCAATAAAGTGCAACATTTTCTAAACGATAAACTCACTGTTGAATATGAACGTAATACTCAAATGTTTAATGCATTGGTGAATTACAGCAAGTATGGAGTTTGGCCAAACTTTGGAAATGCTGCAGAAGGAAATATATTATTGCAAGATCATGGCAATGAAGTTTCGTTTAAAAACATAAAGATCAAAGAGTTGTAATCATCAAAATTTTCCTTTTCTTTTACATTATATGCTATTGTAATTTAAAATCACTATCAACCTACAAAACTCAAATATAGGTTGATAGTGATTTCTATTATTAAACCCAAATTAACCATTAAAAATTTTCCCCAACTTTTTGACTTGATCCGAAAAGCCTAATAAAGCGAAGCCGTTTTTGCTTCGCTCTATTAGGTTCTTTACATTTTTACTTTGAAGAACTTGACTAGCAATTTCAAAAATAAGATCTTTGGTTCTGCTTTTTGATTGAATGATGCATTCTGCCTCATGTCAACAGCAATTTGATGTCCCTGAATTAAAAATCCTTTGACACTATCACCCATTCCAATCATATTTGTAAGTTCACAATTTTTTCAAACTCTTATTTTGCTCACGACAGAGCGAATTCATCATATTTTCAATGCATCGAATCGGGTCATCATTGCCAATGATACAAAGTATTCCCAGCAGTGACAACTTCAAACAAAAAAAATCAGGAAATGACTTAACATTCCTACTAAGCTTTTTGACATGATTCGATACTCCATTTTTGTGCCATTTAGTGTAAAAAAATGACATTTAGTGTATTACTATACAAATATACTCTTTCTATCTTTGTAAAATCATTAAAGTATGTTTTTCAGAATGTGTTTACGTTTCTTCAGTATTACAACTTATATAGTTTTTATTTACTTTTGATATTCTAATCACTTTAAAATAAAAAGCATGAAAAAAAAATACATTATTTATCGTACTATTGTGCAGCCTATCAGGGTTTTCTACACGTTATTTAGTACAAGGTACTACTGGAACTAATACTTAAGCTTCCTGCGGTCGGGACGACCCAGCACGGAAGCATCGGTTGAACCGTATTCCCGTTTGCAGGGAGTCAATTCAACGAGCGTTAAGAAGAAAAATGTTTACTATGGGAAAAGCGACACTTTTTTACACTTTATCAGCGGAAGTGACGTGAGTATGGTTGGATTGTTGGCACCAATATAGGATAAATTTAGGACAAATTCAAAAATACAAGACTAATTAAAGCCCTTCCCTGAGGGAATTTAGTTCAACACTTGGCGAGCTGCTGGTGCAGGAGAACTGAACGTAACAACAAGTGACTTCAGAACATTGTATTACGCAACCTTTCCTAGTGGATAATGCTTATACAACGCTTTTGATGAAATTTGGCTCAATTTGATTCTTTTCAATTCCTTTTAACCGAGCCTGAGGCGTGACTTTAAAATTAATTTCCCGGGCACTAACAATACCAGCAATTAACAACAACACTAATACAATATTTTTTCTCATGAATAATTATGTAGTTATGAAAATATTTTACGTTTATCGAAATACAATCAGTATGAAAATTGGCTTTATTTACAATGCAAATACAGAAGACAAATCTTTAAAAATTAATTTATTACATTTATTTCACTAAGTACAACTCTATACCTTTCCCGTTTTTTTTCAGGTTACGGGTATATTGTTTTTGCTTTGGATTGTTCCAATGTTCGTGTACACCCAAGCTTTTGAGCTGTACTCCATCTGGTTTATAGATAGTTCCCGATGGTGGATTGTTGGCCAATGCAGCTTCGTGCATGTAAATGTCGGTAGGTGCTCCTCTTCCACGTCCCAAACGATCGCCAAATTCGGCACGCAAAAAATCGTAGCCAACTGCATCAATGGCAAGTGGGTCGAGCGACATGAAAATACTACTTAACCAGTCGCCCCCAAATAGATTATTCCAACCGGCAAATTCTCTGGTAACAGGGTCATTTACATCGCGTAAGCCATACAATCCGTCCAGTATAAATAATACAGTTTTTCCTCCCAAGTCTTTACTGCCTATCAAATCCACATACGGGTGATATGTATTAGCCTTAAATGAATGCTCACGTTGGTTAATTGAACCGTAATGGTTTTTGGCAGTTAGTGTAATTCCAACTGACGGATGCCCTTTCACCAAACTCATATTAATAAGATAATCAGCCTCGTACACCAACTGAGGAATGGATGTACCACATTTTGTTGTACCAGAATAATGAAGTGTATTATTGCGCCAAACTACAGGTAATCGCCCGTTTACCGAATCGCCTTTGGAATCCATCCATTTTACATTGGGAAACTCCTTTTGACAAGGTTTGTAAATATGATCGGGAATAACGCGCACAGCTTCGTATACCAAAATATCTTTTTGTTCGATACCAGCCTCATTAACCAGTTGTCGCAACATGGCCAACACGGTTTGTTTAGATGCATCAATTTGATTATCTACATCGCCATAACCCTCATAGGCGTTATTACAGTTTATCTTTAAGGCTATTTTTTGGCCTTTTTGAAAACCAGTCTTTCCTTTATTGTGAGATTTATTGTGAAAAATAAAGATCTTATCCCAAGCCTCCGTTGCAGTAGTTGCACCTGTCAAAGCCAGTAAATTTTTGGTAGTCATCACATCAACTTTAGCCTGATCGGTGAATTTATCATCCCACCAGTGCCCTTCGCCAAACTCCGCATTCCATTTTGTGGCTGTTGAGTCGCGCATCCAAGTTACTCGTCCGGGGAAAATACCTTTTGCTTCACCCATGGGGGAATTGACCGAATCGGTTGGTATCCATGCCGGCTTATTGATAAAAAGTCCCGTGGCAGAACTGCCATATTCATAAGTACTAACAACGACAACAGTTGTAATGATAAGTGTCAACAGCAATTTTGACATTTTCATTTTTGCAAGTCTTGGAAAACGGCTTGCTAATACTTCGCTCACACCCAAAAGGGCTATAACAAAAGTCGAAGCCACTGGAAAAGCTGCTCGCTGACAGGGATAAGTTGCTCTGCTTGGTTTAGGAATTACCCGCGCCAAAAACCAAATGGTGGCAACAAGACCAGTACCCCAAAAAATAATTTTGGCCCATATTTGTTGGTTTTTGCTAAATAAACTCAGCACTTTTTTTAAAATCATTCGTTTTGATTTTTAAATAAAAAAATAATTTCACTTCACAAATACTATTGCGTTATTGTTGGTTAATTTCTAATTACAACACCAGATACATCGGCACCAAACACCGCAGCTTTTACACTGTCGGCCACTTGGGGTTTGAAGTTATCAATTTCCAAGCCCTGTATATCGACAAACATAGCTGCCGGGCGCAAATCTTTTTGAATAAAGTTGGTTGTAATATTAGCCAGTTCCAATCCCTTTACGTGGCGTGCATAAACACCATAAGCGGGTAATGTACCAATTTTGTAAGGTTCCAGATAGCCAGTACCAATTTCTCGTGGTTTGATTTCAGCATCTTTGGCAGTACCGCCACCTTTACTTATCAGTCGGATATTTTCGAGGCGAACGCCTTCAATCGGCTGCTCTGGCAAACCCATAACTTGGATGCCACTCATCATCTCCACACCATCTGCAATCACATTTGAAATTAATACATTTTTCATCCGGCTGTTCGTAGTAAGACCCGGTGTTCGATTACGTTTTCCGGTTGCAATGTAAATGGCATAATGATACAAATCCATCATGGTAAGGTTAGTAATCAGCCTTGATGGTATATTGATTTTCGCTGTGCATTTGCACTAAAAACAATTATGAAACTTACAAAAATATGAATAAATCGAAGTTTTGAGAAATGTGAATTCATTTAGTACTGATTAATGGTGGATTAATAATTTGCAAAGTAAAGTTTATTTTAGTGCTTCAAAGTTTTCATTTTATTTTAAATGGTTTCTATTTTGGTTATTGATAAAAAAAAATAGCACTATTTTTATTATTATAATAATGTTTTTAATACCTTTGGGTTTTTATTTCAAAAAATGGGAATAGATTTACTTATCAAGAAATCACTACATCATTACAATCAAATCAATATTAAATATCCAAAGATGTGTTAAAAAAAATATTTATAAGAAATTACTGGTCCATTCTAATTTTGTTGCTTCCATTGAGCACAAAGGCCATTGAATTTAAAACTATAAATAGTCAGAATGGATTGAGCAATCGAAGAGTTTTCAATTCAGCATGCGATAATAGAGGATTTATGTGGTTTGCCACTCGAATTTCAATTGATAGATACAATGGTGAGAATTTTACACATTATAATTTTGATAAATTCAATGATAATTCAAAAATAAAAGGAGTTGTAAATGATAAAAATGGTAAAATCTACGCATATACTGACAATTTTTTTTATTATTATGACGAAGGAGAAGATTCATTTTTAAGAATCAACATACCAGATATAAAAACTTCTTTACTCAATACTGTTTACTTTGATGTCAATAATTCGATTTGGATTGGAACTACAACCGAAGCTTTTTTTAGCCAGGATATTAAAAGTTGGGAAAAGATTAAGTTTCAAACTAAAAGAATGGTGAACTGTTTCTGTGAAGGACTTAATGGAGAAATGTGGATAGGTACAGAAAATGGCTTAATCCGAGAAAAAAAAACAACCCTAAATTCAAATTCCAAACCGATTAACTGTCTGAATAATATCAATGTGCGTTCTCTATTCTATGATAAGGCTACCAATAATTTATGGATAGGCACATTCTCGAAAGGTCTGTTTGTATCTAAAAATAATAATACGAGCATTAAACCTGTCAATGTTTTACTAACAAGTTCACCTGTAAAGAGTTTATGCAAAGTATCTAAAGACGGGATTTGGGCAGGCACCGAAGGAAATGGCATTTTCGCATTTAATTCAAATAACTTTAACTTAGAAGTTCATTATGACCAAAATAGCACCAATGAGAATTTTATTGAAACAAATAATATTTATCACATTTCATGTTACAAATCTGTCATCTGGATTTCGACCTACACATCGGGGATTATCAATTGTAATTATGCTGCCGTAAATCACTTGTTTTACACCCATCACCCTGATAATAAAAACTCTCTGATTAATAGCCATGTAAATACAATTTTTGAAGATTCGGAAGGTGATATTTGGTTTGGCACAAACTCCGGCATAAGCCAATTTCGAGTTAAAACAAAAAAATGGAAACATTACCTGACTCAAAATGCCAAAGGAGAGTCAACTGTAATCCTGGCGCTTTGTGAAGATGCGAATAGAAATATTCTGACAGGCGGATATGCCACAAAACTATTTTCTATCAACAAAAAAACAGGGATTGCAAGTCCGGTTCAAAATGATGGAACAGATTTGAAAAAATATATTTTTTCTATTATAACTGACACAAATGGAGATGTATGGTATGGAGGATATGTGAATTACTTAACAAAATACAATCCCAAAACAAAAATAATAAAACAATTTTCGATAGATGGTATTAATAAGATTTACAATTACAATTCGGACACACTATTAGTTGCAACTAAGACGGGGTTGTATATTGTAAACAAATTAACGGAGGCCATTTCGTTTAAAAATTTTTCAGCTACTAACTTCAGAAACAGAAAACTCAAAAGTTTTTTAAACAGCATTTATGTTGATAAAGCTCATCCCCAAATTATATGGATGGGTACAGATGGTGGTGGTTTATATAGATTTAACCTTGCAAAAAACAAAGTTAAAATATACACAACCGATAATGGATTATCATCGAATTACGTATATGGCATTCTTTCAGATGAATTAAACAGACTCTGGGTAAGTACCGAAAACGGCTTAAATTGTTTCAACATGCGAGACAATTATCTTAGCTCAAACTTTGAATTAGAAGGATTAACCGAAAATGTGTTTAATTTTCGGGCTTTTGAAAAATGCAAAAACGGCAACATGATTTGGGGAACACCCAAAGGGGCATTGGAAATTACACCTTCAAAGATTGATGATTCAAATCTGCCCAATATAAACCTTAAGTTTACAACATTTTACATATCGTACGAAAAAGTAACAACCAACACAGACAAAACACCACTTAAAGAACCTATTGATGATACGAAGGAATTGACATTGACCAACTCACAACGTTCTTTCTCTTTTGATTTTATTGACCTCAACTACTTACCTCATTCACAAACTCAATATAGCTGGAGATTGAACGGGTTTGACAAAGACTGGTCACATCCATCGCTTACCCACAATGCAGTGTACACGAATATTCCACCAGGGAAATACATTTTCGAAATCAAAGCATTTAAGGCGGGGAATAGAGACACCATAATAAGAACCATCGAGATTCAAATAAATCATCCTTTTTGGGCAACCCCTATTGCTTATCTGATATATTTGCTATTATTTTCTAGTCTTGGCTTTTTTATCCTCACCTATTCTAAAGATAAAATTGAAGCCAGAAACTCAAAAGAAAAAATCCGGTTTTTTGTCAATTTAGCTCACGATGTGAGAACACCTATAACACTCGTCAAAGCACCGTTAAATGAAATTGAAAATGAGAATTTAACTAAAGATGGACGGTCTGCCCTAACTCTTGCGCAGCGGAACTTAGATAAGTTGTTTAATATTATTACACAACTGTTGGATTTTCAACGCTTGGAAAATGATTCAATGCAATTAGCTGTAGAAGAAACTCATACAAATGTTTTTTTCAAGAGTATGATTGACGATTTCATTTTATTGGCCAAAGAAAAAAATATAGAGTTGGCTCTGATAGTACCGGAAAAAGATAACGTTGTATGGCTTGACAGAAAAAAGCTGTTGTTGATAGTAGAAAATCTCCTTTCAAATGCTATTAAATACACCAACGAACTGGGGAAAATTCAATTGAAAATTCAAAGAACAGAAAATAACCTTTTAATTGAAGTGAGTGATGATGGCATTGGTATTCCGCTGAAAAATCAAAAGAATTTGTTTGAACGATTTTACAGAGCTGAGAATGTTTCAAATTCCAAGGAAACGGGCAGTGGAATTGGTCTTGTTCTTACAAAACGTTTGGTCACTTTGCATAAGGGAAAAATTTCATTTATCAGTATCGAAAGATTTGGTACAACCTTTAAAATTGAAATTCCTTGTACAAGAGATGCATATAAGTCTACTGAGATAATTACGAATCACGTAGTTGAAGATAGAAAATTTGATGAAGCCGAAAAAGACAAAAATGCAAATTTTTATAAAATTTTACTGGTAGAAGACAATGATGAAATCAGGGCGTATCTATCGAAACAATTGAGCCATGAATATGCAGTTTCAGAAGCACCAAATGGGAATGAAGCTCTTGAAATGATTAAAAACAATAACCCTGATTTTATTTTGTCAGATATAATGATGCCTGGTATGTCGGGATTTGAGCTTTGCTCCATCGTTAAAAATAATCTCGAAACTAGTCATATTCCCCTAATTTTATTGTCTTCGCTGTCTGATAGAAACGATATAATAAAAGGATTGAACCTTGGGGCGGATGATTATATCACAAAGCCTTTTGACATGAAAATTCTGGCAACAAAAATTAAAGGAATAATTAAAACCCGTAATGCATTCAAAAACGTTTATTTAGACAAAACGGCTCAGCATGACGATTTCTCCACAATAAATCAGTTAGATAAGGTATTTATTGAGCGAGTTATTGAACTGATTGAAGATAATTTATCAAAAGAAGATTTTGCAATTAACAATCTGGCAACGGATATGGCTATGAGTAGATCAGTTTTCTACAAGAAATTGAAATCTCTTACAAATGAAAACCCCAAAGACTTTATCAAAGAAATTCGAATGAGAAAAGCAGGTGTTTTACTCCGTGAGAATAAATATCAGATTAGTGAGATAGCTTATCTGGTGGGGTTCTCCAATCCTAAGCATTTTAGTACCTTCTTTAAGAAATTCTATGGGGTCAGTCCCTCAAATTATTTGAAGGAGGAGTCTGAAGAAGATTGACAGCCTTCTTAATTGAAGAACACAATATTGGAGTTGAAAACTTTAGCAACAACAATTGGTCTTGTTGAAAAGTCATACAAAAATAATTCACATAATTATAATTCCATAATTATGAATTTAATTGTTGATAACGAGCTATTTATATTAATATTTAAACACTTGAATCATTGTCTGGCAAGCAATATATTGAAAGCTGTTTTGAAGAAATTAGTTAAATGACCAGCTTTATAGAGTCGAAAAAGGGCTGTTCATTTGAAGAATAAAATCCTAAATCAACAAGCTGGCTAAAAGCGGTCAGACTTCACCTGATAGTTCATTACGGGCAGCTCTGCAGGGGAATCTCCAGCCACAAAAAATCCCCACCCTTCGTTCCTCTGGGCTTGCATGGTCTTTTTGTCGGCTTCCGCACAATCCACACTTCGTTGTTTTTTTTCTGTCATGTTTTTTGCAATCAACCCTTCTTTCACAGTGATGTTTTTTCAAAACCACTGTTTCAATCCACCCACAAGAAGCAAAAAATTGCGCCAGAAAAATGCCAACTCAAAGCTATTATACATAACATGTAGTAATGCTCATTCCCTTGCCTAACGGCAAATCAATAAGGAAGCCCATAACCTAATTATGTATAATAGCCGCACAAAATCAACTGTTTTCGGGAATTAAAGAATAGCCTAGGGCGCTACATCTTTTGATTCATCAATCTTACCGTCGCCATCGAAATCAAGAATATTATATGACCCTGGCAATTTATTTTGGTCATTGAGCACCAAGGGTGTACTTGCATATACTTCATCCCATGTATTGTAAAATCCGTCTGTTATCAACGTTTTTGTTTGATCGATGGGAAAGCCCTGTGCTTTAAGATAAGCATCTTTTAACTCAGGTTCTTCTTTATATAAGATTTTATCCTTGACATGTGTCAAACTGGCAGTTAACCAGACATGCATATTTTTATTAAGATTTTCATTGAATTTAAGCTCAACCTCATATCCATTTTTTGTTACCCGCTCTACATTTGCAGCAGGTGGATTAATACCATAGTAACCCGGCAATACCCTATTTGTACCATAAAGTAGAATATCTGTTCGATCCTCGGTGAAATATTCAATATTCGTCGAAAGAATATTTTTCAAAACTGCAAGTTCCAAATCTAAGTTAGATTTTCTTGCCTTTTCCCAATGAATATCCGGATTTCCAACTACCGCCTCCTTGTATATTACGTATGGACTTTTCAAATTCATATTCTCTGCTAATGGAGCTTGCCCACTATATGCCCATTGAGACTCATATAACCAGCGTTGATTTGTCCCATCATGACCTATTAAACCATAAGAATATCGAAGTTTTAGTTTATCAAGCCAACTAATGTCATGCATAAATTTTTCTTGCGAAATTGTCCAGCCTACTGCAGCCGATGGAAAGAAATCAAATCGATATTTAGGTCCAAATTTTTCGGAACCATTATAAGCTCCATTAAACTCTGCAAAATATCTACTATCGAAATTATAGGTAGTACGGAAAACCTAGTCTTCACGAAAATGTTGAAACTCGCTTCCTGTGTCCGATTGATCTCTGTTAAATACTGCTGTAGCCGTAATATCATGTTTGCCAAACATACGTGAATAATTTGCCTGAACTTGATAGAAGAGTCGACGCCTAAGAGATGAAAGGGTTGAAGTGGCATCCTCAGCAGCAACTGTCCAAGGTAATTGAACATAGTCAAATTGATTCTTCCCTGAAACAGGGTTCAATACAATATAATCAGTTGGATTTCCATTGGCTCCCATATCTTCGATAACAGGATCAATCCATTTTGTGGGATAAACACCAATATTATCTCTAATACCTCGCTCAGATTCGAAATGATTGTCAAACGACAAATTACCATTAAGACTTAACCCAGGGGTAATAAAATCAAGCTTTTGAATTTTCATATATTTATTTATTATCATCCAATAAACTTTTAGCAGAGTATGAAAACCACTACATATAAAGTTTTGACATGATATTGTCTCCTCAACCGACAATCCTAAATTTTACTAAAAATAATATTTTACCTCCCCTATAGATATTAGGATTCAACCTTTTGTAACTTCAATTATTAGCTGCATTACAACGATATTATGGTAGTCAATTTCAGTATTTTATTGTCAATTTTTTATTTAAATTTAGCTTCAGATTGTATCATTTTTCCAATAACGTTAGTCAGCTATAGTATCTCAAAAAATTTGTCCTTAAAAAAACAAATACATTCTAAAATAACAGCATTTTGTTTGAGAACTGTCTTACACGCTATTGTGACCTGAATACACTATGGGGTGAATTATTATAATCTCATATACACAAGACGTTTTAAAATCAAAACACCACATAGAATTCAAGAAACTGTTTAAAATATATACCGATCGGACTTCATCTTAGATACGAACACGAACACTTTGGCTACTTTCTAGTATAATCGTGTCCTTTTCCAACTTCACTTCCTTTCTATTTTGCTCAGTTTCAGCAATTGGTTGTATTTTTTGATTAGATGTTAGCGTTAGCTGTATTTTACGTTCCAATGCAGATAATTCGATCTTCAGCTTTTTCAAATTCTCTTCTTTTTTCCATGTTCCATTGACTATTTCTTGTAAAGTAGGTATATCTCTTTCAAGTGTTACATTTTGAGTTTTATACTGCTCGATGAGTTTTGGGATACGTTCCAGCGCATTCAAGAAATTCAGGGCAGCTGCTTTTTGGTCAGACATTGCGATTTGACCATTGTTGTAGGTGTATTTGTATGCCCCTTCGATAAAGAACCGGTTTTGTTTAATTTCGTCTTCGTCTTTTCCAATTATTTCTGTCTTGACAAGAACAGGAAATCCGTACAGCTCCCCGATAGATATGTATTCGCCGCCTGTGTTGGCGTTTATGGCTATCTCTTGTAACTTTCCCCCAATATTTTTCACATTGGTTGTCTGTAAACCATCTAATCGCAGGGGATTGAGGGAATAACCATCCTGATCGGTCTTGGCATGAGATTGGAATGAGGTATAATCAGCACTCATTCTACCAATACATTCGTTATTGTGAGCAAGTGTTCTACTATATTCTTGAAGTTTCCACGCCGATCCGCTTCTGGCTTTGTTGAACGACTTACGTTCACTCTCCAGTGCTGCAACCTTCTTTTCCATTCGGGATTTATCCAACAAATCGGTATTCCCCGAAAGTATAGCCATATATTCGGAGAAATTCATACCACTTTTCTCATCCATTGCTCCTTCGTCAATAGTACGAGCACCCGTCGCACCACTTTTAAGTTGTGATATAAAAGTCTGTTTACAATGCAGCAAGTTGAATTTATAACTATCAAGAGACTTTTCAACGGCGTAGATAATAATGTCTACCTGATTTCCTGCAAAGAGCTTTGCCACTTCATTTCCTTTTCTAACAGCTCGCCCATCCCGTTGTTGCAAGTCAGACGGTCGCCACGGCGTATCGAGATGATGTACAGTAACAGCTCGTTTTTGTGCATTTACACCCGTGCCAAGCATGGAAGTAGAACCAAAAATTACCCGAACCTTTCCAGCGTTCATCGCATCTATGACAGACTTGCGAGCCTTTTCTGTTTTACATTCCTGAATAAATCGAACCTCGGAGTGCGGAATGCCATGGTCTTCCACTAACTTACGTTTAATTTCCGAATAAACGCTCCATGTTCCCGGCTGATAAGTACCTAAATCGGAAAAAACAAACTGCGTTCCTTTTTGCTCTCCATACTTGTGGTAGTAAGCAGCAATCGTTTTGGCACAGTGACTCGCCTTATTGTCTGGGTGGTCACTGTATTTCTCGATATCAATCATACGCAAATCGAGAGCCATTTTACGGGCATAATCGGTGGCAATAAGCATTTTTGCTTTTTCTTCCGATTCAGATAGTTTTTCACGTCCAAGAATTGTGGCATCTCCTGTCTGCGCAAACTCCATCAACTTTTGTATAAAATCTTCCTGTTCGGGTGTAGGAGGTATGTTGTGGAGAATTTCGTTCTTATTCGGACGGTCTACTCCAACGTCCTCTGCTGTTCGATAATCAGTGATTTCATTGTAAAAGGCTGCCAGTTCCGGTACTTTGATAAAATAGCGGAAGCGTTCTTTCTGGATGACCTGATTGGTAACGGAAAATTCAAAATCAGTAGTTTTCTTGGCAAAGATAGCTGCCCATGCGTCGAAGCAATTAATGTTTTGCCGCTCCAGTTCCTTTGGTCGAAGGTATTTGAATAGCAAATAAAGCTCGGTCAGTGAGTTGGAAATTGTTGTCCCCGAAAGGTACGTTGCTCCAAGATCTTTTCCTGTAAGTTCTTGTATGGTGCGTAGGGCGTATAGCATGTTGAGAGCCTTCTGGCTACCGTCCTGATTACCCAATCCTGCTACACGGTCGTGACGGGTATTGAACATGAGATTTTTAAATTGGTGGCTTTCGTCCACAAATAGATGATCTATTCCCATTTGTTTGAAGTCTACCACGTCATCTGTGCGTGAGGCAATGGAGTGCGCTATAGTTTCCAGTTTAACAGAAAGGTTTATTTTCCGTTTCTCCAATCCTTTAAGCATAGCACGGGATACATCTTTTCCACCATGGCGCAATACTTCCAGATTCTCCTCCACCGTATCCAGTTCCGCTTGCAGGATGCGTTGTTGTAGTTCTGGCGATTGTGGTATTTTACCGAACTGGTCGTGCGACATAATCACACAGTCCCAATCGTTGTTCTTGATATTATTGAAGAATTTTATACGATTTTGCACAGAAAAATCTTTTTCAGTGGCATAGAGAATCTTGGCGTTAGGATAAGCGGTACGATAACACTCCGCAATCTCTCCAATATTAGCTTTCAACCCGATAATCATCGGTTTGTGCGCCAATCCCAAGCGGTGCATTTCATGTGCTGCAATGCACATGATCAGTGTTTTACCCGTACCAACCTCATGGTCGCAAATACCGCCTCCGTTTTGTTTTAGCATCCATACGCAATCCTTCTGGCTCTTGTACACTTCATTAATATTGTACTTCTTTTCAAGAGCCTTTAAATCAATATCGGGAAATGTCTGGTGCGAGCCATCATAAGACGGACGTACAAAGCAGTTGAACTTCCTGTTGTACATATCGGCCAACCTATTTTGAAATTCCGGAGACTGTTCCTGTAGCCAATCAGTAAAACCGTTTCGTATTTCATCAATCTTACTGTTGGCTAGCTGTATGGCTTCACTGTCCCTTACCTTAATATCATTACCGTTTTCGTCTTTTCCTATACTTTTGGAAATGTCAGGAACAGTGTTGAGCAGCGCATTTTTCAAAAGATTGAGACCATCATAGGTACGATAGTATCCCTTTATGGCATATTGGTCTAATATTTTAGCATTCTTCATCCCGCACTTGATCGAATACTCGTCCATGCTTTCCGAATAACTAATGCTAATGTCAGCATCAAGTAAGTGACGGGCGTAAGCCGTGTAGATACCTGTCGGTATCCACCGTTCCCCTAAATTGAAGTCCAATTCATCAAAAGCAATCGGGCGAGGTGCGGCAGCCTTAAGTACATCAAGAGCTTCTTTTTCCCGTTCGCCATGCGGATGCTCCTCCAACCACTCCTCAATGTATTCTGCTTTTTCTACCACATTGCCGGCAATGAAACGGTCTTGAATTTCATAGTTGGCAATTAACGGATTGAAGAAAATACGTCCTTTAAGCTCATTGACCAGTTCTTCCTGACTATAATCGCATAGCGTTTCCATGTAGCCAAGGTTGACTTCTCCGTATTTGTTGAGCGATGCGGACAACGCTTCTTCGGGCATATCGACGTGTGTAATCTCATTCATGGAAAAGGCAACAGGATGATCGAAAATATCCGCCTTGATAAATTGCCCAGCCTCGACACGTTCAAGCGAAAGGATGTCTCGTCCCGAAGCATCCATCATAATCAACTTTACATTCGCTTTGGTGTTCAGAAACCCGTAACGTTGTATAAACTCATCATAGTAGGAGTTCAAGTATTCGCGTTGCTGCTTATTCTCTTCGTGCATTTCAGCTTCAAAGGTATATAGGCGTTGATAGCTGTCGCGAATGGAAATGTAGAGCTGAGCCTTTTCTTTTTGCTCTTTAGGCAAATTTAGTGGATGAAACACAGCTCCAAACTGGGTCACGCTTTTCAGGTAACCAACCTGAAGATTAGTTTCCTGAATAAGCGAACCTTCCCGAAGGTGTGGCTCTAACTTTTGAGAGTAATTTCGGGGCTGTAATTCTTCTTCTTTTTTACGCTGTTCTTCTTCACGTGAATTAAAAACCGGATATTGTGTTGTTGCTTTTACCCGCTCATTGGTTTCAATCTGGTTGTTATCTTTAGGCTGTTGAGGAGTATCGAACATGGAAAGTTGCCCTCTTGTAACTGACGTGGAAGAACGGTTATTTCGACGGGGTTTACCTCCTGTCTGTGCTATCCGTTTTTCCTCTTCTGAGAATCCAAATAAATCATACAAACTTATTACGGGTGGTTCAATCTCCGGTTTTTCATTAACCGCAGATTTTTCTTTGACATCTTGTCTGCTATCGACTATTTTACTTTCGATAGCTTTGGTTGGGTTATTTTTTTCTTCGACTTTAGGCGTAATGACCTTTTCCACTACAGTTGATTGCATATCAACACCCTGATACCGGACTTTATCCAATCTTAGAGAAAAATCATCAGTAAGCATACGCCTTAAGTCTGCCGCTATACCCGCAACACCTCCTTGGTGCAGGTAAACCATCGCAGGTTTACCATAGGGATTAGTGCCTAAAGAGCGTGAGGTGTAAATAATGTGCTTACCGTCCTGAAAATATTGGTTCGAGCTAGTGCCTACTTCTGTGATATAGCCTTTCAAGAAAGACTGTTCTACCGTACTTATTTGTTCCTTACCCGAGTGTTTCTGCAAAACGATTAGGTCGCTGCCAACTTCGGTATTGGCAATTTCGGTAAAGAGATTATTGGGTAAGCGGATAGCTGACACAAGGTCTGCGTTTTCCATCAATAACCGTCGCTGCGCTTCATATTGAGGCGCATTCATCACGCCTTGTGAAGTTATAAAAGCGATAATGCCTCCATCACGCACCGCATCCAATCCTTTCACAAAGAAATAATTATGGATTGCTTTTGTGGATTGCCGACGTGCATTATTTTTACTTCCACTGAATACCGGATCGAATACAGCCACATCGCCAAAGGGAATGTTTGATGTTGCCACATCAAAATATCCATTCAATGGAAGCTCTATTTTTTCAAACCCTTCAACCCGTATTTTGTGCTCTGGATAAAGATGAGAAAGTAGTTTGCCTGTCAGCAAATCTTTCTCAAAGGCCATCACCTCCGCATGAGGACTATATTGGGTAAAGGAAGCGATAAAAGCTCCCTGTCCTGCTGATGGATCAAGCAATCTTTTGGGGATAACTCCTTGTTCCTGCAAGGTGTCGGCAAGAGCTGACACTATTTCAGACGGGGTATAAAATGCCGTGAGGACAGAGCTCTTTAGACTATCCACATACCGCTTGTACTCGGTTTCATTAGCAGAGTTATCGCGGATTAGGCAGTGCAATTCTGCTGTCATTGGGAACAAATCAAGATCTGATTTCGTCCATCGGGCTGTATCTGAAAGGTTGGTTGCCGGATTCAAAATACACTTCAATCCTCCGAATCCGCAATAGCGGCTCAGTATCTCTTTTTCATCGGAAGTAGCCTGACGTTTTGCCTTGACCAGCTCAAATACAGTCTGTATCGCCTCAATATTATCCCGTAACTTTGCTTTACGATTAAATGCCATATTCTTCGATGTAAAGCAAAATGATTCCGGTTAGCTCAGAATAAAGTATATCATATTCTCCTGTGTAGGCGAAATCATCCGAGAGGGAGTATTTTGAAAAAACTTCTTCTAAGGAGGGCAATAGTTTAAAGGCAAATTCAGTAGCATCACCTTGCGGCACTTCATCTTCGAATTCATTCCAGAGAACTTCAATTACGGTGTTAAATTTAGAGAAGTGAAGTCTTTGTAGCAATGTAGTCATTGCCAATTCTTGTGATCCTTCTGTGGTATATCCTTCTAATCGGGCTTGTTCGTAAGTATCTGTTGCAAGGTCGGCACGTTCTTCAATAAAATCAGTATCGGATAACAGGTTGGGATGATTTTCGTTGAGATAGGATAGTAGATATAATCCGTAATAGGATAATTCCTGAGGTTTATTCTTGTTTTTCATATTTCTGTGGATTTTAGTGGGTGATAATGATAAAAGGGATAAAAGGAAAAGCACTTCGGGTATCCCTCCCGAAGTGCAACCACTAAAATCCACAGTAGCTCCGTATTAACTATGCAGTTTGAACGATTTGAGACTGAGAATTCAGTGGCAAAGATAACCATTAATTTCTTTTTTTGTTTTTATCGTTCGTTTTCGAATCAGGGAAAATGAATTTAGTTTTTAGCTCTTCATCGAAAGTAATAATAGCACTGAACGCTTTTCCCTGTTTACTGTTGAATCCTTTGATTACTCCGGTTTTTCCATTGGAGAACAAATCCAATAGCTCCTGATCAGTCAGTGTTTTTCCGGCAATTTGTCGAAAAACAGGAAATCCGCAAGACAGATTGTCGCAACGTACCACTTTGCTGAAGAACTGCATGTTTCCTGTTTTACATTTAGGACAGAGACACTCTGTTCCTTTGTGGGTAAACAACTTGTCACAAGTCAGCAACTCTGTTGTAATTTGAGTCGTGTAAGCCTCAATCCCTGTGCGAAAGCTACCAGCTTGTATTTTTCCGCTTTCAATATTGGCGAGTGACAATTCCCATTCACCTGTCATTTCCACGTTTGCGATACGCATGTCTTTGACCACTGAATACAAAGCAAGTCCTTTCTCTGTAGGAACAAGCGATTTCTTTTGCCTCACCACGTATTCACGTTGAAACAAGGTTTCGATAATGGAAGCACGGGTAGCAGGCGTACCAATACCACACTCTTTCATCGACTGTCGCAACTCATCGTCTTCAGTATCTTTACCTGCTGTTTCCATTGCTGCGAGTAAAGTAGCTTCGGTATGCAAAGGTTTGGGCTTTGTTTGGCCTTCCGCGATAGAACATGCTTTTATGGGTAGCATGTCACCTTCTTTCCATTCAGGGAGTACAATTTCTTCTTTTTCATCCCTGTAAATAGTCCTCCAACCTTTTTGTTTTACAACAGAGCCCTTTATAGCAAAAGCTATATCAGCACAGAGTGCCAATACGGAAGTTACATCTTTCACGCACTTGTCTGAAAAGGCTTCGAGCATACGTCCGATAACCATATTGTATATAAGTACATCGTCTGATGAGAGATTGATGGGTTTCACGCCAGTTATCAATAATGCATGATGATCGGTGATTTTTGAATCGTTTACGCTGCGGCGAGTCGGTTCTTGGAGACGACTTACGTGATTTTTCCAAGCTGAATTCCCTTTTAGAGTGAACAGCAAAGCTGGAATTTCAGTAAATACATCTTCCGGAATATAGCGACAACCGGTACGGGGATAAGTAATGAGTTTTGCTTCGTACAGTTTTTGAGCGATACCCAGCGTTTTGTCTGCTGAGAATCCATGCTTACTATTTGCCTCTTTTTGAAGGGTGGTTAAATCGTAAAGTAAGGGAGTTTCCTCAGTGGTCTCTTTGCGTTCTACTTTCGTAACGGTAATGGTGTTACTACTCTTGATGGCTTGAAAGAATTCTTCTGCAGACTGTTTTTCTTTCCATTTCTCCACAGAGCTAAATTTCACTACTTCGTCTTTGTCGCGACCATCCGTTGAAATATGCAGTTGCCAAAAGGTTTCAGAAACGAACTGTTTGTTCTCCCAGTATCGGGCGCATACCATTGCCAAAGTAGGCGTTTGTACCCTTCCGAGCGAATAAGTTCCTCTTCCGGCGGCTATAGTGATGGCTTGTGTGGCATTGATGCCAACCAGCCAATCCGCTTCGCTGCGAGCTTTAGCCGCATAATACAAGCGGTCGTAGTGATTCCCGCTTTTCAGATTATTCAATCCTTCACGAATGGCCTTGTCGGTAAGTGAATTGATCCAAAGGCGATCAAATGGAGTGGCGCAGCCGATGTATTCATAAAGATAACGAAAGATTAATTCCCCTTCACGTCCTGCATCGGTAGCTACAATAATCTTTTCGCTTTCACGAAACAGTTGTGCGATGATTTTAATTTGTGCTACCACATCGCTATCAGGGGTATATCCATTAGCTGTTTTGACCTGACGAGGAATAAGCGTGAATACAGGTGGAATGATGGGCAGGTTGTCACGGTGGAAACCTTTGAAACCGTATTCTTCTGGTAATGCCGGTGTTACCAAATGTCCGAAAGCCCACGTAACAAAATAACCGTTACCAGTTAAGTAGCCGGTTTCTCTTTTTGTAGCCCCCACAATTTGAGCAATTTCCCGAGCCACGCTCGGTTTTTCTGCAATAATTGTTTTCATGTTGATTTTATATTTTGGTGGATTTTAGTGGTTTGTTTTCATACGTCAGACACCGATGCCTTTTGTCTTATTTTGGCGTTGTTCCTGTTGCGTATTAATGGGGGCTGTTTGTTCCTTTCGCAGTGGTTCCCCGATGTGCTTGGTAGCTTCATTGGTTTTTCCATTGGTATTTACTGCTACCTGTGTTCGGTTTTCCGATGCAGGTACCACCTGTTGAGCTTGAGAAACGTCAGGGTTAGAGCGGTAGTATTTGGGTTTGCCTTCTTCCTGATTGAATTTGATATAAGCAGTGTAAGGCTGTCCTTGCTTGTCATGTACCATATCTTTCACTAAAATTGTTTTCCCGGCAGTATAATCACTTTGTTGCTCGGGTGTCAATGTTACACCTCCAAAAGTTTTGGGTGCACGGATATTGCCGTTAGCATCCAACCATTGAAATTGGTTGTTTTTGGATTGTTCCTGACCTTTTTGTGTTTCAGCTTTCTTTCCTTGTGAGTTATCTTGCTTTAAAGGTGAACTGTGTGGTACAAACTCAACTCCTCTTTGCTCTACATTTACCTGTAGGGTGGTGGTGAATATTTTTCCGTTTGCGAGTGTAATTTCTTTGTTCGGAATTGCTTGTCCCGTACGTAGCGTTTTTATGTCTTGTTCTGTCAATGTGGTGTTGCCGATCTTTTCCGGAATACGAACTTTGTTTGTCGAAATAGCAACCAGATGATTGGTCAGGCGATCAATACTAATATAAGCAGGGAATGTTTTCCCGGTGTTTTTATCTGTTAGTTGTGCAATGCGACCCATATTTCCAGTTTTTTTCAAGTGATCCTTATCTTCAGCAGAAAAAGTATATCCTTCAAAAACTTTCTCCAGTTGAGGTTCTTTGCGAATCAAATGAGGTACGAGCTGTACATTACCGTTTGGTAGCACCTTGAAAGACAATCGAGCTTCGGTTTCAAAACGGTCATCTCCGAATTTGGGAGTAACTGTTACAAGCGTAGATTTGCCATAATTCAGCATCTTTTTGAGATCGCCCGATTCTTCTAATGCCTGACGATTCACACCCCATTTTTCTTCCAACTCTGCCCAGTTTATTTTACCTTCATCAATAGGTTGATATTCTTTTTTTGCTTTCTCACTTTGCTGTGTTTCTTCAGGGTTTTGAACGGTTTCTTGCTTTGCCTGTTGTTCGTGTTTTTCGGTATCAACATGGTGTTGAGCAAGCAGTTCTTTATTTGCCTCGGGGTCTTTGAGTAAATCTTTCAATACCTCTACTGCATTTTCAACTCCGTCAGCTGCCACATGATAGAATCCAAAACGTTTGGGTTCTTTGCATTGGCGAAAGAAGTTTGATAAGAAGTTGTCCAATACATCTCCGTGCTTGTCAAACTTTAAAAAATCTTGTGCATTCTTTGGCTTAGCATCCGTAATTTTGGGTGTCCCGTCATTTTGTAAACCGGTGACTACACCGATTTCGCCGGATTTCTCATCTTTGGCGATGAGAATGTCTTTTTGATTCTGTTCCATAAATAATTTGAATTAAATGATATGTTTACGTTAGGATAGTATATAGGGGCGATATGCCACATTGAAAGAAATTTTGATAGTAGAATGAAATTTATCGCTTCATCTTACCGTCATCATTTCGGAACTCTTTAGCGTGTTTATTGAGGAATGATTGCACATCCGATTCCTTGTAATATACTTTGTGCCAAAGCATATGATAGGTTAATGCTCCTGAACTACGATATCGCTGTAAGGATCGTTTGCTTGTTTGAAGTAGTTGGCACAAGTCCTGATTATCCAGTAGCCGTTCGCCATTCAATAATTTAGCTGGCGTTCCGTCTTTACTGTTTAATGCCTCCAACATTTTTTCGATTCGATCTAAACGTTCCATGACCCGTTTCATCCATATTTCAAAAGTGTCGGTATCTAATAAGTTCATAATTGGAGACCTTTATGGGTTAGCAGATAGTTCTTTCGGAATGCATCAAGAGTTTGCGGATGGCAAGAAACAATCCTTTCGTGAATACACTTTTCCACATCCGATAAGCGATACAGACATTTACTTCGGATTATGCTGTAAGCAATGGTGCGGTCTTTGCGCATGCGCTGAAGGGTACGTGTGCTGATTTTAAGCAGGTCTGCCAGCTCTTCGCTAGTCAACCAGATGTCAGGTTCTTGTGCAGGTGTACTCTCTTTTTTAAAGACGTACTCTGCAATTCTATCGATTTTATTCGACAGTGCTTTAAAGACTTCGTGGTCTAATGTTATGATTTCCATTTTGCTACTGATTAATTACAGTGCAAAAATGCGGATTGTAGATAGGGTGAATTCACAGGTTGTTACCTACCTGTGGAAAATTTATTGAAAAAAGGAGGTGTATTGAAAAAATAAAAAAGCCGAAAGAATTACACTGTTGATAGCAGTGATAATCTTTCGGCTTTTAAATATAATGAAACAAGACTGTCAGTTCATATTAGTTTTCGTTTTTAACCAATAAATTGGAAGAAAATTGCCGTTTAAAGAACCGGTGACTTGTTTTGCGACCCATTGTCGAAAATGAATGCATGGATAACTATTCAACTGATAACTTAAAGCGATAATCACTTCCAGATTGAAATATTCAACAATACATTTTTGACCGTTACCAAGAGTTTGAGTTTCTTCATTTCTTACCTCTTTATCTCCAAAACGATTAGATTTGAATAGGTATTTTAGGTTCGCCTTCACAGAAGAATGATAAATGTTGAATAAAGAGGCTATCTCGTTCTTAGTCATCCAAACAGTTCCATCTTCAGACAATTCGATATAAACCTGAATATTGTCTGAATTCGTATTCCTGATTGTTATTGTTCCTCGTTTCATAATTCTTGTTTTTTTAAGGCTACTTTTTCTATATCATCCAATTTGCTGGAAAGCAATTGCATGTCCTTACTGATTTTTTCATTGGTAATGCGGGCATAAATTTGAGTTGTCTGGATATTGGTATGTCCTAACATTTTTGATACGGTTTCGATGGGCACACCTTTGGATAAAGTAGTCGTCGTGGCAAAAGTGTGACGCGAAAGATGGAAAGTGACATTCTTATGAATTCCACACAAATCAGCAATCTCTTTCAAGTAAGAGTTGAGCTTTTGATTGCTTAACACCGGAAGCAATTGCCCTTTGTGGAGTTTACCTTCATATTTCTTCAGAATGGTTAATGGGATATTCAGTAAAGGAACATTGACAGGGGTATTTGTTTTGTGACGATGTGTCATTATCCATCGTTTCCCATCAAAAGAAGTACAAATATTACTTGCCGTTAGTTGTTTCACGTCAATATAGGAAAGCCCCGTAAAACAGGAGAAAATAAAGACATCACGAACTTGTTCCAAACGGTTGGAACCAAATTCTTTGTCCATGATATTCTGTATTTCCTGGTCAGTCAGATAGCCCCTGTCTACTCGCTTTAAACGGATTTTATAATTTATAAAAGGATCTGCATAAATCCAACCGTTATTTTTAGCAATTATGATAATCATACGGAACGTCTGCATAAATTTAGCGGTAGTATTTTCATTACATTTACTAACAGTACGCAAGTAAGTCTCAAAATCCGTTATAAACTTATGGTTTATTTCCTTTAAGGCTATATCCGTTATTTTATACTTTGCTTTCATAAACTCTCCCAGGCGACGATAGGCTCGGTCATACTTCGCAAGGGTGCCTTCGGTTTTACTGATGCCTACTAATTTTTTGGCATCTTCGTTGTGGCTTTTGAAAAGTTCTAAAAGAGTACGTTGTTTGGTGGAATAACCCAGAAAAGCATTACGCACTTTCTCTGCTGTTACATAGGCTTCATGAGTTTCTATCTCATGATAATGGTTCTTTAAAGACGTGCGAATATCGTCTAACAAATTGTTTATCTGGCGGGATTTTTGACTGTTTCCGGCAACTTTCCCTAGTTTTACATCCCAAAATTCCGGCTCTACATCCAATTTGGAACTGAACTGGGAGACTTCACCATTTACTGATAAGCGGATCATAATGCTGGCCTTACCATCTTTGTTTACTTGATTCTTTCTCAAATAGAAGAGAATCTTAAAGGTACTTTTACTCATAATACTTTCTTTTTAATTCCAAAACAATGGGCGTAATTTTCATTGCAAAGGAATGATTAATATTCAGTATATGAGCAGACACTTAATGCACAATAGGCGACAAATCAGAGACTTAATCCTAAAATCGTTACTATTTACGAGGTCTCTTTTTCAGTAACGATTTAGTAACGAAACTCTGTCATTTTTTGGCTTTTACTTGACTTTCAGACGTCAGCGACAAGCAATAACAAATCCCGTAAAACCTTGATTTTACGGGATTTGTCTAAGCTTTTCTACCATTTGTCTTCGGTAGTCAGCGGAGAGGAAGGGATTCGAACCCCCGGTACCCTTTTGGAGTACATACGCTTTCCAAGCGTACCTCTTCAACCGCTCGAGCACCTCTCCGTTTTTAAGGACTGCAAATGTATAAAAAGAAACCGACATAATAAAATCGAAACTGAGAATTTTATTCAGAAAATCTCTATGCAAATAATGCTGCAGAAATAATTTCAGTTAAGAAAAAATACATATCTTTGTGCCTTATCTAGTTTCAATTCACCAATAAAAAATTATACGTATGGACTCAATTCCTTTTATTATTGTTGGGGTTCTTGTACTCCTTGTTGTTTTTTCCGGCTTCGTAACTGTAAATCAGGGCTACGTGGCAGTTATAACCGTATTCGGTAAGTATCGACGCATTATGGGACCCGGTTTGAACTTCAAAATTCCATTTATTGAAATGGTACATCGCCGTATTTCCATTCAAAACCGTTCGGTGGAGTTGGAATTTCAGGCTGTTACCCAGGATCAGGCTAATGTGTATTTCAAAGCCATGTTGCTGTATGCCGTATTCAATCAATCGGACGATGTGATTAAAAATGTGGCCTTCAAATTCGTTGACGATCGTAACTTTATGCAGGCGCTAATCCGCACCATCGAAGGTACAATTCGTAGTTTCGTGGCAACTAAAAAGCAAGCTGAAATCCTCAGTCTTCGTACCGAAATCATTGAGGAAGTAAAAAAACACCTTGACGATACCCTCGAAGCATGGGGTTATCACATGATTGACATTCAACTCAACGACATTACGTTCGACGAAGAAATTATCAAATCGATGGCTCGCGTGGTAGCTTCGAGCAACCTGAAAGCTGCAGCCGAAAACGAAGGACAAGCGCTGTTGATTACCAAAACCAAAGCTGCTGAAGCCGAAGGTAATGCTATTAAGATTTCGGCATTGGCCGAAAAAGAAGCTGCTCAGCAACGTGGACAAGGTATTGCACTCTTCCGCGAAGAAGTGGCCAAAGGTATGGCTCAGGCTGCCCGTGAAATGACTGACGCTGATCTCGACGCTTCCTTCTTACTGTTCAGTATGTGGACCGAAGCCATTAAACACTTTGGCGAAACAGGTACAGGTAACGTTATCTTCCTCGATGGTTCGACCGACGGTATGAACAAAACCATGACCCAAATGATGGGCATGATGAAAATGGAAGAACAAACTGCGAAAAAAGACAAACCTGCTGCTAAAAAATAAATGCTGCCATTAAAATAGACTGCACATGCCTGCCTGAAATATGGTGCATGTGCAGTTTTTTTTGTCTAAACACTACTCAAACAACCTTCAAACCAGCTTCATTAAACTCCTGAAACTGCACAACCAATCATATTTCAATTAAAACCGGACATTACATTCCTACTATTTCATATAGCATTCACAGAATTACATATTTCATTCATTAAATTAATAGTAGCATTCTCAAGATTAATAATTATATTCTTTAGATTGATAAATTTATTCGTATTATTTATATTTACATACACGTTTTTATATATTTCATTCCCATTTTTACATATTTCTCATCCGTTATTACAATTTATCTTTATACATTTGCATATTCAACCTTATAACTAACTACTTCATTATGCTAAAACTAAACTTGCAACCCATTTTTAAGGCACGTGGAATCGACAGACCGCATGCATTCCTCGTAAGAATAGGATTAACTGCACATTCTGCCAGTTTGATTCTAAGCAAAGAGCCAAAAGTATTAAAACTTCAGCACGTAGAGCTTATTTGCAGACACCTGAACTGTGAACCTAACGACCTGCTACTATGGAGTCCCGACAAAAACAATCCGGTTGCTGAGAATCATCCACTGTATAACCTAAGCGAAAAATCATCAAGCTCTGCCAGCGGTATTAATACCATGCGTGATATTCCATACAAAGAACTAAAGGAAATTACGTTGAATCTGGCCAACAGGGATAAAGTATAAAACACTATCCTTTATTCATTCAAATTCAATATCTTCTATCACTTTCTCTTTCCATTTATTTTTTGTAATTTTGCACCCCTAAATTAGTTATCGGTTAATTAGATATCGGTTAATTAGTTGATACGAATCCCTCAATTCTTTGGGTTCGTTTTAATTTGTATAATTCGCATTTTTCTCATGAAAAAGTTTAAAGAATATTCCGGCCTGAATTTATCGGACATCAACAAGGAAATGCTCTCGCAATGGAGCGAGAAAGACATTTTCCATAAAAGTATCGAAACCCGCGAAGGGAAACCGTCGTTTGTTTTCTATGAAGGGCCTCCTTCGGCTAACGGCCTTCCGGGCATTCACCACGTAATGGGACGTACGATTAAAGACGTTTTTTGCCGTTACAAAACCATGCAGGGTTTTCAGGTAAAACGTAAAGCCGGCTGGGATACACACGGACTTCCCGTGGAGCTGGGTGTGGAAAAAGCACTGGGCATTACCAAAGAAGACATTGGTAGCAAAATCAGTGTGGACGACTACAATGCTGCCTGCCGTAAAGATGTGCTCAAATACACCAAAGAGTGGGAAGACCTGACCACTAAAATGGGCTATTGGGTGGATATGAACGATCCGTACATCACCTACGACAATCGTTACATCGAAACGCTTTGGTGGCTGCTAAAACAACTTTATAACAAAAACTTATTATACAAAGGCTACACCATTCAGCCTTACTCGCCGGCTGCCGGTACCGGACTTTCAACACACGAGCTTAACCAACCCGGTTGCTACCGCGATGTGAAAGATACCACTTGTGTGGCGCAATTTAAGTTGAAAAACGAAGAGAACACGTACTTCCTGGCTTGGACAACTACGCCATGGACTTTGCCTTCGAATACCGCTTTGTGCGTTGGTCCGAACATCGATTATGTCAAAGTAAAAACTCAGAATCCCTATACCAAACAAGACTGTAACCTCATTTTAGCCGAAAGTCTGCTTGCAGCCGTTATGGGCAAAAATGGGTACGAAGTTTTGTCGCACAAAAAAGGAATGGAGCTAGCCGGAATTGAATACGAGCAACTGATCCCCTGGGTAAATCCGGGCGAAGGTGCTTTTAAAGTTATCACCGGTGATTTTGTGACTACCGAAGACGGTACAGGTATCGTTCACATTGCACCTACTTTTGGTGCGGATGATGACCGCGTAGCAAAACAAAATGGCGTGCCTCCGATGTTGCTTATCGACAAAGATGGCAACCGCCAGCCAATGGTAGATCGCACCGGTAAATTCTTCAAGTTAGAAGATTTAAGCGCTGAGTTTGTAGCTTCAAACGTAAACGCCGATTTATACGCCGAGTATGCCGGACGCTATGTGAAAAATGCATACGACAGCACCCTGGGCGACGATGACACAACGCTTGATGTTGATCTTTGCGTGATGCTGAAGCAACAGGGCTTGGCATTTAAAATAGAAAAACATACACACAACTATCCACACTGCTGGCGTACCGATAAACCGGTATTGTATTATCCGTTGGATAGCTGGTTTGTAAAAACCACTGCTTGTCGCGAGGAAATGATGTCGCTCAACGACACCATCAACTGGAAACCACAATCTACCGGAACAGGTCGTTTTGGTAAATGGTTGGAAAACCTGCAGGACTGGAACTTATCGCGTAGCCGCTATTGGGGAACGCCACTTCCTATCTGGCGCAGCGAAGATGGAACCGAAGAAATTTGTATTGGTTCGGTGGAAGAGCTCGTTGCTGAAATTGAGAAATCAATAGCAGCCGGATTTATGACCGAAAATCCTTACAAGAACTTTAAAGTGGGTGAATATACTGCCGAAAATTACGCAGTAAAAAATATAGACTTACACCGTCCGTATGTGGATGGCATCGTGTTGGTGTCGGCTTCGGGCAAACCCATGAAGCGCGAGCTCGACCTGATTGACGTTTGGTTCGATTCGGGTGCTATGCCCTACGCACAATTGCATTATCCGTTCGAAAACAAAGAACTGATTGATAATCACACGAATTTCCCTGCCGACTTTATTTCGGAAGGTGTTGACCAAACCCGTGGTTGGTTCTTTACGCTTCATGCTATCAGCACCATGGTTCGTGGTTCGGTGGCTTTCAAAAGTGTTATATCCAACGGACTTGTATTGGACAAAAATGGTAACAAGATGTCGAAACGTCTGGGTAATGGTGTCGATCCATTCTCAACAATTGAGAAATATGGTTCCGATCCGCTTCGTTGGTACATGATGACCAATGCTTCGCCCTGGGATAACCTGAAGTTTGATTCGGAAGGTATCGACGAAGTGCGTCGTAAATTCTTCGGAACGCTTTACAATACTTATTCGTTCTTTTCGCTCTATGCTAACGTGGATAAATTTACCTACGCTGAAGCCGAAATACCAATGGAAAACCGTCCGGAAATCGACCGCTGGATTATTTCATTGCTCAATACGCTGGTGAAAGATGTAACCGAGTATTATGAGACTTACGAACCAACCCGTGCGGGACGTGCTATCTCCGATTTTGTGGGTGAAAACCTCAGCAACTGGTATGTTCGCCTGAACCGCAAACGCTACTGGGGTGGTGAATATGACGAAGATAAAATTTCGGCTTACCAAACACTTTATACCTGTTTGGAAACCGTCACTAGACTGATGGCTCCGATTGCGCCATTCTTTGCCGACCATTTGTTCCTGGATCTGAATGCCGTTACCAGAAAAGATACCAATGAATCTGTTCACCTGGCTAACTTCCCAACGTACGACGAAGCATTGATTGACAGCAACCTCGAAGCTTGTATGCAGTTGGCACAACAAACCTCGTCGATGATATTGGCATTGCGCCGTAAAGCCGACAAAAAGGTTCGTCAGCCATTGACTAAAGCTGTTATTCCTGCTCCCGACGAAATTACTTTCAACCAGCTGAGCTATATCGCCGACCTGGTTAAAGCTGAGGTAAACGTAAAGGAAATTGAAGTAATTCCGGCCGACAACGACATGGAAAATCTGGTGAAGAAAATCAAACCAAACTTCAAAACGTTGGGTAAAAAATACGGCAAACAAATGAAGGAAATTGCCAACGCCATGAATTCGTTTGGGAATCATGAAATTGGCGAGATTGAACGCAACGGAAAATACACATTGACGTTACCTTCCGGCAACGTGGAATTGACTCCCGAGGACGTAGAAATCATTACCGAAGATATGCCCGGCTGGTTGGTTGCCAACGAAGGAAAACTCACCGTGGCACTCGACATTACCGTAACCGACGCTTTGGTACGCGAAGGCATTGCCCGCGAGTTGGTAAACCGTATTCAAAACATCCGTAAATCAAACGGTTACGAAATCGTTGATAAGATTTTGGTAGAAATTGAAAGTCGTGATGAAATTAAAGCTGCCGTTGAAGAATATGCAAATTACATCGCTTCGCAGACATTAGCCAACTCAGTGGTGTTAGTCGCTGAATTAAAGGATGCTACAGAACTGGAATTTGACGAATACAATGTGAAAGTAACAGTCAAAAAAGCATAACAGAACATACACTAAATTAATTACCAAAATAATTGGCTAACTGAAAGTAATTCGCTATTTTCGCAGGCAATTATAAAAATATAGAAAATAGCGAGTTTATACTATCTTTCCCCTAAAAAACTGTTTAATAATTACGACTATGAGTGAAAAAACAAGATACACGGATGCCGAATTGGATGAATTTCGCGTGTTGATAACCGAAAAACTTGAAAAAGCGCAACGCGAATACGAAGAATTACGCAACAGCATCGCTAATTTAGATGGAAATGATGTAATGGACACTTCACCTACTTTCAAAGTATTGGAAGAAGGAGCAGCTACACTTTCGAAAGAAGAAGCAGGCAGACTGGCACAACGTCAAATGAAGTTTATTCAACACCTACAATCAGCAATGATTCGTATTGAAAATAAAACGTACGGAATTTGTCGCGAAACCGGAAAACTTATTCCGAAAGAACGTTTGCGCGCTGTTCCACATGCAACTTTGAGCATTGAAGCTAAAAACGATCAAAAGTAAGACCATACACGTAACACTCAATTCGGCAGCGGGACTATTGTCTGTTGCCGAATTTGTGTTTAATTTAGCGTCGAATTAACTCTGACCGGTTATCAATCGCTCATTTCATCAACAGGCAACTTAATCAGGCCTTATTAACTATAAATTAATCCAACCATGTCAATAACAAAAAAGTCCATTTTACTCATCTTCCTGATTCTCTTCATCGATCAGGCAGTAAAAATCTACGTCAAACTCAATTTCAGTTTGGGCGAACATGTTGATGTTTTTGGTTGGTTCAAGATATTCTTTATCGAAAACAATGGGATGGCTTTTGGTATGGAATTAATTGGAAAATTATTCCTTACACTTTTCCGGATTGTTGCTGTGGCAGCACTTGCCTATTACATTCACATTCTGATAAAAAAACAGGTTCGGACCGGTTATATTCTGACTATTTCACTCGTTTTAGCGGGAGCTGCCGGCAACATTATCGATTCAATGTTTTACGGCTTATTGTTTAGCGCAAGCAATTATATGGGACCTGCTGCTACATTTCTACCACATGGAGGAGGTTACGCCGGTCTGTTCTACGGCAAAGTAGTCGACATGCTTTATTTCCCAATTATAAAGAACGCTGCCGGTGAAACAGTCTTTTTCAGTCCTATTTTTAATATTGCCGATTCAGCCATAAGTGTGGCAGTTGGTATTATTTTAATATTCTTCCGCAAAGAGTTGAACGAAAGCCTTGAAAAAAAACAAGAAGAAAATGATCAATTCGCTGAGTAAATCTTTCAGTAAGCTGTTTTTCACCTTTATTTGTATTGCCTTTTTAGCAGCATGCGGCGGAAGACCAAGTGGCGTTTTAAATAAAAACGACATGACTGAGGTATTGACCGACCTGCACAAACTGGATGGTTCATTAGCTGCAAAAGGAATCTTATATGGCAACTCGGATGAGAAAAACGCCTATTACAGCTCCGTACTAAAGAAACACGGTATCACGCAGGCCCAATTTGATTCATCCTTAGTCTGGTACACCAAAAATCCTAAAAAATTCGACGACATTTACATTAAAGTATTAGCCAATCTGACTGATTTGGGTAATGATATAAAAAAAGGAAAATATCATTCGGTTGATTCTACCGAATTGGCTAAGATAAAATACAATATCTGGAACAAGCGCTTCAAATATGTTCTTACAAAAGATTCAGCAAGAACACGTCTCGACTTTGAAATTCAGGATCAGGGATTCCTGCTCGCCGATGTTTATGTTCTGAAATTCACGCAACGAATAGCTCCCGAAGATTCCTGCGACGAACCGGTTATCCGCTTCCAGATTAATTATTTGAATGGTGGCGTTCACGGAGTTATCAAAACGGCTTATCACGATGGCATAACCCGTCGGTATATGTTCCGACTCACATCAACACATCCATACAAAATCAAATCAATTTCGGGACAATTGCTCGGAAGTTCGGCTTACAAAGGCAAATTCAATGCAACAGTAGATAGTATTACATTGACACGTATTTACAACCCGACCAAGCAGGATAGTATAATGAAAATATTGCAAAAAACTGATTCGGTTCATTACAAGAAACCGGCACCTATATTTGTTCCGCAGGCAGTCAGAACCCGCAATATACGATCATTGATTCTAAGAAAATAATGCGTGTAGCCAGTCAACTTACATTTTGCTCACCACAAAAAGTTCTGCGCAGAACTGTAATAGAACAAGATGAACTAAATAGAATAACTGCAATTTTTGGTTTGGACGAGAGCTCAGAAGAATCGGCACATACCTTGTTTTACGATGGGATTTTGTCTGCTGAAATCATATCAATCAGCCAGTCAGCCAATCAAACAGACTTGACAGGTGAATTAAGCGGCTATGAATATATAAATCTTTCTGAGAGCTTACCAACGAATATTGTTCGGAGAACTGAGAAACCATTGATACTTGATTTTGGGACAAATGTCATTGATAAAATAAATTCTAAACTATTCAATTTAATTCCACTATTGGAGACTTATTCAGTTTTAGAAATTATTGCAGCCTGCTCCTACTATCCGGCAATAGTATGCGGAATAAATCCCGATTTGACAGAAAATAGAAAAACAGATTTGTTACTTTGGGAGAATGTTGATTTGGTGAATAAACGAATGACACAGAAAACAAGAATCCGTATTATCGGCTAATTCATTCCCCGACTTAAAACAAAAAATCAGTAACAGTGTTATTAATAAGTTGTCGGGAACAATGCTAATTGTCCGACAAGCATTATAAAATAGTCTTACATCAAGTCTCGTCCGAACGAGAATCCATAAATTCAACAATAAAACAATGTGGCAGATATTTTTAGGCAGTTTACTTTTAAGCTTGATACATGCGCTAATACCCCATCACTGGATTCCGATAATAGCGATAGCGAAAACTGAAAAGTGGAACACCAGAGAGGCTCTTTCAGCAACCTTTATTACAGGAGTTTCTCATATGATAAGCACTATCATCATTGGCATAATCGTAGGTTTTGTGGGGATTAAACTTGCCGAGAGTTATAGCTATATTACAACAGTTGCAGCACCTACTATTTTACTTGTAATAGGGGTAATTTATCTGATACTGGACTTTCGTTCGAACAAGCACCACCATCATCATTTCGATCTGAACGACGAAAAGCTAAAAAACAAAAAATCTAAAACAGCCATTATCACTTCGTTGAGTGTAGCCATGTTTTTGATGCCTTGCTTTGAAATAGAAGCTTATTATTTTCAGGCTGCAAATTTTGGCTGGCCTGGAATATTTGTGGTTTCAGCAGTTTACCTGGTAATGACTCTGCTTTTTATGTTCGCTCTTGTATTACTCGGACTAAAAGGTGTGAACAAATTAAACTTATCATTCCTTGAGCACCATTCCAAACGGGTTACGGGCATCATACTCATACTCCTCGGATTTGCAGCTTATTTTATAGAATTTTAGTTACAAAACAATTAAAACATAACAATATGTCAATTCAAAACTGGACGGCAGCAGACATGCCCGATCTTACTGGAAAAACGGTTATAGTCACAGGAGGGAATAGTGGACTTGGATATAATGCAGTTAAAGCATTTGCTGAAAAAGGTGCTCGTGTTATTCTGGCATGCCGCTCAATAAGCAGAGGCGAATTGGCAAAAAAACAAATTTTCGATCAACATCCAAAATCAAATATAACGGTTATGGAACTTGATCTTGAGAATTTGAAATCTATTCATAGTTTTGCAGATACTTTCAAAAAAACTTTTGCTCAATTGGATATCCTGGTGAATAATGCCGGCATTATGATGGTGCCCTACGGATTAACCAAAGATGGATTTGAGAAACAAATGGGAACCAACCATCTGGGACACTTTGCACTTACCGGTTTATTGCTTGACTTACTTAAAAGCACACCTCATTCACGGGTTGTAAATGTAAGCAGCATGGCTCACAAGCAGGGGGTTATGGATTATAACAATTTATTGTTTGATGGTGGAAAAGATTATTCACCTATTAAGGCCTATGGTCGTTCTAAGTTAGCGAATCTGCTTTTTACCTACGAACTGCAACGTTTCTTTGAAGCAAATAAAATCGATTGTATGGCTTTGGCAGCGCACCCAGGCGTTTCAGACACCAATTTATTTGACCACGCCGCACCAAAATGGGTCATGAAAACATTAAGACCACTATTTATGCTAATGATACAACCGGCTGCCATGGGTGCTCTACCTGAATTGCGTGCCGCTACCGACCCCAAAGCAAAAGGAGGCGAGTATTACGGACCTGACGGTAAACGTGAAATGAAAGGATTTCCGATTATCGTTCAACCAAACCAATCGGCACTGGATGTAGAGAGTGCTCAAAAACTTTGGGAGGCTTCGGAGGTATTGACCTCTGTCAAATTTGCATAACGATCCAAAAAGAATGTCGGCCATTGATATTCAAACCAGATTTTGATGATAAAAAGACTCAATGCTCTCTTTCATCCCGAGCAATATCAAGGTTGGGGAAAAACCCAACGATATTTTGAGGGTTGGTACTACAAAGTGGTAAATGCGGAAGAAACGAAGGCTTTTGCTTTCATCCCGGGCATTGCCATGGACGAAAATGGGGACAAACAAGCTTTTATCCAAATCCTTGACGGGAAAAAGCGTACAGCCGAATATCACAAATTTGATGCAACAGAATTTCGTCCGTGCAACGGAAAATTCGAAGTTTTGATAGCAAACATTTTCTTTTCCAACAACATACTGAAACTTGACCTGCCAACTGTACAAGGGCAACTAAGCTTTCATCAACAAAGACCCTGGCCAAGTCATTTCTATTCACCGGGTATTATGGGACCATTTTCATTTGTACCTTTTATGGAGTGTTATCATGGCATTTTGAGTATGGATCATATCATTACCGGCGAATTAACAATAAATAAAGAAAAAATAGACTTTACAAACGGACGGGGGTACATGGAAAAAGACTGGGGTCACTCTTTCCCGAGTGCTTATTTTTGGATGCAAACAAATCACTTTAGCCAACCCGGAATATCATTAAAAGCTTCGGTAGCCAACATTCCCTGGCTTGGGAGTTCGTTTGTTGGTCATATTGCAGGTGTTTGGCTCCAAAATCGCTTAATTCAGTTCACCACCTACAATGGCAGCAAACTTCTCAAATCAATTGCCGACAAAGAGAAAGTAGAATTGGTGTTAGAGAATGCCAATCACAGATTGGAGATAATTGCACATCGTGAAAAAGCAACACTTTTAGCCTCACCAATTGCCGGATTTATGGATGGACGCATTGAAGAAAGTATGACTTCAGCAATAGACATAATATTGACAGATAAAAAAAAGAATATAATCATACTTCAGGATACCGGACGAAATGCAGGTCTGGAGGTAGCCGGAAATATTGAATCATTATTTAAAGCTAAAATACGTTGATTTACGCAAAACATAGTGATTGTACTGAACAGCTTGATGTAGACTTTGTTTATTATTGAGTTCTCAACTTAAATTCAGACAATAGGTTAACTATAGAATCTCTATCACTGCCAATTTAAAAAAAAATAGTACTTTTGCACCCTGATTAGAATTATTATATCTGTTTTTCAATTATCAAATATTCATGAGTGTTGTAGAAAAAATAAAAAGCGCCAAATCGACGGCATTTTCGTTCGAGTTATTACCTCCCTTAAAGGGAAATGGCATTGAGACGGTTTATAAAACCATCGATACTTTGCGCGAATTCGATCCAAAATATATCAATATAACCACCCACCGCAGCGAACTTGTATTCAAAGAAAATACTCCGGGACAATTTGTTCAGGTTGCCGAACGCCATCGCCCCGGAACGGTTGCCATTGCCGCAGCTATTCAGAACAAATATAAAATAGCTGTAGTACCGCATGTTATTTGTAGTGGTTTCACTCGCGAAGAAACCGAATATGCACTTATTGATCTTCAATTTTTAGGCATAACCGACTTATTATTACTTCGTGGTGACAAGGCGAAGCACGAACGCGATTTCGCTCCAACAGGTCATAAAAATGCAACAGAATTGCAAGTACAGGTGAATGATTTTAATCAGGGATTATTCCTTGATGGGTCTAAAATGAAATCACCAATTGTTCCCTTCTCGTATGGAATGGCTTGTTACCCTGAAAAACATGAAGAAGCACCCAATATGGATTCTGACCTATATTATGCAAAAATGAAGGTTGATGCTGGTGCAGAGTATCTTGTGACTCAGATGTTTTTCGACAATCAAAAATATTACGATTTCGTGGAAAAATGCAAGGCCCATGGAATTAATGTTCCGATTATCCCGGGCATTAAACCTATTACACTTAAAAATCAACTGACCGTTTTACCTAAAATTTTCAACACCGATATTCCGGAGGCTTTTGCTTCTGAATTACGCAACTGCGAAACAGATGCTCAAGCCGTAGAGGTAGGTATAGAGTGGTGTACACAGCAGGCTAATGATTTAAAAGCTTACGGAGTACCAAGTATCCATTTCTACAGCATGATGGCTACACAAAGCGTAAAAAGGGTTGCTAAAGCAGTATTTTAATTCAAATAGCATATCACATGTTAGGGTTCATTTTCTTTATACTATTTTTTATTCTGGTAATAGGCTTGTTTATTATTTCAAGCGTTTTTGGGTTTATACGTTCCATATTGGGCTTTGGTAAACGTGCAAGTCAGCCACAGAATTTCCAATCCGACAATTTTGAACAACCAACTTCAAAATCAAAAATATTCGACAGAAACGAAGGAGAATATGTTGATTATGAGGAAATAAAATAGATTTATTTTCATACACTAAAAAAAAGGAACGACACATTTGATTTGTCGTTCCTTTTTTTATAATATTGATAAAATCTCTTCCAGCCCATTAATTTGGAAGGTTGTCTTTATTTCTTTGTCCTTAGAATGCCCCAAATCCAGGAATATCTGATCTATCCCGGCATTTTGAGCCCCGATAATATCAGCCTCGTAACTATCACCAATCATAATGGTTTCGGCAGCAGTCGCATTATTCAAACTCAATGCATACTCAAATATCCGTTTGTCCGGCTTAAGCGCTCCGGCAGCCTCTGACAGCACTACATGCGAAAAATAGTGTTCCAGGTTCGTCGCCCTCAGTTTTCTGTATTGAACTTCCACAAAGCCATTAGAAACAATGGTAAGTGGGTATTTGGGCGATAAATACTCCAACAATTCAATTGCATGCGGTATAAGAATCGTTTTGGTAGGCAATATATCTAAAAATTGAGTCCCAATTTGCTCGGCCAATTCATCATTATTTACTCCGACTTGCACTAACGGATGACGAAAGCGTTCGAGCTGGAGGTAATCTTTCGACACCTCACCCTTACCATAAAGTTCCCATAACTCCAGGTTTCGTTTAGCATAAATTTGGAAGAAATGATCAAAGTCATCGAAATACTTCTCTAACTTGCGTTGCTCAAAAACTTCAATCAACGACTCCCTTGCATTCGCATGAAAATCCCACAAAGTATCGTCTAAATCTATAAATACATGTTTGTACATAAAATTCGGTATAAAAAAACAAATGCGCTCCCGAACAGGAAACGCATTAATTTGTATGATCAGTATAAAACTTTAATTAATCCACTTCAATTACAAGATACTTGCTCACGCTCCAGAATTCATTTGGATCAACAATTATCAAAACAAAGTTACCATTCTCTTTTTCAAGCGTGTAGGACGATTTTGGATGATTTGTAAGAATTTTAGCACGACTGGAGTACAAAGGAATTGATTTTGTGTTACGTGCGTCAATACGAACAAAATAGTTTTTATTGAAATCGCGCTGTAAAACCTGTTGTTGACTAAACAAACCATCAGAGGTGATAATCTTTTGCTCCTTCAGCTCACTGCGAGTTCCAAAAACATACCAGGCAGTATGAATTGCATCGTCCTGTTCCTTTATTTTAACCTCTTTGGTTTTATTTTCAGTTGCTAAATTCTCAACATTCTTGCCCAGCTCGTCTACGGTAGAACTAAGTTGAACAATAAGCGAATCTTTTTTCGACAATTCAGCTTGTAAAAGAATTACTTTTGAATTTTCCTCTTCCAATGCTTTTGTCAACCGTGTCAATGTCCGTTCAATTTCAGCCGATTTAAATGCACTTTTCTTAAGTTTGGCTTTCAAACGGGCTAATTCTGCTTTATTTGACTGAAGCATTTCATTCAAATAAGTCAAATCCTCGTTAATCTTAGAACGGGTATCATTATCAAACTCCTGATTAACAGGTTGAATAGAAATAGTATTTTCAGTGCTTTTGATTTTCTCAATATTCTGCTCAATTTGATCCATGGCAGAAAAATAGCCATCAACCTCTTCCTGAAGTTTATGCTTCGCATTGATCAATGAGTCATTTTGCTCCTTCAATCTTTGATATTCTGATGATTGTTTTCCACACGAAGTGAGCATGAAAAACAAAATTGCTAACGTAAAAAATATAGGTTTCATATAGCAGAAGCTGTGTTATGACAAAAGAAAATTATATGTAAAAAACGAATGAATGAAAGAGGTGAAAAATGAATGTAAACCTACCATTTTCAATATTTTCCAAGTCCCGTTTTACGAGTGCAAAGGTAATGTTATTCTTCTAATCCTGCAACAATTACAACAATTTCTCCTTTCGGATTATGCTCTGTAAAATATTGCGTTAATTCCTGTAAAGTTCCCCGTTTTGTTTCTTCAAACATCTTCGATATTTCGCGCGAAACAGATGCTTTTCGTTCACTACCGAAATACTCCGAGAGCTGTGTCAGTGTCTTAACCAACCGGAAGGGCGATTCATAAAAAATCATTGTCCGCTTTTCAGTTGCCAGTTCGGTAAATTTTGTTTGTCGACCTTTTTTTTGAGGAAGAAATCCTTCGAAACAGAATCGGTCGTTAGGCAATCCCGAAGCAACCAATGCCGGAACAAAGGCCGTAGCACCAGGCAGACATTCAACGTCGATGCCATTCTCTACGCATTGACGAACTACCAAAAAACCCGGATCTGAAATAGCGGGCGTTCCTGCATCTGAAATCAACGCAACAGTTTGTCCGCTCTTAATTCGTTGCACAATGTGTTCAACTGTTTTATGTTCGTTGAATTTATGATGCGACTGCATGGGCGTTTTAATTTCAAAATGCTTCAACAAAAAACCACTCGTACGGGTATCCTCAGCTAAAATTAAATCAACAGACTGTAATATCCGAATTGCCCGGAAAGTCATATCTTCCAGGTTTCCAACAGGTGTAGGAACTACGTATAATTTCATTTCTAATCTATTTTATTACAAAAATCGTCTTCTCACGATTTGATAGAAGTCTTCAACTGATTCACTCTCGACATTCCAGTTATATTTCGACTGAAGAAAAGATTGAACCTCCTCCAAAGTTGCTAACTGATTGATGTAATGAAGTGTTTTGTTCATATCCTCACCATTCCCTTTGAACAATTCCCGCTGAAACCGGAAACGATCTCCAATATTAATGGCTTGCTTTATGTCATTGATTTTTTTATTGGCCAATAATGAACCAATAGAATTCTGTTCTTTCGAAAGCGATTCATTGCGTGAAGGAATTAAGTTTACAGACTTCTCTGCTAAAGGTGCTTTATTATCAATTTCAACCAAATGCTTAATTGTTTCAGACACCACAATTTCTGCTTCATCAATCTTTTCTATTGCGCCAAACTCAATTGGAGCTTCAAATTCATGAATGGTTGTGTAAATTTCCGGTTCAACCACAAGCTCTTGATCAACAGATTTAACTATTGTTTCAGCAGTTGTCGCCATCTCAACTTCTGATTCAATTACTACATTGTCACCACCCAGCAATCGGATATAGTTCTGAATATCATCTGCCTTACGTCCAGCTAATTGAATAATAGCCTTGGGATATTCTATCATCTCCATAAATCCTTCGGTAATCATGTCAAGCTCCTGAATATCTTTCCTGAGCAAAGTAACTAACAACTCTCTGTTCATATCTTTTTTGCTAAAACAATTTTTATCCTGGTATTTTTTTTAATTTTGTCGTTTGGAAAAATCCAACAAGGTGCAGGAACGTACTTTTTTAAGCATTTCCGCCGTAAAGGTACAATAAACCAAAGAGAAAAGAAATACAGAACATTAAAATTTCAATAAAAACGACATGATTTATTCTGAGAGAAATCATCCGAATCAACAAAGACGCGGAAGTATAGAGGTAATTTGCGGTTCCATGTTTTCGGGAAAGACAGAAGAACTGATTCGAAGGTTGAAGCGCGCCAAGTTTGCCAAACAAGAGGTGGAAATTTTCAAACCTAAAATTGACACCCGCTATTCGGAAGACGAAGTTGTTTCGCATGACAGAACATCCATACGCTCCACTCCGGTTGATTCCTCCGGAAGCATCCTGCTCATGTCAGGCGATGTGGATGTAGTGGGCATTGACGAAGCTCAATTTTTCGATGAAGGTTTGGTAGATGTCTGCACACAGCTTGCTAATCAGGGCATCCGCGTAATTATTGCAGGACTAGATATGGACTTTCGTGGTTTGCCATTTGGCCCAATGCCCGCACTTTGCGCCATTGCCGAGGACGTTTTTAAAGTTCATGCCATTTGTGTGCGTTGCGGAGCTTTAGCTTATGTCTCGCACCGCTTGGTGGATAGTGATAAAAGAGTACTTTTAGGCGAAATGAGTGAATACGAGCCAATATGCCGGGAATGTTATAACAAGACAAAAATCAAGTAAACGAACTTAGAATACAATGAACTCAAAGCCTTATACATTCGATCGTGTAGTGCGCATGCTTATTGGATTAGCCGTGCTAATACTCCTTTTTCTGTTGGTGAAGCGATTAAGTGATGTACTATTGCCATTCCTGATTGCCTGGTTGCTAGCCTATTTAATGCAACCGATGGTTCATTTCTTTCAGTTCAAACTCAGGTTTAAAAACCGCGCACTTTCTATACTGACAACGCTAATAGTCTTTTTTGGAAGTATTACCGGAGTAATATGGACATTAACTCCAATTGTAACCAGTGAAATTCAGAAGCTATCTCAGTTAACTGTTTCATTTAGTAAGAATATAAATGTAAACTCATTCTTACCATTGGCGTGGCAACATGAAATTCAACATTACCTTTCACATTTAAACTTTCAAACTATATTGAAAGATGACACCATTATGAATGGAGTCAAAAAATTAGCTCCTCAGTTATGGGATTTTGTAAATGGTTCTCTAGATTTTATTCTTGGGTTTTCGGTTGTTATTATTGTATTCCTGTATCTGATTTTCATATTGTTGGATTTTGAAAAGATCTCAGCCTCCATGCTGGGCATTATTCCACCAAAATTCAAGAAACTTACTACCGAAATTATCCTTGACCTGGAGAGTGGCATGAACCGCTACTTCAGAGGCCAGGCATTAATTGCATTAATCGTTGGAATACTTTTTATTATTGGATTCAGCATAATTGGGTTACCACTGGCAATAATAATGGGATTACTCATCGGATTACTTACAATGGTTCCGTACCTGAAAGCAATAGCTTTGATTCCAACCTTGATGCTGGGGCTGCTTCAGTCATTTGAGACGGGGCAAAGCTTTGGATCAATTCTTATCGGAATTGCCATTGTTTATATCATCATTCAATTGTTAGAAGATTTATTCCTAACGCCCCGGATTATGGGAAAAGTTACAGGCCTGAACCCTGCCGTCATTCTTCTATCATTATCCATCTGGGGATCATTAATGGGAATGGTGGGACTAATCATTGCTTTGCCTGTTACAACATTAATTATCTCGTACTACAAGCGTTTTGTTTTGAACGAAAATGAAAACAATGCTGAAAGCACAGATCAGGAAGAAATTGAAATTCCGAAGAATGTAGAAATGTAAATACATGCTTAATTTTAAACAGAAAGGGCTGATGATTTGTTTTTCATCAGCCCTTTCTATTTATGGTAGTGAAATTCAGACATTCTCAATTTTAATATCCCGAATCATCAATTGAATTGTAGTATTCCCATTAAATGAGTTCTCTTCGAGCGTATAACATATATCCAGCGGATTTAGAGCTTTCAGGTGGTCATTATATTCATACATACGAAAAGCTATTCCGTTTATTACATTTTCCGAACTGGCATCTACCAATTCTAACTTCAAATGTTCCTGATCTTTTCCAACCAATCGGCTTGTTCCATAATCCATCACCTTTTTAGACACAAACATAGGCTTCATATTGCCGGGACCAAACGGAGCAAATTGTTTAAGCACCCGGAAAAACTTGGGTGTAATATCTTTAAACTCCAATACGGCATCAATATCAATTTGCGGATAAGTTTGTTCTTCGAGTATATTTTCCGAAACATATTTTTCAAGACGTTCGGTGAATAATTCAACATTCTCTTCTTTCATCGACAAGCCTGCAGCATACATGTGCCCTCCAAAATTTTCAAGCAAATCACGGCAAGAATCAATCGCCTTATAAATATCAAAACCCGAAACCGAACGAGCTGACCCAGACGCCAATCCATTCGATTTTGTCAAAACAATGCTTGGCTTATAATATTCCTCAGATAAACGGGAAGCAACAATTCCAATGACCCCTTTGTGCCAATCAGGCTTATACACCACAATAGATTTCCGTTCCTTATAGCGTTTATCGGCTCCAATGAGTGCAATAGCTTCGTCAGTGATATTTTTGTCCATATCCTTTCGGTCATTATTGTACTCGTTTATCGTATCGCTTTTTTCTTTCGCAAAGGCATGATCGCTCGAAACCAACAGCTCTACAGCCTCGGAGGCTAATTTCATTCTTCCGGATGCATTAATTCGCGGGCCAATTTTGAACACAATATCGCTGATTGTTATTTCTTTGTCAGCCAATCCACAAACATCAAGAATTCCTTTCAAACCAACTCCCGGATTCGAATTAATTTGCTTCAAACCATAAAATGCGAGAATTCGGTTCTCGCCGGTGATAGGAACAATATCAGAAGCAATACTTAGTGCCACTAAATCAAGCAACTGAGTCAGCTGAGAAAAATCGATATTATTGGTAATAGCAAAAGCCTGCATTAGCTTAAACCCAACTCCACAACCCGAAAGATGTTTATATGGATAGGTGCAATCATCCCGTTTAGGATCGAGGACTGCCACCGCAGGAGGTAAAACGGCATCAGGAGTATGGTGATCGCAAATAATAAAATCAACACCTAACGTCAGGGCATATTTTACCTTTTCAACTGCTTTTATACCGCAGTCGAGAGCAATAATCAGTTTAAAATCATTGGCAGCTGCATAGTCAATTCCCTGTACGGAAATCCCATAACCTTCGTTATATCGATCGGGGATGTAGAAATCGATATTTGAATAAAATTGCTTCAGAAATTTATAAACCAATGAAACCGAAGTGGTTCCATCCACATCATAATCGCCATAAACCATAATTTTTTGGTTCTTCTGCATGGCTTTTGTAAGCCTGTTGACAGCATTTTGCATATCTGCCATCAGAAATGGGTCATGCAAATCGGCAAGATCCGGTCTAAAAAAACGACGGGCATCTTCAAAAGTCAAGATGTCCCGTTGAACTAACAATTGGGCAAGTATTGGACTAATACTTAATTCATCGGCTATTTTTTTTTGTATCTCAATTTGTTGTTCTGAAAGTGATCTGTAAATCCATGTATTTATCATTGTGTACTATTTTTCTACTCAGGGCGAAGAGTTCTACTCCTCAAAACAAGCAAGCCTCTATCTTTCAACATCAAAAAAAGATTCATCAACTCCCAGCAATTAGCTACTTGCATGCTGTAAAGGTAAAGATTTTTTTCAGAACATGCAAGGACAAAAATTGAAAGAATCGCCAAAATTGGTTTAACAGCATGGCACACGAGAGTTACAAATTAGATTATTATCTTTGTGTCGAATAAACATTTAGTACGAGAAAATAATTTTCAATTTATCCCGTTTATATTAGTTGGATGAAAAAGTTCAGTGCTATTTGATTGAGAGAAAGAACATATGAAAGAAGAAATAAAAAAAGCTGTTGAAGTACTTCGTGAGGGTGGTGTTATACTTTATCCAACTGACACTGTTTGGGGTTTAGGTTGCGATGCAACGAATGAAGAAGCTGTAAAACGAATTTTCGAAATAAAGAAAAGAGCCGATGCCAAAGCTATGTTAGTGTTGATTGATTCTTCGGGCAAACTGGAATCATATGTTGAAGAAGTTCCTGATATGGCCTGGGAGTTAATTGAGTTAACAGAGAAACCCTTGACCATCATCTATCCTGAGGCTAAAAAATTAGCCAAAAACCTAATTGCCGAAGACAAATCGATTGGAATACGAGTGACAAGCGAACCCTTTTCCAGAAATCTCTGTACCCAATTCCGCAAGCCGATAGTTTCTACCTCCGCAAACGTTAGTGGAGATCCAACTCCTTCAAATTTCAAACAAATTTCGGATGAAATAAAGAATGCTGTGGACTATGTGGTGAATTTCAGGCAAGATGACAATTCGCAACCCAAACCATCATCTATTATCAAATTGGGCAAAGGGAATCTTATTCAGATAATCAGAGAATGACGTTAATATTCACACCAACAAATACTCGATTGAAAAATGAAAAATAAAGATTTACGCTGGAAATTAGCTCAAGAATATGAATATAATTGGTAAAAAAAAGAGAAGAAATCATAGGAGTTCTGTACTATGAGCATAGCGCTAATGATATTAGGAATTATCTAACATCACACAATTTGCTAAATTCTAGCACTGCCATTTTAGAGATTGGAAGCTGTGCATATGGTATTCTTACATATCTTAAAGAGAGTAATAACAGATTTGGAATTGACCCCTTAGAATCATATTATTCATCTGTGCCTGCATTTACAAACAAACGCGATAAGTCAGTACAATATCTTACAGCAAAAGGAGAAACTCTGCCTTTTGCTGACAAAATGTTCGATTTAGTTATAGTTAACAATGTGTTGGATCACTGTGAAAATCCAAGTAAAGTTATGGAAGAAATAAAAAGAGTAATTAAGCAGGAAGGAGTAATTTACTTTCGACAGAACACATACAATGCTTATGGGAAGCTAATGAGGAGCCCAATGGAGTTATTTTTAGTGGATAAGGGTCATCCCTTCACCTTCAAAAAAATAGATCTCAAGCATCTGTTATTTAAAAACAAATTCACAATCATCAAGTCCGAAAAGACAGGTTATTTTACAACGTGGCTACATGAAATTAGATCAAAAAGCATTAAAGATAAGATTAAAGCATTTTTGTTTATTACACGTGATAAAGTTACTTATTATATAGAAAATTCTAAATAATATTACTCTATTCTCAACACCACAAAACAGGGGGTTATTTAACGCCAAATTCCGAATAAATAATGAATAAAAATCGACTTTTCCTCAAATATATACTTTATGACATGCTGGCGGCATTACTGGTGTGGGTTGCATTTGTTATATTCCGGAAAACGATTAACAACATAAACATTTTACATGATTTCCAAATTCTTATTCCAAACCATAATTACTTGGTGAGCCTCTTACTATTCCCAATTTATTGTACGTTTGTGTACTATTTGAGCGGATTTTATCTTAACACCATCAAAAAAACTAAATTGAGTTTAGTTACAAACACACTTCTAACAACCGTACTTATATCTTTCCTTGTGTTTTTTTTACTTAAGCTAGGTGATGTTGTAGTATCGTACAGGTATTTCTATTTCTCAATGTTAGTTTTATTTGGGCTATTATTCTGTATTACATTTCTGTTTAGAAACTTCATATTTTCACAAATACATCATAATTATAAAACAAAAAAATGGACAATTAACACGCTTATTATTGGGACTGGAAGTAATGCTTTAAAAATTGCTAATGAGCTTGAGCAAAATGCGGAACAAAATACACTTAAAGGATTTGTATCGCTCAATCAACATATAGTTATGCCACAGGACAGAGTGCTTGGATCGATGAACCAGATTGCATCGATAATTGAGAAAAACAACATTCAGGAAGCTATTGTTATTCTGGACAATGCTGATGAGCAACAACTGTTCACCATAATAAATTCGCTTTATAAATTCAATATTGATATCCGATTTACACCAAGATTATACGAGATTCTAACAGGTAGTGCCAAAATCAATCGATTAGAAATTAGTCCATTGGTAAACATCACCAGTTCATCAATGTCTGACTGGGAAGCCAGTATCAAGCGTTTTGTGGACATAATAGCCTCAGTTATTTCACTAATTCTTTTATCGCCATTTCTTATCTATTTTATGATACGTATCAAGCGGGATTCCAAAGGACCGGTTTTTTACAGACAAGAACGAATTGGACGTTATGGAAGACCTTTTAAAATACTAAAGTTCAGAACTATGTATGTTGGCTCAGAGACTGGAGTTCCACAGCTAAGCAGTGCCAACGACGACCGGATTACCCCAGTCGGAAAAATACTGCGGAAATACCGCATTGATGAAATTCCTCAGTTCTGGAATATTATTAAAGGTGATATGAGTCTGGTTGGTCCACGCCCGGAAAGACGCTATTATATCAACCGTATTATAGAAGAAGCTCCGTATTACTGCTTACTGTATAAGATCCGCCCGGGATTAACATCCTGGGGACCCATAAAAATTGGTTACTCCGACAGTATTGAAAAAATGATTGAACGACTGAACTACGATATCATTTATTTAGACAATATGTCATTGATTACTGATTTCAAGATATTAGTTTACACGGTAGAAATCATTTTTAAAGGGAAAGGAGTTTGATAACGCTACTAATTTCTATATCTTTGCAACAGTTTTTTTAGGGTAAAAAAGGTATGGAGAATAGAAGTTGGTATATTAAAATGATTGCATGGAGAGAGTTGCACATAAAAGAACGCAATTTTATCCTTATGCTGAGTTTTGTAGTTGGTATTTTTGCTGCCACTGCTGCCTTTCTATTGAAATCAGCCATCCACATTATTCAACATTTTCTAACTGAAAGTTTTAGCAGATACTCCGTCAACTATTGGTACCTTGTTTTTCCTGCAGTTGGTATCCTGATCACCTCTCTATATGTTCGATATATTGTCAAAGACAATATCAGTCATGGGGTAACCCGAATTCTTTATGCCATTTCGCAACGAAAAAGCATTTTAAAACTTCACAATACCTGGACATCTATCGTCGGAAGTTCTATTACCATTGGTTTTGGTGGATCGGTAGGAGCTGAAGCACCCATTGTACTTACAGGTGCAGCTATAGGCTCAAATCTGGGAAATCTCTTTAAACTGGATCAAAAAACACTCATGCTGCTGGTTGGATGTGGAGCCGCCGGAGCGATTGGTGGTATTTTCAAAGCGCCCATTGCCGGATTGGTGTTTACCCTGGAAGTATTGATGCTAGACATGACGCTCACGGCCATTGTTCCACTGCTTATATCGTCGGTAACAGCCACATCGTTATCGTATTTCTTCTCGGGAAGCGAATTTATGTTTGAATTTGGGAAGTACGAGCCTTTTGCCATTTCACGCATTCCTTATTTAATTTTGCTTGGTATAATTTGCGGTTTGGTATCACTCTATTTTACACGTGGCATGAATAAAATAGAAGGAGTCTTCAGAAGATTAAAAAATCCTTATTCAAAACTGGCACTTGGAGGCTCTGTGTTGAGTTTGCTCATTTTTATTTTTCCACCACTCTACGGCGAAGGATACGATACCATCGTAGCTCTACTTAACGGACATTCTGCCACTACGCTCGACCGGACATTCTTTTTGGGTATGGGTAACAGCCCGTGGGTATTGATTACGTATCTGGTTTTAATCATTGCTTTCAAAATATTTGCGTCGGCCTCCACTACTTCAGCCGGAGGTGTTGGTGGTATTTTTGCTCCCTCACTGTTTATAGGCTGCCTCACAGGTTTTGTTGTGGCAAAGGTGCTCAATGTTTTTGGAATTCATATTCCAATTGAAAATTTCGCTTTAGCAGGCATGTCAGGGTTAATGTCGGGGGTTATGCACGCTCCTCTCACCGGGATCTTCCTTATCGCAGAGCTCACAGGGGGCTACAACCTGTTTATGACACTGATGATTGTATCAACAGTGTCGTATTTGACCATCATCCTCTTCGAACCTCATAGCTTGTACGCCATGCGTTTGGCCCAAAAAGGAGAATTGCTCACCCACCACAAGGACAAGGCCATTCTGACAATGCTCAAAATGGAGAATTTTATCGAGACCGATTTTATTGTATTGCATCCCGATATGACATTGGGAGAATTAGTAAAAAATATTTCTCAATCCAAACGTAATATATTCCCTGTTTTGAATCCCAAAACGAATGTAATCGTTGGAGTTGTGTTGGTTGACGAGGTACGGAACATCATGTTCCGTCCAGACTTATACAATCGGTTTCATGTACGCAAATTAATGACTTCAATCCCTGCTACACTCAATGTATCAATGCCCATGGAAAAGGTTATGGATATTTTTGAGGGTACAGGATCGTGGTATTTGCCCGTAGTGGACGACAACAAAGTATATCTGGGATTTTGCTCGAAATCAAAAATATTCAATTCGTACCGACATGTACTGGTGCATTTTTCTGACGAATAGAAGTCCTCCTTAGATGATAGTTGACAGCTATACACTTTTATCAATTTAAAAACAATGACAAAACAAAAACAAACATATACTGAAGCGGTTGCTGAATTGGAAAACATTCTAACAGAACTGGAGAATAATTCGGATATCAATATGGACGAAATTTCCGAACGAGTAAAACGTGCGGCCTTTTTGATGGAGTTTTGCAAAAAACAGTTGCATGAACTGGATTCAGCATTGGAAAAAATGATGGAAAATTTGGATTAATCTATTCCATGAATTGTAATTCAACCGATTTCAAACCGGCGTATTTTTTCAGCAATTCAATGCTGTGGTCAACTGTTTCCTGCAACCCATTCTTTCCACTATAGCCATTGATAATCATAAGTAATTGTGTTGTGTCATTTGAGATTTTGGTACGTTCGTTATCGCTTGTCGGGGTGCCAATACCACCAATTTTATCGCGATAAAGTGGCAAGCCTTCTACGTTCAACAAACCCCTCCCGATGGCTTCAAATTCATCATTGTGTGCTCCCACTCCAAGCTCCACATCACCTTGTACTTTGGCAAGATCAAAACCTCCAATGGAAAATCCACTTCGAATGGATACCAGATTGATTATATCAACCAATGTGCTGACTTTATAGACCGATATTTCCCGTACAATTCGGCGACATAGGGCTTCGGCGGAAGGACGATACCGATTGGGATCCTTTCCCAACACTTTATATATTTTACGGGTAGCAGCAATTTCGGGGCGCTTATTTATTTCTTCAAGTAAATAGGTTGCTCGTATATTCCTAAACTCAGCTTCCATTTCTGCCCAAAAAGCATCCGGAGTAACTGAGTTTTTTACTTCACAGGTAATAATTGCCAACCTTAGTTCCGGGCAAGCCTCACGAATTTTAGTTGAGATTTCGATATCCATTTATTCTGTTTTTTTGATCATAATACCACTCAACAATCTCCCTGAATTGATACCCAACCTGCGTGCTGAAAAAAAATTCTCATGATCTGTATAAGTGCATATTCCTGAAACTTCGATATGATGAGTTAGAACACCTGCCTTTTCCAGTAATTGCTTGTTGGCCTGCCAGAGATTCAGAAAAATGGAATTATTTCTGATCTCAACTATTTCTGACATATCAAAACCAGCCGCTTTAAATTCATCAACTACATCTTCTCCCACTTCATAAACATCGGCAGAAATGGACGGTCCAATTGCAACAAGAATATCTGCAGGGTTTGATTTGTATTTTTCAATCATAAAGCTGATTGTTTTTCCAGCTATTCCGGCACATGTTCCGCGCCAACCTGCATGAACTGCTGCAACAATTTGTTTCTTTGGGTCAAAAAACAACAATGGGACACAATCCGCGGTGGTTACTCCGATACAGACTCCGGGAAGTTGGGTAACAATAGCATCAACTCCGTGCAAATAAAGCTGTTTTTCCTCGGTTGAAAGGTCGAAAAATGTGTTATCAATTTCTCTGATTTCGCAACCATGAGTCTGAAACGGGATTATCAAATATTCTTTGTCAACACCCAACTGATTACATAATATCTGTCTGTTTTCGGCGAAACAAAATTCGTCATCGCCCGTAAAAGGACTCAGATTGAATGATGCGTAATTGCCCACGCTTACACCGCCCCGACGGCTTGTGCAAAAATGGGCAATTTCATTGTATTTATCCAGCAGATTATATGTAATCATACCAGTATGCATCTCTTACTATTTTATAGTTCATCCCAACCGATTCCTTTATATTTGCTCAAATCGTCGTCTTCTTCATCCTCTTCATCCCACTCTTCCTCCAATTCTTCTTCAACTTCAAGGTGAGTAATTTCCATTGGACGATGCACAATTTCAATAACTTTATTCGATTCCTTATTGATCTCGGTCCAGATTAAGTCCTTCAATTCAGGAATGCCCAATCCACTCACTGAAGAAATAAAAACAGTTTGAATATCTTTGGGTATTTCATTTTTTATAGCAACCATCAACTCGTCATCAAGCATATCACATTTAGTAATAGCCAAAATTCGCTGTTTATCAACCAGCTCCGGATTGTATTGTTTTAACTCATTAAGTAGAATATCATATTCTTTCACAATGTCATTGCAATCAGCAGGCACCATGAATAATAAGATAGAGTTTCGCTCAATATGGCGCAGAAACCGAAGCCCCAAACCGCGCCCTTCGGCAGCTCCCTCAATAATTCCGGGGATATCAGCCATTACGAATGATTTGTTGTCGCGATACGAAACAATTCCCAAATTTGGCACCAGAGTTGTAAATGGATAATCGGCAATTTCAGGCTTGGCAGCCGAAACAACAGAAAGTAAAGTAGATTTTCCCGCATTAGGGAAACCAACTAATCCAACATCGGCAAGTACTTTAAGCTGAAGAATCACTGTTCGTTCAACAGCAGGTTCGCCGGGTTGAGCAAAACGTGGCGTTTGATTGGTTGCTGTACGAAAATGCCAGTTACCCAGTCCACCTCTTCCGCCTTTTTGCAATACAATTTCTTCACCATCATTTTTTATATCGCAAATAAAATCACCGGTTTCGGCATCATAAACAACCGTACCGCATGGAACTTCAATGACTTTATCTTCACCATCTTTACCAAAACTACGGCTTTGACCACCATTTCCACCATCGCCGGCAAAAATATGACGGGCATATTTCAAGTGGATCAAGGTCCAGTGATTCTTACTTCCACGTAAAATAATATGCCCACCACGGCCACCATCACCTCCATCCGGTCCTCCTTTCATAGTCCAGTTGTCGCGATGAAAGTGCTTGGAACCCGGTCCACCTTTGCCCGAACGACAAAATATCTTTACGTAATCAACAAAGTTTGAACTTGCCATTTGTTTTGTATTGTTTATGAGATAACAAAACACACCGGAATTAGTTTCGGGTGTGTTTTGAATGATTTAAAAATCAATATATTACAGATTTGAGACTGAAACTGTCTCAACCAATTTTGAATCCAATACCTTTTCTATTCTGCCAAAGATATCGTCAACACTTCCCATACCGTTAATAGCAGCGTATTTATTCATATTTTTATAAAAATTACTTACTGGAGCGGTTTTTGTTTCGTACACCTCCAACCGTTTGGTAATTGTTTCAAGGTTATCGTCGCTACGCCCTGATGTTTCACCACGTTTCAACAAACGGTTAATCAATTCATCTTTCTCAACGTTCAGATCAAGTAACACTGTAATTTCAGTTCCGTTGCTGCTCATCAATGTTTCTAAAGCTTCGGCCTGTGCCACCGTACGGGGGAAACCATCCAGAATAACTCCGTTTATATCACTACCAAAGGCTTTGATATTTTTAGCCAAAATACTGATAATCATTTCATCCGGAACAAGATTTCCTTTTGAAATAAAGCTTTCGGCAATAATTCCTAACTCCGATTTTTCAGCAATTTCATTGCGTAATAAATCACCAGTCGACAAATGTTTTAAGTCGTACTTTTTTACAATCAAATCACTTTGTGTCCCTTTTCCACAGCCGGGAGCTCCACAAATAATAATGTTCAACATTCTTTTTATACTTATCTTGTTATTAAATAATAGAAATGAGACGATATACCAAAACGTTCATTTCCGGGAGAAATTTCTTAGTCTGCCACCACTGTGTAAATATCCTTCAAATTGCGACCATATCCGTCGTAATCCAATCCGTAACCGACAATAAAATCGTTAGGAATTTTCATAGCTATATAATCAACCTGAATGTCTCGTTGCAACGCATCCGGCTTTTGCAGAAATGTAGCCACATGAATCTCGCTGGCACCTTTTGCTTTAAGCGAAGCTAAAATACGTTCCATTGTAATACCTGTATCTACAATATCCTCCACCACAACCACTGTGCGACCAACAACGCTTTCATTCAAACCAATAATCTCTTTTACGACACCTGTAGTATACAATCCTTCGTACGAAGACAGCTTGATAAAAGTTATTTGGCAAGGTACATTCACGTTCTTCATCAAATCAGAAGCAAACATAAAAGCCCCATTCAACACACACAAAAATAGTGGATCTTTACCAGACATATCACGATTAATAGCTTCTGCGACCTTGCAAACAGCAGCTTGTATCTCTGCATCTGTTATTGATAATGCAAATTTCTTATCTTTAATCTGAATAGTACTCATAAATTTCAACTAATTGGGTAACTAATATTTTTGGCTATGTGAGAATTGTAGAAAAAGTAAAATCCACAGCCTAAAACTATTTAGGCAATATAGATAAAACGTTTGCAAAAGTACAAAAAAACATCCGGATGCAAAAGGATAAAACACTTATTCTCATTTTCAGTCAAGTTATCAACTACACGGGACATTAACGCACAGCGCTGCATTTTATGAAAGAAATGTTGTTACTTTGCATAAGCAATACAATTAAATAAAAACAATTCCAACGCTACCACAACATGCTAAAAACAAGCAAAATAGCCAGTTCATCAACCATTGATTTTTATTCGGCAAATACAAGTTCCGAGTTAGCATTGCCATTGATTGAAGGTGGAATTGTAGCCGGATTCCCAAGCCCTGCCCAGGATTATATAGACCTGAAAATAGACCTGAATAAAACATTAATTACAAACCCATCCAGTACATTTTATGGACGGGTTAAAGGATCGTCCATGCAAGATGCCGGTATTTTAGATGGCGATATATTGGTCATCGACAAAAGTCTGGAACCGCAGGATGGCGACACTGCTGTATGCTTCATAGATGGGGAATTCACAATTAAACACATCAAAATAGAGCCGGATGCCGTTTATCTTATTCCTGCTAACAGCAAATTTCAGCCAATTAAAATCACAGAGGAAAACAATTTTTGTATCTGGGGAATCGTGACTTACTCTATCAAAAATCATAAGCGGAGGGGGTAATGTATGTACGCCTTAATTGATTGCAATAATTTCTATGCATCTTGTGAACGGGTTTTTAATCCGTCCCTCAACGGTAAACCCGTCGTTGTGCTATCCAACAATGATGGATGTGTCATTGCGCGATCAACAGAAGCAAAAGCATTGGGAATTCCAATGGCTGAACCAGCATATAAACTAAAAGAGTTAATCGAAAAAAATCAGGTTACTGTTTTCTCATCCAATTATGTACTTTATGGCGACATGTCGCATCGGGTAATGACCACAATATCCGAATTTGCTCCGGAAATGGAAATATACTCTATAGACGAAGCCTTTTTATTACTTGACGGGTTTCAACTAATTGATCTAAAAGCCTATGGTGAGAAAGTTGTCAGAACCACCACTCGTAACACAGGCATTCCGGTAAGTATGGGAATTGCTCCAACAAAGACTCTTGCAAAAGCTGCGAATCGGTTTGCAAAGAAATATCCAAACTACAAAAGTGTTTGTGTTATTGACACAGACGAAAAACGCGAAAAGGCGCTTAAATTGCTCGACATCGGTGATGTTTGGGGAATTGGTCGGCAATATGCAACAAAGCTTCGCTACTACAGCATAAATACTGGCTGGGACTTCACTCAGCGAACCAAGAGTTGGGTTCGTCATACCATGGGAGTTGTTGGCGAGCGAACCTGGTTAGAATTACGCGGAACTCCTTGTGTCGAAATGGATCGGTCAACAAGCAAAAAGTCTATTTGCACATCACGTAGTTTTGGGGAGCGACTGACGGAATTGGAACCAATTTCAGAAGCCATAGCTAATTTCGCAGCCAGCTGCGCCGAAAAGCTTCGAAAACAAAAATCATTAGCCTCCATACTAATGATTTTTATTCATACCAATCCACATGCCACCAACCAGCCTCAGTACAGCAATCAGAAAGTCATCCACCTTCCCGTTGCTACGAACGACAGCACAGAATTAATAAACTTTGCTCTACAAGGATTGAAATCTATTTATAAAAAAGGCTACAGATACAAAAAGGGTGGAGTAATTGTGAGTGAAATAGTACCCGAGCGACCGCTGCAAGGCAATTTATTCGACACCAAAGATCGTGAAAAGTTCAACAAGGTTATGACAGTCATGGACAACCTGAATGCGTCCTACGGAAAACAGAAAGTAAAGATAGCAGCTCAGGGCTTTGATCGAAAATGGAAACTTAAGAACGAAAAACTATCGCCCTGTTATACAACGAAAATGGAAGATGTTTTAGAAATAAAAGTCTAATAAAAAAAGCCATCTCAAATGAGATGGCTTTTTTTATTTATAGCAACTAGAAGCTTATCTTGATTCCTCGTAGATAAGTGTTTCTCTAATTACCCTATGCGCTGCGCTATTATACCAATAGAATAGTTCAAATGTTTTAGTTGCAGGGTTATAGTAATTCATTTTATTGCCAGAATCATCTACATCTGTTAGGCCTGAATTTGCACCAGGATATGCTGGCAAAGCAATTGTAACTTTATTTACAGTTACCCCATCCACAACCATTGTTTCTGGTGTAATCGTGATATCAGTTACAATAGCACGGTCACCTGCATTAGTTTTTTCTACAGTATTTGCACCTATTGTAGCCATCTCAATTCCAGAATAATCAAAAGTTGATTTTCCTAAACTAGGATGTATAAAGTACCCTTTATCTTCATATAAACCATCCCATTGATTCTTAATTCCGATTTTCACATATCCTATATTCATATTACTTATTGAATATTTAGAATCACTAATCGCAGTTATTTTAACCGCGAAAATAGTTGTTGCTCCAATCAGACTCTTAGGATTAAACTTTATTGAAATATACCCAGTGCTTGACCCTGCAGGAATTGTAACCTTGTTACTTGTATTCAATATTGTAATTTTAGTCAAATCAGGGATTACAAGCCCATCATCCAAGACATATGATTTCACTACATCTGAACTCAGCGTATCAAGTAATTCGAATGTGATAGTAACATCTTTCGTAGCAGGACCAGAAGTCAAGTTTATGGGTATTAATTTATCTACTGTAACATCAGCATCGACTGCATCGTAAGCACGAGAGACTGTATTAGTGTTATCAGATGAAGTTAAATGCACTTCAACAAAATTCTGATTACCAGTATTTTTAGTCCCAATCAAGTTATCTGCATAATCACTATCATTCAAACAAGCTGTCAATGTCAATACAAAGGCCATCGTCATGATAGGAAAAACTTTATTTATTATCTTATTCATAATCTTTATTTTTTTAAGTTTTTAATCATGTAATAGTTTGCGACAAACAAACTATTACATAAATTTAATTAATCTTATCAAGGTTGCCAGAAAAGTTTTTCGGTAAAGATGGCATCTTTATCTCTATCTGGCAAATTCGCACCATTTGTTGTAATTTCAGTCTGAGGATAAGGCAATATATTAGGCAAACCTGCAGCCCTTACAGCATTGTTTGACAAGTAGCCTGCAGGCAATAACAATACACCACGTCTCAAATCTGACCATGATTCAACAGCATCAATACCACACAAAGCAATATACTTTTGGTAAGCAATAAACTTAATTTGCGAAGTAGCACTGCCACCAGAATTAACCCAGTTTGCTTTTAAGTCATTTTTGAGATATTCTGTTGCAAGACTATCAGCAACTCCCACTTTCGTGAGCTTAGTTTTGGTTATTGTAGCACCTGCACCCAACCATTTAAACGACTGTCTAACAGCTAGTTTAAACAAAGAATCAGTTGCAAGACTACTAACAGACCACCCTCTAGCTGATGCTTCCGCTTGGAAAAATAAACTTTCAAACGCAGGTAATATCCATTGATCCTGAGATGCTGATCCAGCCAAACCAGGTCCAATTTCAGTTCCAACAATTGTAGCTCCACCAGGAGTTTTATTTCCACCTACTGAACCATAATCAGTCCCAGCAACAGGTGAAGCAAAGAATCTCGACAAACGAGGGTCTGCATTACCTAAAATTATTTTAACGAAATAGTTATTCGGTTTATTATTCGTTGTAGCAGGTGCTCCTGCAGTTGTCAAACCAAATGCGGCATAAAATGGGCTTTGCTTATCTGTAGAGTTAGTATAACCCGGATTCACAGCAACATTTTCATCAACTCCTAAAAGTCCACCATCAGCTGCGATTTTAGATAATTGAGCAGCAGAAGGTACAAATCCTTTTTCTGCTTGACGCAAATATATACGAAGCTTAATTGTATTAGCCAGTTTTTTCCAATTACCAACTGCAGTAGCTAAATCTCCACCACGAGCAAAAATTACATCAGTTTTTGCAAATGTTGATTTTGGATTAACTGCATTAAGATAAGTTATTGCATTATCCAACTGAACTAATAAATCTGCATAAATATCAGCTGCTTTATCATAAGCAGGACGTGGATATTTGATATAATCAAATGCTTGCGAATAAGGAACAGCACCAAACTGATCTACTGTTTCCTGCCATAATTTTACTGATAAAACAATGGAAGCACCAGTCAAAACAGAATCTTTAGCAACTATAGCTTTTGTTTTCGCCTGATATAAATCAAATAAGATATTGTAGGCTTGATCCCAATTATTCTCAGAAAAAGTATTAGCTACCTTATACGTAGTTTCTTCTTGCTCTACGATAAATGTACCAGAACGAGACCAATATCCCATCCAATTATTAAGGAACACAAAGCGGGTAGCCTGTCGTTGTCCAACAGTCGTTTCAGCATTTGTAAAAATCAAGTCAGGAGTCACATTATCGTCTGTGACACGGTTTGGATCTTTGTTTACATCCAGAAAGTCACTACAAGAGCTCGTTGCAAAAACAACAGCCAAAAGCGACAACATAAATATATTTTTAATTTTTTTCATATCTCTCGAGTTTTATAAATTTTAAAACTGTACATTAAGTGTTGCTCCATAGAATCTGGAAGCAGGTGTTTGATAAGCACTACTTACACCCATGGTATTACCCGATGAGGTATAGTTAAACTCTGGATCTCCCCATTGGTTAGACTCTGGTAAGAACATCAACAAGTTTTTGGCAATTAAGCTTAAAGAAGCTTTTTTAACAAAATCAATATTCTTCAAGACCTTGCTTGGCACTGTATAAGTAACATTCAATTCACGTAATCTGATAGCTGCTGCACTTGCAAAATAGTTGGTTGCAACACCTGTATTGGTAGTTTTACCAGTCCAGAAACCATAATTACCATCAGAAACAAGAATGTTGGTATTATTAGAATACACTGGATCTCCATTTGCATCTGTACCTGATTGATAAACTGAATTAGGGAATACAAAACGTTGACGTCCATATTCAGCAGAACGGGCAGACATACCTGAGAAGTCCATGTCAGCACCTTGTCCTGCATAGAAATTGTGACCTGTTTTATAATCCCAAGTCATAGACACGCTAAAGCTTCCAAGAGTATAAGAAGGTGTAAAACCTACAACCCATAAAGGCTGAGTTCTACCCTTAATAATCAAAGCTGAAGAAACTGAAGGATTACCACTTTCTGCGTCAACAATAACTTTACCAGTTGCAGGATCGCGGTTGTAATCTGTCATTTGGAATGCAAACGCTGGCTGACCCACCACTGCAATATTATTTACTGTAGGGTTACTTGCAGCATTTTGAATAAATCCACTATTACCAGCAAGAACTACTGGAACATTACCTTGTGTTGCTGTAACTTCATTATTATTGTATGAAGCGTTAACCTTGAAATCTAAATCACCTTCACCTATCTTAATCAATTTTGTCAAAGATAAATCAAGTTCAACACCGTAGTTTTTGAAACTAGCAGCATTTGCTAATGCTACAGGGTAACCTGTCGCCCAAGATTGAGAAACTGACAAGATTTGGTTTGTATTATTTTGATTATAAGCAGTAGCTTCAATAAATACTTTATTATCAGCTAATCCAAGTTCAAAACCACCTTCTGTTGTTGTTACAAACTCTGGCTTCAAGTCTGGACTAGGAATTGTATTGTTTGCACCAAAACCTACATTGCTTCCGAATGGGAAACCTAAACCAAGCGAATATACAGCCTGTGTATTATAAGCTGAAAGGTTTACGTTACCAGATCTGTTCCATGCACCTCTTAATTTTAAATAATTAATTGAATTATCTTTCAACGATGGGAAGATATCGGACATCATTAATGAAGCACTTGCTCCAGGATAGAATACTGAACGATTTTTAGCTGCCAAACGGCTATCCCAGTCATTACGACCGGTTAATTCCAAATAAGCATATTTCTTGTAACCAATAGCAATATTACCATATGCGGAAACCAATCTACTTGTAATACTTGCATTAAATGGATATACCGGAACATCGGCATCACCAGACCGAACTGAAACATTATACAATCCGGGAACTGTCAAATCGTTACCACCTAAAGCAACATCTACATAACTGTTATTACGAATTGTAGAACCTGCAACGTATTTAAAGTTTAAATCCGAAGCATCGAATTCACCACTTAAGAATGCATCTACATTTATACGACTAGATGTTGACATATCATTAAACACTGTACCAGGTTGGTTGTGGTACTGAGTTGAATTACGAACCAACACTTTAGTTGTATAATCAGACACTATGATAGGAGCATCCGTATTTTGATAGGTAGAATATGTGATGTTCGAACTTGCTTTTACATCGGCTTTCAACCATTTTGCAAATTTGTAAGACAAATCTACATTACCCATCAAATTATGTGTTGTACCTTTTTGTCTTAAACTTCTAATTACCCAATATGGATTAAAAGCATACTCGCAAAAATAGTTATCGTATTTACCCCATTGTGAATTTGGGTCTTTATAAGATAAAATTGGAACATTATCACCCAATTGAAGTAGATTTGACAAAATACTACCTGTATAAGAGCTTGTTGTTAAATTTGGCATATCAGCCTCGTTTACTACATCATAAGTACTATTAGTATAGTTTACATTATAGTTCACCGATAAGTTTTTATATTCTTTTCCAGAATTGAAACGCAAGGTAGTTCTGTTATTTTTATCATCCGGCATCAAACCTTTAATATCAGCATTGGTAACACTGAAGAAAAAGTCTTTACTCGACAAAGAAACAGCATTTTGGAAAGTCATACCAGTATTCCAAAAGTTTATTTTATCTGAAGCATGCAAATTACTATAAGGGCCTGATTGTTGAATGAATTTACCTGGATTATTTATATCTTCAGCAACAATACCAATTGGTTGTATAGACCCATCAAAACGAGGTCCATAGTTCTGATTTTCAATTGGAGAATAAATAGTATTTCCAAATTCATCGGTAGATTCTCCACCCCATCCACCAAACTCGTGTTGAGTTTTAGGGAAGTAGGCTACACGGCTTGCTTGCAATGAGGAAGTTATTGATACTGCAGTTTTTTCGGTATCACCTTTTTTGGTTGTAACTAAAATTACACCGTTCACAGCATCGGGACCGTATAATGCAGCAGAAGCAGCACTCTTAAGCACTGTAACATCTTGAATATCTTCAGGTGCAATACTATTCAAATAGCTCAAACTTACAGGAGCTCCATCTAATACAAACATTGGTTGGTTATTACCGGTAAGAGAACGGATACCACGAATGTTCATTTTTGCATTTTCAAATACACCACTATTAGTAGTTGTGATATTCAAACCAGAGATCTTACCATTCAATGCCTGTTGAACGTTGGTAGAATTGGCTTGTGTAATGAACTTGTTTTTAATGGTTGTGGCAGCATACCCAACTTCTCTCTCCTGTCGTTTAATACCAAGAGCAGTAGCAACTACAACAACTTCATCAATTTGTTTCGAATCTGCTATTAAAGTAACAGACATGTTGTTTTTCGCTTCAACTTCCTGTGTTAGCATTCCAACATACGAAACCACCAGTGTTTTTGCATTAGCAGGCAAACTGATTCTAAAAACCCCATCTGAACCGGTAATTGTGCCTAGAGAAGCACCTTTAACCTTTACAGTAGCACCAATAATTGGTTGCCCATCATCCGCGGAAAGAACTTTTCCAGAAATGGATTTTGATTGAGCATTAACCAAACCTACGCCGACCAAAAATAGGCAAGCCAATAAGAACGTTAGTTTTCTCATAAATTTAACATTTTGTTTATTAATCTTCTTTAATTCGCGTTATTTCTTGTAATTTGAATTTACACGTTTGCAAAAATAAAGTATTAATAATTAAAAAACAAGTGTTTTTGATGATAAATGGAAATTTTATACAGAAAATTTGTGTCAATATGTAGGTTACCCATAGAGAATCGGTTAAAACAACACTTAAGTATAGAGCATTAAGACTAATTAACCAACATCTATATATCTGTTTATCTGACACTAACATAAACAAAAAAAAATCGAAACCTCCATTTATTAATTTTTGTAAATAAACTCGAAAGAATAGAAATATTTTTCCTTATTATCAATATTTAACAACAGCAAATGTCATTTCCACCCATTGAATTGCATAATTTCAAGCAAAAGAACAAGAATATGCAGCTAAAATTAATAAAAAGTATCAATTTCAATCATTGAACTTACAAAAAGAAACGGAATAAGTAGATATATTGATTTATGAAAACATACTTTAAATGTGGTTTTCAATATAAATTCTCAAGAACAAATTAACTTCAAATTTCAAAACAACTAACTCACATTTGTTTTCTTTCGGACAAACATATCATTTATCAGAAAGAAAATTGATTGATATAGAGAAAAACAAAAGAAGGCATCCAAAACCTGGATACCTTCTTTTGTTTTTTTTTGATTTCGGGTTTATTTTTGAATAATCAATTTTCTACTACCAGTCATTCTTTCTGACTTCACAACAAACGTATAAATGCCATTTGGCAAATTATCAAGAGTGATCCGCTGCTTATTAGCAACAATTCTGTCAGTCTGAACAATTGCCCCCAACATATTGTATATAAAATAATTTGACTCTCCGTTCATATCCATTTTGACAGAAAAATCAAATTTACTACTTGTAGGATTTGGATAAATGGTAATTAAATCTGAAATCTCTCGTAGTTCATTAATTCCCGAAGATCCACTCACATTAGTAGCTATGTTTGATCGAGAAGTTTCTGTTACTGTAATCAACGATTCAACATTATTGACCGCTTTAATTGCTGATGCTCCGGATTTAATCGCCTCAACCTGATAATAAACATCTCCTGCAGGTGCAGAAAAGTCTGAGAACTGATTATTATTGCCAGATAAAGTTCCAATTTGGGTAACATTGTTTACTGATGTACCACGATAAATATTATATGTAGAAACAGTATATCCTTCATATGACTCCCAAATTAAATTCCAGGCTGCACCAACTCCCTTGTTTATTGACAAATGCATTGTTTTATGGTAATCGCTTAAGTCTGTTTCAAGCCCGCATTTATCGAGTATTGACAACTTATATCTATTTGACTGAACATTTGGGAAAGATAAGGTGTCGACAAACGTACTTGCAGAATCAAATGAAACACTTCCTATTTTAGCATAAGAGTCTGCAATATTACTTTCTCGATATATATTGAACTTATCGACTCCTGAGTAAATTGATTTATCCCAAAAAATACGATTCTTATTTTTTGAATCAACTCCCACAAATTTAATTATTGGTTTAGTTTTTTTGATATATGTCACATATACTCTTCCATAACTAGCAATACAACCCTGTGAATTTGTAACTGTATATAAATAAACCATGTCACCTGACAACTTAGCAATTGGATTTGCAATCGTATCACTATCTAAACCCGTATTTGGTGTCCATTTATAATGCAAATTAGATTTATTCGCTATATCTGTTGTCACAGCCTCCAGTTTTAACGTATCGCCACATGAAATTGATTTGTAAGAAGTATAATATGAATAATTAGAGTAAACATAAGCATATACAGTGGCATTGGTGGAGCAACCTGAAGGGGCAGTAATTTTTACGGTATAGTATGTACTCTGCGGAACACTACAGATAGGCCTTGCAACTGTATCACTACTTAACCCCGTCGATGGTGACCACTTGTATTTTAATGTACCGCCGCCAGTATAGTTTGTTGGTATTGTATCAAATTTGGCCGTTTCTCCGCACGAAAGATATGTATATATCGTCGATGTATTAATAGGAGAGAATGATTTTTGAAACACAGATACATTATCGCTAGCAACCATTCCATCTGGCGTTGTAACAGTAACAGTATAAGTTATATCGTTCACAGCAGTAGAAGTTGGATTTGCAATACTGTCATTGTTCAATCCAGTTGCAGGCATCCATTTATATTTAAGCACTCCACTTCCCGAATAGTTAGTTGTTACAGAATCGAGTTTTACAGAGCCGCCACATATCGCATTTTTGTCTGAACCAGCATTCACTAATAGCTTATCATTATATAACTTGTATATTTCTGTGGCTGACAAGGCTCTGTTATATAATAAAACATCATCCATATATCCATTAAAAAAAGTTCTGTAATCAGAACTGAGCCCACCACAACCTATGGTAAGGTCTAACGTTGATGTATTAGACACAACCTTTCCACAGTACGTACTATCACTGATTCGCCCATTTAAATAGATTTTCATATAACCAGATATAGTATCGTATGTGCTAACTACATGCGTCCATTTATTATAGTTATCAGAATAAAACTGCTTAGTAAATGCCTGATAATGTGTTAGATTTGTTGTTGATAATGTCGTAATTTTATACTGATTCGAATAATAACAGTCACAACCACACAGTTGAATGCAATATGTAGCACTCCCTTTGAGAGGTTCTTGTTTATAGACTAGGGTTGGATACATATGTGCTATCATGTTAGACGGAATATATGCCCAGCATGAAACAGTTCTGTTATTTGTTAGATCTAGAGACTTAGAATTTGGAATACGAATATAACTATAACCATCAAAAGCCATAGCCTTTCCGGCCTTACCAGTTCTATCAGCTATGGGAGTAGCACCATGGTTTTCGCATGTATTTTTATAGCTACTTGAATCAACAGCGATACCATCCAATGGCAAATTCAAAACTAAACCATCAGTTGGAATTTGCGCCTTAATGCTTGAGAAAAGAAAAAAAACAGCGAGAATACTAAGGATTTTTGTTTTCATAATATTAACTTTAAAATAATGTTGCAGTAAAATTCCCATATCTTTCGTCAGACCAATTCTTTCAAGATATCATTTAATAGAATTCACAAAATTACGATAATAATTAATATAATAATACATTTACAAGAGATATTTTTTGAAAATAATAAAAAAAAAGATACCGACAAGGATATGGGCATCTAAATCATATTTAAAATAGACTCTCACAAGATGTCAATATCTTTTACACATAAAAATTAACTCAAAATAAGCAATCAAAATAGAAATAACTGATTCTGTAATGATTAGATATACATTAGAGAAGTTTATGAACTCTTATGTTGTCAGTTGAAACTTTTTCAGGAACTATGTGTAAAAGAAAAAGCCTCCAAAATCATACGATTTTGAAGGCTTTTGTACCCAGAGCCGGGATCGAACCGGCATGGAAGTGAATCCACTGGTGTTTGAGACCAGCGCGTCTACCAATTCCGCCATCTGGGCAATTGCAGTGCAAAAGTAGGCTTTTTTTTTGAAATGCCAAACACTAAACTAATTTAAAATTCATAATTCATAATTCATAATTCAAAGCCACCTAAATATCAGCAATTTGATTAATAAATATTTATGAATTTCGCATTACAAATTAAGCATTTTTCTTTTTGGCTACATAATCGTTTCGCTTACCTGCAAAAATGTCGTAGCGATTATACCAACAATCCAAAGCACCATTTAAAAGTCGAATTCGCTCTGTTGGCTTAAATCCTATTTTATCCAGACATTCTTCGTGCGAGCTAATTACCCATGCAGTGCTTCCGGCAAATTTATGTTTTATAGTCGTCCCAAGAGCTGCATACAGGCCATAAATATCATCAGAAGTAATACGTTCACCATAAGGTGGATTGGTAACTATCATACAATTTTCAGCAGGAGCCTCCAGCTTTTGAACCGGCATCACCTGCAATTCAATGTATTTACTTAGTCCGGTACTTTTCACGTTTTGTTCCGCAATTTTAATTGCACGGGGTGAATTATCGGAGCCATAAATTTTAAAATCGAACGGACGTTCGTACGAATCATCATTATATAATGTATCAAAGAGCTCTTCATCGAAATCGGTCCATTTTTCAAATGCAAATGACGAACGATATATGCCAGGTGGTATATTTAATGCAATGAGTGCTGCTTCGATTAGTAATGTTCCTGAACCACACATTGGATCGACAAAATTAGATTGACCCTTCCAGTCGGCTAACAATAGCATACCGGCAGCTAAGGCTTCGTTTAGTGGTGCTTCGGTTTGGGCAACACGATAGCCACGCTTATGAAGCGACTCTCCTGAGCTATCTAACGACAGCGTACATTTACGTTCAGCAATATGAATATTAATCATAAGCTGTGGCCCATCCAAACGAACAGAAGGCCTGCGATCATATTTTTCCATAAACCAATCGGCAATTGCATCTTTTACGCGATAGGCTACAAACTTTGAATGACGAAATTCTTCCGAAAAAATGGTAGAATCGATAGAAAAAGTGCTATCAACAGCCATATAATCAATCCAATTGATTTTTTTCACCTGCTCATACACTTCATCCGGATTCGAAGCATCGAAAGTCATTATTGGCTTGAGAATACGCGAAGCCGTACGACTGCATAGATTCGCTTTATACATTAAGGCTTTGTCACCCGTAAAACTAACTGCCCGCCGTTGTATCTGAACATTATTAGCGCCGATATTCACCAACTCGGTTGCCAACACTTCTTCTAACCCACGAAAGGTTTTCGCAATCATTTCAAATTCCATATTTCCTTTTTTGTCGAATGTATCAAGCAGACTTTTTAATAATCTTACCTGAAATTATTATTGAGAGATAAAAAATAATCACACGGATTATCCTTTTATTTTACTTTTTTCTGTGCCAGTTTGGCTCCTTCAGGAACATCAGTATCAACCCAAAGATTACCACCAATTACAGCCCCATCACCCACTTTAATTGTTCCAAGAATTGTAGAATTGGAGTAAATAATGACATTATTTCCAATGCGAGGATGACGAGGAATACCTTTAATCGGATTTCCATCAGCATCCAATGGAAAACTTTTTGCTCCCAGGGTTACTCCCTGATACATTTTTACGTTATTTCCAATGATTGCCGTTTCGCCGATTACAACACCGGTTCCGTGATCGATGGTAAAATAATCGCCAATAGTTGCTCCGGGATGGATATCAATACCCGTTTCGGAGTGAGCCATCTCGGTTATAATACGAGGTATTAGAGGCACATTGAGCTGCAATAAAGCATGTGCTATACGATAATTACTAATTGCCCGAATGCTTGGATAACAAAATATCACTTCACCAAAGCTTTTGGCAGCAGGGTCGCCATTGTAAGCAGCAATTACATCGGTATGGAGCTTTTCGCGAATAACCGGCAATTGAGCTATAAAACTTGTAGCTAATTTTTTGGACAACTGATCTGCTTTTTCAACCTCCTTAGCATCAATCGGGCAAGTAAAGCAAATTCCAGCTTTAATTTGCTGAAACAACAGCGAATGTAATTTATCAACATTTACACCAATGTGATACATCATAGTGTGTGCATTTACACCAGCATTACCAAAATATCCCGGAAACAAAATTGAACGTGCCAATTGCACGATCTCTTGCAACACCTCGGTAGAAGGCATTGTGTCATTTGTTCCATGTTCATGACAAACATCCTGAAAGCCCTCGGTTTGCGAGAGTTTTTTAATGGTGTCTAATAAATCTTTATTCATTTAATCCTATATGTAGTCGTTTATAGCTGTTGATTTTGAATGGCTTGTACAGCGTTTTGCAGCCGATCCGGTCCAATTCCCGTTACAATAACATAGGGTTTTTCGGTTTGTTCAATCTCACGCTTATACCATTCGAAAAAGAATTCCCTATCGGTACCATGCTCCCGGACAGGATCGGCTTCCCAAGGTAAATCGGGAGCACAAAGCAGATACAAATCAAACTTGTTGTCCGCCATCCAACGGGTAACAAACTCCGGCACAGAACCAAAGCGGTACTCAAACCAAACTTTTGTAATAATTAAATCGGTGTCAAAAAAAACAAATTCAGCTTTCTCTGTTGAAGAATTTTTGAATTGTTTTTCATGTTCAATTTGTTGCCCCGCTATTCTACAAACATCATCAAATGTGTAAGGCACAGTCAATCCTTCAACATATTCACGCGCATATTCCGGAACCCAGGGAGCGTTGTAATATTCGGCCAAAGCCTTTGCCAAAGCGGTTTTTCCGGTTGATTCGGGTCCTAAAATTGCAATTTTAATCATGGAAGAAAGCCGCTTGCATTTTTTATTTATCTTTGTAACAAAAAAATATGTGCAAATTTACGACAATTATTCTGCTTTTGGGTACGTTTTCGATTTTTAGCGTTCATGTTTCGGCACAAAACGCAGATATTGATTTACTAAGGAGTATAAACAGCAACACAGCTACCATCGGATATTCCAAATTTATTTCAAACACTACCACAGAAGTTGCATTTGGAGTGCCGGTTATCATGGGAGTTGCAGCCCTGATAGAAAAAGACGACGACCTGCTGAAAAATGCCATTTATATAGGTGTAAGCATTGGAGTTGGCGGAGTAATTACTCAAGCCATGAAGTATTCGTTTAACCGCCCAAGACCTATCACACAATCCTATCCGAATTTCATAGCCTATGAGGGCGAAACAGGCCTGTCATTTCCTTCGGGTCATACGTCGTTGGCATTTTCCACTGCCACGGCATTATGCCTCAAATATCCTAAATGGTATGTAATAGTTCCGAGTGCTCTATGGGCAGGTTCTGTTGGTTATTCCCGATTGAATCTGGGGGTTCACTACCCTTCGGATGTACTCGTAGGTGCTCTGGTTGGAGCAGGAAGCGCATTCGTTACTTACAAGATCAATAATTGGTTCTGGAAAAAGAATGAGAAAAAGAAATTGATCGGACTGCAATCCTATCTTTGATGCCAAAACAGCAGAAACTATCATTTTGTCAGAAAATTATCTGCTTTAGCCTTCAAAGCAGATGGGTTTACTCTCAAAGCAGATGCGATAACGTTCGCAGCAGATGCATTTTATCATAAAGCATCTGCTGTAGGAGCTAAAGCAGATGAGATAAGTGCTAAAGCAGATGCCGTAAGACCTACGGCAGATAAGATAGGAGCTGCAGCAGATGATTTTGCCTCCATCACACAACAGTTTTTCGCCATTGCAAATAACCATCCACTGACATTGCGGTGTAAATGACGAATAAAATAACCGTTGGGTACAATCCTTTATAAACGTAAAGTCCCACACACAGTCCATCGGCAACTATCCAAATCAGCCAATTTTCGATATACTTCCGTGCCAGTAACCAGGTACCAACAATACTTAATGCACCAACCAGCGAATCGGCTTTGGGCACGGTGGAGTCTGTGAATTTTGTCAGTACCAGATAATATGCAAAGTAGATTATGGCGGTGGCAAAAGTCAGATTCACCCACAATCGTTTCGACATTCTGGTTGGAGGCAGGTCTTTGCCCGTGCTCTCTTTACCGCGGTTCCAGTTCATCCAACCGTAAATACTGATAACTACATAGTAAACCTGCAAACTCAAATCGGCATACAACTTCGATTCAAAAAAAACAACTATATAAAACACGGATGATACAATTCCAAAGAACCACAAACTCACTTTTTGCCTGATGGACAGGTACAAATAAATCAGGCTTAGAATTGCACCGATTATTTCTATCCAGTTAGATTTTATGTAAGTTAGAAATGTTGTCATAGTTACTAAAAAATAAAAACCTTTTCCAGCGCACAACACACAGGAAAAGGTTTATTTATAGTTATCATCTATTATTTTAGAATTTTCTCGTAAGCTCCGGGCGTTTGCAAAATCTCTACAGCCTTCAGCAACGATTCGTTATCAGCATCCATAATCTGATAATACTCGTTGGTATCCCAAAGATCTCGCGCTATAAGGGATTTCAGTTGAAGTCTGATTAATGGTTTCGATTTCTCGAATTCTTTGGCCTCAACATCTTCTTTTTCTTTCGCATTCACTTGAGATTTCACACTATCTTTCGTTGATTTAGCAGCGATTGCTTTTTCTTTGTCAGCCTCAACAATCAATGCGTTCAGGAAAGCATCATCTATCTGAAACTCTTTTTTGTATTTTTCAAAGGTTGGATATTTCTTCTTTAATTCAGCCCTGTTCTTATCCATATACTGCACACACACCTTATTGATAATTCCCAATCCCAAAAGTTTACGATGGAAGGTTGTAAATTCAGCAGTATCAAGCGGCACAAAAATATCGGGCATAATGCCACCACCACCATAAACGGTGCGTTTCAAGTTCAATGTCTGATATTTCAACGAATCCGGAAAATGAATACTATCGGCATGAATCAACTCACCTTTATTATAGCGATTAATCAAATCGTGCTCATATTTATCAATGCCATCTTTATACGGTTTCTGAATGCAACGACCTGTTGGTGTATAGTAACGTGCAACGGTAAGGCGCATCATGGAACCATCAATTAGCGGGAACTGACGTTGTACCAATCCTTTTCCGAACGAACGACGTCCAACAATAATAGCACGATCCCAATCCTGCAAAGCTCCAGATACAATTTCGCTGGCCGAAGCAGAATATTCATCAACCAATACTATCAGCTTGCCCGTCTCAAATTTTCCAATGGCAGTTGCTTCAAGCACAGATTTGGGCTGATTCAAACCCTGCGTATATACAATCAGTTTATTCCGACTCAGGAATTCATCGGCGAGTTGTTGAGCTGTATTCAGATATCCACCGCCATTGCCCTGCAAGCTGAGAATAAGTGACTTCATACCCTTCTTTTTCAACTCGTCAAAAGCCTTTATAAACTCATCGTGCGTAGAACTACCGAAACTATTCACTTTTATATAGCCTATTTCTTTGCCGATCATATACGTGGCATCAACACTAAACAATGGAATTTTATCACGAGTAATTTTAAAATCGATTAAATTCGATTTTCCACCTCTTTGCACTTTTATATTTACTTCCGTACCTTTTTTGCCGCGCAAGCGTTTAAAGATATCGGAGTTTTTCAGTTTTTTGCCATCAACGAACTCATTCTCGATATACAAAATGCGGTCGCCGGGCAAAACTCCTACCTTTGCAGCAGGACAACCCGATATTGTTTGAACAACCAACAGCGTATCATTTAAAAACTGAAACTGAATACCAACGCCTTCGAAGCTACCTTCCAACGGCTCATTTACCCGCTCTACTTCTTCCTTTGGAATGTACGACGAGTGCGGATCCAACTCTTTCAGTATTGATTCAAGCGTATTTTCAACAATTTTTTTATCATTAATGCTATCGACATACAAATTTGAAATAGCCGTTAAGGCATTCGTCAGCTTACGTTGTTGCAAGGCCGAAAAACCCTGCGCATAAATCAGGGGTGTTAATATGCATACAGCAAATAAGATACTTATCTTTTTCATGGACTGTGTCTGTTTATTTTTGGAACGCAAAGATACAATAATATGTAATAAAAATTTAATACCAAACAATTAATAAAAGCCAACTGCAGGCAATATTATTAAAAATAATTCTGTTTAGCTTTAATTATTACTCAAAAATCGGTTGTAGAATTTTTCTCCGGCGTATAAATCGTTTGGATTACAGCCTCTAACTTCAGCAATTGTGCGATAAATTTGCTCAATTGGCAATTCGCTTTCATCCGTTTCAACATACAAGCGTTCAATCGGAGTTACCCGCACACTTTCAGAATTAAAATATTCTCCAAATGATAATGCACATCCTGCTTTCAAAGCCTGCGTTGCCAACCCAGGCTTCCCTCTGAAACCATGAATAATCCATAGTTGGCTTGGATTCAACGTTTTTTTTAAATCCAACAACTCATTGAAACATCCTACACAATGAATAATCAACGGTTTTTCTATTTTTTCGGAGAGTGTAATTTGCATTTTAAATATTTCTAACTGTTGTTCAATCGGAGTATCGCTATTTTTATCCAGTCCACATTCTCCAATAGCAATAAATCGATTGTCCGAAGTCCATTTCTCTAAGTTTCCAAAAGATTCGATTGAGAACTTAGAAGCGTACCACGGATGAAATCCAACAGAAAACAACCCAAGTGCTGAAGTTGAAAATATCTTCTCAGCCTCTTCGATGCTTAGACTTCGAATAGCCTTAAAGCCCAATTGTGAGGGATTATGTGTGTGAATATCAAAAAACATAGTACAAAGCCGTTGATAATGAATGATGAACAAAGATAGGCAATTAGGACTAAAACTTGTTTAATATCAAATGTACATTATTCATTTTTAATTAGTTTATTGTATCTTTGCAGTCCGAAATAAAATATTTAAAATCAGATATGAACACAACAGAACTATTCAGCACTTTGTCTTATAAAGTAGCTGATTTATCGTTGGCTGAATTTGGCCGCAAAGAAATTGAATTAGCTGAAAAAGAAATGCCGGGTTTAATGGCATTACGCAAAAAATTTGGCCAGTCGAAACCACTACAAGGTGCTCGCATCATGGGTTCACTCCACATGACCATTCAAACTGCCGTACTTATCGAAACCTTGGTTGAACTGGGTGCTGATGTGCGTTGGTGCAGTTGTAATATCTATTCTACTCAAGATCATGCTGCTGCTGCCATTGCTGCTGCAGGTGTCCCTGTATTTGCGTGGAAAGGCGAAACATTGGAAGAATACTGGTGGTGTACACTTCAGGCGTTGACTTTCGAAGGTCACCAAGGCCCAACTGTAATTGTTGACGACGGTGGCGATGCAACCATGATGATTCACGTAGGTGGAGCGGCAGAAAAAGATGCTTCTATTCTTGATAAACATACTGACACAGATGATGAACGTTTATTGAATATCATTTTGAAAGATGTATTGAAAGAAGACAGCACTATTTGGGGTCGTATGATTCCGGGAATACGTGGTGTTTCTGAAGAAACTACTACCGGTGTTCACCGTTTGTACCAAATGTTGGAAGAGGGTTCCTTGTTGTTCCCGGCTTTCAATGTAAACGACTCGGTTACTAAATCTAAATTCGACAATCTTTACGGTTGCCGCGAATCGTTGGCTGATGGTATCAAACGTGCTACCGACGTAATGTTGGCTGGTAAAGTTGTTGTTGTTTGTGGTTATGGCGACGTGGGTAAAGGTTGTGCCAAATCAATGTTGGCTTACGGTGCACGTGTAATCGTAACTGAAATTGACCCAATTTGTGCTCTACAAGCTTCTATGGAAGGTTTCAAAGTAACTACGATTGAGGATGCATTGGCAGAAGGTAACTTGTATGTTACAACTACCGGCAACAAAGACATTATCCGCATTGAGCATATCGAAAAAATGAAAGATGGAGCAATCATTTGTAACATTGGTCACTTCGATAACGAAATTCAGGTTGAAAAACTGAAGAAATTCGATGGTATCAAGTTGGTAAATATCAAACCTCAGGTTGACAAATATATTTTCCCTGATGGACACAGCGTATTATTATTGGCTGATGGACGCTTGGTAAATCTTGGTTGTGCAACAGGCCACCCATCATTTGTTATGAGTAACTCGTTCACCAACCAAACATTGGCACAAATTGAGCTGTTTACGAAAGATTATGCGGTTGACGTTTATCGTTTACCAAAACATTTGGACGAAGAAGTAGCACGTTTGCACCTTGAGCAATTGGGCGTAAAACTGACTGTTCTTACTCCTGAGCAAGCTGCTTACATTGGCGTTGATGCTAACGGACCGTACAAACCGGAACACTACAGATATTAATGCATAATTTATAATGCATAATTCACAATTAAGCTGCCTCTCGTTTCGGATTGAACGTGAGGCAGTTTAATTTTTACGAAACAACTATTTTAAAACGAAAACAAATGAATGAATTTCCAAGTTGTCCGAAATGTAATATGGACAATACTTATTTCGATGGAACGATGACTGTATGCCCCGACTGTGGACATGAATGGGATGCAAGCGCTGTAGAAGCTGTGGCCGACACAACACCCAGAGACAGCAATGGAGCAGAGTTACAAGATGGTGATGCCGTAACTGTAATTAAAGATTTGAAAGTGAAAGGCTCCTCGATGGTTATTAAGCGTGGCACTAAAGTGAAAAGCATTCGTCTCACCGAAAATCCCGACGAAGTAGATTGCAAAATAGATGGAAGTGGAATTGTTTTGAAGACCTGCTTTCTGAAAAAGTAATTATTCACATATCTTTTCGACATAATAAAGCCGTTTTCAGAAATCTGAAAACGGCTTTATTATATTATCCTTTATGAATTTACACGAAACACAGATTATCTGTATCGCAAGCGTTGACCCGGTTTAATTTTAGATTTGACCTTCAAGCCATTCATTCGACACAATGCTTTTACACTAGTACCATTTCGCGCTGCAACCCTTCCAAGATTATCTCCCTTTCTAACCACATAATACCTGGCCACTGGTGCTACTTTAACCTCACGTTGGTAGTAGAACGATTTCTTCTTCGTAATTAAATACGTGGATGCATGAACCTTTCCGGTTTTAAAATCAATTATGTTTTCAGCATTAATTGCATTGCCCAGATAACGGGTTTCGAAATGCAAATGTGGGCCGGTAGAGTGTCCTGTATTTCCTCCCAAAGCAATGAGCTCACCAGCTTTTACGTTTTGATTCAAGCTAACCAACACCATCGAAAGGTGTGCGTAAACTGTTTCTAAACCATTATTATGACGAATAACGATATAATGTCCATATCCTCTGGCCTCATAGTCGATAATACGCACCTTACCCGAAAATGCTGCCACAACAGAATCTCCTACAGTTAATCGAAGGTCAGTACCATAATGGAAACGATATCTGCGCGGTCCGAACACTGAAGTTATTGCGCCAGGAACAGGAGCAAAAAAATGGGAACAATCAATGCGAACAGAGTCCGGCAAACTATCAATTGGAATTTTATATGGGTTTACCCGATCACTTCTCCAGATATTACTATAGATATCGTCAGCCGGATGATTCTCCATCAAGTCATCCGAATTATCATTCAACATTTCCTGGTAAATATTAACCGTATCTTTTTTGGGGATAAGACTGTAGTTTATTTGTTGCGCGCTTACACCCCAAATCGAGCAGAAGAGGGCAAAAAAGAAAACTATTTTTTTGGAGGAAATGAACATGAAAAAATGACTTTTGGTATAATTCTAATTTTTAGTTTTATTTATCTGTATTAAACAATTTCGTCTTCGGAATAAATATATTCTAAATATGATTGTTTGTAATCAAAAATTTCTTCTTCTTTAAAGAAACGATTTAATTCCAGATCAGCTGTTTTTATGGAATCTGATGTATGAATGATGTTCCACTGAACACTCATGCTATAGTCTCCACGCATGGTTCCCATAGCTGCTTCGCGTCCGTTGGTGGCACCAGCTAATCTATGTACAACATGTACAGCATCCATTCCTTTAAGGCATAACACAATAACCGGAGTTGCTTTCATAGCGGCTTTTACACGAGGGAAAAATGGTTTTTCAGCTATATGCGCATAATGCTCAGCCAAAAGTTCGTCTGTAAGTTGAACCATTTTTAATCCACAAATTTGTAATCCCTTTTGTTCAAAACGTCTTACTACTTCTCCGATTAATCCCCGTTGAATAGCTCCCGGTTTGATTATTACAAGTGTTTTTTCCATAAAAATAAATTGATAATTAATATGTATATATTTAAAGTTGTCCAAAAATAACGAAATGCGCGGTGCGGTCAAAACAAATTCAAGTTTCTTAACTAATTGAACCCCAATTTAAGGTATTTGTCTTCAATTTTCTTAATTGTGCAGCCATAACCCGATTCTCAATTTTTTCAAGTTTCATATCATCTTCAAGTATTTCCATTGCAGCATGTCGTGCAATTTCCAGCATTTTTCCATCCTGAGCTAAGTTGGCTATTTTCAGATCGAAAGGCAAACCACTTTGCTGAGTTCCTTCCAAATCCCCCGGTCCGCGAAGTTTCAAATCGGCTTCCGAAATTTCAAAACCATCATTCGTCCGCACCATGATTTCCATCCGTTTTCGGGTATCGGTTGCCAACTTATAACCTGTCAACAAAATACAAAATGACTGCTCTGCTCCACGTCCTACACGCCCCCGCAATTGATGCAACTGCGACAAACCAAACCGTTGAGCACTTTCAATTACCATTACTGAAGCATTGGGCACATTCACACCCACCTCTATCACCGTAGTAGCGACCATTATCTGAGTTTCTCCCGAAACAAATTTCTGCATTTGGTATTCTTTTTCAGCCGGTTTCAATTTACCATGAACCATGCTGATTTTATAAGTTGGAAATACCTCACGCATGTATTCGTATCCCGTTTCCAAGTTCTGCAAATCGATTTTTTCCGACTCCTGAATGAGAGGATACACAATGTAAATCTGTCGTCCCAATTCCACTTGTTTCGCTATAAACTGATTCAGGCCCTGTCGCTTATTTTCGTAATAATGATAGGTTTGAATCGGTTTTCGTCCCGGCGGAAGTTCATCAATCACCGAAACACTCAGGTCACCATAAAGCGTCATTGCCAATGTACGTGGAATGGGCGTGGCAGTCATTACGAGAATATGAGGCGGATTTACATTTTTCTTCCAAAGTTTCGAACGTTGCTCCACTCCAAAGCGATGTTGCTCGTCAATAACCACCAATCCCAGATTTTTGAACTGCACAGTATCTTCAATCAAAGCATGTGTTCCAATCAAAATATTAAGTTCACCATTTCTGAGTTTTTCGTGTAACTCCACACGTGCTTTAGGTTTGGTTGAACCGGTAAGCAGAGCAATATTTACCCCAATGTTTCCCAAAAATTCGGTAATGCTGGCAAAATGCTGCGTGGCAAGAATCTCAGTTGGAGCCATTATACAGGCCTGGAAGCCATTATCAACGGCCATCAACATACACATCAAAGCTACCAGTGTTTTTCCACTTCCTACATCGCCCTGCAACAAGCGGTTCATCTGGCGACCCGAAGCAACATCAATTCTAATTTCGCGAATTACACGCTTTTGAGCATTCGTCAGTTCAAAGGGCAAACATTCATTAAAGAAGGTATTGAAATAATGCCCGATTTGCCCAAAAACAAATCCCTGAAAATGCTGGTCGCGCCACTTGGTTTGTTGGAGGATATTAAGCTGAATGTAGAAAAGCTCCTCAAACTTGAGCCGTTGGCGTGCCTTATTCAAAGCATCAGCATTTTTAGGGAAATGAACATTCACTAACGAATCAGTTAGATTCATCAAACCAAATTTCTGCAACAAATAAGCCGGAAGTGTATCCGGAACACCTGTTTTAACACTTTGGAGTAAGGGGAAAATAATCTTCTGAAGCATTTTGGAGTTCAGAAAACTACTCTTCATTTTCTCCGATGTATTGTAGAATGGCTGTAACCCCATTTGCTCCGGAGGCGGCAGTTGCGAAGCAAGTTCAATCTCGGGATGAACAATATTATAACGCCCGTTGAATGGTGACGGCTTACCAAAAACCACATACTGAATGCCTGTTTTGTACTTATCAATGACATATTTTACGCCTTTGAACCAGATCAATTCTATAGTGCCTTTTCCATCAGTAAAGATAGCTGTCAGACGTTGGTTATGCCCCTCACCCACTTTCTCAAAACGAATAATTTGTCCTTTCACCTGTACAAAAGGCATCTCTTCAGTAATTTCATGCAAGTAATAAAACCGGCTCCTATCGACATATTTGTACGGATAATGCCGCAGCAAATCCTCGGCACTGCGGATGCCAAGTTCTTTGCTGAGTAGCTCCGCCTTTTTCGGTCCTACCCCGGGCAAAAACTTTATGTCTTGATACGATAAATCCATTTTACCCCGCTATATATTTCCCTCCGGGAATTTTCCTCAATACAAAAATAATCACAAACGAACATATCAATACTCCAATGGTCAACAATGGCAGTGAAAGGAGCGGATATGTAAAGTTCCAATAGATACCGTTTTGAAACAAAATGCCGATAATCATGATATGCACCAGGTAAATGCCATAACTATACTTGCTAACAGTTGACTGGGCCAATGCAATATATTTATTTTTCACAGTGATATCTTTTATCGACATAAAAAGCGCGATAGACTGTATAATCGTATTTACCGACAGATAGCTATACATACTCAGATCAATTTTATGAGCCTTCTGACTAAAATAATAAGTAGTGATTGCCGAAACAATCACACTCAATACAAAAATTGTTACAATCGGCAGTCGTATCTTCTGAGAAGAAACAGGTATTTGAGTGAGATAATATCCCAATACTAAATACCCTGTATAAAGGAAATAGCCCAAGAACTTACTTCCATAGCCTTCTGACCAACCATACATATTAAGCGGTACTGATTTGAATGCAAACGTTAGTACCACCCATAAAAGTAGAATATTGGATAATACTGACAGATTTAATTTTCGCAACCATCTTCCTAAAAACGGTACAAAGAGGTAAATAAACACAATCATGTAGACGTACCAAAAATGCTTTGAAATTCCTTCTTTCAAGAAAAGCTTAGCTGCCCATGTAAGAATAGCTAAAGGTTCATGTGGTTGTTGCCATGTTTTCAGCATCGCCCACCGATACACCCAATAAACCACCATCCAAAAAAGAAAAGGAACGAGTACCCGGGCAAACCGCCGCCTGTAAAACTCTCCAAGTTTATATTTTTTCCCTAACAAGGTAGCACCACTCAACATCAAAAATACAGGTACTGCAAACCGTACAGCACTATCCACCACGTTACCAATCCACCAATACGGCATATTTTTCCCATAAGCCATATTCACCAGCGGACTGGAAACATGAATGATGATAACACCCAACGTAGCTAATGCACGCAGGGTATCGAGCCATTGTATGTTGGTGGATTTTGCAAGCATTTACAGGAGCGTTTCAGCAATTTTCAAATCAAGTTCAGTTGTGATTTTGATATTTTCACGATTTCCTTCCACCAGTTGAACATGTTTGCCCAAAGCTTCCACTACAGAAGCATCGTCGGTGAAAAGAGCTGAATACTCTTGTTCATATGCTTTCTTCAACAATTCAGCATCGAAAATTTGTGGTGTCTGAACCAACTTATAACTGCTGCGATCAACTGACAAACTTCCGTTTTCAGTAAGTTGGCGAATACTATCGACTAAATCAACTACAGGAATGGCGGCATCAAATTCCGCAGCGGCATCGAAACAGCATTGAATTGTTTCCATACTCACCAATGGTCGTACACCATCATGTACAGCAACCAATGACGGGACTTCAATAGCTTCCAAGCCATTTTTCACTGAATAAAAGCGGGCGTTTCCACCCGCTACAATTTGGTGTGTCAGCGTGAAGTTATGCTTTAAACAAAGATTTTTCCAAAATTCAATTTGTACTGCCGGAAGAACAAGGATAAGTTTCATGTTCGAATCAAAACAATGGAATGCTTCGAGTGTATGCATTAGAATAGGCCTTCCCTTTATCTCTAGAAATTGTTTAGGAATATCTGCGTTCATTCGCTCACCCTTCCCTCCTGCAACAATAATGGCTATTTTCTGTTTAATCATGGCGTACAATTACATAATAGAAGAACAAAGATAATCAATAAGCCATTAAATAATTAATAATTCACAACTAAAAATCATCACACAGTTTGAAAATTAGCTCGTTAAGTTGATAAATTGCAATAAATTTCAGAAACTTACCGCAGAAACCGTAACATTTGTATAACTTTGCAGCTTAAAAAATTTAAAAATGAAAAGTATAAGTTTTTCGTTGATTGTGGCTCTATTACTGACTGTTGGGGCTTCAATGGCTCAGCAAAATTTAGAATCGAAACAGGGAAATATAATAGAAGCATTGTCGAATGCTGATTCTGTAACGAATGCAACCGTTAAGATTTATCAGGACAAACGAATTGAAAAACTAATAAGTAACAGACATAGCAATGGCGGTTCGAAGCAAGTCACAGCCAGTGGCTATCGGGTGCAGGTGTTTTCGAGCAATGCCCAAAGAACCGGAAAAAATGATGCATTCCGGATTGAAAAACAAATTCGCGATGAATTCCCCGAACAGGCTATTTACGTAAATTATGACTCACCGTTCTGGAAGGTGCGCGTGGGAGATTTCAAAACACAAGCACAGGCTCAGGCATTTCGTTCTCAACTCATTAGTACCTTTCCTCAAATGCGTAGCGAAATTTATCTTGTACGCGAACAAATAATTATTTCGAATAAATAATGATGGATTTTAATATCAACCAACCTGTTCCTTTCGATGATGAAAAATCCGCGAAGATAGCTGAACATTATCAGGAAATTATAAAATTATTAGGCGAAGATGCGGAGCGTGAAGGCCTTATAAAAACACCCGAACGCGTTTCGAAAGCCATGCAATTTCTCATGCAGGGTTACGAACAAAACCCTGAAGACATTATCAAATCGGCTATGTTTACCGAAGATTATCGGCAAATGGTCATCGTGAAAGATATCGACTTTTACTCGATGTGCGAACACCACATGCTTCCATTTTTTGGCAAAGCACATGTAGCTTACATCCCCAATAAGAAAATTACAGGATTGAGTAAAATTGCCCGAATTGTAGAAGTGTATGCCCGCCGGATGCAGGTTCAGGAGCGAATGACAACTCAGATAAAAGAGTGTATTCAGCGCACATTAAACCCAATGGGTGTAATGGTTATTATTGAAGCACAGCACCTTTGTATGCAAATGCGTGGTGTCCAGAAACAACACTCCACCACCACCACTTCTGATTTTACCGGCGTTTTTGAACAAGCAAAAACACGCGAAGAATTTATAAATCTGATAAACAGGAAGTAATTCCCAAACTACCTGTTTTTCTCAACCAGTTCATCTGCCATCCGAACATATTCGGCGCATGTGAACTGTTTTTCTTTTATATCAGCACAGAGAACACCACCGGCTCGTTGCCGAAACTCTTCCACTACCGACTCTTTGCCAATTTGAATAAGAAGACGTTCGGCAGCAAATAAAGCACCACACATATTTCCCTCAGCTCTACCTCCACCCCAGGCCCTGTATTCTTCTATTTCCGAATCAGAAATATTAAATTCTTGTTGAAATCCTTTTAATACAGATTGTGCGCAGTTGAGCTTTTCAGGTAGCACATGAAAATAAGCATCGGATCTAATACGTTCACCTTGTTCCATAATCGTGTATGATTTATTTTCGTTTATAAAGAATCACACTTACAAATCCCTTATCGAAGCGTTTCAACGGCCGCCAGTAAGCTGTATTATTAAGCGAGTCTACAAATGAATCCTCAACATTAGATATATTTGAATAAATAAAAAACTTACGATTGGTACCCGAGTTAATCACTTGCTTTTTCTGTTGCAAATCTAAAAATCGCCGATCACCATACAGGCAAAATCCGGCGTTTATGTCTTTATAGTCAATCTTTTGTTCATCAATGTAATTCAGGCATTCTTCGCGCAACTGATAGTATGGAAGATGTGCCAGGGTTCCATCCCACGACTTAGCTATTCTGTTTGGATAAACCCACAAATTTCCGGTCAATTCAAAGAGTAGTACCAAAACAAATAACAATCGAATTCTTTTTGTATTGGCAAATTGAGTGATAAAATATAAGGCAAGAATAGTCAATACAAAAAATTGTAGCATAAAATATCTCGAAGAGAAAGGCATTTGGCTGATAAAAATAAATAAAACGTATAACCCTGTCAGCAGAATAAACAGCAAACTTAGAGTTCTTATATCCTTATTCAACATCTTCTTTGTTTTCAATACTTTCAATGCAAAATACAGCGCCAGTACCCACACAAAAAAACGACCATTCTCAACAGATCGCAATCCAAATTCGGCAAAATGTTTTACAATACGTCCCACCCCATTTGGCATTGAATAATGAACCGTATTGGTCGAATTACTAAAAAACCAACCATTGGTCATCAAATAACTTGAAAAATAAGCAATAAGGATTATTAGAGTAGGAAGATAAGGCAAAAGAATGCTCAAAAAAGACTTTATGTTGTATTTTCCTTCCGACTCTAAGTAGCTGTAATAATTATGAGCAACAAAGAGTATTACCCCCACAAAAACACCCCGCATATTGATGCAGCAAAGAAAAAATACTCCAATAGCAAGCAATCCATTTTTTCTCTCAAACATTGCCCGGAGTGAAATAATAAATGCTGTAAACAAAATAAAATCGGGAGAAGCAATGGCGTATTGAGTCAAAAGAGTTGATTCAAGTAAAACGATTGCCAGTACCCAACCAACATATTTTTCAGGAAATATCTTTTTAATTATTTTCTGAGCATTAAAAATCAGCAAACAAGCCCACAGAAGTACAAGAACATGCGAAACCCAGAGTTTATACCCTATTATTTTCCACAAAACGGCAGTGATAAAGCCCATCAAAGGCGGATGATACCCTGTGCCAGAAATTCCATCTACCGTTTCCTTTGCCGGAATAAAAAACGACTTGAAATTAGTAAGATAAAACCAGTGCGCCTCTTTGGAAGTCTGTTGGATATTATCCCAGAAATAGCAGTTATTCAGGCACAGAAATGTGAGTAGCAGATAAACTCCTGAAACGAATAAAATGAAATAATTATTCTTGGCCGATTGCGTCATTGGATTCTTTATTCAAATATGTTACAAAGTCTGTGATAGCTAAAAGTATGACTAACAAATAAATTATAAATGCGGGCCACATGGGTAAAATATCATTAAAACGAGAGCAACGAATATAAGAATAAAATGACACAAGCAAAATTCCCATTGGTAAGTGAATATTCTTTCGAACAACCATAAAATAAAGCACACCAATAATATCTCCCAAATACATATAACGTTCGTGCATGCCCGGCAATAAAAATGGAATAACAATAGCACTTAGAAATGCAAATCGAATCCAGATTTCAAACGAAAATTTGTATTTATCGCGTCTGAGCAATATACCGGTAACTAACGTTACAAGAATCGTAAGCAGTATTCCTGCAAGTTTCACAGAGCTATAATAAACATCGCTAATCCAGATATAAAAATTGGGGAAATTCATGGTCAGGAATGGATAGCGATTGGTCTGAGCCATATATACACTCAACAAATCGGAAAATGAACGGCCATAAAGCCATGTTGGCAATATGCTAAGAATGAAAATCATAGGTACAAGTAAAAAACAATACCAACGAATATTCCCCCGAAGCATCATGACGAAATAAAATGGCAAAAGCGTCACGGCCTGCATTTTAAATGCAAAGGCAATTCCGAAAAAGACGATTGATAAAAGCTGTTTTTCCTTTAAAGCATAATAAAGGCTTATAATTACAAATGCGCTATATATCGAATCACATTGAGAAAGATAGCCACTATTAAGTAGAATTGAGGGCAAAATTGGTATAACAGCGAGGCTAATCCAAATATAAAGAGGGTTTTTATACCGTTGAACAAGTATTTTTCCAATAAAAAATGCTGCCAGATATTCAAAAATAATCGATACGATTTTGACCGAAAACAGTGGATTGAGACCGAGCTTAGCAATTATTACAAGGATATAAATATAACTTGGAGCATAGTCGTAAAACCCAAATTTCAGGGCTGAAGCATAACCATGTGATTTAATGAAATTCAGCCATGGTTCCAAAAAACAAACATAATCGCCTGTTTTAACCGGAAACAAAGTCAACTTCACCAACACACCAATAACAATCAAAGCAATCCATGTACTTCTTTGATGCAGTTTTTTCGCAATATATTTTTTAATAAAGGCTTTCACAGTGTGTCTATTTATCGTTAAATCTAACAACATAATAATTCCCAAAATTCTTTGAAAATTTCGTTGGATAATTAGTCATTTCAAATTCAGTTTGACTCAGTATATGTATCGAATGTAAAGCTGACATGTTCGTACCAAAGGTATATCGCCCCAATTGTTTCACTCCCCTGAATCCTGTATTTTGTGTTTTTTCATCATACTTAACCGACTTTCCGAATTCATCCGGATTAAGTTTATTGTAAAAACACACATAAATATAGGGCATATTAATAGTTTGTGTAGTAATGTTTACGCTATCTTTTTTATTAGTATTTTCCTCTGCAAACAGAATAGCATCTCTCAAACCGTAAGAGAAGTCTTTCTTTACAATTTCATTAAATATAAAAACGTAATAGCCACAAAACATGACAAAAAAGAATGAGTAAAAACCAACCAAAACGTTTTTGTATCTATTTCGGAATTCAGGCTGCAACATCTCCTTCACATCGAATATCCCTAAAACCGTAAAATATAACAATGGAATAAAGATAATATTAATCCGATTGATATTGGCATGGCTTGAAATGCCCAGAATCACCGAACACAATATCCAGGATAAAAACATATAGTTTAGCGAATTATCTTTGAAATTTCTATTTTTTAAAACTCCAGATATTCCAACAATCAGGAACAAAAATGATATTGGATAGATTGTTCCAAACATAGGAATTGCATTATAGTCACTTCCATCGGTTTGCAGAACCAAAACACTAAGAAACCTGACAATATTTTTTCCTAGCGTTAGAATAAAATTATCATGAAAAAGGTTGAAAACAACTGTTGTTCTATTGGCATCCAACCGGGGAATAGTAATACCCCAAAATTGAATTGTTTGCAAATTCAGATGATTTATCAAAACAAATAAAATAATCGGAAGCGCAACAACAAAGAAAACTGTGAGACTCAGGAGTAAATAATTTACACGTATTTTCTTATTGAGAACTAAATAGGGAATTATCAATAAAAAAAACAATGGTAAAACAAGATAGGTAACGCCATAAGAATATAGGCTCAATGCAAAAAGTAGAAATGACAGCAGAAAATATTTCTGATTTGAAACAATCCCTTTTGTAAGAAAGAAAACAGCTGCTAAGAAAATTGTTGGTAGGATATTAGACTCCAGTCCCCATCGGGCTGACATAATACTCCAGGGGAAAACTGCAAATAAAGCCAAAGCAGCAAGCGCTACTTTCCTGTTATACTGCATTCTAAAGAGGAGAAAGAATAGCAATAGCGATATACAACTAAATATGGCATTTACTATTCGGACTGAAAAAGCGTTTAACCCGAATAGTCGTAGGAATGGGATTGTCAGATAGGCATATAAAGCATTTTGACCGCTACCCCAGGATTCCAAATGCACAGGATATGAATGTCCAGTCCTATCTAATCCTGTTTCCATAATTGAATACGCTTCGTAACCAATCGATGCTTCATCCTGATTTAACCCTGAAGGCATATACGCAATCCCAACGATTCGAACAGAAAAACCAAGAACCAACAAAAAAGATGCTAGTAAGTAATATTTTTTATTCGCTATATTCTGAGTGGACATCAGATGATTTGATATTATCTAATTAATTACAAGAATCTTTGTGATTGCATTTTTAGTTCCATCGGCATTCAAACATATTGCCATGTATATACCTGTGTTTACTTTACGTCCATGTACATCTTTACCATCCCATGTTGCAATACTTCCATTGGAAATTGTTTGACAAACAAGATTTCCGTTTAAATCAGTAATTTTCACTTGAGTATTTTCAACAAGGCCGGTTATGGTTATAACGCCTGTAAATCCTTGTCGTACTGGATTTGGATAAGCATATACATTCCCAAAATCAGTACCAGCTTCACTGGCATCGCTTTGATAAGATACAATTCCCTGCCCAGTTCCGAAGAAAACTTCTCCTGTTACCGGATTGATTGCAATAGAAATAATATCATTTGATAACAACGGACTATTCGAAACTGTGAAATGTTGAATGGTCTGCTGACCATTCTCGGACATTAAATAAACACCTGATGCTTCAGTACCTATCCATTTTCGGTTAGCACCATCAATGGCGATGGCTTTCACTCGTTCGTTAACTAATAAATAATCGGCTAATCCGGTACTATCATTTCTCGGAATTTTAACTTTCGAGCAACCAAATCCACTATCGAAAGCTTTTGATGGATTATGGAAAAGAAATGGCCCCTGATCGGTTCCCATCCAAACAACACCGTTTTTATCCTGAGCAAGTGTATAACAAGTTCCCGGCGCCAGAGAAGGACCTCCAGGATTGTCTGGGTCGGGATAAGAGGAATATACTACTGACTTATCATCACTCTGATCAGCAACAGTTCCATTGTCATCAAAAATAATAATTTCACCTCCCCGAACAGAAGCAACCCATTTTCGATTTGGATTTTGATTATCAATAAGTATTTTACCCAATGTTTCTTTGTTTGCCCCACTATATTTCAACTGTGTCCATTGACCATTTGCAAGCAATACCTTAATACTTGCAGAAACTGATGAATTCGCTACAAACAGATTGCCTTGCTGATCGTAAACAGCACCATCTAGGCGAGTATAATTATTGGGATTACTAGGTATAACAGTTTCAAGTATACTATTTGTAGAATTGTACCATTTAACAAATACATCATTCTTAAATTCATACAAACCAGTACCATAGGATGGGATGAAAAAATGTTTATTATCTATTGGATCTACCGCCACATTCATAAAGTCTAACGCACTATGTTTTGTAGAGTCCTGAACTGATTTCTCTAATATATTGCTCCAAACACCATTTTCATATATCATCACACTGCCACTTCTTCCATATTGAGCAGCCCAACGTCCACCTGGAACCACAAACAATTTTTTACCTGCAAAAGTCATACTCCATGGAATATTTACAGCCGGACCGATTGGTTTATAATAATTTATTGAAGGGTCTTGATTTCCATTTTGCTTGACAGAAATTACACCTAAATCATTTGCAGCAAACCAATAAATATCGTTTTCCGGCTCATATTCCAAATCCGGAACAGAACCAATGCTATTTACGATGCTAGAATTCAATAATTCATCCACAACATAAACTGAATTACTTCCATTACTTACAAGCATTTTACCATTGGATATATTGAAATAACTTACATTTATCTCAGCTAAAAAACTGGTCCAACCGGTTTCATCTTGTTTGTACAATTTTCCACCACGCTGGATGAATAATTTTCCTGCAAATGAACCAAGTGCTTGTAAGTTCCCACTACCAGGTAATCCAGACATTGTTGACCAGAATTCATAGTTAACTAAATGTGAATCAGCCACCGGAGCCTTATAAACTGTTGATTGCGACAATGCATAAATCACCCCATTTACAACTGCTGTACCAAGTACTTTTACTTCGGAGGCATTGTTCCCAATAAAATAGGTATCCGCAACCTCTTTCTTTTGCATATTAAGAACAACTACACCAAAATTGCACGACAGGTATGCTTTGTTGTCGTAAAAATTAATCTGATTCACCTCTTTACTGGCACTCATTTGCTTGTTGTAAAGGTCAGGAACATTGATAACTCCGCCATTACCTAATAAATCAATATTACCATTGGTATAAATTATCAATAACTGATCATTTAAATTGTCATACTCAATTCTGGAAATTGTTGTACCATTAAGCCCACTTAGTTTGCTGTAAAACTCAAGATTACCATCTTGTTTATCCACAGAATACAGGGCTCCTTCGCTTACAGCATATATCTTGTTTTTAGATTGAGCTATTTGAATAACACTATTATAAGCAAAATGCGTTCTCCATTTTCCCATAGCTACCTGAGCCATTGTGTATAATGAGAATAAGCAAAGTGAAATTACCAGAATAAATACTTTTCTTTTCATATCTAACTTCATACTCTTAAAGGCCAAAAGAATTAAATTTAGCAAAGTTCTAAATCAATAAAACTCAAATACTGCCATTTTATTTTATAAAACCGAAACTGAAATGAATTTATTTTAATCAAACAATCCATTTAAATCAATATTTCCGACATTTATGATTATTTTTTCTGCAGAAACCGAACCAGTTTCTGAACCGCCAAAGCCCTATGGCTTATCTTATTTTTTTCGTCAGAATCTAGTTGCGCAAAACTAACCATATAGCCCTCAGGCACAAAAATAGGATCATAGCCAAACCCATTTTCTCCGCGTGGTTGTGTAGCTATAGTTCCATCAATACGACCTTCAAAATAGCTCGTTTCATCTCTCTGAATCAGCGCTATAACTGTGCGGAAACAGGCTGCACGATTCGTATTATCTCCCAACTTATCCAATACCTTACACATATTTTCGTGAGCACAGTTTGCATCACCGGCATAACGGGCCGAATAAACACCCGGCTCACCACCCAGTGCTTCAACTTCCAAACCGGTATCGTCGGCAAAACAATCCAATCCAAACTTATCGTGAATGTATTTTGCTTTAATCAAAGCATTTCCATCCAATGTATCGGCAGTTTCGGGGATATCATCGAAGCAATTCAACTCTGCTAAGCTTACAATAGAATACTCGGGTTCCAGAATGGCTCTGACTTCGGACAGTTTATGTGCATTATTGGTGGCAAAAACCAATTTTTTCATGGGTCAATTTTATTTTAAGAATCTAACGCCTGCAAAGATAATTATTTTCAGTAATAAAAACAGTAAAGGCGCTATTAATAGCGCCTTTACATATAAACATATTCCAAGAGTAAATCAAGGTTTCAATTTGAAGTTTCAATCACTTTTTTGTCAACTGAAAATCCTGATTTTTGGTTGCTTCACCTTTATAATCGCCCACAATATCAACATACGACCAATCTGACGCTGAGAATTTGACATTTACATTCTGAGTTGCAAATTCACCACCGTTCAATCCTGCATCATAGTCTTCTATTTTCAGTGAGAAAGTTGCATTCTTTGCATAATAATCGGTAAGCGTAAACGAATATTTTCCAATTGAATCGGTGTAGATTGTATCGCTGTACAGGAGATAATCGGTTCCCAGACGAATCATTCTTATTTTTTTAAGTGGTAAGTTGGTAGCAGCATCTCTCACGGTTCCGTTTATTTCGTACTGTGCAAAAGTGGTTTTATCAATCGAGCAAGCCACAAAAAAAACAGAAACGAATAGAATTGAAATCCAAATAAGCTTAACGATAGCGCTTTTCATAAATATGTATCAATTTTAGTGTAACCAAATTATATCGCAAAGATAAATACATATTCCGAAAGTTATTAAATAATTGTATTAACCCGTAGTGCATTTAGAGAAATAGCATAAAAAAAGTTGTTCATTTCGGATAAAATCCGTATATTTATCTGACTACCAATCATATAAATACCATGAACAACTTTCTAGCAAAGTACGAGAAA
>JAQTTH010000031.1 GCA_028710895.1 Paludibacter sp.
ATTGAATTGAAAGGTGAAAGTTTAAGAAAAAAACGGTAATTTTGTCAGACCATTGTGTTTAGCGATACACAACCTAAGGGATGGTCAATATCACCGGAATGGATGGTCAGTATCACCGGAATATCCATTGATTATGGCGTTTACTCTGTTTTTCATGGAGACTATATGATTAAATTAAATTCGGTGTTTCCATTTGACATTTACTCATTAGATTTATTACTTCAATATAAGGATCACATTGGGAATAACTATTATCAACGATATAGCTTATCTCACTCAGAAAATTTTGACAGATTAATTATTGACAATATAACTCCTAGTATCCTTAAAACTCATCCGAGGTTCGATTTACATGATATAAGAATTGATGAAAAAGTAAAGAAAATTGAAAATGGGAAAAGTAAAAATATTCCCAAAGACATTGAGTTCTTGTATGAGTTAGTTAAGGCTGGTGTTAACTCAAGGTTACTTCAAAATGGAAGTGTAGAAAGAGTTGAAAGTAAATGGAAAATTGAAAGAATAAAAAATAACTACACCTAACTAACTGTGGGTCAATGGATATACTGCCCAGACAAATGGGTACAAGTTGTATATTCCGTAAAAAAAGACAATCTAAAAAATTATGAGTAAAAAAAGGCACCACTATATTCCGGAAGTTCTTTGCAAAAGGTTTACAAAGGATTGGAAACACATATATAGACTTGATTATTCCGACCTTAAAGAAGGAGCAAAATCTATGTCTATAAAGGACGCTTTTGTACAAAAAGATTTAAACACCATTAATCTGGCAGGGGTAAAAAATTCTGATTTTATTGAAGATTTTCTTAACGAGTTATTTGAAAGTCGTTTTGCCAAATCAATAAATAAAATTTTCTTGATTCTTTTTGAAAAAGCAAAAGATAAAATTTTCGAACAAGAAGATTATGATAATATTTTAAATTTTTGTATATTATCTCATTTGAGAACACCAATGCAATTGAGACATATTCATGTTCAGACATTGCGTAGAAGTTATTTGTTTTCAGTTTTTGCAAAACCGAATGATAAGTTACCACTTATTGACAAAGATTATGTCTTGACGAAAACTCTTTTTGATGGAGTCAACATGATAAAGAAATATCTTTATGGAATAACATTAAGAATTGCTTACCACACATTTGATGATGAGTATTTTTTGTTGGCTGATCAGCCAATTGCATTAGTAAACAGTAATGGAAATGAGTTCGCGTCTCCTGATTTAGAAATTATATTGCCAATATCAACAAATGTGGTAGTTATTTTTTCAAAAACAGAGAAATCAAGTGATATAACTCATATTCAAAAACGGGAAACAATAGAAACAATCAACAAACAACTTTGTGAAAATTTCAACAAATATATTGCTTGCGCAGATAAGAAATACTTGGATAATTTTGTATTAAGAAATAACTTGTCTCCAGAAACTATACCTGACATTAAAGACATTGAAGCCGAAGAGAGTAAAATAATTGATGACATCAAAAATGAGCTTAAAAAAAATCCTAATAACAGATATATTTCAATTACAAAAGATGGCATTGAATTCTTAAACTAAAATTGTCCATAAGTTATGATAGACAAATATGCTCAATTTGAGAAGGAATTAAAGATGGAAACTTAAAAATTACAAGCCGAAAATATACTTTAGGAAAAAGAATATTAAATATTGGGTAACAGATATGAGAAAGTAAGAAAATATGAAAGAGAAGAAAAAACATACAATTGTAATCTCAACACATCATGAACAAACGATCAAACATAGTCGTTAATACACTGAAAAAAATTATATATCCAACATGTCGATAACGAAAGAAGAAGAATTAATTGGAATTAAAAAAGCAAGCGAAGCAGTTGCTTATACCCTTAAAGAAATGAGAAACCATGCAAGGTCGGGTATGACAACCAAAGAGCTAGACGAGTTTGGTGGAAAACTGTTGTTGGAAATGGGTGCAAAATCAGCACCATTTGTAAGTTATGGCTTCCCGGGTTGGACATGTATAAGTGTCAATAATGTGTTTTGTCATGGTATCCCGTCAGACATTACAATATTACAGGAAGGAGATTTGATAAATATAGATGTTTCTGCTGAGTTAAATGGCTTCTATTCCGATAACGGTGGCTCATTTGTATTAGGGTGTGATAAATATCAATATCAAAATCTTGTTGATGCGTCAAAAGATATTTTGTATAAAGCTATTTACAACATAAAAGGTGGTGTACGTATTTCGGATATAGGACTTTTGATTGAAACTGAAGCAAAAAAACGAGGCTATAAAGTAATCAAAAATCTAACGGGACATGGTGTTGGAAGAAAACTCCATGAAGCACCGGATGAGATCCCTAATTTTCGGGATAAACAGAATACAGCACGATTTAAAAAGAACTCAGTTGTTGCTATCGAAACCTTCATTTCTACAACATCAACCTATGCTGAAACTTTAGGTGATGGTTGGACGATGATTGGTAATAAAGGTGGTTTTATGGCTCAACATGAACATACCATTATTGTTACCGATGGAAAACCAATTATACTTACTGAAATGAACGGGATATGGAATTAGACTAAAATCAACATTTACATTTGAGTCATTGGCTAGCTGACGTGAATTCAGCAGGCTTTGCTCCTGCATTCGTTGTCGCTGAGCGACAACGAATGCTCCTGCAAATTTCCAAATACTTATAACCTCAGTCTTTATATCCAATTTTAACCCCACAATGTAAAATGAAAAAGGACAACCCGAAAGCTAAATCATTGTATGACCTTTATCTGTATTTAAACTTGCCGGTTGACTTGATACAAACTTCGGAAGGCTTTGCTATACTCAACCTTAAAGACGTAGGTTTTGAAGTTCCCTATCAATCGCCCTCCTTTCGTCCTGACTATTTTTCTTTTCTCTTTATAAAAGACGGAATTGGAAAATATACCATTGACGAGCATACCTTTCAGGCAAAGCCACATTCTATTTATTTTACCAATCCAAGCAATTATCGAACATTTAGTTGGGAAAAAATTGAAGAGATTTATTTGATTACCTTTGACGAAACTTTTCTGAAAAAACACATAAACAAAGATATATTTCAAGATTTTCCTTTCCTGTTAACCGAAACAATTCAACCCAAAATTGTAACTGACGATTTTTACCAATCCGTGGAAACCATTTATTTGCAAATTCATCAGGAATATATCAGCCACTCCTCTTCGAAATACAAAATCATCGGACATTTACTCGCTGTTTTGCTTTACAAAATCAAAGAATATTTTTGGGAGGATTATAACCCTATTTATGAGGGAAACAGAAGTTCGCAAATCGTAAAATCGTTCAAACAATTATTAGAGAAACATTACCGTGACTTGAGTTCCGATAAGGCCGAAACTGCTTTTAGGGTTCAGGATTATGCCAGCGCACAAAATCTAAACCCCAACTACCTGAGCAATGTTATTAAAACCAAAACCGGAAAACCCATTGCTGTTTGGATTGCCGACAAGACCATTGCCGAAGCTAAATCGCTGCTACAAAATTCCACCTTATCCATTAAAGATATCACCTACAAATTAGGATTTTCAGAAACCGCCCATTTCAGCAATTTCTTTAAAAAACACACCCATACTTCCCCCATTCAATACCGGAAAACCGATCTTCTGTAAAACTTACAATCAATGCTGTATTCCTCGCAACAAGTGAGGGGTTGATCGAAGTTACCTTTGTTTTATCAAATTTTAAATGATAGACAAATGGACAATTTAAGTAACAAAGTAATTCTTGTAACAGGTGCTTCAAAAGGAATTGGGGCTGAAGTTGCCAAAAAACTAGCCGAAGCAAAGGCAAGTGTAATTGTAAACTATGCCGGCAGCAAAGCAGAGGCAGACAGCGTTGTTGAAACCATCAAAAACAATGGTGGCAATGCTATCGCGATACAAGCCGATGTTAGCAAAGCCGGAGAAGTAAAATCGCTTTTCGACCAGGCTATTGCGCACTATGGAAAGATTGACGTGTTGGTAAACAACGCCGGTATCATGATTACCAAACTCATTAAAGACACAACCGACGATGATTTTACCCGTCAGTTTGATATTAATGTTCGTGGAGTGTTTAATACCCTTCGTGAAGCCGCAACCCGACTGGCCGACAACGGAAGCGTTATCAACTTATCTACTTCGGTAAACCGATTGATGTTGCCAACTTACGGAACCTATGTGGCCACTAAATCTGCTGTTGAACAACTCACAAGAGTCTTTTCCAAAGAAGTAGGGAATCGTGGTATCAATGTAAATTCCGTTTCGCCCGGACCAACAAATACCGCTTTGTTTACCACCGGCAAACCACAGGAGGTGATAGACCGTCTGGCTTCTCTTTCACCATTCAATCGTATTGGCGAACCCAACGACATCGCAGGAGTAATTGTATTTCTTGCAAGCGATGATGCCAAATGGATAAACGCACAAAACATTGGCGTAAATGGAGGAATGGCTTAATCAATAAACATTTAGAAATATGAAGAAGGCTATAATTTTTGGTGCCAGCGGCTTTGTGGGTTCTCACTTACTTGACGAACTGTTAAACAATCCTATTTATACGGAAATAACGATTGTGGTTAGAAAGCCTGTGAATATTAATCACCCAAAGTTGAAAACTTTAATTGGAGACTTTACCTCCATGCCGAAGTTAATAGAAGACGTTATTGTTGATGAAATATTTATTGCTCTTGGAGCAATTCAAAATAGTAAGCAAAGCTCAAATGAATTTTACCAAATTGACCACGATTATCCTGTTATAGCAGCAAAAACAGCAAAACAAAATGGAGCAAAGTCTGTTTTTTTGGTAACGGCTGCAGGTGCAAATGCCAATTCAAAATTCAAATATGTAAAAACAAAAGGGGAAATTGAGAGGGATATAATTGCATTGGATTTTCAGTTTACGCATATTTTTCGGCCTACAATGATTGTTGGCAACAGACAGGACAAACGTCCATTAGAAAAATTGGAATGAAAATATGGAAAATTGTCCACCCGATTTTTATAGGCAAACAAGCCAATTACAAAGAAATAAATGGTGAGGATATTGCCAAAGCAATGAATAATGCTGCTGAGAATCAAACAGATAAAATTAAGATTTACAATTGGAAAGAGATGACCGATTTACTTTAACAAGAATATTTTTAAAACTATAAATAATGTACTCATTACAAAATAAGACAGCCTTAATTACCGGCTCAGCTCGTGGGCTTGGCAAAGCCATTGCCGAACGCTACGCTGCACTTGGTGCTAATATTATTATCAATTATTCAAAAGATAAAACTTCGGCAGATGAAGTCGTTTCAAACATTACTGCCATGGGTGCAAACGTAATTGCCATTCAGGCGGACGTAAGTAAAGTTGCCGACATTGAACGGCTTTTTGATGAAGCTAAAAAAGCTTTTGGCAAAATAGACATTGTTGTCGCCAATGCAGGCATAGAAATGGTGGAAACACCTGTAACGCAATTCACCGAAGAACAGTTCGACCATTTGTTCAGCATCAACACCAAAGGTGCCTATTTTACCATGCAACAAGCAGCCAAAAATGTGGAAGACAACGGACGTATTATCTACATAGCGTCCAGTACTACGGCTTTTCCTGTTCAGGGAATGGCAGTTTATGGCGGCAGCAAAATCACACCACGATATTTGGTAGATGTGCTTTCCAAAGAAATTGGACACCGTGGCGTAACGGTTAATTCCATTATCCCATTTGCGGTTGACCATTCCGGTATTTTTACGGAAACGGACAGTTATCCCGAGTTAAGAAAGTCTTTGCTCGACAGTTGTCCTATGGGAAGATTGGCCGAGGTAGAAGATGTAGCCAATGCAGCTGAGTTTTTTGCGAGCAACCTGTCTTCGTTCGTAAATGGTCAGCATCTGTTAGTTAATGGTGGCGCTAATCAATAATCATTCAGTGATGATAAAAAGTAAAATCATTCTTTTGTTGCTCGCCGGTAGTTTATCTGCCTTTTATTCCAAGTTTGCACTGTGTTGCATACTACAAGTTTAGGCGTCGCAGTAACTTATACTGGTAACCAGATAACTAATTGCAAATATTCCACTATTTGATGGATATGTATTATTAAATACGGCTTATAACACGGAAATATGAGCAATTGAATTGCAGATATATTTTGTTAGAGGTAAGGAAAAAAACAAATTAAAACAAATTAAAATGGATTTAAAACTAAACGGGAAAAGCGCTTTTATAAGTGGCTCGACACAAGGAATTGGCTTTGCTATTGCACAGCAATTACTAAAAGAAAATGTTGCAGTAACTATCAATGGACGAAACAAAGAAAGGGTCAGCAAGGCAAAAGATACATTAAAGCAACAATTTCCTAATTCAACAATTTCAGCAATAACAGCTGATTTCACCAATAAAGAAGAAGTTGAGAGGCTTCTAGGTGAATTGACAGACATAGACATTCTGATTAATAATGTTGGTATTTTCGAAGTAAAAGACTTTCAAGATATTACAGATAAAGATTGGTATGATTATTTTGAAATAAATGTGATGAGCAGTGTTCGTTTGTCAAGACAACTCTTACCCCAAATGCTGAACAAAAAGTGGGGACGAATTATATTTATCAGTAGTGAATCTGGCGTAAATATCCCCGAGAATATGATTCATTACGGAATGACAAAAGCTGCCATGATGGCTATTGGAAACGGGTTGTCAAAACTGACAAAAGGGGATCAAGTAAAAAAGTTGTGGGGAATAAAAATTAGGCATAAATTTTTGATAGCCTAAAGAGGAAGAAAGGAATATCTCTCACTCCTCTGAATTGAGATCTAAAAGCTTTGATTTTAGCGTTGAAAGATTCAGCAGAAGCATTCGTATTTCTGTTTTCAAAGAAATTCAAAATATATTGATAGTTGTTTTGAATACTCCTGGATACGGTTCCAAAGGATTTAAAACCAGATTTATCAACTTCATCGTACCATTTGGCAAGCCTTGAAAATCCGACGCCTTTGTCTTTTACAGTGTGGTAAATTTCGCCTAATTTCATTGCCAGATTGTATGCCAATTCCAAATCAGGATAATATCTAAAAAGTAATTCTGCTCTTCTATGTTGCGAAGGAGTCCATTTATTTTCACGTTTAAATAAAATATATCGACTTCGAGCAAGTAATTGTTTTAAAGTATCTCCATTTTCCAGCACATCTGGGATGTATTTTTTCTTTGTATTTTTAGAAAGTTCTATTTCTTTATTTTCCTGTTCAATTGCCTCCCAGCGATAATTAATACGCATTTCCTGTACGGCATCATAAGCTAATTGCTGCACATGAAACCGATCAGTTACTATAGTTGCTTTTGGGAAACTCTTCTTTGCTATTTTTACCATCGTGGGAGACATGTCAAGGGTAATCTCTCTAACAGTAACTCTTTTACTTTCTTTTATAGTTTTCAGTCTATCAATGATTTGATCTGCATCTATACCTTTTAAAATAGCTACTAATGCACCTTTTCTCCCTTTTGCCTGCTTGTTAGTTATTATGGTGTATAATTCGCCTTGGGACAGACTTGTTTCATCTATGCTTAAATATGTACCAATATTCTCAGGAAACAACAGCCAGTCAGATGCATGTTCTTTTTGATTCCATTCAAAATAGTTACTCAGGAATGCAATATATTGTTGCTCTAATCTTTTCCCATCTACACAGTAGTATTTACCTAGACTTTTTGCACTTATGGGCTCAGTATCGAGATATTCCTTTTAAAAAAGTCGCGAATTCTTGTGTCATTCGCGTGCCTTTTGCAACCAATTCCCAGTGTCTGATTACAATATCACCAGTATCTTTGTCAATCCACCTTCTACGGCGTACAATCAGATAAACAGCTTTCCCTCTTAATGGAAAATCTTGTACTTTACTATCTTCATAGAAACCTTTTGATTCTAATTTTCGTCCAGTATATTCTTCGGGAATTATATTCTTTTCCTGTAAATAAATAGATGTCTCTGTTTTTGACTGATCTACTTTTAATATCTCAAAATAATCTAAAACTCCTTCTGGAAGCAATAACTCAAATCCACTTATCTGCATTAGTTTTTTTTTGCAAAACTAATATTTTAATCTATTCCCCACAACTTTTTGACTTGATCCACAAAAGGGACAGAAGTAACCGTAAACACAATTTTAGGTGGCCCAACCTATTCTAGTGGCGTGGAAAATGTTGTAGAACATATTGCAAAACTACAAAACATAAGTGTAGATCAAATGAAAAATGCAATTATGCAACAATCAAACCCCCATTCGTTATTACAACGTTTTATTGAACCTTCTGAAATCTCAAATCTTGCAACATATCTCTCAAGTCCATTATCGCTTGCAACAAATGGTTCTTGTTTAAGAGCTGATGGTGGAGTTTTAAAAACGATATAGCCTAACCGCTAACGGCAGACTGATATGAGAAATGAACATTTATATTCAATAAGCTTTCACACAAATCTCAAGACAAGACCTTATTCAATTATAAATCAATGTTATTATAGTTTTTCAGCAGACCCGATATAATCTCTAATAGTAATTTAAATATTTAAAAGAAAAATAATGAAAACAGTATTGATAACAGGAGCCAACAAAGGAATTGGCTTTGAAACTGCAAAACAACTGGCACAACTGGGCTATTTTGTTTATTTGGGTAGCCGGAATAAGACAAAAGGATTGGATGCTATAAATAAGTTGAAGGATGCAGGAATTTCAAATGTTGAATTGATTGAAATAGATGTAACAGATAGTAATTCCATTAAACAAGCAAAACAAGAACTGGAAACCAAGATTGAGGTGTTGGATGTTTTAATCAATAATGCAGGTATTAGCGGAGATAGACCTCAAAATGCTTCGAGCATTGAACTTAAAAATGTACGGAAGGTTTTTGAAACTAATTTTTTTGGGGTGATTCAAACTACGCAACAATTTATGAGTCTTTTAAAAAAATCAAATGAGCCAAGAATAGTCAACGTCTCAAGTGATTTGGGGTCTTTGACATCTCATAGTAATCCGGATTGGGAGTTTTATAATTTCAAACTAACAGCATATTGTTCTTCCAAAGCTGCATTGAATGCTTTTACCGTCATGTTAGCGTTTGAGTTCAAGGACACAAATTTCAAAGTAAATAGTATTAATCCGGGTTATACAGAAACCGACTTTAATCAGCATAGAGGAACAAAGTCGGTTGCACAAAGCGCAAGCTTGATTGTGAAATATGCAACCTTAGAAAATAACGGCCCGACAGGAAAGTTTTATAGCGAAGAAGGAGAAACAGCATGGTGAAAATATGCAAAAGAATTTGCAGAAGTTTATAACCCTCAATAAATAACAAAAACCATTAATTAAAAGATAAGTTTTAGATAAGCGCTTGTTTATTGTTGTCGTATATACTATCTTTGCAACAACAATTTAAAATTATAAATTATGAGACGATTAGAATTTACTTCTCTTCAAGTGAGAGATTTAGAAATATCCAAAGAGTTTTACACTCAAAAATTAGGGTTTGAATTATCGGGAATGAAAAATCCTGATGCCGTTATTTTCAAGTTTAACAAAGGTGACGCGAGTTTTGCCATTCGCAAGCCTTTCGGGAGTTTGGACAATAAAGAATTAGGAAACGGTGTATCGGTTTGGTTTGCAATAGACGAAAAAATAGAGGACTTACAAGCACGTTTTGTGGAAAACGGAGTCGTTATTTTAGGAACAGTAATGGAAACCCCGTTTGGAAAAGCACTTCACGTATCGGACCCTGACGGTTATAAACTAACCTTTTTAGAACCTAGGTAAACATTCTATCCGTTTAGGTTTGGTTTCTTTGAAATCAACCGGTACGATTCTGATCTAATTTCAACATAAATACTTCAATAAAACTATGGCAGAAGAAGTAGAATTTAGTTTTAAAAGTCCGAATGACAGCCCAGGTTATCTTTTGGCACATTTGACCATGTTGTGGCAACGTAAACAAAAGAAAGCGTTGGATCCTTTGGATTTGACGCACACTCAATTTGTACTGTTGGCATCTTTAAGTTGGCTCTCTAGAGAAAGCAATGCTGTGACACAAGTGGATATTGCCAACCAAAGTAATGCTGATAGAATGATGGTTTCAAAGGTGTTGCGAACGTTGGAAGAAAAGAAACTTGTGACGCGACAAGAACACGAAAAGGACACAAGAGCAAAAACCATTCAACTGACAAGCACAGGCAGAGAAATATTACAAAAGGCAATTATAAAAGTAGAAAATGTAGATAAGGATTTCTTTGAAACAATTGAAGCAAACCTGTCATCATTCAATGCGAATATGCTGAAACTCATTGACGAAAATAAAGGAGAATAAAGGCACTATCGCTACACAAAGATTCTTGTTATTATTTAAAGAAAGCATTTACTCCATTAACATCGGATACATAGGTTTCAATTTTAGAGATTTTTCCATCGCGAATTGTGCAAACTGTGGTCAGATGTTCATCCAGAACAAGTTCACCTCTTACGGCTTGATTATGAACAGATAATGCAACATTGTATTGTCCACACAAAATATGTTTCAATTCTAAGCTGGCACCATAGCTAACAATTTGTTGAGCTCTGGTTATTATTGCATTTGGACCATTCACTTCGCCTGAAATTAAACTTGTACCGGGTAAAGTCCAGGAGATATCTTCTGTAATAATAGAATGGAGCAAATCCCAATTTTGAGTTCCAACAGCATTAAGGAAGGTCTCGGCTAATTTTTTCTTTTCCAAATCTGTCAATAACTGATTTGTGGATGCAAGTTGAGTTGGTTGTTTCGTATTCATAAGACTGATTTGAATGATGTTATTTGAACTGCAAAGCTATAACTTTGAATTAAGGTGTACAATATGGGTGAAAATTATCCTATAGTGATAATTTTACCCTATGATTATAGTATTAAATACCTAAGTGAATATGTATGAAAAGAAAATTCCAAAAGATTTGAATTGTGGTATTGTTGTTACCATGGAAGTCATTGGTGGAAAATGGAAAACATGTTTAATTAATGATATCAATAAAGGTATAAGAAGACCTGGTGAATTACATCGGGCACATCCCGAAGCTTCATTAAGAGTAATTAGTCAGCAGCTTTTAGAATTGGAAAAGAACAACATAATTGAAAAGAAGATTTTCCCGGTGTTACCCCCGAAAGTTGAATACTCACTAACTGAAACAGGAAAAACGCTTTTACCCTTAATTGCTCAGATGTTAAGTTGGGGGAATGAATATAGAAGTATTATAAATATTTCAGATTAAAACAAATACAAACTGAAACAACCAAACACAGAGACACTAAAAATAAGTATGTACATTTGGCTGGTGACGTACAATTTGGAGATTTAGCTTCCGCATTCACTTTGTCGCTGAGCGACAGCACTCACTTCGTTAGCAGACGGAAAAATGCCCATAACCTTAGTTATTAATGGCAAAGTAGACAAGTTCTAAAAAGCGATATGCTTTTTAGAACTTGTCTACTTTTTTTTGAGGATTGTTGGGTAGATTTATTCGCGAGGTAAATATGTATTCAAATGAATGAAAGGATTAGGACTCTTCTTCCATTTTACGGAGAAGAGCATCTTTTAGAGTGTCAATAAATTTGGTAGGTGCAGAACGTATTTTGATTTCGAGGAAAGTACGATAGATGTCGATAAGGTGTGTATTAAAAGCTTGTTCGAAGAAAGCCGAAAGCTCACGTATTTCACAGTGTCCATTGTTGAGAACGCCTGCCGCATGAAGGGCATAGACGAGTTCTACCAACGAAGTCTTGCTATCTGTCCATTGTAACATATTATTGCCGCTAATCCCAAGTTGTCCCCAATTGGGATTAGCAGATTTGATAGACAGAGCTTCGAGTTCTGTATTCAAAAAAACTTCGAGACGATCGTATGCAATGATTTTTGCTACCATGTAATCGTGACTGGTTGAGAAATCCGGATCAACATAAAACATCAGGCTGTCATGATACAGATGCAAATCATCCTTTCCCCGCATGAAATATTTATCATCGAGAAAAGTTGAATCCATTCGGTAATACTGATAAAATTCGAGATGGTTGTTGAAAAAGAAAGTGAGTTTTTCCAGTTCATGCCGCAAATAAGTTTCCTGTATCTCGTGGGTGCCCATTGGTCTACGGCTTTCAATATTGAAAATTTTGACATAGTAAATCAGTTTGCTAAAGAACTCCGGTTTTATTTCTCTAAAAAAGTGAATCTCCTGAGCTTGGTTGCAAAAAGTGTACTTAACAGTGAATGCCTTAAGTTGTGTTAAGGCATTCTTTATACAGCGAACAGATTTTTGAGCCTTTTTTGTAAGGTCTGATTCTTCTATATCAATTGTCTGCAATTCGTTGTTAAGGTCTTTGTTGAGTTTGGTGATGAAATGGTTCATTATATGTTTACTGGATAGTTATTTATCTGTTTTTGTTTATATATTTTAGGAATCATATTCTTTAGTTATTATTTCTTTAATATCCTCAGCGCATTAAAGATAGCAATCAGGGCAACACCCATATCACCAAATACAGCTTCCCACATAGTTGCAACGCCAAAAACACCCAGAACAATGAAAATCAGCTTCACTCCCATGGCAAAATAAATATTCTGCCAAACAATATTTCTTGTTATTTTCGCAACGTCAATAGCTAAGGCAACTTTGGATGGTGAATCAGTCATCAGCACTACATCGGCTGTTTCAATTGCTGCATCGGATCCAAGTGCTCCCATCGCTATTCCCACATCCGCACGGGCAATCACCGGAGCATCATTTATCCCGTCGCCGACAAAGGCAACTTTGCCTCCTTTATTTTCTTCAATTAATTGTTCGATATGTTTTACTTTATCTTCCGGCAATAGTTCGTAGAAGTATTTGTCGATACTTAATCTTTTTGCAAAGGCTGCTGCTGCAAACTGGTTATCGCCGGTAAGCATGACCGTTTGAATATTCTTTGCTTTCAGGTTTTCAATTGCTTGAATAGCATCATCTTTCAGGCTGTCGGAAATAATAATATAGCCGGCATAAACACGGTCGATGGTCACGTGCACCACCGTTCCGTCAACCTGACAAACCGAATGCTCGACGTTCTCTTTGTGCAGCATTTTATCATTTCCGGCAAGTATTATTTTACCGTCAACAATTGCTTTTATACCATGTCCCGAAATTTCTTCAGTTTTTGTAATTCTTGCAATATCAATCTTACCTTGGTACGCAACAGTGATTGACTGTGCTACCGGATGATTCGAATTGGCTTCGGCATAAGCGGCATATTCTAAAATTTCTTCTTTGGAAGAACCGTTGGACGTAACTACCTCCGAAACTTTAAATTCGCCTTTCGTAAGCGTTCCGGTTTTATCAAATACAACGGTTCTTACCTGAGTGAGTGCATCCAAGAAATTAGAGCCTTTCACTAAGATTCCTTTCCGAGCTGCCAGACCAACCCCGCCAAAATAGCCTAAAGGAATGCTGATAACCAATGCACAAGGACATGAAATAACCAATACAACCAGAGCGCGATAAATCCAATCGCCAAACGTTTGTCCACTAAATAAAAGTGGAGGTAGTATGGCCAACAGCAAAGCACCAATGACCACTATGGGCGTATAATACCGTGCGAAAGTAGTAATGAATTTTTCGGTTTCAGCTTTTTGTGAAGTGGCGTTTTCTACCAACTCAAGAATCTTTGAAACAGACGACTCTCCAAATAATTTATTGACTTTTACTGTAAGTAATCCGGATTGATTAATCATTCCTGCCATTACTTCATCTTTCTCTGTTACTTTTCGGGGAACACTTTCGCCGGTTAGCGCAGCGGTGTCAACGAATGAAGTTCCGTCGAGGATTGTTCCGTCGAGTGGAATTTTCTCGCCGGCCTTCACAACGATAATGTCGCCAATTTTTACATCTTCGGGTGAAACCCGGACTACTTCCACGCCAGATTTCAGATTAGCATAATCCGGTTTAATCTCCAACAGCGATTTGATAGATTTGCGGGAACGCCCCACTGCAATGTCCTGAAATAATTCACCAGTCACATAAAATAACATGACAGCCACTGCCTCGGGCATTTGATGAATAGCAAAAGCTCCCAGTGTGGCTATGGCCATTAGGAACTGCTCATCGAAGAATTGGCCTCTAATAATATTTTTTACAGCTGAGGCTATCACATTCCAACCCACAATGAGGTATGCGGTAACATATACAGCGTATTCAGCGAGTTGAAATGGGGTATTGTGTAGTTTGTCTTCAAATATTATCCCGATAACTAATAATGCCAAAGCAGAAGCGACTTTAATTATGGTCGATTTATTTTCGGCAAGTTCATTTACCGAAACCAAGGTTTTCTCTTTCTCAATATCCTGAACTTCAACGTCTGGTTCAATTGCTTTAATCTGGGCTTTGACCTTTTCGATATTATCGGTGTCAATCGTCATGGTAGCGTTTGCAAAATTCACCGATACGGATTTTACCTCCTCCAATTTTGACAGACTGTTTTCAATCTTAGTTGCACATGACGCACAATCCAAGTTGTTTAGCTTATATTTCTTCATATCTAATTTATATTTAGTTTTAGATCAGAATAAACCATAATAGGTTTTGTGTGTTACAAAAATACCGAAAAAGAGCGTGTAACTAAGTTGCAAAGTTTGTCCTGCAGGTATTTCTGATTAGTTTTTTAAAAGACAGCCCAACTAAATGAGCTGTCTTTTATTTGAATTGATTTTTACTCTTCAGTTTCCACTCCTGTTCTTACGCGAATGACTTTTTGTATATCTGATACATAAATAAGTCCATCTCCGGGATTGCCAGTTCGCCCCTTAAGAGAGATAATATTTACAATCTGGTCGACATCGCTATCTTTACAAACAATTTCAATTTTGGCCACTTTGCTATCTGTTATAGAAAAATGGGTTGAAAGTGTTGAATCTTCACTTTTAAATTTCCCTGTTCCTTCAGCTAAAGAAACTGTTGTGTTGGGATAACCGGCCTGCAGTAATAGATTTAAAATATCATTCACTTTAAATGGCTTTACAAATGCTTTTATTTCTTTCATAAATTTCTTTTATTTCTTTTTAATTGATTAACAACTCATTTCGCCGGCATTTTTCTTTGCCGAAAGTAAATTATAGGCACCCTTAACAACGACCTTTGCTTCTTTAAAGTTGAAGCCTTCAGGCAAAACGATTTCTGTAAATCCGTCATCGGCAACACCTTTCTGTATTTGTATCATACGGTATTCTGTGAAAGATTTTCCACTTTCTACCTTGTTTTTCTCGAATACGAAAATATAATCTTTGTCGTCGAAACTTACAATGGACGTAGAAGACACCGAAGTTACCTGATTACTCTTAGCTTGAATGTTGGCATTCACATACATACCCGGTAACATGTTTTTACAACGACCTACCACATTAGCATAGACCTTGTAAGTCTTATCATTATTTATTGACTTTCCAGTTTGATAGATAATTGCCTCATGTTGTTCTGTTTCATTATTGATATAAAAGCGAATTTTCTCACCGTTTGCCACCTTGTCAGCATCTTTCTCGAACAAGGTAAGTTCAAGGAAAAGTTTGTCGCTGTTTACAATTTCAAACAATACATCGGAAGCCGAAACAGACTTGCCAATACTCACGTTTACGACCTTGACATATCCCGTAATAGGAGAAACCAATGCCACTGACCGACTGATATTATCTTCGTTCAGTTTGAATGGATTAATTCCAACAAGCGACAACTTTTGTTCCAAGGCTTTTACCTGAACTTTGAGGCTGTTGTAATTGGAAGTAACTTGTTGCATGTTTTTTTGAGAAGAGACATCGCTTTTGAAAAGTTCTTTTTGACGGTCGTATTCAGTTTTGGCAAGTTCACATCTGTTTTTTGCTTCCAGGTAATTTTGTTGAATGTCGATGAACTCCTGATTTTCGATAACTGCCAATGTTTGTCCTTTCCGAACAGCATTGCCAGGCATTAGGTTTGTGCTTTTTACAAATCCACCCATTGGCATACTAACGGTTGCCAAATTTTGTGGTGCAACTGAGACTGTACCGTTTACTTTTAGCGTTCCACTCATTGAGCGCAATTCAATTGCACCCATTTCTATGTTGGCCAGTTTTACCTGATCTTCGCGTAATTCTACAATATTTTCGGGAATGACTTCCGCCTCCTTGGTTTCAACGGTCTGTTTTTTACCTCCATTGCATGAGGTCAACGCAACGAGAAAAGCTAAAATAATGATTGGTGATTTGAATTTATATTTTGTCATAATGTTTATGTTTTAAGACCCATAACCCCCAAATGAGGGCTAAAGGAGTGAGATTAATATATTTTACCGGTAATAAAGTCTATTGAAATAACGGTTTGATTATAATTGTTTTGTGCATCGAGATAGCTTTGTTTTATACTTAATGCACGATTCAGGCTTAGAATATAATCGAGATAATCCATTGCTCCGGCTTTGTAACTTTTCGTTGCCTGTTCAATAATTAAATCGGCTTCGGGAATTGCCTGTTTTTCGTAGTAATCAACACTATTGCCGTTCTTGCTGAATTCAAGCATTAATGAACGATAACTGCCTGAAAGCGATTTTGAATAATACTCAGCATTTGTTTGAGCCACTTTTTCTTTAAATTTTGCAGCCTTTGCTTTTGCCGAATATGGTGCAAACCAAAGTGGAACAGCAATACCCGCCTGAATTCCGGTAAAACGGTCGCCGGCACCAAAAGTCCGTGGTACTCCGTTCACATCCTGAGATCCCCGAATGGTTTGGCTGAAATAACCAATACTTAAATCGGGTAATATGCGACTACTTTCTACTTTTTTCTCCAACCGAGATACTTCAACCTGTTGATTGATATAGCCAACAGAAGGGTTAGCAGCTAAAACGGATTTATCGGCAGCTGGCAAATAGTCGATACGGTGTAACACAGTATCGGCAGGGTACAAGGTTGTTTCAACATTCAAAATAGTTTGCAGTTTTTGATTATAAATCACCAAATCGGCATTAATCTGTTGCAACTGATTTTTAATTTCGAGGCTTTGCGAACGAGCTGAAATCATTTCGAGCCGATTTGTTTCGCCTGTTTTTGCCCTGAGCTCAGCCGCTTTTTGGAAACCTGTATATAAACTATCCTGATATGCGAATAATTTTTGCTTCGAATACAGGTAAGTTAATTGCCAGTAAATTTGTTTCACTTGCGTGGCAATTTCGAGCTGCGAAGTTTTCAACTGCCATTCACTACTTTTAATATTGGCTTTAGCCAGTTTATTTTGATTTATATAAACTGTAGGAAAAGCAAAGGACTGTGATACAGTAAAACTATTATCCTTGTTATAGGAGTTAAATTGCCCGTATTGTCCATCAATGCTAGTCTTTGGAATATCCCACGAAGCACCCTTTAAGGCTTTTTGAACATCAACAGAATATCTTGACGAACGCACGGATAAATTACTGTCCAATGCCATTTGTACTGCTTGTTTCAGATTAATGCTTTTACTTTGCTGTGCATTTATTGAATTAAAACCTGTAGAACAAACAACAAGCATCAACATAATTGACAAGGTTTTCACCGATTTCCTTTTAAAAAGTGACCTGAATGAAAACGTTGAAAAGAATATGTAAAAGATAGGCAAAACAATTAGTGTCAGCAAAGTGGCTGTTATTAATCCACCAATAACTACTGTTGCCAACGGTTTTTGAACTTCAGCTCCTGCCGAAGTAGACAAAGCCATTGGCAAGAAACCCAGCGAAGCCACAGCAGCAGTCATAATTACCGGACGTAAACGTGTGTGTAATCCTTTCAGCACCCTTTCGGTAATATCAATGATCCCTTCCTCCTTTTCCAGTCGATTGAACTCGGCAATAAGCACAATGCCATTCAGTACTGCAATACCAAATAAAGCGATAAAGCCAACCCCTGCCGAAATGGAGAAATTCATACCGCGCATCCAAAGTGCCAAAATGCCACCAATCAACGACATAGGCACAGCTGTATAGATTAATAAGGTTTGTTTTACAGAATGAAATGTAAAGAATAGCAGTACAAATATGAGCAATAATGCTACTGGAACAGCAATTGCCAGACGAGCTTTTGCAGCCTCAAGATTTTGGAATTGACCACCATAAGATATATAATATCCTGTCGGCAATTTTACTTGTTGATCGATTTGCTTGGTCACCTCGCTAATTACTGTTTGAACATCCCTATTGCGAACATTAAAGCCAACAGTAATACGGCGTTTGGTATTCTCACGCGAAACCTGAGCTGGACCTGATTTTATTTCAACATTGGCAATTTGTTCAAAAGGAATCTGTCCACCATTGGGCAAAGCAACAGAGAGATTTTTTACATCGTTAATACTTTGGCGATAATCCTTATCCATTCGTACCACCAGTCCAAACCGTTTTTCTTCATCGAATACTACTCCCGCCTGACTACCGGCAAAGGCTGCCCGTAACACGCGATTTACTTCTTCGATAGAAAGGCCATACTGAGCCAACCGATCACGATTATATTCAACCTGAACCTGAGCCAATCCGGTTACCTTTTCAACGTTAATATCTTCAACACCCTGTACTTTTTGAATAATCTTTTCTACACTTGCTGCTTTTTCAGCCAACGTATTGAGGTCGTCACCAAAAATTTTCAGCGCAATGTCCTGTTTTGAACCAGACAACAATTCATTGGTTCTCATTTGGATGGGTTGTTGAAATTCAAACTTTACCCCTGCCAACGGAATCAATGCTTCTTGCATTTTTTCAATTAGCTCTTCACGCGTTTTTGCTGATGTCCATTCACTCTTATCTTTGAGCGTAATAATATAGTCACCAGTTTCCATAGGCGTTGGGTCGGTTGGTATTTCACCTGCACCAATTTTACAAACTACATGCTTAATCTCTGGAAAGTTTTTAATCAATATCTTATTTGCCTTTTGAACCTGCTCAACCGTATTGGTAAGCGAACCACCCTGCAAGGTAATTACTCCAGCTGCAAGATCCCCTTCTTCGAGCTGAGGAATAAACTCACCGCCCAAACTACTAAAGACAAACAGACTTGCAATGAATATTGAAATGACCGATGCTGACACAAGCAATTTTCGTTTTAAGGCAAACCGGATAGCCGGATTAAATATTCTGTGAAACCAATTCATCATTTTATCTGAAAAATTGGGCTTATGTTCGGTGCTTTTACTCAAGAATAAGGTTGAAACCATTGGTACATAGGTCAATGATAGAATTGTAGCACCAATCAATGCAAATGACACAACTTGTGCCATGGGACGAAACATTTTACCTTCGATACCCACTAAAGCCATAATCGGCACATACACAATCAGGATAATAACTTGCCCAAATGTAGCCGAACTCATCATTCGTTTTGCCGACTCGAATACAGTTTCATCCATTTGTGGTTGCGAAAGTCTTTTGATACCCGGATGATGGTGTTTGCTCATAGTTATTCGATGCACCACGCTTTCGACAATAATTACTGCACCATCCACAATCAGCCCAAAATCAATTGCCCCCAAACTCATTAAGTTACCAGATACGCCAAAAAGTTGCATCATAGAAACGGCAAACAGCATGGAAAGTGGAATTACTGAGGCAACAATGAGTCCAGCTCGCATATTTCCCAAAAACAATATCAAAATGAAGATAACAATCAATGCACCTTCAATCAGGTTTCTGGCAACAGTTCCAATAGCACGTCCCACTAAATCTGAACGATTAAGAAAAGGTTCAATCTTCACCCCTTTTGGCAATGATTTTTGAATGGATTCAATGCGGGTTTCGACATTTTTTGTAACCTCATTGGCATTTGCTCCTTTGAGCATCATAACCACACCACCAACAGCTTCTGTAGTATCAATAACCATAGCACCATATCGTGTGGAATTTCCATATTGAACGCTGGCAATATCTCTAATTAAAACAGGGATACCCGACGAATTACTTTTTACAACAATTTTTTCAATGTCTTCTAATGATTTTACCAACCCAATGCCACGGATAAAATAAGCAGTTGGCTTTTTGTCAATATACGCACTGCCTGTATTTTCGTTGTTTCTTTCGAGTGCATCAAAAATGTCGGTGAGTGTAAGGTTCATGCTTCTAAGTCTCTCGGGATTTATAGCTACTTCGTATTGCTTTACGAATCCGCCATAGCTATTAATGTCGGCTACACCTGCTGTACCGAGCATCTCGCGACGAACCGTCCAATCCTGCAAGGTTCTTAACTCCATTGGAGTATATTTGGTTTCATACCCTTGCTCCACAGCAAGGCGATATTGGTAAATTTCGCCCAAGCCCGTAGAGATAGGAGCCATCTCTATTTTTGCGAGCCCCGGCGGTATATTATCTTCGGCTTCTTTTAGACGTTCTCCTACTTGTTGTCGTGCCCAGTAAATATCTACATTGTCTTTAAACACAATTGTAGTTACCGACAAGCCAAGACGTGAGATTGAGCGAAGCTCAATGATATTGGGGATATTGGCAACAGCTACCTCAACAGGAGCTGTAATAGAGCTCTCTACTTCCTGAACTGCCAACGATGGGGCAAGCGAAATAACCTGCACCTGGTTGTTGGTTATATCCGGGGTTGCATCAATAGGCAACTGAGTAAGCGAGTACGCCCCCCAAGCAATTAAAGCAACTACGAATAAGCCTATAATAAACTTATTCTTTATTGAAAAATGAATGATACGTTCTATCATAATTTAATTATTGATTGATTTATTTTAAATGCACTGTGAAAAAGTGTTGGATTCTGGCAATGATTCCAATTATGAGAATCAAACAGGCCGTTGCAATGAAAAACCATTTTATTACTTGTTTTAGCTGGATTCTATGTTTTTTCACAAGTCATTTATTTTCTTGATTTATAATATTGATTGAATGTTTTTCTGTTTTGGAAATAAATAATCTCGGGTTCGCCCCGGGTTTTTAATCCAATCAAAGCATTTGCTTTGCAAATAGTGTCGCCTGAAAAAGGATCGGGGATAAATGCATCTTCAAAAAAGTGATTAATAAGATGGTCATAGCAGCTCTTGTTACAGAAGAAATAATTTTTCCCTTTATAACTAAGTTTTATGCTTTTATGCTTCAGTAATTTGTCACCATTCATACAAACAAGTTCTGTTGGAACTTGCTTGCCATATAATGCATATTGACGGTAGGCGTATTTTGTATCATGCCAAAAAACGTGAAATACCAGGTAAAAAATTATCAGAACGAAAAATGAGCCAAAGCTAAAAAATAACGTTCGATCAAATTTTTTATCTTCAATAACCTGCCTTTCCCGCAATTCCTTCTTTGTCAGTTTTCTTTTACTCATTTGAGCTAAGTTTTAAACATGAACAAGAATCTGACATTTCTGTCAGGGAAAATAAAATACTAAGTAGGAAGAAATTAAATTAAAGCAGGAGGACCTCTAAAGGATAGTTCTGAGGAAAGATATTGTTTCAAGATAACAATATCTTTAATTGGAAAAGTGGTTAGTAAAATTCTGTCGTAGAGTTTTACCAGATTAAAAGCTGTGATAACGAATAACAAAGCATTAAACGCAGTATTCGTGTCAATTGTTATTGAGTTGGCTTTTGTAAGAACAATATTGTTTAATGCGTGACAATGCTTATCGGCTTCAGTCGAAGACTCGCCCCGTGTTTCTGTTGCACTAGAATTGTTATGGTCGCTATATGAATCGAGATGATGATGGTGAGGGATAGTAGCATGAAGCAGTATTACCAGCCCAGCCAGTAATATTAAAACAAACTTACTATTTTTTCCTATTCTGTTCATAGAAATCCGATTACAACTGTAAGAACGACCGCAAAGGTAACAAAAAAGTTTATGCAACTGAGTTGCAAACTAATCGTTGCAGCTTGAACAAACTCCTTTTACAACCATATTTATATTTTCTATACTAAAATTAACGGGTAGATTGATGGAAGGAATAGGAATGTCACTCAGACAAAATGTATGTTGACATTTTAGACAAAAAAAATGTACATGTAAATCTTCCGGGTGACATTGACATGATTCTTTACATAGAGCGTATTTAACTGCGCCAGTTCCGTCATCAATGCTATGAATAAGTTTCTTTTCCTCAAATGTTTTGAGAGTGCGGTACAACGTGACTTTATCCGATTTATGAAACTTTTGTTCCAAATCAGATAAGCTAATAGCCATTTTTTGTTCCGTTAGAATGTCCAAGACCAATTCCCGCATAGCAGTTGGTTTTATATTTCTATTTGTTAGCTTGTCGTCTGTATCTTTCATAGGTTTGGCTGATTTTAGTTCAGAATCCAATAAATATAACAGCAAATCAGTTTTATATTGCGTACAAAACTAATCAAAATCTTTCTATTCTATTAAGATTTTTCAATCATTAGCCAGTTTCTTTGATTTAATATATTTAATTCCTGCGGTATATAATCTGATAGCTTTTATAATTTCGATCTTGGAAATTATCTTTTGAAATGCTCATATCATCACTCACTTAAATGTAAATTATTTGTGA
>JAQTTH010000040.1 GCA_028710895.1 Paludibacter sp.
AGCAATAACAATTACTGGTGGTGGAGGTACTGGCGCAGTTGCTACAGCATCTACAAATGCTAGTGGTGTTATTACATCTGTCAACATTTCAAATCCGGGTTCGGGATATACTTCAGCACCGACAGTCACAGTTACAACTCCAGGGGGTGGATCTGGTTTTACTGCAGGTACTGTTTTGTTTGGTACCGGAGCAATTACCCCAACTTTACCAACACAGTATTCTAATCTTACAATATCAAATACCGCTGGAGTTACTTTACCAAACGATTTCTCTGTTTCAGGCACACTATTAGTAAACGAAAGTCTCACAAGAGTAGGAGCTATTACCCTGCTTGCGGGAGCAAAAGCAACTATTGACAGTGGTAAAACGCTTACTGCAACCACACTAAACTTAAACAGTAGTGCATCGGGTACGGCTACATTGGTTAATTATGGCACAACTACAATAACTACTGCTAATGTCGACCAATATCTGACAAGCTCCCGTAACTGGTATGTGTCAAGTCCTGTAACCGGAGCTACAAGTGGAGCAATTACAACAGCTACAGGTGGTACGCTGGTAAGTTATAATGAAGTTAATGGATCTTGGCCGTCTGCTGATGCAACACTTGCTGTTGGAACAGGTTATATTGCTGTTTCTCCAACCACATCGGGTATTGTTACTTTCAGTGGCTCATCGTTGAATACAGGTGCTCAGTCATTTACTCTTACCCGTTCTGACAGCTTAGTTCAGAAACGAGGTTTTAACCTTATTGGGAATCCATATCCTTCGTATGTTAACTGGCAATCAGCTACAAGAACCAAAGTTGGACCAACTATGTGGTATCGTTCTAAGAATGATGTTGCAAATGGCGGTGCTTATACATTTGCTACCTTTGGTGCAGTAAGTGGAGAAGGAACAAGTGTAAGCGGTATTGCCGTAACTGGACTTATTCCTCCTATGCAGGGATTTTGGGTACGTGTTTCCGGCACTACAGCAAGCGAATCGGGTTCAGTTGCATTCGATAATACCATGCGTTCACATGCCGGTGCAACATCAACCATGCTGAAAGCTCCCACTATGGTTAATGCCAATCAACAGGTATTGCGTCTGCAGGTATCAAACGGTATAAACAGCGATGAAGCTATCGTACTATTCAATGAAAATGCAACTAATGGAATGGATGATTTTGATTCACCTAAAATGACCAATGCTAATGCTCTTGTTCCTGAAATTTATACAATTGTAGGTAATGAACAACTCGTAATTAATGGATTGAACAACATTCCGTTGAATACTGAATTACCTTTGGGATTTACAACAGGTCAGTCAAATACGTTTAGTATTAAAGCAACAGAATTCAGAAACTTCGATGTAAGCACTAGAGTTTATCTGAAAGACAATGTAATGGGAACAGAACAAGAATTGACCGTTGGTACATCTTATAGCTTTAGCTCGGCTGTTGAATCAACCAGTACTCGTTTCAGTTTAGTATTCAAATCGGCTGGAGTTACAACTGATCTTAGCAAAAGTACTGAAGGAGTTGTCGTTTTCAAAAATACCAACAATCAGATCGTAGTGAACTGCAAGGGAACTGTCGATAGCGAAGCTTCGGTTTCAGTTTACAATGAAGTTGGTCAGAAACTAACAGTAAAACGGATTACAAGTTCAAAAACAGTGCTTGATAATACTTTCACTCCTGGTGTTTATATCGTCTCAGTGAAAAATGGCTTTAAAACGATCTCTCAAAAAATAACACTTAATTAATAAAACTACAAATAATCTTACCCTAAATTCCTCTACTTAGTAGAGGAATTTAGGGTAAGATTAAATCACATATAAGCTTATGAAAACAATATTAGATAATACTAGCAACAAAGTTACATACATTGTTCCACAGATAGTGCATATTAAACTTGATAACGAAATATCGTTGCAACTGGAATCTGAACCACCGGTCTTTCCCGGTGAAGGTCTTGGTAAAGTCGCCCCGGAATATTTCAATAACGATCCTTTTAAAACGAATGTAGGATAATCGACGGTATAGATTCAAATATCTATGTGTTTCAAAAAATAGAATATCGAAAAATAAAAGAAACATGAATTGAATTATAAAACGCGTATTCGTGTTAATTATTCGGATTTAAAATATTTTGGATAGAGCATTCTCAACGAAAATCAGCTTCATATATACTTATAAGATTAACATAAACTTAATTTCAATTATCAAACAAAGACAATTTAAAATTTTATTATTATGAAACAGAAAATTTTTACTTTTTTATTAGTTGCCCTTTCCTTAGTGGGGATGGGAGGAAATGTAAGCGCACAAGCAGTTGGTGACTATGGCTTACCTACAGGTGGTGAATGGAATACAATAGCTAACTGGAAAACATGGGACGGTGCTGCATTTACGGGAACTGCAGCCGCTTTGCCTACGGAAGCAAATGTAGTATATATCCCTGCTGGTGTAACTGCAACCGTAACGACTACAACGGCTGTATGTTTAAGCTTAATAGTGAATGGAACTCTTACAAATGCTGCTCGAATTAATATTTATGGTGATATTACGGTGAACAGTGGTGGCAATTTAACACAGTCAGCACAGATTAACTGTATGAATGTTACTGTAAATACTGGAGGTATTTTTCAAGGGGCTACTACCAATGCTTCTGCAAAAAGTCTTTTTATTGGGTATCTGGGGACTGTCATGCAACCCGGTAATTTTACAATTATAAATAACGGACAATTTGGTGGCACTGCAATAGGTGTAAATGACGGTATTGGCGTATTATTTAGCCTAAAAGCTTCGAGTTTTACTATTTCCGGAACTCCTACAACAACTGGCGCAACTACTTTTTTGTCCAGACTTATGCCTACTACCGATTTTACTTCAGCCAATGCTGTATTTAATATGAATATTAATCAAAATCTCACGTTAACTTTCCCTTCTACTTCGAGTGGTTTTTCACTTCAAAGCAATAAAGACACAAATACAGCCTACTTAAGAAAATGTACAATTGCTGCTGGGAGTACCGTAACTTTAGGAAGTGCAACAACTATTTTTCATAGTACTACTGGAGGTTCACCTACACCTGCACAAGGTAATATGGTATATCAAATTAATGGAACTCTCGATTTAGGAACTTATGATGCCCAATTTGCTTTATGCTGTACAGCTTTTGCAGGGAGTGAACAATCATTGACAGTAAATGTTGGTAGCACAGGAACCTTAATTTTAGGAAAAAATGTAAAATTGTATAATGCCTCAGCTGGCCAATCTGCCAGTATAGTTCCGGCAGTAGGTTCTACAATAATTTATGGAGGAATTGTAACTCCAACATTTTTGTTGAGTTCTACGGGAATAAATTCAATTGCAGTAGGCGGTGCAGGAAGTGGCTATACTGGTGCACCCACTGTTACAATTTCTGAACCTGACATACCTGGTGGAGTACAAGCAACTGCAACCGCAGGTGTTGCTGGTACAGCACCAAATCAAACAGTAAATAGCATTAATATAACTAATCCCGGCTCTGGATATATAACAAGTCCTTTAGTTACCTTGAGTGGTAATGCACTCGCTGGCACCTCTGTACTTGGTTCTGGAACAGCCCCAACTTTGCCAACACAGTATTCTAATCTGAAAATATCAAATACCGCTGGAGTTACACTTCCTGCTGGAGGTGCTGTAACTGTATTAAGTGATATGACTGTAAATAGTCCTGTAGGAGTAACTTTGGGTAGTGATTTGGCGGTGAATGGAAACTTAACGTTAAATAACGGCTTATTGACAACTGGAGCAAATGCTTTAACAGTAGGAAGCAATAGCGGCGCATCGGCTACAAGTTATGTAAATGGTAAATTGACAATGCAGTACACAGCTGCCGGTTCAAAAACTTTCCCAATAGGTAAGGGCGGTAACTACAGACCCGTAACATTGAACTTGACCGCAACTGATGCCCCAAGTACAATAAGCATAGACCAAACAGAAAGTGCATTTACTGGTGCACCATCTAATACAACGGCAGGTTCACGTAAATGGACTATTACCCAAACCGGTGCTATTTCTTATGCTTTTAATTTGACACTCGACGGCACAGGTTTTAGCCCTGTAGGCACACCTGTTATCTTGCAAAACGATGGCAGTAGTGTAAGTTCGCACAGTTCAACCGGAACTTATACTGCTTCAGGCCTTACAAGCGTTGGCGAGTTTGCATTGGGTGATTCTCCTACAGGCATCAACACACCATTGGATGGCATTAATACTACATTCTCGGTTGTAAATAGCACCTTGATACTGAATAATATTACTTCAAAAGCATCTGTAAGGGTATTTGATGCTATCGGTAGATTGGTAAGTAATAAAACGGCTAATGGAAGCTCTATGGAAATAAAACTACCTGCAAAAGGTTTTTATACCGTTCAACTTGAAAATAATACAGGTTCTAAAACAATTAAAATTGCAAACCAGTATTAAATATTATTGATTTGACACAATCAGTAAAAGCAATTTAATAGTACTTCTTTACTAAAATAAAAGAAACAATTCTATATTGACCCCCAAACCTCAGCCTTACCCCAGCTCTCTACAAAAAAATGGAAAGGGCGGGGAAAGGCTTGAGAGTGAAATTAGAATGCGATTTACATAAATTCGTTTTTTTATTGTATCTTAAAACACCCATTTGGGGTTTTAGTGTTCGAAATTTTAAATTGCTAAAGTAGAATGATTTATATATTATATAAACCGCAAGAATCAAGAACCAAGAATCAAGACGCTTCATCTTGTAAATTAATACATTACAGATTATTATGTCAGATTAATTAATTCGTTATATATAATCACAAACTTAATTTCAATTATCAAACAAAATAATTGTTAAAATTATTATTATGAAACAGAATTTTTTTGCTTTTTTATTAGTTGCCCTTTCCTTAGTGGGGATGGGAGGAAATGTAAGCGCACAAGCAGTTGGTGACTATGGCTTACCTACAGGTGGTGAATGGAATACACTAGCCAACTGGAAAACATGGGACGGTACTGCATTTACAGGAACTGCAGCCGCTTTGCCTACGGCAACAAATGCAGTATATATACCTGCTGGTGTAACTGCAACCACAACCACAACTACAGCTGTATGTAAAAGCTTAATAGTTGATGGAACTCTTACACCTGCTGCTCAAATGAATATTAGTGGTGATATTACGGTAAGCA
>JAQTTH010000020.1 GCA_028710895.1 Paludibacter sp.
ATTTTCTCGTACTTTGCTAGAAAGTTGTTCATGGTATTTATATGATTGGTAGTCAGATAAATATACGGATTTTATCCGAAATGAACAACTTTTTTTATGCTATTTCTCTAAATGCACTACGGGTTATATCAATAAAATCTTACTTTTGTCGGTGACAAACTTAGTTTCAATAACCAAAAAGAAATCGTCTTGATAATCCGATAAGGATATTTCGGGACGATTACTCATAGTGTGCCACCGCTGTTTGATTGCCTATTTATCAAACCCGTTTAAAGATCTGCAGTAAACTTTTTACCCCAGTTCTTCAATTCTGTTAGTACTCCTTCAAGTGCTTTTCCCTTTTCGGTAAGCGAGTATTCCACTTTTGGAGGAACTTCAGCATAAACAGTACGGATAATAATATCGTTCTGTTCCAGCATTTTCAGTTCTTTTACCAACATACGGGTGTTTATACCATCAATACTTCTTTCAAGTTCTTTAAATCTTTTTGTGCCACCCATTAAAACGTAAATAATGGTGAATGTCCATTTACCGCCAATCAGATCAATTGTTCGTGTAATAGGACATTGCGTTTTTTCAAAAATACTTTTACTCATAAACAGTTGATTTTAAACGATACTTTACAATTTGTTACTACTTCACATTTCGGTAACTACTTGCAAAGGTATAACTAATACTTTATTTTTGCGAAATATAATTTTAAACCGACTTAATAACTAAAAGAAAATGAATAAATTATTTTCCGAAATCAAACTTAGAAACGCTTCGCAAACATTGAAAAATGCAATTGCAGTTGCTCCAATGACAACCTCGCAAAGCAATCCCGACGGAACTGTGAGTGAAGCAGAAGCCGCCTGGCTCGAACGATTGGCAGCAGACGATTATGGTATGGTTATAACTTGTGCCTCGGCCATTTCGAAACAGTCTATTGCTTTTCATAATCAATTGAGTGTGGGGGATGATAGTAAGCTCCCGGGTTTGACTCAGCTTGCCCAACGGCTGAAGGGTTATAAGGCCAAAACCATTATTCAACTTTGTCATGGAGGATCGCGAGCCACTCCCGAACTGACAGGTTCGCCGGCATACAGTGCGAGTAGTTATTCCATGCCACAAATTCAGGACTTTGTTTCTCCTCTTGCACTTTCAATAGCCCAAATTAAAGACATAATAAACGATTTTGCAGCCGCTTGCGAACGGGTTGCCAAAGCCGGTTTCGATGGTATTGAGTTTCACGGCGCTAATGGTTATTTGTTTACTCAGTTTATCAGTACCATGACAAATTTACGGGATGATGAATATGGTGGAAATTTAGTCAATCGGGCCCGCTTTAGCCGGGAGGTGGTTCGGGCTTGTCGAAGCAGAGTTCCGGCCGACTTTATTCTGGGCTTTCGGATGAGTTTCGAAAGTATGGGTATGGAAACCGGACTGGATATGGATGAAAATATTCAAATATCCAATTGGCTGGCTGAAGACGGCATCGATTACCTGCATGTTTCGCACTTACAATACGACTCACCCAGTATAAAATATCCCGACCAAATTGCTCTTCAATATATCAGCACGCGTATCGACAAAGATTTACCGTTGATATGCGCCGGCGGAATAACAACTTTTGAGGATGCTAATAAGGCATTGGAATATGGTGCCGACATAGTAGCCATAGGTCGTGCAGCCATTGGTAATGTAAACTTACCGGGTTATTTTGCTCAGAACGAAGAGTTGCCTTTTACCATGCCTTATTCCGAAAACCATTTACGTGAGATAGGTATTGGCGAAGACTTTTTGAATTATTTCAGACTGCCTTTTATAAAGGCTAATTTAAAAATTATGAAAGAGTGAAGCCATGATAAACAAATCAGTTCAACCCATTAAAGCTCAACTGGAGTTGCAAAACAGTTTATTTGAAAATGTTTTGCGAAATATATCGGAAGAGAATGCCAAATTCGGATTAGATGAACATGTCAGTTCGGTAAAGTGGCTGGCCGGACACATTGTGAATACAAGAATGACTTTGACAAGTATCCTTTTGGGAGTAGGGCAGGACCCTGTTTATGCACAATTGTTTGACAAAGGAACTTCTCAAATAACGGGTCAGACTTATCCAACAATTGATGAACTATTGGATAAATGGAAACTCATTTCAGTAGAACTATTCACAAGTATCGAGAGCCTGACGGAGGAAAAATTGTTTTCCCCGCCACCTTTTCAAACATCCATACCGGATACTACCTTATTGGGGTTAATTGCTTTCTTAACCATTCACGAGGCTCATCACATTGGTCAGATTTCAGCCTTTCGGAAAATATCGGAAGCAAATGCAAACAAAGATCTGGTGTTTTATGATCGTGTAATTTGTAACTAATCCATGGAGTATTCAGGATAGACAAAAAAAGAGAGAATGCCGGGGAGCACATTCTCTTTTTTTGTTTTGTATATGTTGATTGAATAAAGATAGTCTCTCTTTGAGAGAGACTATCTTTCAGATATATTTATCGTGGAATAAACACCATGGGTTCACTTGGTACTCCCCATCCATGCGTGTTGCCACCCGACACACGTATATAAATCTTTTGACCAGCCGTTAGATCGCGTATTTCGAGCCGATTCAGTCCACCAAAATCGATAACGGTTTTCCAACTTTCAGGATCATCAGAGGTGGTGCTTATTTCCACTTTGTAACGGTCTGCATCGGGCAATGCATCCAAAAATATTTTGGCACTGCAGGCTACGCTTCCATCTTCAATCCGTTTAATCAACGCCTTGCCGGGAATACCATGTTCCACAGGGTCGTTGTTACAATCGAAACCCGAAAGCAGGATAATAGCCATATCGCCGTTGGCTATTTTGTTTACGTAGATAATAAGTGATTTCAGCATACCGTACACAACTTCAGTCTGATCAACTATGGCCTGATTTTTCAGTTTACTGCCATCTTTGGCTTTAATGTTCGTGTCCAGTTTAGTTACTTCCGAACCAAAATCTTCCATAGTAGGGTCGGGGGTTGGGAAAGTTGATTTGGCGGCCAGTATACTTGTGTACACTCTACCTCCCAGATTATACACTTTCTGGGGATCTTTACTCTTTAAATGCAAAACAGCAATGTTTGTTTTCATATCCTTTATTTTTTGAGGTTTAACGCTGCCAAAATTAAAGGGGATAATGATTTCCTGCAAATTTTTTCGAGCCAACTTAGTACAGTATCATAACACTGAACTAAGTTGAGAAATATTGTACTTTTATTGCCAATACTTCACTCATTATAAGGGTCAGAAATAAAATAGTTCCCTTCCTTTTCTTTTTTCGACGGGTAGAAAAAGAAATCTTACGGGAAACATTTTCAATCTTACGGGTCAGAAAAATAATATGACCCGTCAGATTCTTTTTTGGAAGTGAACTATTTCAAATCTTACGGATCAGAAAAATAATTTGACCCGTATAATTTCTTTTTATACGGGAACTATTTTCAATTTGACCCGTCAGAAAAATAATGTGACCCGTCAGATTTCTTTTTAGAAGGGAACTTTTTTGAATTATACGGGAAAGATTTCTTTTTGGAAGGGTACTTTTGTAGTGGAGACCCCACATTGCCAGAGATAGTCTCTCTCAAAGAGAGGCTATCTCTAAAGAGAAAGAAAGGCTATCGTTTGTAACGAGTGATTGTTGGTTATTTGTTTTCAACAAAAAATGAATTCGCTACTTTCTTGTTTTTGCCGGTATTGCGTTTTAAACACTATACCATTTACCCCTTGTTGTAAACGAGGAGGAGGGGAAACTTATCCTGCACAGTAGTTACACAACAAAAGCCGGAACAAAAATGAAATAACCTCAAAACAAATAAGTTTTTTTAGAATACGCTATATCTCATTAACCTTATAATAGGCTATTTTTGCAAGAAGAAAAAACTAAAATTATGGCAGACGAAAAAAAAGAACCCTGGTTAAATTACCTGGCCCTTACAACTATTATATTTGCTGTAGCCGCCACATTATCAACGTTTAAGGGTGGTGGTTATTCCACCCGTTCCGTGTTGAGTCAGGAACAAGCATCGAATAAATGGTCATACTTTCAGAGCAAAGGTATGAAGTTGTACCTTTACGAAACGCAGCGCGACATGCTGGTATTAAATGTACAACAGATACCAAAATCGGAAAAAGCCGTTATTGAATCGTATCAGAAAAAGATTGATGAATATGAACAGTCGGTTAAACGGTACGAAAAAGAAAAGGCTGAAATCAAAAAAGATGCTGAAGCCTCTGAAGCGATTCGTGACGAAGCAAAGAAGCATTCAAATGAATTTGGAATGGCAGTAATATTCCTGCAAATATCTATTTTAATATCGTCCATTGCTGCATTAATCAAAAGGAGATATCTTTGGATAATAGGCATGGGAGTGGGAGTGGTTGGATTAATTTATTTCATGAACGGATTCCTGTTGTTGTTCTAATCGCATTTTTTTCAATCAAAGAAAAATGAAAGACCGATGTGAGAAATCACGTCGGTCTTTTTTTCTAAGCACACGATTGAGTCCCAAAGAGTGCTTTACTTAGATAGTGTTTAATAACTGTTGGTGATGCCTAATTCCATATTCCGTTCATTTCGGTTAGTATAACGGGTTTTCCATCGGTAACAATGATGGTATGTTCATGTTGAGCCATAAACCCACCTTTATTCCCAATCATTGTCCAACCATCACCTAACGTTTCAGCATAGGTGGAGGTGGTTGAAATGAAGGTTTCGATAGCAACAACCGAGTTCTTTCTGAATCGTTCTGTATTGTATTTATCCCGAAAATTCGGGATTTCATCCGGTGCTTCATGGAGTTTTCGTCCAACACCATGTCCTGTCAGATTTTTGATTACTTTATAGCCTCGTTTTTTTGCTTCAGTTTCAATCAAATGTCCTATATCCGAAATACGTACGCCACCTTTTATGTTGTAAATAGCTTTATATAAAATGTCTTTTGACGCTTCAACGAGATTTTGATACTGATATTTATCACTCCCTAATACAAATGATCCACCATTATCGGAATAGAAACCATTTAACTCAGCAGAAACATCTATATTTATCAAATCTCCTTCCTGCAATATTGTAATGTCAGACGGGATACCATGACAAAACTCATTGTTGACACTTATGCATGTCCAGCCCGGGAAGCCGTAACTTACATAGGGTGCTGATTTTGCGCCCATTTCCAACAACAGTTTTCCACCAAAATCGTCCAGCTCTTTGGTTGTCATGCCCGGTTGTGCATAGTTTCTCATTTCTTTGAGGGTATAAGCAACCGCTTCGCTTGCTTTTTTTATTCCAATTAATTCTTCTTCTTTTGTAATCGACATGTTGAATCTATTTTTTATTTATGTCTTTTAAAACAGCTTCCTTTCCTGGAAAGTTCATTGGTTCTGCTGCTTCTTGTGCTAGATATAGTCTCTCTTTAAGAGAGGCTATATCTTGGGAAAAATAATCTAATTTTAAATTAACCCAAACTCTTTTGCTTTGTTTTTGTCAATAAGCTTCCCAACTCTTAATCCAACATAATCACGGTATGAAGAATATACATAGTCTTCGGCTTTATCTACAATATTGGCTTTGACAGGATTATTGTGAATATAGTTCAAACACACTATAGGATACTCTTTTTCCGGAATCAGCACATTTATTTGTGTACCGGAAGCTGTGTTGAAATATGAAGGTGTAATTCCTTCAGTCTTTGTTACACACTCGGCTTTTGTATGCGCTTTAAATAATGAACCTGTTCTTTTTTCCTGTTTGTTGATAGCCTGAGTATATGAACGAATAAGAAAACCTATTGAATCATTGAAAGTGCGGAGTTTTTCATTACAGATAGCCTCTTCTTTATCTTCTTTACAGATAGCCTCTCTTTGAGAGAGACTATCTGTTTTTGCACTATCGGATATATTAATTTCAAGTGTATGTACATATACCATAATATGAAAATGATTAGGCATTAAACACCAGGCAATTATATCAGCATAGGGGATGATATATTCACGCATTTTTCGTAGGAACAAAAGATAATTTTCATCCTTGAAAAAAATCTTTTGACGATTATTTCCCTGATTGTAAATGTGGTATATATGACCTGTTTCAAATATCATATGTTCTTGTTGTTTTAAGTTATTGGCTAAAAAAAGAGAGATAGTCCGAAAAAGAGATAGTCTCTCTTTAAGAGAGGCTATCTCTGCGAAATCCTTACTGCCGCACAATTGTATCGTGTGGCTTATTATCTTCTTTTAATACCGGGATTGCGCGGAGCTGTGAGCATTCAAACTCAAGGCTTTATTTCAAATTGAGCGTATTAATTATAATAGCTCCGTTGGTTTCTTTTCGTCCATATATAATTGAACTACCACTCTTGTCGACATAGGCAACATCTGCAATATCGTTTTTTCTAATTGGTAATACAATGGTGTCTTTGTTTTTGTCGTAATCAAAAACAATTCCATCAATTGCAATTATTGGCGAATTTATGATAGTGCCTCTTTGGTAAGCAACTGTAACCGAATCAATCAACTGAAATTTTGAAATGTCACTGTCACTTAGCAGAAATACATGTTGTTTAGCTTTATCTGCTGCTATCTGATATTTTGTAGTGAAACTTACCAGTGTGCAGATAAGAATGATAAAAAGTGTTTTTTTCATATTCTAATAAAATGATTGTTTTTGAATTTTTGTATTGGCATCAATTACAAATCTCAGCTAGCAGGTACAATCAATCATTGTTCTAATGTCTTGAATGTTACTTCACTGTAAGGACAACCAAAAGCAGTGATTTGTCCAGATGGTTTTTTATTGGTAGGATTAAACCTTGCCATAGGTTGAATATAATATGTGGTATTTGGTTTTAAATCCTTTATAGTCATTTCTACTGTACCTTCTGCCTTATCGAAGTTAATCTCTTTGTATAAACTGTCATCCACTATTACATATGTTCTGCCAATATAAATAAACAAACCTGATATTTTCTCGGTTCCATATTTGTGTATTGTGAGAGTTGCTTCTACGGTAGCTGAAGTAGCTGTAATATTCTTAATCGAATCGACATAAAAATCAAAATCAATGTAGGTTTCCTTTGGTTCGTTATTACAACTGCTTAAAACGAAAACCGCTAATAGAATGCTTAGTATGAATCGTTGTTTCATATAGTATATTGATTATTTGATTGTAGCATATGGCTTAATTATTTTCTCTTAATACTGTGTACCAGGCGATACAATCGCGCGATAGCTACGCACGACGTGTGTTAGCTGTTTTATATCCAGTAATTTTATTGCAGAGAAGTATATATTATTTTATGCTCCAAAGGTAAAAAACATATTTAACATCATAGCTATTTTTCATAAAAATTTTCAAAATCTATTCACTTTCAGAGATAGTCTCTCTTGGAGATAGTCTCTCTCTACGAAAACTCACTTTCCTTTAAGGTATTCCGCAGGTGTTTTACCCATAAACTTTTTAAAGCTGTTGTAAAAGTTTACCTTGCTGCCAAAACCGCATTCCAAGCCAATAGCTTCGAGTTTCAGGCATTTGTTCTTGCCTTGTTGCAATATGCGGCATACATGTTCCACCCTGTATTTATTTACAAAGTCGGTAAATGTATATTCGGTATAATGATTAATGGTGCCTGAAATACGATGAACGGGAATACCTGTATGTTCTGATACCAGTAGCAGGGTGCATTTATTCGATAAGTAGAGTTGTTCAGTTATCATTACTTCGTGCAGGTGTTGTATCACTTTCCGGGCCTGTTCGTCTTCGTCGGGGTTCCCTGTTAGTTTAGTTATAGGTAAACCTGCTGCATTCTCACTTCTTTTGGCTGTGGGACTGGTTTCGGTTGGTTGGAGTTTGGTGGAGATAAAATATCCAAAGCCGGGAATGGAAACAACGCCCAGCATACAGTTATAGAGTTGAATATCGAAGAAGGTATCGAATGTCAAATCAAATTCGGGAACCGAGAAACTGGCATACAAACAACTGACGCAGGTTATTGAAGGGAAGAAAATGAATAACACCTGCAATTCCTTTCGCAGCGTCCAGGTATCGGGATTATAATGTTCGCGCCGGAAATACGAAAGCGTCATATACAACAAGGCGTAAACTCCAAAAAACAGGAGGATATAATCTGTCAGCACCATGCCTTTGTGGAACTCGTGAATATTGCTAAATCCAAAAGGTTGAAGGATATTACAAAGCACCACCAGAATGAATATCATCCAGATAAAGTATATCCGCCCTTTTCGAAGTGCCAGAAACAACGGAAACGGACGGTTCAGGTAGTTACAGATTTGTTTTTGCATAGTGTATTGTTGCTATGACTTTGTAAAAGTTGAATGATTTAAGATTCGGTAATTAACGTTGTAAACATGTGCGTTATTATCAAAGTTCTGTTAATATAAATTAAAAACAAAGCGAATAATTCAAAAAAGATGAATTATTCGCTTTGTAAGCTGATTAATAGTCAAATAAACAGACATATAACTGTTTGTATTCAATTCAGCAAGCCAGAAACTTTGTTTTGTCCTTTTAGGTGAACTATTGAGGATAAAACCGCACCTGTTCGAATACTAAATTTTTATTTTAAAACTTCCTTGGTTCTGCAATTACTCTATACCAGTTTGAACTATTATAATCGTCACTCCCAATTGAAATCAGAGCAATGTGAGCAGTTGGGGTATCCCATATTTCGAGCGGATAATCCGCAAAGGGTGGTTCTGATCTGATTATGTATTTAAACCGTTTCTCGTATTCTGGTCGTAATGGTGACTGGGAAATACTATCTTCATATAAGAATGTACTTTTCCCATAGATTCCGGTAATGTAGTTATGATAGAATTGGCGGATTGTATTTCTTTCTTCCCGGGTATCATATAACTTTTCTAAATTATCTTCTCCTGAATGATCTGAATTTATGTTTATACTCCATCCAAAAAATTCGAAGCGAACTGAAGGATATTTATTAGAATCAAAGGATTTGATCAACCATAAATAAACTCCGAATTTTTTATTTTCCTGAGTTAAGTTGTCGGCAAAATACAGGTATTCGTCTTTTTTTAAGTTCCATTTAAATGACAAAAAATCTCCCTTGGGGTTAGTCACTGTAAATTCGATAGAATCAGAAAGTGTAGCTATCTTGTTTTTATATGTTTTAATATATACTTTGTGCTTTCCGATACGATAATCGGTTACACATTTTTTCAAGGCAAAGTCCTGATTATTTATTTGAACGATACTATCCAATGAATTCCAAATTGGATTAGCTGCCTGACCATCACCAATCCAGAATATACTATCATATTTTGACCGGATATCTTCAGTTGATAAATTCAGTTTAAGTACAATCGTGTCAAAGGGTTCAACAACAAGTTTCGAAGCTGTGATTTTTAAATTCTTCTCTACAATGATATCATTGTTCTGATCATTACATGAACTAAACATGAGCAATAAAGGCAGAATAAGCCAAAAGACGTAATTTAAATTCTTTTTCATGAGTAAATAGTTATTAAGTGTTTATTGAAATTCGCATTGACTTTCAATCTTATTGGTTTAACCCAGATTTTATGCTGGTCAATGAGAATGTTGTTTGTTGAGTTGTAAAATTACAAACATTTTTCTAAATTTCGTCTATTTTATTCACTTAATTTGAAATTAAATAAATGAACAGACCCTGACACCCGGCAGTAAGTGTTCCAAACCCGTGCTACCTGAGTTAGCAACAATCAACCGTTCGTTTTGAACACGATAAGCTTACCGTTGTTTTAATTTTGTATGTTATACGAAAATAACTAATTTTGAAACAAAAATGTCAATGAATTCTGTAACCTTACTTTTGATTGTTCTGGTGCTCATAACGATAGCAGTTATAGGGCTTGCAGTTTATTTCTATTTGAGGTTTCGCGAGGCAGAGAAACAGCAAAAGGAAACCACAGCCCGATTACTGGAGTTGAGTAATCAGGTACGACCTTTGCAACTGGAAGCCCTGGAAGCCCTGGAAGCAAAATTGAATCCGCATTTGTTTAAGAATATCCTAAACTCCATCCAATCACATGCTTATCAAACCTATTTTGCTATCGACAAACTGGCTAATGTGTTGGATTATATACTGTACGAAAGTCGCAAGGAATTTGTCAGTCCAAAAGAAGAAGTAGAGTTTGCCTTAAACCTGATTGAAATTAATAAAATCAAAGTGAGTCCCTTGTTCGACCTGAAAGTAAAAACAAGGTTGAATACTGCTGAGCCGATGTATGATCAAAAGCTGTTGGCTCCTTTAATCTCCATCGATTTGATAGAAAATGCCTTTAAGCACGCCGATATACAAAGTCCCGAGGCTTTTATTGCCATAACATTGGAATTCAAAGACAATCATTTCGGGCTGACTGTTGCCAATAAAATTTCGTCGAAACCCCCTATGAAGAAAGAAAAGGGAGGTATAGGGATAAAAGCACTGGAACAACGGTTGCGAATTATTTACGAAAACAATTTTAAGCTTGACAGCTATATTGAAGATAATGTTTATGTTGCACATTTAAATATCGACCTCTTTGAATACAAAGTTAAGGTGCTTGCTGCTCGATGATGAATTGCCGGGGCTGACATACTTGAAAATGCTCTGCGAACAAATACCTGAGTTGGAAGTTGTAAAAGCTTTCAATCAACCCGATGTGTTTCTTTCGGAGTTAGACCACCTTGATTTTGACCTTTGCATACTGGATATTGAAATGCCTCAGATAAATGGCATTCAACTGGCAGAGATGCTCACCGGAAAACTCATAATCTTTACTACCGCCCACAAGGAATATGCTGCCGAAGCATTTGATTTGGAAGCAGTTGATTTTATACGAAAACCCATTGAGTTGGAAAGACTACATAAGGCCGTACGAAAAGCCATAAAGCAGGCAAATGACACGAAACATAACAGAAAATTCAGTTATCTGAACACGGATAAAGGAAAATCATTGCTGGTTTTTGATCAGTTATGTTACATTAAATCGTCGGCAATTGATAGCCGGGATAAAGATGTGTTGTTGAAAGATGGGTCGAAAATCTGCCTGAAGAATATCTCTTTCGAAAAACTACAAACTATCCTTCCTCCGAATAGGTTTTGCCGCATCAACAAGCAGGAAATTATTGCGCTTGATATTGTACAACATTTCTCATTCGACCAAATTACTTCTAAGGTTGTTGATGAACAAAACAAACCCCGGATGTTTTATTTAAGCGAAGTGTATCGGAATGCCTTTCTGGAAAAGGTAAAAATCTGATTCATTACATTATTTTTCAGCCTTGTTACATAATAGCCCTGATTCAGTTTGCAACCATTGACTTTGATGTTTTTTAATAATATCTTTGTTGCTGAATCACGGATAGTAAGCCTTATTATTACTTACTTAAAGGATGAATCTAAAAAAAGTTGTTTACCTCAAATACACCAGCCTATATGTTTAAGAAATTTAGAAACGTGTTTTTTTACGTGCTGATTATCGGCAGTTTTTCGGCATTAATGTATTGGATCGATTTTATGGGTTCAAAACAGGAAATAGCCTCGAAAATAGTGTTACCAAGCACCGGAAAAACACATTGGATGGAATTTCTACATTCCTTGTTGCAAAACATCGGTCATCCGCTGGCTATTCTGTTGGCACAAATAGTCACCATTATATTGGTGGCACGCATATTCGGTTGGATATGTAAAAAGATAGGACAACCCACTGTGATTGGCGAAATTCTGGCCGGTATTGTTTTGGGACCTTCGCTGGTTGGTATGTATTTCCCGGAGTTTTCCGCAGCTCTTTTTCCTGTTCAGTCGCTCGGTAACCTGAATTTCCTGAGCCAGATAGGTCTTATCTTATTTATGTTTATAGTAGGCATGGAGATAGATATTAATGTATTGAAAAACAAGGCTCACGATGCAGTGGTTGTAAGTCATGCCAGTATCATTGTTCCTTTCTCGCTGGGAATGGGATTGGCCTATTTTATTTATCAGTCGTTTGCACCTGTCGGAGTACGATTTACTTCGTTCGGTCTTTTTATAGGCATATCCATGAGCATAACTGCTTTTCCCGTATTGGCCCGAATTGTTCAGGAAAGGGGAATTCACAAAACCCGGTTAGGAACCATAGTTATAACCTGTGCAGCAGCCGATGATATAACCGGATGGAGTATTCTGGCGGCTGTCATTGCCATTGCCAAGGCAGGTTCATTTATAAGCTCACTATATACAATATTGCTTGCTGTGGCCTATGTGTTTCTGATGATTAAAATTATTCGACCGTTTTTAAAGCGTGTGGGCGATTTGCATACTTCGAGTGCCAATCTGAGTAAATCCATTGTGGCTATATTTCTTGTAACGCTTATCCTGTCGGCATGGACCACTGAGATTATTGGTATTCATGCTTTGTTTGGAGCTTTTATGGCAGGAGCAATTATGCCTGCAAATCAGAAATTCAGGAATATATTCATTGAAAAAATCGAAGATATTGCTTTGGTGCTTTTGCTTCCGTTGTTCTTTGTTTTTACGGGTTTACGTACCGAAATAGGATTGCTGAATGATGCCTATTTATGGAAGATTACCGGATTGATTATTCTGGTGGCTATCACGGGTAAATTTGTAGGAAGTGCATTGGCAGCTAAGTTTGTAAGGCAAAGTTGGAAAGATAGTCTCACTATCGGTGCTTTGATGAATACACGTGGATTGATGGAACTTGTGGTGTTGAATATTGGTTACGACCTGGGCATACTTACTCCCAAAGTTTTTGCCATGATGGTGATAATGGCTTTGGTAACAACCTTTATGACCGGACCCGCACTGGATTTAATCAACTGGGCGTTTAAATCGAAAGCCGAAGATAAGATAAACGAAATCAGTCTGATAAATAAGTTCAAGATACTGGTATCATTCGGCGACCCCAATAATGGTAAGGTTCTGGTTCGGTTGGCTAATTGCCTGATAAAAAAATCAAACGGTAATTCAGCCATAACAGCCATGCATTTATTCCCAAGTGCAAAAACGCATCAATTTGATTTAGATGTGTACGAGAACGAGAGTTTTGCTCCAATTTTTGAGGAATCGAAATATATCAATCAGAAAATCACGACGCTGTTTAAAGTAACCAATGATATTGAATCGGATGTTGCCGAAGTGGCCAACAAAGGAGAATATGACTTGTTGCTCATTGGTATCGGACAATCAATCTTTGAAGGTAGCTTGTTGGGGAAAATACTCGGTTTTACAACCCGTATCATCAATCCTGACAGATTGATTAATCAGGTTACAGGCCGGGAAAATATCTTTGAGAACTCACCGTTCGACGAAAGAACACGTTCCATCATTGCCAAAAGCAAGGTTTCGGTTGGGGTTTTGATTGATAAAGGATTTAGTAAAACGGATCTGATTTGTATTCCGGTTATTAATCCCAACGACGAATTTCTAATTGGATTTGCACAGAAGTTGATTAATTTCTCCGAATCGCAGGTATCCTTTATCGATTTCGACCATCAGATTCATAAAAATCCCCAACTCAAGGAATCAATACGTGCTATGGAACAAATTGCGCCAAATCATGTACGGTTGTTGAACGAAGGAAAAATAAGTCCCGATTTTATCAAACAGCAAAACCTTATGCTCATTAGCATGGAAAGTTGGAAGTACCTTATCGACACAAAGCATTATTGGCTTACAACAATTCCTTCAACCTTAATTATTGCTGAGAAAGAATGATCTATTAATTGATTGCAGAGATAGCCTCTCTTTGGGAGAGACTATCTCTGTGAAAAATTACTTTGTCGTCTTACTTCCAAGTTGTTTTCCTAATTTTTCATACTCTTTGTCGTTGGGTTGCCAGAGTTCAATTTTGTTGCCTTCCATATCCAGGATATGAGCAAACTTACCGTAGTCGTAGGTTTCAATGGTATCTACAACGGTTACGCCTTCCTTTTTTAATCCTGCCACAAGCGCTTCAATGTTTTCAACCCGGTAGTTTATCATAAAGTCTTTGGTAGATGGTTCGAAGTAGGTTGTTTTTTCGGAAAATACACTCCATTGCGTAAATCCTTTTTGGGTAGAGTCAGCGCCCTGATACCATTCAAATACAACGCCATACTGATTTGCGTTTAATCCGAGATGTGTTTTATACCAGTCTCTCATTTTACGGGGGTCTTTGCATTTAAAAAATATTCCCCCAATGCCTGTTACTTTCTTCTGTTCCGGTTTGTTGTCAGTTTGGTTTGTTGTTGCTGCCTTAAATGCATAGCCCAAACCAAATGAAGCAGCAAGTGCCAGGATGATTAATAGTGTCTTTTTCATTGTCTATAAATTCTGTTTACATATGATTAAGCTGAGAATTACAGATTAATACAAAGGTGATCTTGTTTGTTGAATGCAGTTTAGTTTTTGCCGAATGATATATCTTTTAATCCCCTATAACTTACTCTCATTGCTGTGTCAAGGTTATTCCTGATAAATGGTTCTGCTATTTTTACCATGAAATAGGCTATTAAAACTAATATAGAAATTGGCACAATGGGTAACAGGATGGATGGAATGTTTATTATTTTCGACATTTTGCATATTAAAGAAACCATCATATTTTCATGTATCAGATAGAGAGGATAACTAATTAATCCAAAGAAAAGAAATACAGGGTTTTCGAGCATAATTCTTATTTTACTGAAATAGATTGGTGTGTAAAAAAGAACCAAAATGAAAGCTGAGAACACCAGCGATGTCGGATCATGACGATATGGAACAATATTTAAAAGACCAACCAGAATTGAAAAATAGAAGTACTGTTTTTTTTGACTTTTAAAATAGAGATAGGCTAATGAACCACTCACAAACCAACCATAAAAAGTGAAAGAGAAGAATTCAGACAAAGTATTTAAAAAAACGATATTCAGTTTTGTTCCTAAAACGGATAATAAAAACATAGAAAAAATAGCAATTATTGCGTTTATCTTCTTGAGCGTAAAATAGCATATACCAAAAACAAAATAAAATTTAAACTCAACAAATAATGACCAAAAGGCTCCTTCTAACAGGTTTATCTTTATTCCGGTAATCATTTCAATGCAATTAGGATCTATAAAAGTCAAACCGGGTAAAACAGAATATATATCGGGGCTACCTGCGGGTCTTTCATGGAAAAATCCGGCAGTAAAATATATTAAAACCGTTGCAACAAGCATGGCAGGGAATAGCCTCAACCATCTTTTATAAATAAAACCTCCGAAATTTTTGTTTTTTTCCAGTGACATTAAAATTACAAAACCAGAGATTAAAAAGAATAATTGTACTCCTAAATTACCGTATTTGAATACAGGAAAATCACCATACGAATTTCCATATGGCACAATTGCAGGCCATTTTGAAAATGCATGAAAGCAAAGTACTAACAGAATAGCAATCCCTCTTAATCCATCCAAAAATTTTATTCTCATCATTTTGTATTTTTTATAATTAGCACTTGTATCCATATTTTTCAGGATAATAAGAGGGAGATAAATATTTACCCGATTTTGCAGGAAGTGGGGTAATTAATTCCTGAACTGATTCAGGTTTTTCTCGAGGTAGGTATTTATTTGTGTCAACTGGTTTCGCAAATTTGTTACTTCCACACCGAATTTGTTTTTATTCTCCGGATTCGGTATCAACTTTTCCAGTTTTGCAAGATACTTTGGATCGGCACCAATGATACCAAAAGATGACCTTATTTTATGTGCTGCCTGCTGTAAAACCTCAAACTCTCCGGTTCTCATCCATGTGCCCAGATTTGTCAGTAATTCATTCGATTGTTTCAGAAATAAACTAATCATATTCATTTCGAAACTCTTATCACCTCCCGATAATTCTTTCAGCATTGTAAACGAAACGATATCCTGTTTTTCCTTTTTGGCTTCCTGATTGGTACGGTGTGCTTTTGCACCACTTACAGGGCGTACCCACGAACTGATAGCATTTAGAAAATCCTGCTTTACATAGGGTTTCGATATAAAATCATTCATGCCTTTTTCAAAGCAAATTTCCCATTCACCCAGCAGCGAATGTGCCGAACAGGCAATAATCGGAATATCCAGTTTCAATTCTTCCCGTATGATTCTTGTTGCTTCGTATCCATCCATATTGGGCATTTGAAGGTCCATAAGGATTAGGTCATACTCATTAGCTTTTACTTTTTCAATAGCCACAAGTCCATCTTCAGCAATATCTATAATGGCATTGTTTTGCTTGAGGAAAGTACTTGCCAGTATCTGATTCAGTTCATTATCCTCAGCTATCAGAATTCTGAAATCTGCCATACTTTTAGCCTGAGCTGGTTCTTCAGCAATAACAAGTTCCTCGGTTTCAGTTTTGGTGCTTATTTCGAAATCAATTTCAAACGAAAACAACGAACCTTTTCCGGGATTACTCGACAATTCAATCTTGCTGTTGTGTTTTTCCACTAACATCTTGACAATATTCAGTCCAAGACCTGTGCCTCCAAAAATACGGGTAGTAGAGGCTTCGGCCTGCGTAAATCGTTCAAATATTTCTTCCTGTTTGTCTTTCGATATACCAATACCCGTATCGCTCACAATAAACTTAATATGGGACACTTCCGGGGTTTGGTGTAATTCTATAATCTTTAGTTTAACCGAGCCTTCGCTCGTGAATTTTATAGCATTGCTAATGAGGTTAGTCAGAATCTGAATAAGGCGGGTTTGGTCACCAATCACAAAATCGGGAATCTCATGGTCGATACTCGAAAGCAGTTTAATTCCCTTTGCTGCAGCTTTAGGAGCTTCCAGTTTAATGACATATTCGGCAATCGATTTCAGATTGATACTGCTTCTTTCCAACTGAATAGCACCGCTTTCGAGCTTTGATGTATCCAGGATATCGTTGATAATCACCATTAGATTTTGTGAAGCACTGGCAACAATGTTGACATGCTTTTCCTGTTCGGGAGTGAGTGGAGTTGATTTCAGTAAATCGTTGAACCCGATGATAGCATTCAGCGGAGTGCGTATTTCGTGCGTCATATTCGACAAAAATATATCCTTTGCTTTTGTTGCCATCTCGCTGTTTCGCATAGCATTCTCCAGCTGCTCTTCCATTTCTTTCCGTGCTGTGATATCTCTGCTTATCGAAATAAATTCTACAGGCACATTCATATCATTCACAAAAGGTACTATGGAGGTGTCTACCCAAAAATATTCACCCGATTTGGTTCTGTTTTTAAATTCACCCTGCCATATTTTCCCCGATTTGATCGTTTTCCAAACCAGGGCCATATATTCTTTCGGATGTTCTCCCGAATTTAAAATCTTATTGTCTTTTCCTATCAGTTCCGATTCCGAATAACCCGATATCTCACAGAACTTAGCATTGACCGATTTGAGAATACCGTTTTTATCCGTTACCGAAAGAATGGCGGTTTTGTCGAGTGCATTACGCAGTTGTTCGATTTCGTTCATCGACTTTTTAAGCGCCGAAATATCGTGTGCGATGGCCATAAATCCGGTAATTTCATTCTTACTGTTCCGGAGCGCAGTCATCGATAGTTCAGTAACTATCCTTTTCTTATCTTTGGCAATGTAGGTCCATTCATGCACATCCTTTAAACCCAATCCTGCCTTCAGAATAAATACATCAGAGTGGGCCACATACGGTCTGTTCAGTTCTATAGCCAATGCCTCGGCTCTTTCGGTTATTTCCTTGGCATCGTGGAGCATAAGCGGACTCTTCTTATTGACAAGCTCTTCTGCTTTGAATCCCAGCATCCGCTCAGCACCTTTGTTGAACAGGGTTATTATTCCTTTCGAATTGGTTGTAATAACCGAATAATCAGTCCCGTTTAGTATGGAGTTCTGAAACTCAACAAGGCTTAATGTTTCTTCCTTTCTCTTTAGCTCTTCAGTTACATCGCGTGCAATGGCATACCATTCGCCCGACTGAGAATTAGAATTTGCTATGAGGCTCAAATGGATGTATCCATCTTTCTTTTTTTTGTAGCGTATAACTAAATTGCTACTTTTTTTCCCTTCAGTCAGGTTTCTGATCTCTTCTTTAGCCACCGGTAAATCATCCGGATGAATATGGCTTATGAAAGGAGTGTGTATCAATTCTTCAGATTTCCATCCCAAAATGGAAGTAAATGCAGGATTTATTTTCCTGAAATTACCTTCAGCATCCACAATACATATTAAATCCACAGCCAGATTAAATAGTTTCTCCAGTTTCTCGCGTTCAAAGTTTCTTTTTCTCGATACAATTTGAGATACAACTTCTTTGGCCAGCAATTCCAGGGCCTGTAACTGATTCGCACTTAACTTTTTGGGTTCACGGTCGATGACACATAGTGTACCCAGATTATATCCATCGGGGTCGGTGAGGGGATACCCTGCATAAAAACGTATATTAGGCTGGTCGGTTACGAGGGGATTGTTACTAAAACGATTATCGGTTGTAGCATCTTCCACTTCGAACGCATCGAAGCCCATTATAGCATGCTGACAAAAGGATATTTCGCGGGGTGTATGTGTTGCTTCCAGTCCAATCCGCGATTTAAACCATTGACGATCCTTGTCAATAAGGCTTACAAGGGCGATGGGAACGCCGCAAATTAATGACGCAAGCTGGGTTAGCCGGTCAAATTCCGCTTCGTTGTTTGTGTCCAGAATGTTGTATTCGTCTAATGCTGCTAAACGTTTTTCTTCATTTTCGGGGATTGGATACTGTTTCATATGATTGAACACTATTTATCGGATAATTAGCATTGTTTCTGATACCGAAGCCATGCAACTTACAGTTTATTTTTTTTATAAACGAATATTTATCCTGAAAGTTGACAATTGCGCTGTAATTTGCATAACAAAATGTAAATATAAAGGATTTTCCCCGTACAGCCATAGCATACTCACAATCAATTCCTTTAATTATATCACACTTCACCCAGGTGCGTTACAGAGACATTGATTGGTTACAACTTTTTTAAAAATAAAGAGAGACACCCTTTTGTGAGTGTCTCTTTATTATGTTCCGGTTTAGCAACCACAACTTTTGGGTTGGTCCAACTCGCTGAGAATCCCTTCAGTCGGGTATTTATCCCTTTTCCACCATTCCAGTCCGCCTATCAGTTCTTTTACTCTGAATCCCAATTTTGTCATGTTTAAAGCCCCTTTTGTAGAAGCATTACAGCCTATTCCATCGCAATAAGTTACATATAGCATCGATTTATCCAAATGGCTTGTCGTTTCGTTGGTCATTTCCCGATGGGGTAAGTTTATTGCATTTTGAATATGTTCATTCAGATATGCCTCATGCGAACGGGCATCAATAACAATGACTTTATCGCCCCGGCTAACAGACTCATATAAGTCCCATGAGTCTATTTCAAACTCCAGTTTATGACTGTAATAGTTTAGTTGTTCTTCCATTTTAGTGTTGTTTAGATCTCGTGATAAACTTCGTCGAAAGGGACTCTCATTCGGTCGCCCCAAATTCCGTTTTCTTCTCTTATTCCACAGGAAACAACCATATTTACTTCGGCACCATAAGGCAAATTCAGCATGCGTTTCACTTTTAGTCCATCAAAACCTTCCATGGGGCAGGTATCGTAGCTTTCGGCAGCCATTGCCAGCATAAAGGTTTGTACTGCCAGCGCACAGGTTTTATGAACAACTACTCTTACATCGTTCTCAGATACCTGATAGGTGATGGGTCTAAAAATACCAATGAGGTTTACAAGTAATTTACGCACAATTCCGAAAATGCCTAAAAAACGGGAATATAAAAATGGCATTACTTTTCCATAATATAACTGACTCCTTTTGATTCTTTTCTCCTGTTTCTCTTTGGGGCTGTTTTTCAGAATATTCTGAGTTTCCAACTCCAAAACCTTGTTGGCTCTTTTGCGATAAAGGTCCCGTCTTGTTACAAACACTACCATCTGTTGGGCAGTGGTAGCCGCCTGCTGATCCAGACAGGCAACAGCAAGTTTTTTTAGTATCTCAGGATTGGTAATGTGATAAAACTCCCAAAGCTGCATATTGGAGCTGTTAGGGGCTAATGTAGCAAGTTCTAAACAGTGTTTTACTTTTTCTGTATCAAGCGGGATATTTTTGTAATTTCTTACTGAACGTCGGTAATTGATTATTTCTTCAAATGTCATTTGCGATGTGTATTTGTATATTGCTAATTAAACGGTTGTTTTACCTGAAAGTTTGATTAAAATCTTATTCGCAGCAAAAATACCCAATTTTAGTTAGTTTTGTTTCTGAAAAAATGATTTATATTTGCAGTACAGATTTTAGTTCCCGGGTTTTAGATATAAAGTTTATAAAAAGAAAGAGGCCTTCGTGAGAAAGCCTCTTTTTGCGTAATGTGAGGTTGTGTTATGTCGGAACCATGATTAATTAGGATAAAACGATGTGTCAGATTGTCGGAACTATCTTTCTTTGTTCATATCTAGTCTGGTGGCTATGCCATAAAACCCAAAATAGTACTGCAGCCTTTTATTTGTTGTTTATTTTTTTTAAATCGTCAAATTTTATATAATCATATTCCGGTGTACATTTTAAAAGTTGGTCTAATACCGAAATATGTCCGGCACCAAATAACACTAAAATTCTATCATTAGGCGAAGTCGTTACCTGTTGAATGTTTCTAAAGATTCTCAAATTTCGATCATACCAATATGTTGCTAATGCGTCTGCACCATTATATTTCCCATTCTTAAAATCACCTAACAGATAGTAGCCATAATCTCTTAAGAATCTTTTTGGGGAATTGAAGTATTTAAAATAGTCAAAAAGCGGGATTTTAGTATTTAGTTCTGTTTCGTATTCAACCCATTTTTTATAATCCGAATTGGCTTTGAATGTATAGTCTTTAAATATTTCGTCGATGTATGGTTTAATTACGCTCGAATCTTTCGTTTCTGTCAGGTCGTCAGCAATAGTGCTTGCATCAACTGAATAAATAGTATCTAATTTAGATCTATCTACAAGTCTAAACGCTATTTGTTGTATTTCATCCCGCCCTAAATCTTTCTCACCTGTTTTATATTTTCTGTATTTTTCCATGGCTTTCCATTTTACAGGTGCTTCAATACAAATTTTAGTAGGTTTAAATAAAGCGATATAGTCTAATAATTTTTGTAGCTCTTTTTGCTTTTGTTCCGACAAAATATCAATCTGTTTCGATTTATCAACTTTATTGGCATCAAGGTTTGGATATCCAAAATGAAAAGTACCCAAAAGAAATATTTTAGGTAAACTGTCAATTCCCTTTGGTATCAGAAATTCATCAGGATCTTTAATTGTTTGTGCGTTTGTAATAAGGGTGCTCAGTAATAATCCGAACAGCAAAAGATAGTATTTAAAATGTATCATATTCCAATTTTATTCGTTTTGATTCGTAAAATAACTTTCGTTGTTGTAGTCTCCATACTACGACAAATTAGTAACAAGGCCCAGCCTTGTGATACTTTATTTAATTTGAAATTTAAGATTATTGGGTTCACCTAATAACCTAAAAATATTACGCTAAGCTTAACGAGAGAGAAACCTGAATTGTTCATTGCTGTATTATCTTTCGTGAAACTACCCAATTTTGGGTATTTCTGTTTCTGAGTAAATGATTTATATTTGCAAGCTTGGATTATGATTTAAATATAAATCATAGGGTTTGCTAGACATAAAAAAGAGGCCTTCGTGAGAAAGCCTCTTTTTGCGTTATGTAAGGTTGTGCTATAGTTGAATAGCAATTAAAATCAGATGAAATGATATATAAGGTTGTAGCATCTCTCTCAATACCGAATCGAGTCTTGTGACATTGCTGTGATTACTTCGTTTTGAAAATTATATAGTTTCACGTAGGTTTGCGAAGAAGCTGTAGCATTCTGAGGAGTAATAACAACAAAACTCATGGTGGTGGGAGCTACCCCATTATGATCAATCCAGGTTCCTGAATTTGCATAAATGCATTTCTCTGCTTTATAGTTTGTCGACGCAATAATCTTTGGATCGTGTGTATGACCGAATATAACCATTCTTTTATCCGAACCGGGGTTCAGAAAATACTGATTCGTTGCCTGAAACTCCGATTCACTTGCCTGACCCGAATTGGCTATTGCCTGACTTACAGGAATAGGTATAGCCACGTGATTGAGCGTTTGTCGTTGAGTCCAGCTATCCTGAATACCTTTATAGAACCTGACATCTATCACTCCGCCGGGAGTGGTTTGATAGGGAAGTATATCGTTTACAGCATAGTTTCCATTAAAACCATTTACATTGGTGACGATAATCTTCTCGTCAAATTTGTTGGCTATCGGGTAAGTGGCTAATGCCTTGCTCCATACATACCAGTATACATACATCAAACTCTGACTTGCATCCGCCAAAGTATTCTGCGTGACAACAGGGGGGGTGTCGGCAGGCGTTGCCGGTTCCTGCATTACATGCAGCACAGCTATTCTTGTGTAAAAATAGCCCGGAGGCAAAATGGTACCCGGAGCAATATTCTGATTGGAAACAGGGTCGGGGGCACAGAAGAAATTATAACGATGTCCATGTTCAATGGCTATCTCAGGTATATTCACCGGCGAATAAGTTCCCAGGCCCTGTTCATTATCCCGGGCCTGATGTATTCCGGGAAGTATACGCTCCACATTGGCGGCCGTAATAGTCAAATCATGATTCCCAGGCACATAGGTTACGCGTATCTTCTTTTCTTTGATGATGCTATTAAAAGCATCTATCACGCCTTTATTGGTTGCTGCAATTCGTTTTACAAAATCGGACTGATCTTTTCCCTGATACGTATCCACATTGGCCGGTACAAACCATTCGTCGAGCATATCGCCGGCAATAACCAATTCTTTTACGTTGGGTGCAGCTTTTATTTGTTTGAGCAATTTCTCCAATGATCCCAGATTTTTACTGCACTCAGCATACGTCAAATCGGCACCCAGATGAAGATCACTCATCACTACGATCATGTTCCGCTCATTGCCACCATTATTAAAAGCACCTATTGTATGATCTACCGCATCGTCGGTGCACGATGAAAACAGTGTTACACACAGAACTATCAAACTCAAAACAGCGATACGTGTCGGATTTTTCATTGGGATTGATTGTATAGTTTATTTTAGTACCTGCAAGATTGTTTGTTTTTATTGTCAATGATTCTAATCCGTCTGAACCACGATTAATTCAGATGAAAACGATTAATCAGAAAGTGTGAATTTTTTTATCTGATTCATCTCTGCTGTATCCTGATTCAGACTTTTTCCACGCAATACAATTACGCAGGACATGGACTTACAGACTGTTATAATATTTGATTATTTTAATAAGATTTTCTTTTTTGGTATTTCTTATTTTTTCCAGCTTAATAAACGTTTCTATTTTGGTCCGTTGATCCTGCAATGCTTTAAGGACTGAATTCATATTCCCGATTTTGAATGCCTGGTTCTGATTGTTCACCAAATAGAACAGATCGGTATTACTTTCATACCTCGATCGAATTAATCCTTCTATTGGTTTCGTCTCTGAGTGCTTAAATTCCACTCTTCTTTTTTGAACAAGTTTGTATTTACCCGCTTCAAGCAATTCATAATAACCTCCTTTTTCGATAAATGACAGGTATATAAATGTAGATTCACCTAATACAATTTTAGATACGGATTGAGGACTGTCCACATAATAAATTATTCCATCCATCTTATATTCCATATGATCAGCGTAGATGTTGTAGCGAATCGGAAGTTTGAAGGCCGCTGTATCCTTTATGTAAAATGTACCATTTATAAATTCATCATTTAAATAAGGAGTTCCATCAATGTTATCAAAATCATGATAATCTTGATTCAGGTACCTTTTTTCAAAGGGTAAAACAGATAAGGGGTCAGGATTCGCAAATGTTATGATTTGCGGACGTTGTCCAAATGATATCAACGATGACATCATTAAGAGTGCACTGAAATAAATCTTACATGTTTTCATATTTCAATAATTTAAAAGATTAATATATTCATTTTCGATTCAGTTATAAAAGTTTGCTTCAAAACAATCCTTTTGTTAGAGATTTGAGTCTGAACGACGTATTCCGTCAGCCATTGTACCAACATTTCTCTTGTATTGATTATTTCAAACTCTTCTTGTATTTTACTATTTCTTTTAAATCCTCTAACTGTCTTTTTTCATCAATGTCGAGAACTAACGGAAATAATTTTCCCACAGTTTTCGCTTCTTCGAAGTTCTGTATAATTTTCTCGTTTATTTGCAAACTGAAGATTCCTAAACGGGTTTTCTCTGTAAAATAAAAACCTGTCTTTATATATTTTTCCCATATCGAAAGCCAGAAAACAGTCTTTTTCTTATAAGTCACTTTACAAAGCCATGCTTTTCCATCTTTATAAAAATTCCATTCGGGTTTTAATTCAAATTCGACATCTGTTATAATTTTAATCAATTCTTCGTAAACCCCGAAAATATCTTTTCCAAGTGCATTTTCAAGGACTTCATTTGTCGGATGAATTTCGGAATCTCTCAATAATATATTTTCTGTCATTATATGTTGATTTTGATATTTATCAGCCGCGAAACTTTTAAAATCAGAAAATTGGGTGCTCTTAATTTTCAGTTATTACTATGCTACGTTTAGCAAGGGGCTAAGCTTAATTAAAGTCCCTAATTAATCGAATCTTATCATCCCAATTTGTAGAATTCAGGTTTTTGTTATCTCCACATTTTTCCTGTAGTTTTTTTGCAATTGAGATATATACAATCAATTCTTCATCTGAAATAGCTAAGTGTTTGAATATATTTGAAAAATAATCTAACTTATTGTTTTCAAGCAGGTGAATAGCACAGTCAAGACATATACGTAAATTCATTATATCATTGTAGTTAAATCTATAAGTAGGGTATTGTGGGTCAATGCTTTTAAATTTCAACGAATAATACTCCATCTCTAATATGTTTTCAAAAAATGAATCGCGATTATGAGACCTATTAAAACTTCGGTTATTGAACAAAACATCGTCTAACACCGAAAACACAAGTGGAAAAAGTTTTCTGGCATTTTTACTTTTAGGGACTGGTAAATCATAGCATATCTCATAAATTTTTTTTGACCTTTCTTTTATTGATTTGATTGAATGGTAGTAATTCATAAAGTCGTTGGCTGTAAACAACGTGAATATCTCATTTTCGGGAGTATTTATTTTGTGGCAATTGGGGGGTAAACTAATGCCATTTTTCTCACAGAACCGGACAAACCGGAGCATCGCTTTTTCGGTGGACAATGTTATTACAGGTACTAATGAATCGGGTGAAAAAAATCGATCCCACGAAAATGTTGGACGATTTGTGCTGAAGTGTGTCCGGATTGAAATGGCTGCAACCTGAGTTATTCGAATTGTTGTGTAGCAATAGAAATGCCATCCCTTATCATTTACTGGATTATAATCAAACTTATATGAAATCTCAGCATAACCACTTCGATCTTTTTTTGTATCCTTGGGAAGCGAAAAAACCGGCTCTTTCAAATCGGGATTTTCAACATTGAATACATCGAACCACAACACATGTTGTTTTACAAATTTGACATTTTCCATTATGTATGTCATTTTTAAATTTAATAACTATATAACATTCTAACTCATGCTGCCGCACGAATTGCATCGTGTGGTAATACTACTGATTATTTATTTTCCCACGCGATACAATTCGGGCAGGAGCAAGGGTTCTAATGCCTGAATAAGAAGGTCTTTTTACCCGTTTTCATGCATAATAAGTACTTGTTCAATATTGGATCCAAAAGGTACTCCTTTTGAAATCACCAGTAATCTTCTATTATACAGCATAGCTTCTTTTGCCAATAAATAAAAGCTTTCCGGCCAATCAGATGAATACCCCTCATTTCTACTGCAATTGTTGATTTGAACATGATATTCTTTTAAATTTTGCGCATAACCGGTAAAAACTACCCAATAGAATTCAGAGGTAAAATCTTTTGACAATTCGTCAATGAATTCCGGTAGAATTTCTTTTCCGGTTACTTTTCCCTGAAATTGATTCTTTTCCATAATTTCATAAAATTAAAGAGTTAATAAATAACGTTATTTATTTTCTACGCGATACAATCGGGCGGGAGCAAGGGCTTTTATTTTAGAGTTATCACAATTCCTTTATGATCACTTAAAATTCCCTTTTCCACAAATACGTTGCTCTCAATCAAATTTGGTAGAAAATGCTTTGGTATAATAATATGGTCAATATTCTTCTCCAGTTTATCGGTGGTGTTTACCAGATTACAGCGCTCAAAAAGATCTTTCAATGATTCCGTTGTTTCAGCATTTATCGTATATTGTTTTTCATTTTCCAGAAAGGATGTGTTTAAATCACCAACAATAATTAAATTCTGATTCAATGCGTATATCTTCTCACAATCCGCTATACAATTTTCAAGTTCCTTTTTCGCAAAAGGTTGTTTTTTATACTGAGTTCCTATTATTGTAGCATATATAATAATGTTTCCCAGATAGGTCTCAAACTCCAATGCCAGCGAAGTTTTCGCGTCATTCACATTATATCTTTTTACACACGGACTCTTTGAGTAGATGATAGTTCGATAGGCTGTTTCTCCCTTCAAATAGTCGGTATAATTCAAACCTTCATAAATTGTGTTTGCAGGTATCTGATCAGAGAAATAGTTGTACTTAAAACTGCTAATATTTAGGTCTATTGTTTCTGTCAGAACCAGAAAATCAAAGTCCTGCTCGTCTAACAATTGCTCAACTTTCTTACAATGGTTGGCCGATGTATATTTTTCGGCCCAATCTATATTGAATGTAGCTAATTTCATTTGTAGATTTCTTTATTTCGGATTTGAAATCCATTCCACCAACTTTTCTCAGTTAATGATTATTGTATATCCTTGAGGACTGGATGGGAGCAAGGGTAGTAATTCCTAACCAAATAATAATGAAGGAATCCCCAATCCTATTATTATGCCATAGAAAAGGTCTGCCCATATCATACGCAACGCGTTGAAAAGATAAATAAGTCCGATTATGGGGAATGACACTATAGCCAATATATTAAAATGTTTAACACTAACTTTGGCTTGCTCGAAAATATTGGTAGCATCTTCGTCGGAAGGAATGGCATGCATACCAATAGACACACCCAACCAGACAAGGAAGTATGAAAACAAGTGGTCTATTTCAAAGAATTTCACGGGCAGATAAGCGGGAATGCAAATAAGCAGACACAAAAGAGTATTTACAAGAAATGGTCCCATTGAAATCAGAAACGTAGTCGTAAAATTGTCGGTACGTTCATGTTTCACAAACCCCTGAGGATTATCAAATTGAAAATAACAAACTTCAAATACAGCTACTTTTCGTATCTTGCAAAAAATCATGTGTGCAAACTCATGTACAATGATTCCGGGGAATGTAAATATCGCAATAATTTTACCGGGTATAAACATAATCTTTTAAATTTTAGACCAACCAGTTGGAAATTGTTTTTTGAATTGTTCTCTTCTAATAATCTGCTTTGAATAAATTCTATATTCTATTAGATTCATATATTCCTTCATTTGCTTACTTGTACTATCCAATGACATTGCCTTAGCCAGACAGGTGTATGTTTGTGTTTTATATTCTTCGTTTTTCGTTTCAGCATACAGGCACGAATAAGCTGATGCTACACCTGCCCATGATTGAGCCTGAGTGGAATCCAAAGCCAGATACTGGTTTGAAGCATCCAAAAATCCTTTATAATTCTTTTTGTCAAAAAAGCTTCCGGCACGTGCCTGAATGATAAACGATTTCAAATTTACATCGGCAGGAATTGCCTGTTTGTATTTTTCAAACAGAAATAGCGCTTCCGTGCAACTATCTTTTACCAATAAATCAATCCCTTTGAAAAAACCTGCCATAGCTTTTATATCTTCAACCTCAGGAACTTCAATCACTGCCAAACTCATCAACCTGCTGGCATTTTCATAGTTTCCATTAACATAATTGGTATTTGCAGTATGAATATGTTCGTAGGCTTTGAAGAATCTTAAATTCCAGATAAATCCTATTATTATAATCGCAATTGTGCCGGCAATAAATGCCTTTACCCAGTCGGGAAATACCTGCTTGTCAATGACTTTTTTACATTCTAGACAAATTGGATAAATCGAAAGTTTAGGCAATTCTTCACCACCATTGTCGTGATTGCAGTTAGAGCACACTGTGGGGTCTAACTCACGAATCACCTTCTTACCGTTTAGCAATTCTTTCTCTTCAAATTCTTTTTCAAAACATTCGATGCAATAAAGAGTATTCTCAACTATTACCATTTTGTTTTGTTCAGCTCTTTTACCGCATATTTCACATTTTTTATATCTCATAGTTTATCAATTTTCTTCTACTTCTGCTGAGAGTTATTTGGATTAATACCAATTTTTATAAGTTTGCACCTTTGTTTGGCGTAGTCTCCATTAGAAAGAAGACTTTGCTTTGTGATTCTTTATTCTGTTTGAAATTTAATTCTTACTATGGAAAGCCTGAGTTTCCTTTCAACATGAGTTAGCCTGAAGACTACGCCAAACAACCGGATTACTACGTTACTCTTAATGAGAATAATGTTATTTAGTGCTATATTTTTGTCTAAACCAAGATTAAACCAAATAAGAAACAATCTGATTCCAAAATCTCTGTTTTAATTTGATTCATCTGCTTATACAAGTTCGGACATTTTACTTTTTGTTTCCAAAGGTAAATAACTTAATTATCATAACAATGTCTTTTCATGATTATTTTCACACTAGATTAAAAATTCATATGTTAGCGTGGTTTATGAGTATATAATGAAGGTGTTAGGGTAGGAGAAAAGAGAATGTTTTTCCAGAAGCTTATTGCTTCAGAGCAGGTTAGTAAGATATCCTTACGCTAAAGTAGCATACCCTTGTAGCAGATAGTTTAGGAAGGTGGGTTGTTGGTTTATCCTTGTGCAAGAAAGAAACGTCCTTGTGGGGTATGATTTCTATCGGGAACAATTTAGAAAGTATCGGGTAAAAAAAATAATTTGACCCGTATAATTTCTTTTTGTACGGGAACTATTTTCTATTTGACCCTTCCAAAAAATAATATTACCCGTCAAATTCTTTTTTGTATGGGAACTATTTTGAATTATACGGGTCAGAAAAATAATTTGACCCGTATAATTTCTTTTTATATGGGAACTATTTTCTATTTGACCCGTCAGAAAAATAATGTGAAGGGAAAGATTTTAAATATATCGGGTAATATTTTCAATGTGAAGGGTCAAATAATTTTTATGAAGGGAAACATTTTCAATTAAACGGGAAGGATTTTTGAAGCACCTGGTCAAAAAATGAGTTTTATTTACGGCATTCGAGTATCACCTTTGTATCGGGAGCCAGTGTGCAGGCAAATAAATACAGGTCGCCGCCATCTTTTAGCTGAAGCTTTTTGCGTAGTTCCTCTACGCTGAGGGGATAATTGCGTGTAGTGATATTGGCTTTGGAGTTGTTGGCCGATAATTCTTTCAGGTCTTTTTTGGAACTTCCCCGTTGTTTCAGTACTTCAAATATGCGTCCGGGGAATTCAAGCACTTGTTTATCAGACGTGTATAAGTGCGTATTTTGCTGCAGTTTACGCAGTCCGTAACGTGCTGCAATAAGTTTAAAGGCTCCGCTTTTCATTACCGCTGCATTGGGTTCGTAGAGGTATTTCTCCACAGCGGTAGCATAGGTCGCAGCAGCCCGGCTTTCTTCGTCTTGCACGAAATCAAAGACCTCGTTTTTGTTATTCTTACCCGTGTTTAGTGTGTATATATGCTGCTGGGTGTGCGTGTATTGGTCGAGCAGGAGCAACACCTCTTTACACTCATTATCTACACTCAGAATATGTATTTCGGCAGTGTTTGGAAGTTCCTTTACGGCAGCCGTTATGTCCATCATGGGCGATAACTTAATCAGTACCCGCCTTGCCTTGCTCAACAGCTGTGCCGACAGGGCCGAAACATCCGGTTCGCAGTCGGAGAGGAACACTACTTTTTTTCCTGCGGAACTGCGGCGTGCCGGGTCGATAAATACCCAGTCGACCCCTTCCATGCTGCTCAGGTAGTTTTCGGTTTCGGCGTTTATTACCTGTATGTGGGGTAGATTCAGCGCTCTGAAATTGTGTGTGGCCAGCTCGCAGAGTTCGGCTTGCCGCTCCACGTAGGTAGCGTGCTTAAACCCGCGCGCCATAAAACTGCAATCCACTCCGAATCCGCCCGTGAGGTCGACGAGTGTATTGCCTTCGCAGAGGCTTGCTTTGTACTTAGCCGTTGATTCAGAGGAAGATTGCTCCAACGAGAGCTGCACAGGGTAAAGGATATCGTCGTTGTTATAAAACAGGGGTACTTTGGTCTTTATTTTCTGCATACCGTTGATCTGACGGATAGCCAGGGGCATATCAACAAGGGGAAACCTGGCCTGCTGCAGTACCAGCTGATGGATATTAGCATCCCTGTTGTCGGTAATAAACTGTTTTGTTTCCTGATTCATGCGCTGCGTGTTTTCGCCTCAAAATTACGTTTATTTTGTTGAATGAGAAAAAAAGGGAAGAAGAATAGAAAGAAATAGAATGCTTATAGGGTGGAATTGCTGACTTTTCATAATATCGCACCTACGGAGCTAAATATTGGAATGTCTTTCTATATTCTACCATAATTACGTTCCTAACGGAACTTTTAAATCAAAAGCTGCAGAGCAGCGATAGTATGGTAGAAAGTAATCAGAACCATTCATTAAGCTCCCTAGGAGCGACATTGTGTTTAAATAAAAAGAAATGGAACGCGGATAAGGCGGATGAAGCTGATATACACGGATAATTTTATTTACTGATCTATTAAAGATTCCGACTTCACAAGTGAAGTCAACTGATTTTCAATTGGAACAAATTATCTGCTATTTACGAAGCAAATAAAATCAGTATATACTCTCCGTCTTATAGGTTTATTTAAATCAGCTACTATCCGCTCATTCAGCGATAATCCGCGTGCTATTATTACATTCTTTTTTATGTTTTCTTTTGTGGTTTAAATACATTATTTCTTTAAGTGTGACAGGTCTTAAAAAATAAGGTGTCCGAACATACATTCAAACACCTTATTCCTACTATAAAAACTAATAAAAAACAATCTAAAATCCATTCTTAAGCCCCCTTTAGGGGGTTGGGGGGCTTTACCACATTAATACCACCCTGAAATCCATACCATCAGGTCGGATGGCTGCAAAGTCGGAACTTGTAACGTATATATCCATGCCGCCCTGCGTATAATCAAAATCAACAGTCTGTGTCCAGAAATTCCCTGCCGTGTTCTGATAATGGCGAACATAAGGCAAAAGCTGTTGAGCCGCGCTGTTGTAGTAATATGCAGTCACCGAGCCGGAATTGAAAACTACCGAGTTGATTTCAGGCATGGAGAAATGGCAGGAATAATATCGGTTCAGCCCATTACCGTCGGTATGTTCCACCCAATTGGATTGCTTTACGGTGAGATTGATAATTTGCTTTGTTGAAAGTGGTTCGGGAACTGAATCCTGACATGAAACAACAAGTACTGCTACCAGGAATAAGAAAATGGCTTTTTTCATACGAATATCTTTTTAATGGTGAATAGCTGGGAAAACTTTTTTTATGCTTACAATTTCTGTGCCTGAAAAAATGGGAGGGTAGTATGGGGCTTAAAATCATCAGACCCCCAACCCCCAAATGAGGGCTTGAAGACACAGTCTCTGATATTTACGTAGACAGCTACTAAAATCTATAAGAAAATAGGGGCGTTAGCCCTGCTATCTTAAAAAATATTTTACCTTCAAAGAGTAAGATGACAGGGCTACGCCCCTTATTTATTAGTTTATATTTGTGTTACGAATATATCAGGGCTAACGCCCCTATAATTGCAATTTTCACACACTACCATATACTTCAACATCCCCGAAATATTTTCAACATTAAGTTGCAGAAAGACAAACAACTATAAAAAATATTGAAATTTTCTTGCGTCAACAGACAAAAGGTGATAATAATTTTACGTACTTTTGTATCCGATTTTGGTATCGAAACAATCTTCATTGATTCGATAAAAAGGGAATCCGGTCAAATTCCGGAACAGTACCCGCTGCTGTAGACTCCTTCACTAATTGACAATTCACAATTGAGAATTGAAAATTATTGAAAAACGTTTTGAACAACACTTTTGCCACTGGGACCCCTCCCAGCCTCCCCGAAAGGGAGGAGCTGTTCCCTCCTTTGGAGGGATTGAGGGAGGTCCGGGAAGGCGTTCAAATACGGGAGTAAGTCAGAAGACCTGCCATTTTCAACAACTATGTTTTTGCTTTCGGGATTAATAGCAAAAAGGGTCTGAACACTTCACTGTGTACATATTCTTCATTTTTTATTGTTGTCGGTAACGATAATTACATCCTGTGCATTGACGTATTGTTTTTTGTTGAATCGTATTTATCTATTTAATAATCAATAATAAAAAAAATGAAAACATTTAAATTTTTCCTTTCTGTTGCTATCGTAGCCTTGTCATTTACTGCTTGTACAACCGAGTCTCCGGTTCCCGATTCCTTTACTGTTTCAACGCTTGTTGACTTCGAAAACGTGAAACTTAATTCAGATAGTATCTGGAATGGTTCGGATGGTTCAGGTTCGTTCACAACTAAAGTTGCCACGTTCAATAACAATTATAACAGTGCCTGGTTTTCATGGTCGGGTTTTGCATGTTCGGCTAAAAAAGATACAAAGACAAGTGGCTATACAAACCAATACAGTGTATCTGCAGGTAGTGGTGCATTAGGTTCAAAACAGTTTGCCCTGACTTACGGTACAGCTACTTTACTTTGCGATAGCAATGTGTATGGCAATTTTAGTATCAAGAGCCTTATGCTCACTAATTCTACGTATACCTACCTGGATATGCAAAACGGAAGTGCATATAGCAAAAAGTTTGTTGCCGGCGACTGGTATAAAATCACAATTACAGGATATTTAAATAATACTAAAACCAGCGCGGTTGATTATTATCTGGCCGATTTCCGTAATGGAAAATCATTCTTATCAAATACCTGGACTAAAGTGGATGTAAGTGCCCTGGGTAAGGTGAATAAGGTTGTCTTCACACTCGATTCGAGCGATAAAGGCACCTATGGAATGAATACACCTGCCTATGCCTGTGTCGACAATATTGAGTTTACACAAACTATTTCGACAAAATAGAAATTTTCAATCCCCTGAATGCGTCTAAGAATACTTCAATAAGGCGTATTGACATTGACAAACTATAAGATACTACGTCTTTAAGCCTCCGCCAGCTGGCGGATTGGGGGTCTAAATCATAAAGTATGAATTCCTGCTTTTATCTGCCATAATATTTGCATTTCATACTGTAAGCCGGGGCTATTTGAGTCCCGGCTTTTTTTATTTGTAATTTTTTTTCGCTAATAGTTTTCTGAAAATGAATAGGGTAGGGAGTTTCAGAAAAAAATATACCGGGAAAAGTTTGTGAATCTGACAAAATGTACTACTTTTGTGCCCGGATAAGTCCTACACGACCAGCTCCCTTTGAACTCCCCCAGGGCTTGACCGCAGCAAGGGTATTTGGTTGTAGCGGTGCGATGTAGGGGGCTTATCCACTTGCCTCTTTAGCTCAGTTGGCCAGAGCACGTGATTTGTAATCTCGGGGTCGTTGGTTCGAATCCGACAAGAGGCTCAACAAAAAAGCCGCTTCCATTCAGTTGGAAGCGGCTTTTTTATTGGGAAATATAAGAATTGAATGCTGATAAGTCTCAAACTCTGACTTACTTTTGTCTCATGAGAAACAACCGCCCCTAAATCCCCTAAAGGGGACTTAAAGAGTGGTTTGCAAGAATCTCATAATAAATTTAAAGACGATGCTAATTCAAAGTCCCCTTTAGGGGATTTAGGGGCGGAAATAAAATTACTCCTGCGTGATGGGATATCCCGATACCACCCATTCATTGAAACCGTTATTCAAATCATAGATTTCTGTATTCAATCCGGCTAGTTTTGCTGCAGCCATTTTGCTTTTAAACCCTCCCTGGCAATAAACTGCCAATACTTTATAGGCACTATCTTCTTCCAGAGCAGCCACAAAATCCGAACTATGCATATCCAGATTGATAGCACCTTCTATGTGTCCCAATTCAAATGATTCTGCATCGCGAACATCAATAATGGTAACAGAATTATAATCCAGTACTTCCTTGAAATCTCTGGCCGATAATGATTTTATGTTGGATGCAGTTTGTTTTGCTTTTCCGGCGTATGTATATGATTGACTCATTTTTTGCTTATAATTTAATTTGTTACTTTTTAGTTATGTGCCTCAAAAAGGCTTTAAATATCCAATATCTAACACGAAAGTAATTTAATTGTTTAGAATAAGCCGGAACAAAGCTTATAATGGACAACCCGGTGAATACTATACTGCTTCTAAAAATAAAGCCGCTTCCAATTCAATGGAAGCGGCTTCTGTTATAATATTCACCCTGTTTATAAGTTATCCAATTCTTTTTCGGCATTGCTTTGGTCGATAACCTTTACATCATACAGCATTTGCAATTCGTAGGGTTTATCGATGATTGCGTTATAGAGATTCTTTACACCTTCATAGCCCATAGCGTGAAAATTCTGCTTCATGGTAGCACAGTTAGGATTATCCTTGATATACCGTAATAAAGGTCGTGAAACGTCGAAGAATACGGAAATACCACCACCCTTCATAAAATCCGACAAAGCTTTGATGCTGTCGAGACCATTCAGTACCGGAACGCCCCACATCATTTGTACTCCATTTATATTTTTATTGCGTTTCAGTTGGTAGGTAAGCAGTTCTTTAGCATAATCGGGCATTTCCAGGCAGTTAAACACTTCACCAATTTGACTGTTGCTAATCTGTGACCGGAATCCTGAAATTCTGTCAGTCATATTCAACGCACTCATTCCACCAATTACAATAACGATTTTATTCGGTTTTTTATGGGCTTTGGCATAGAGGTTTAGCATGGTTTGAGCACAAATCTTGCCGGCTTTTTTATTATCGGTACCAATGTAGAAAAGCCTGTCGCTGTACGGACTGTCGGAGTCAAACGTAGCCACCTTGATACCGGCCTTCATGGCTCTGTTGATAGGTTCCTTCAGCATAACGGCATCATTACAACTAATCAGAATTCCATCCACTTTGTAGCGAATCAGATTGTCGATTAATTCTTTTTGTTTGTTACCATCAATAGAAGTAGGTGGTTCCCAGGTTACAACAACCCCCAAATCCTTGGCAGCTTCCAGGGCGCTTTCTTTTACCTGATCGAAGATAGCATTATCTACTTTGGGGATAATAGCTATAACTATCTCTTTCTTTTCATGTACTTTGGGTTTACATGAACTAAAAACACCTGCAAAAATACAGAGTGCTGTGAGTAAAATCCAATTCTTTCTCATATTAGTAATAATTAAAGGTTTTATTGAAATTATATAGAGATATTCATTTCAATCAGCTCAAATTAGCTAAAAAAAGCAGGAAATATTTCACTTATTTTTTATAAATACTAAACAAAACTAAATATGACTTTGTTTTGCCGGACGTTGTTTATTTGATGATTTTTGAATATAAATTCAGCAACTTTAAATAAGTGGGTAGTGAATATCAGTTAAATGGGCAGTAAAAAGGTTAGCAGTACTAAAAAACCGCTTCCAAATCAATGGAAACGGCTTTTTAAACATGTATTACGTTACACTTAAATATCTTTTACAAGTATTTGTTCTGTATGTTCTTCCGAGCGTTGTTTGATGTCAAGGGTTTTCTGCCAAAAACTATCAAGTAGTTCATTTTTATTGGTCAGAAATAACTCAGATCCATGTATTTCCATTTTGTTGAACAGCAAACTAACACTCAGTTGATTGATATCTATGGCAGGTTGATAGGTTTTCATCTTAGTGCTTTCGTTATATACTTCAATGAGTATTGACACCTCCACGAGCTTTGCTACCAACTGGTTGACTAGACGAATTGGTAATTTGTAATTTGTTGCAATCTGTTCGGTGGATAGGGGTGGTTTCTGATTTTCGAACTGTTTTACAATAACATGGGTAATAAAAAGAGTCACAAAGTTTTTGTAGCGCGTGCTTATGTTCTTCGTATCAAGTTCAAAATCAAAATTCTGAATGTTTTGCGATGCATAGGATATTTCAGCTCCAAGCAATACAATCAGACAGGATATCTGTAGCCAAAGCAGCAACAAAGGTAAGGCGGCAAAGCTACCGTATATAACGTTGTAACGCGATAAATACACCTGTCCGTTGATATAAAGCATTTGGAATACCTGAAACGCTGAACCGGCTACAATACCGGCGATAAGGGCATTTTTAAACCGCACCCGGGTATTGGGAATCATCATGTAGGTGATTGTGAACACTATCCAGTTGATAAAGTAGGGAATAAACTTCACTCCAAATCGCAGCATTGGACTCAACACCTGATAAACATAGGTCTGAGATACGGCAGAGCTGACATAAATTGAGAGTCCACCCGAAAATACGATAAGGATAGGAATGATGAGAATGGTAGAAAAATAGGTTGTGAACTGACGAATGGGAGAACGCGATTTTTTTACCTGCCAGATACTGTTGAAAGCCCGTTCGACCTGCATAAAGAAGTTCATTACCGACCAGATTAAAACCACAAGGCCTACACCAATGAAAATTCCTCCCTGTATTGTTTTCAAATATTGCTCAACGAATCCCATAACCGTTGGAATCAAATCTGCCTGCCCGATAAATGAGTCCTTAAGCGAGTTTTCAATCATTTTCTCCACGCCAAACCCTTTGCCAATAGCAATTATTAAGGCAAACAGCGGTATAATAGCAAATAAAATGGAGTAGGACAGGGCCGAAGCACGAATAGTAAGATTATCAGCAACAAATCCCCTGATTGCCAGCGAAACAATTTTGATGAACCGATAAGTCATCCGCTTTGTTTTCGATAACTCATTCTCTGTTATTTTCCAGATATCATAGCTGATAAATGAAAATATCCGGGTGAAAAATGCAATAAGTTTCGACATAAGGTTTATGTAATTAGTAATTAATGCTTGATAATTATTAATTAGAAGGAGGTGAAAAAAAATAGTAGGTCTGTAAGCCGGGTTCTGTACTCTGCCTGCGCAAAGTGTTTGTCATTTATCTCGAACAAATGTCACCATTTGCCTCTAGCAATCTACCCCCCGACATCGGGCGAGCAACCCTACATGCGTCGGTATACATGATCTTGCAACCCATAAGGCGTACGGCATCCCGTGTTACCACGAAACCCGGTGAGCTCTTACCTCACCTTTTCACCCTTACTCCATGACCTAATCCGCCTCGCTTTGGGCGAGGCTCCCTCTCTAAAAGAGAAGGCTAAAGGAACTCGGAACTCGAAGCGGTTTTTCTCTGTTACGTTACTCTGCCTTCACAAACAGCTTCCCGTTAGGAAATATGGCGCTCTGCGTTGCCCGGACTTTCCTCCATTCCCGAGGGAAAAGCGACAAACCGACCTACTATTTAACTGCAAAGATAGAGATAATATTTTAATTTTTACTTTTCTTTGTATAGTTCATTTTAAATCAACTATATAGAATTGAAAGACAGTCTTAATACGGAAATTTTTCTTTATTGTGCAACTTTCTAAGTCGTTTGTTGTTTATAACTACGAATATATTTAAATTTTAAATAAATACGGTATGAGTAATTTGGGTATTAAAAAAGGAGATAAAGTTGTTATAATAGGAGGTGGGTTTGCCGGACTGCAATTGGCAAGAACGCTGATTAAAGCTGATTTGAAAGTCATTCTGGTCGACAAACAGAATCATCATCAGTTTCAACCCTTGTTTTACCAAATTGCAAGCGGACGTCTCGAACCATCAAGCATTTCGTTTCCTTTCCGGAAAATATTTCAGAAAAGCAAGACTGTTGATTTCCGGATGGCCGATATAACTCAAATTCTACCTGCCGAAAAGAAAATAATGACGGCATATGACCGTACAATTACTTACGATCATCTGATTATTGCTACAGGTTGCCGTACTAATTTTTTCGGGAACAAAGAGTTGAGTGAAAACTGTTTTTCAATGAAAACAACACAGGAATCAATTGATATTCGTAATAAAATTCTGTTTAGTTTCGAAAAAGAGATATTTGCACGCCCGGAAGAGAAACAAGCCTGGATGAATATTGTCATTGTGGGCGGTGGTCCAACAGGAGTGGAGCTTTCAGGTGCATTTGCCGAATTGAAAAAGAATGTATTACCGAAAGATTACCACAACATTGATTTTTCAAAGTTCAATATCATCCTCTGCGAAGGAAGTAAAAATACGCTCAATAATATGAGTGAAGAATCGAGAGCCGCATCGCGAAAATACCTTGAAGATATGAGTGTTATCGTGAAAACAGAAACAATACTGGTATCGTACGATGGTAATGAAGCTGTTTTGAACACAGGTGAGCGTATTCCTACGAAAAATGTAATCTGGGCAGCCGGAGTTACCGGAAACATTATCAACGGCCTTGCAGAGGAGAATACAATACGAAACCGGTACATTGTTGACAGACTAAACCGAATAAAAGGTGTTGATAATATATATGCTTTGGGCGATGTAGCCTATATGGAAACGCCACTTTACCCGAAAGGACATCCTCAGGTAGCCAATGTGGCAATTAATCAGGCTAAAAACCTGGGATTAAACATTCTCAAATCACTGAAAGATGAGAACTACGAAGCTGTTCACTACGAATATCACGATTTGGGCATGATGGCAACAATCGGTAAACACAAAGCAGTGGTGGAATTACCTTTTATCAAGTTGAAGGGAGTTATTGCCTGGTATATATGGATGTTCCTGCACTTAATGCTTATTTTGAGCGTCAGAAATAAAATCGTTATTTTCTTCAACTGGGCCTGGAGTTACCTGACAAAAGATACCTCGTTGAGATTGATAACTTATATTGACTATAAGAAAGAGAAAGTAATAAATTCATGATAAAAAAAGGCTTCGAAATCAATCGAAGCCTTTTCTATTTTCGGTTGCCTGATTATTTATTGAACAAGGCCTGATATTTTGCTAATGTTATCTGCAATAGCTTCATCCGACAAAGAGTAGTTCACCAAGTCATCGGCCAAATATTGATCGTAAGCAGCCATATCTACCAATCCATGACCGGAAAGGTTGAACAAAATCGTTTTGCTTGTTCCTTCTTCCTTGCATTTCAATGCTTCGTTGATAGCCGCTGCAATAGCATGAGCCGATTCAGGAGCAGGAACAATACCTTCGGTCTGTGCAAATAGTACACCAGCCTTAAATGAATCCAGTTGTTCAATATCAACAGCTTCCATCAAATCGTCTTTCATCAACTGACTAACAATAGTTCCTGCACCGTGATAACGAAGTCCACCGGCATGAATATGAGCAGGAGCAAAGTTATGACCAAGCGTAAACATAGGTAGAAGAGGAGTATAGCCTGCTTCATCACCAAAGTCATACTGGAATACACCGCGGGTAAGCTTTGGACAAGAAGCTGGTTCAGCAGCAATAAAACGGGTAGTTTTACCTTCTTTGATATTATGACGCATAAATGGAAAAGCAATACCCGAGAAATTTGAACCTCCACCAAAACAACCGATAACTACATCAGGATATTCTCCTGCCATTTCCATTTGCTTTTCAGCTTCCAAACCAATTACTGTTTGGTGCAACGATACGTGATTCAACACACTACCAAGCGTATATTTACAGTTTGGTGTTTGCATTGCCAACTCGATAGCCTCCGAAATGGCAGTACCCAAACTTCCCTGATAATTAGGGTGATCTGTCAAAATCTGACGGCCGGCTTTGGTTGACATACTGGGTGATGGAATTACCTGAGCACCCCATGTTTGCATCAACGAACGACGATAGGGCTTTTGTTCGTAGCTGATTTTCACCATATAAACAGCTAATTCCAGTCCAAACGTTTTGGCTGCGAACGATAAGGCAGTACCCCACTGACCGGCACCTGTTTCGGTTGTAATATTGGTTGTTCCTTCTTTTTTGCAATAGTATGCCTGAGCCAAGGCTGAGTTCAGTTTATGTGAACCTACAGGGCTTACACTTTCATTCTTGAAATAGATATGAGCAGGTGTATCAAGCGCTTTTTCCAGGTTATAAGCACGAACAAGTGGAGTGGGGCGGTATATCTTTAATTTCTCGCGTACTTCTTCAGGTATATCAATCCATGCATCAGTCTGATTTAATTCCTGCTCAGCTAAATCCTTAGCAAACAAGGGAGTTAAATCATCTACAGTCAATGGTTGTTTCGTCCCCGGATGCAACATAGGCATTTGCTTTGTAACCAAATCGGCAACGATATTATACCATTTGGTTGGCAACTCTTTTTCCTCTAAAAGAAACTTTTTTGTTTTTTCCATGATCTCGTAATTTAATCTTTAAGTATGATAATATATTTAATTTCGATAAAAAGAAAGCCTGTCGTTAGGCTAAACAACAGGCTGTTATGCTGAAATACGTTGCTAATTCATGCCACAAACAGAACCTTATTGTTTTCAAAGGTACCTATGCCAACGCCAATATAAAACAGAATCACTACGGTTCATATAACTTGAATTATGTAGGCAAAGGTAGAAACATTTTTGAAAAACTAAAATAAATATGATTGTTTTTTGATTGATTTGACACTTTTTATAGGCTTTCGTTTCAAAATATATTCAATTATGCAGGGCTTCTATACTTTAAAATAAAAATTGTACTTTTGCTGCCAATATTACAGCATTCGGCTTACTGATTCAAGCTGATAAACAAATGAAAGAATATGGTACAATCAATGACCGGCTTCGGTAAAGCCGCTTGCGAATACGGAAATAAAAAGATAGTAGTTGAAATTAAATCACTCAACAGCAAACAGTTGGATGTATCAACCCGGATTTCGGGTTTGTACCGCGAAAAGGATATTGAAATCCGCAATGAACTATCTCAAAAGCTGGAACGTGGCAAGATTGATCTTTCATTGTATGTTGATAATTCCGGCAAAGAGTCTGTTACTCAAATCAATCAATCGGTTGTTGAATCGTATTATCAGCAAATCAAGACATTATCAGATAATATTGGCATTGATGTTCCGGCCAATTGGTTCGATGTGTTACTCCGCTTGCCCGATACAATGAAAACTGAAGCTGTAGAACTGGATGAAAATGAATGGGTTGAGATAAAGAAAACGATCGGTTTGGCTATCGACCAGCTAACTAACTTTCGCATTCAGGAAGGAAAATCATTGGAGAATGTATTTAATACTAAAATAGCTCATATTGGTGATTTACTGATAGAAACAGCACCATTTGAAGCAGAGCGTGTTGAGAAAATCAAGGCGCGTTTGGAAGAAAACCTGCAAGCTCTGTCGGATAAAATTGATTACGACAAGAACAGATTAGAGCAGGAGTTGATCTTTTATATCGAGAAGCTGGATGTAAATGAAGAAAAAGTACGCTTACGCAATCACCTTGATTATTTCATTGAAACAATGCAACATGAGAAGTCGCCGGGGAAGAAACTGGGATTCATTGCACAAGAAATTGGCCGTGAGATAAATACGCTCGGTTCCAAGGCTAATAATAGCGAAATGCAGAAAATTGTTGTCCTCATGAAAGATGATTTAGAACAGATTAAAGAGCAGGTTTTGAATGTTTTATAATCATAAAACACGAGATTTAATCAATATATAAATGATTCTCCTAACTACAAATTAGAAACTACTGGCTATAAACTAACAATGGTTGGCAAATTAATTATATTTTCAGCTCCATCCGGAGCAGGCAAAAGTACACTCGTTCAGTATTTATTAGGACGCGGATTGGATATGGAGTTTTCCATTTCTGCAACGAGTCGCTCACCCAGAGGCACCGAAAGACATGGTGTTGAGTATTATTTTCTTACACCCGACGAATTTCGTCAAAAGATTAAAAATCAGGAGTTTCTGGAATACGAAGAAGTTTATCCAAATTGTTACTATGGTACGCTTCGCAGTGAAATAGAACGCATTACAAGTCAGGGTAAAAACATAGTTTTTGATGTTGATGTTGTTGGTGGACTGAATATAAAAGAAAACTTTGGTGACAAAGCACTTGCACTTTTTATTGCACCTCCAAGTATCGAAGTTCTTCATGAGCGACTCCAAAATCGTGGGACTGATTCTGCTGAAATGATTGAAAAAAGAATTGGTAAAGCAGATTTCGAAATGACATTTGCTCCTCAGTTTGATAAAATTGTTGTAAACGACGATTTGGAGCTGGCAAAAGCTGAAACTGAACGATCAATACGGGAGTTTTTGGAGAAAAATCATCATTAACCTGCTTACAGAGAGAAGAATCACTGTAAATATTAGTTTTCAATATGAACATTGCACTCTATTTTGGTTCGTTCAATCCCATTCATTTGGGTCATCAAAAGTTAGCAGAATGGTTGATTGACAATGAGATAGTGGATGAAGTCTGGTTTGTAATCTCGCCTTGCAACCCATTAAAAAACCAATCCGAATTGATTGATGAATATATCCGACTGGATATGTTGATGTTGACTATTCATGATCAACCAAGATTTAAAGCCTCTGATATTGAATTTGTAATGCCAATACCTTCATATTCTATTGACACATTACATGAGCTATCCTCTCAGTTCCCTGATAATCAATTTAAACTGATGATTGGAAGTGATAATGCACTGGTATTTGATCAGTGGAAAAATCATGAAACTCTTTTAAAAGAGTATCCTGTTTTAGTTTATCCGCGTAGTGGATATGACTTTGCTGAAGTTGCTGATAAATATCCTCAAATGCAATTACTTAGCACCCCTTATTTCAATATTTCATCTACCCAAATCCGCGAATTCATCGCAAACAAAAAGGACGTAAGCCAATGGTTACATCCTTCAGTTTATCAATTTATTATTGAGAACAATCTGTATCAGAATTCTTTATAGAAATTACAGGTACGGATTACTCTTTTTCTCGTTTCCAATGGTTGTTGAAGGACCATGACCACAATAAACAATAGTAGAGTCGGGCAGGGGAAGCAACTTTTTTGTAATAGAACTGATTAAAGTGGCATAATCGCCTTTTACCAAATCCGTTCTCCCAATAGAACCTTGAAAAAGAACATCTCCCGCAAATAACACCTCATCGGTTTCAGAATAAAAAGCCATACTTCCGGGTGAATGACCGGGAACGTGAATTGCTTTTAAGCTGGAGTTTCCAAATTTTATTTCCTGATATTCAGCAACATATGAAGCTAAAGCTTGTGCTTCTTCATTTATAGGTAAACCAAATGCCCGCGCCTGAGCAGCAACATTAAGCAATAAAAACTCATCATCCTGACCAGCTTCCGGTGCAATACCAAAAGTGTCATATATAAATTTATTTCCAAACTGATGATCCAAGTGCAAGTGAGTGTTTATAACGCGTTTAAGCGTTAGTTTGTTTTCTTCGAAATACAACTTTATCAATCGTTTTTCACCGTCGTTGTAACAACCTGCATCAATGATAACAGCTTCATTTGTTTCATCGTGCAAGATGTATGTGTTTTCCTGAAAAGGATTGAATGTGAATGTTTTAATTATCATTTTTAATTATTTTCTAACTTGTTTAGCTTATAATGGAACGAAAACTGCCTTCTTTGTTTTAAAGAACTCCTCAGCAAAGAACTCACTTACATCGTAAAGCTCTGCAACATTTTTATACGGTTGAATTTCGTGTTGTAACTCACCACCTTTCAGGCAGATAAGTCCATTAGGAAGAGCATTTTTATGTTTTTTGCTGACATTCTTTTGAACAAGTTTTACCAAATCACCCAATGGCATAACAGCACGACTTACAACAAAATCATATTTATCTTTTTCGTCCTGCACTCTCAGGTGCTTTAATTTTATGTTTTTTAAGCCTATAGCAGTAGATACTTCGGTTCCAACTTTAATCTTTTTGCCGATGGAATCAATTAAAACAAATTGAGTTTCGGGAAACATTATAGCCAGAGGAACTCCCGGGAAACCACCACCTGTTCCTACATCCAAAATAGTTGTACCAGGTTGAAAATGAATAATTTCAGCTATTGCTAGTGAATGAAGCACATGATGTTCATAAAGATGTTCAATATCTTTACGCGAAATAACATTGATTTTTTCATTCCAATCGGCATAAAGCGCATATAATGCTTCAAACTGTGACTTTTGGATCTCAGTGATATTCGGGAAGTATTTAAGAATCAGTTCCATTTCATTTATTTTGGGCCAAAGTTAGTCGTTTTTCTTTGAAGTATAAAATCGGATTATAGGTTTGTCATAAAAGACAAATTATAGAAATAGGATTAATTACCTAATAATCAATCTGAAAGCATTTCAACTTTTCAATTACAACCAGACATTATGTATTCTGCATTAAAAATATTATCTTTGCGCTCCATTTTGAAACTCAACACGTAACAAATATATTTATGAAAGCTTATGTTTTTCCTGGTCAGGGAGCTCAATTCGTAGGAATGGGTAAAGATCTATACGACCAATCACCTTTGGCAAAAGAGTATTTTGAAAAAGCAAATGGAATTCTCGGATATCGTATTACCGATATCATGTTCGAAGGTACTCCTGAAGATTTGAAACAAACTAAAGTTACTCAACCGGCTGTATTTCTTCATTCTGTGATCTCAGCTTTGGTTTTGGGCGAAGAATTTAAACCTGAAATGGTTGCCGGTCACTCATTGGGCGAATTCTCAGCTTTAGTTGCCGCTGGTGCATTATCATTCGAAGATGGATTAAAACTTGTTTATGCACGTGCTATGGCCATGCAAAAAGCCTGTGAAATAGAGCCATCGACTATGGCTGCTGTACTTGGATTGAGCGACGAAGCAGTAGAAGAAGGTTGCGAATCGGTAAAAGATGCTATCGTTGTTCCTGCTAACTACAATTGTCCGGGACAATTAGTTATTTCTGGTTCAATTGAAGGTATCGACAAAGCGTGCGAAATTTTGAAAGAAAAAGGAGCGAAGCGTGCGTTGAAATTGCCTGTAGGTGGTGCATTTCACTCTCCACTAATGCAACCAGCCAGTGAAGAACTACAAGCTGCCATCAATGCAACTACTTTTAGCACACCAATTTGTCCGGTTTATCAAAACGTAAATGCCTATCCACAAACAGAAGCAGAAGCTATCAAACAAAATCTGATTGCACAGCTTACAGCACCTGTACGTTGGACTCAAACCGTAAAAAACATGGTTACCGATGGCGCTAGTGAGTTTTTCGAACTTGGACCCGGTGATGTTTTGAAAGGTTTGGTAAAGAAAATTAGTCCTGAAGTGACAGTAGGTTAATTCAGAATTTTATACTTCAAATTTAAAGCTGCAAAGATTTGTTTCTTTGCAGCTTTTTTACTCTGAAATGATGTGGTTTTATTGTATTAGTTACCTGCAAATCTTACTTTTAGACCATTTAGAGTGAAATTTCGAAATTCTGATTTAGCTATAAAGTTTTTTTTGTACTTTTGTTTCCCATTGAAAATTGAAAATTAAAGAATTGGTAAATATTTAAATATGTTTAGAACACAGACTTGCGGCGAGCTTCGACTTGCTAATGTAGGACAACAAATCACTTTATCCGGTTGGGTTCAACGCACACGTAAAATGGGCGGAATGACTTTCGTGGATATTCGCGACCGTTATGGTATTACGCAATTGGTTTTTAATCAGGATGTAAATGCCGAGCTTTGCGATCAGGCAAATAAATTGGGACGTGAGTTCGTTATTCAGGTAACCGGCGAAGTTGCTGAACGTAGCAATAAAAATGCGAACATGGAAACCGGAGAAGTTGAAATTCTTGTTACAGAGATGAATATTCTGAACGAAGCAAAAACACCTCCATTTACTATCGAAGATAATACCGACGGTGGCGATGATATTCGGATGAAATACCGTTACCTGGATTTACGTCGTAATAGTGTGCGTCAAAATCTGGAATTACGTCATAAAATCACCTTCGAAATACGTCGTTATTTGGATCAAATGCAGTTTTTGGAGGTAGAAACACCTATTCTGATTGGTTCTACACCTGAGGGAGCCCGTGACTTCGTTGTACCTTCACGCATGAATCCGGGTGAATTCTATGCCTTACCACAATCACCACAGTTATTTAAGCAACTTTTGATGGTTTCCGGTTTTGATCGTTATTTCCAGATTGCCAAGTGTTTCCGCGACGAAGATTTGCGTGCCGACCGCCAACCTGAATTTACCCAAATTGACTGCGAAATGTCATTTGTTGATCAGGAAGATGTGCTTAACATTTTCGAAGGAATGATGAAGCATTTGTTCAAATTCGTAAAGAATATTGATATTGCTGAAGCATTTCCACGTATGACGTGGCAGGATGCCATGAAATATTATGGTTCAGATAAACCTGATATCCGCTTTGATATGAAATTTGTTGAGCTAAAAGATGCTGTTTCTGGTCACGATTTTGTTGTTTTTGATAGCGTTCCATACGTTGCAGGTATTTGTGCAACAGGTTGTGCCGGATATACACGTAAACAATTGGACGAATTGACTGACTTTGTAAAACGTCCACAAATAGGAGCGAAGGGGTTGGTTTATATCCGTTGTGAAGTTGATGGTTCTTTTAAATCTTCTGTTGATAAATTCTATTCAAACGACGATTTGAAAGCTATAGCTACATTGTTTGATGCTCAGCCAGGAGATTTAATTCTGATTTTGGCCGGAAATAAAATTAAAACTCAAAAAGCACTTTGCGAGTTGCGTTTAGAAGTAGCCGGTAGGTTAGGACTTCGTGATAAAAATGTATATGCACCATTGTGGGTAATTGACTTTCCGTTGTTTGAATGGGACGAAGAAACTCAGCGTTATTATGCTACACATCACCCATTTACATCACCAAATTTGGATGATGTACCTTTGTTGGATACTGATGCAGGACAGGTTCGTGCAACAGCTTATGATATGGTTATTAATGGTGTAGAGCTTGGTGGTGGATCAATTCGTATTCATGACAGTGCATTACAGAATCGTATGTTTGAATTGCTTGGATTTACGCCTGAGAAAGCTGAGGCTCAGTTTGGTTTCCTTATGAGTGCTTTCCAATATGGAGCACCGCCTCATGGTGGTTTGGCATTTGGTTTAGATCGTCTGGTTTCTTTATTTGCCGGACTTGATAGCATTCGTGACTGTATTGCATTCCCAAAGAATAATTCAGGTCGTGATGTTATGGCAGATGCGCCATCGGTAATTGATCAGGCTCAATTGGACGAATTGAATCTTATTATTGATATAAAAGAAAAATAATTTCCTGAATGCAAAACTGTAAAAGCCACTAAGCGTAATTGTTTAGTGGCTTTTGTTTATTTGATTATTGAAGCGAATAAAATAGGAGATTGAAGAAGGCTCAGAATTATTTGCATTTTTATATTATACATAATATAAATTATAGGAAAATGATTGAATAACTATTTCCACGGATATGATGACATTTTAATAGATAATGGAATAACTTTGTATTACGATAAACGTTGTATGAATAAGGCTTATAAATCATCTTATCGTTACTCACAACCGAAAAAATAAATCTATGAAAATGTACACAGAAGTTTTGATAGCGTTATTGACAATGATAGCTATTCCGGATATTTATTTCTATTTTAAGTTGAAAGATAAGAATGTAAAACCAATTTACATCATTCTGCACATCATTCCAGCGTTGTTTTTCACTATTTTATTTTTGTACATGAAACTTGAACTGGACCATTTACAAAATTTTAGAATTGTTGCCGGTATTATGTGGTTGTATTTTTTCTTTTTGCTTATTTATATTCCAAAAGTAATTCACATTATTTTCTATTTTCTTGATTATCTTTATATAAAGATATTCAAACATGACAACATCTATTTCGATATATCCAGAATTGCTTTAAGCATAATTGCTGTCATAATTATGTTAATAAGTGCATATGTTACGCCCCGAAACTTCGATGTCGTTAAGGTGAAAATTTCAATACCAAACCTTCCTGCAGCATTTGATGGATATAAAATTGTACAACTTTCTGATATTCATTTAGGAAGTTGGAGTCGAAAATTTAATAAACTAAATCCGGTAATTAAGCTCGTAAATGCACAAAATGCAGATATTATTGTATTTACTGGTGATATGGTGAATAATTTTGCTAATGAAGCACAAGGCTGGAAGCCCTATTTTCTTGAATTAAAATCAAAAAATGGCAAGTATGCAATACTTGGGAATCATGATTATGGTGATTATACTGAATGGAAATCGTATAATGAACGTGTGGAAAACCGACAAATGATTAAGCAAGCCATTCGTGATTTTGGTTTCCGGTTGTTGCTTAATGAAAACGTTTATTTGAGAAAAGGATCTGATAGTCTTATGCTTGTTGGTGTAGAAAACTGGGGAAAAAGTTTCCAGTTTCGATACAGTGATTTGCCTAAAGCTCTCGTAGGAACTCCACCAAGTTCCCCCAAAATACTACTTTCGCATGACCCTACACAGTTTGATGCCGAAATTGCAGGTAGAAAAGATATTGTTTTGACTTTATCGGGTCATACTCATGCTGCACAATTGGGTTTTAAAATTAGTAACCGTCTGTTTTCTCCGGCATCACTTGTATTTAAATACTGGTCAGGATTGTACAAAGTCAATAATCAATACATTTACGTTAATCGCGGAATTGGATATATCGGACTTCCTATGCACATTGGCGTACGACCTGAAATTACTGTTATTGAATTGAGAAAAAAATAGCAGTTCATTGAAAATTTTCGTTTTGCAATGCAAAGTATGAATATCTATCATTCTTTGCATTTTTTTCATCACCCTCACTCCTACTCTTTTATTTCGGCTAAACTATTCCATAAAAACTTTGTTCTAATATAAATTTTGTAATATTTACAAAATGATAGATTTTCAAGTTGAACTTAATAAAATGATAACTTTTAAATCTATTTAAATTACAATTTATATATAAAACAAAATCACCTTAAATTTAGTAGTATGACTTTTGATGAACAAAAAGGGATGTATTTTCCATCGGAAGATATTATCAATCAGGCAAATGTACCCGAATACGAAAAGCTTTACAAGTATTCGATTGAAAACCGTGAACAATTCTGGGCTGAACAGGCCGAATATCTTGATTGGTATAAAAAATGGGATAAAGTGCTTGATGAGAGTAATAAACCATTTTATAAATGGTTTGCCGGAGGAAAAATTAATATTGTACACAATGCAATTGACAGACATTTAAAAACAGCAAACCGCAATAAAATAGCTATTATTTGGGAAGGTGAAAATGGCGATGTGCGTACGTTTTCATACCATGCACTTGATCGTGAAGTTTCTAAGTTTGCCAATATCCTGAAAAGCATGGGGGTACGTAAAGGCGATATTGTGACAATATATATGCCTCAGGTTCCTGAACAGATCTTTGCCATGCTCGCATGTGCCAAAATTGGTGCAGTGCATAGTGTTGTTTATGGCGGATTTAGTCAGGAAGCACTTTCAGAACGTATACGCGATGCAGAAAGCCGGGTTGTTGTAACCGCCGATGGTGGATTTCGTCGTGGTAAAATTGCCGACCTGAAAGGTATTGTAAATGAAGCTGTGGTACTTTGTCCAACTGTTGAAGTTGTTATTACTGTGAAACGTACCGGACACGAAGTCTATATGGAAAATGACCGCGATTATTGGTATCATGATCTTGAATCGCTACCAATCGCAAGTCCGAAATGTGAAACTGAACAGACAGATGCCAACGATATGCTGTTTTTGTTATATACTTCAGGTTCAACAGGAAAGCCGAAAGGTTTGATGCATAATCATGGAGGTTATTGCGTTTATACTTCTACCACACATCGTATGGTTTTTGATATTAAACCGGAAGATCGTTTTTGGTGTGCTGCAGATCCGGGTTGGATTACAGGACACAGTTATTTGGTCTATTCACCACTGATTAATGGTGCAACAATATTTATGTACGAAGGTGCACCGAACCATCCCTATCCGAATCGTTGGTGGCGTATGATTGAGAAATACGGAATAAATATACTCTACACCTCTCCTACTGCTATCCGTGGTTTAATGCGTTATGGCGATTCATGGGTTACCCGTCATGATTTGAGTTCACTCCGGTTATTAGGTTCAGTTGGTGAGCCAATCAATCCTGAGGCATGGCGTTGGTATTACAAAGTGGTAGGCAATGAAAACTGCCCGATTATGGATACGTGGTGGCAGACCGAAACTGGCGGGTTCATGATAACACCTTTACCTATTATGCCATTGAAACCGGGTTCAGCATCAAAACCATTTTTTGGAAATGAAATTGGTGTTGTTGGCGAAGATCATATGGATGTAAAAGCAGGTGAAGAAGGTGCGTTGGTGGTTAAAAATGTATGGCCGGGACTGGCTGCAGGAATTTATAAAGACCCCGAGAAATTTATTGAGACTTATTGGAAAAAATTTGAGAAAGAAGGTTGGTATCATCCGGGAGATTCCGCTAAGATTGATGAAGATGGATATATCTGGGTTATTGGTCGAAGTGATGATGTGATAAAAGTTAGCGGTTATCGTCTTGGAACCGCTGAAATTGAAAGTGCTCTGGTAAGTCATCCGCTTGTTATTGAAGCAGCAGTAATACCACTTCCACATAAACTGAAAGGATTTGGAATACATGCATTTGTAATTTTGAAAAATGGTGCTGTAGAATCACGTGAATTGGAAACTGAACTAAAAAATCACGTAGCCAAAGTGATGGGGCCAATTGCGCGTCCTGAAGAAATCCTGTTTGCAGAATCATTACCCAAAACCCGTAGTGGTAAAATAATGCGTCGCGTACTAAAAGCCCGGGCATTGGGACAAGATGAAGGTGATTTGTCTACCCTGGAAGAATAATTTTCTCAAACATAATAATGATATGAATAAACCCTTCTTCTACAAACTGTAGATGAAGGGTTTATTTTTTATATCATAGAATAATATGGCTCAAAATGAATATCCGGAACTCATTGAAAATAATATTTCATTTTTTTTGAAAATTGATTAACAAAATCTACTGTGAATTAAAATAAAATTTGTAGCTTTGGAGTTTAAATTATTTAATTGAAAAATATATTAGATATTTGATTATGGAAGATCCAAATAAAAAAATCGAACAACTTGAGTCAGAAATGAAAAGTATATTGGCCAGGATTGACGAACTTAAAATTGAGTATACAAGAAAGAAATCAGAAGTACGGAATCTGATAGTAAGAAAACCGGAAAGACATGCCCCCAGAAAGCCAAATTATATTGATGAGGTGCTAAACGATTACCTCCATGTACCAGTTTATAATATTGGTAACTACAGACTAGAAGTGAATCCACGAGTTCTTTATCTGGATGGCATTAAAATAGTTTCACTCACTCAAAAAGAAGTGAATTTACTGGTTGTATTGGCTGCAAATATCAATGAATTTGTAGAACGCAAATTTACTCTCAAAACCGTTTGGCAGGAAGTAAATTATCAAAATAGCAGAAGTATGGATGTTTATGTATGTAAGCTAAGGAAACTATTATCTGATGATCCCAAGATAAGTATTGTCAATCAGCATGGATACGGATTTAAATTGGTAATATCTCAGCCGGTATAACCCTCAATGTTATAATTGATAGAAATGGCAATATTATTCTGCTAACCCGCTTGTACGACGAAGTTGAATTTAGTCGAATGACTACCTTGCTAGATTCCATATTGAAATAGTACAAAAAAGCAAACCTTGATAGGTTTGCTTTTTTGTTGTAGAGTAACTATCAGTAACTAATCTATATTTATCCGAATAAATCGGACAAAAACGATGATATTTAAAAATGAATGCGTATTTTTGACTGAATAATAAAAATGGAATACAATCTACACCACATTAAAAAATGAAGTATGAATAAAAATAATATTTTTGTCATTGTTACAGCATTCATAATGCTGGTAGTTATGAGTTGTAAACAAGCTACCCATACGAATGAAAAAACGAATAATGTTAGTGACTCAATTTCAGAAAATGCTAGCCAGTCAACAAATTTGAAAGCTAACTCGGTTGCACAAATTTATGCTAAGCATCAGATACCGGTACTTTGTTATCACCGTATTTCAGATGGTAATAAAGGCGATTATACAGTAAGTCCGGCTACTTTTTCAGCACATATGAAAATTTTAGCCGATAGCGGTTATCACTCCATATCTCCCGATCAATTATACGGTTACCTGGTTTACAATAAAACTCTCCCGGCTAAACCATTTATTGTGAGTTTCGATGATTCAAGAGTTGAACATGCCGAAATTGCTGCTCCGGTATTGGAGAAGCTTGGATTCAGGGGGGCATTTTTTATTATGACAATAACCTATAATAAAAAGAATTATATGACTAAAGATCAGATTGCCGGGTTGGCAAAAGCCGGGCATACTGTTGGTTTACATAGTTGGGATCATACTATGGTCATTAAGTATAAAGAAGCAGCTGACTGGCAAAAACAAGTTGTAGAACCAAAGAAAAAACTGGAAGGAATTACCGGTAAGCCCGTAGAATACTGGGCTGATCCAAATGGAGTTTACGATCATAAGAGCGTTGTTGAGCTGAGCAAATACTTTAAATTGTCGTTTTCACTGGCAACAAAGCGCGACTCACTACAACCCTTGCAATGTATTCGTCGTATAATTGTACCAGAATGCAGTCCGGAAGGGTTACTAAAATCAATGCGGAGAAGTTTTAGCAGATAGAAAGTAAAAATAAATCAATAACATACATATGAAAAGACAAATTATTCCAATAGTGCTTGCATGTATTCTTATTTTCAGTGGTTGTAACCAGAAAAACGGGAAAAAGACAAGAGCCAAATCCGGAGAAGTAAAGCAAGAAGAAGTTTCAATAAAAGTAGATACACTAGCCTATCAAAAGAAACTTATTGCACTTGCAAATGGTGATACCATGGGTCATTGGCCAAACAACCTCCGCTCCTACCCATTGGATGGTGCTATTTTACCCTTTAAAAGAATTATTGCCTATTATGGTAATCTTTATTCAAAAAAAATGGGAGTTTTAGGTGAATATCCACCGAAAGAATTGTGGCGAAAATTAAATATAGAACTCGCTGCCTGGAAAAAAGTTGATCCAACAACTCCGGTAATACCTGCTATCCATTATATTGCTATTGTTGCTTCGGGAACTCCCGGAAAAGATGGAAAATACCGCACACGCATGCCTGCCCATCAAATTGATTCAGCTTTGGCGATTGCAAAAATGGGAAATGCAATTGTATTTTTGGATATACAGGTTGCGCTTAGCAAAGTGCAGCAGGAAGTTCCTACATTAGAAAAATACCTGAAAATGCCTAATGTACATTTGGGTATCGACCCTGAGTTTTCGATGAAAGAGGGACACAGACCCGGGACTAAAATTGGAACTATGGATGCAACTGACATAAATTACTGCTCGAATTACCTTGCAAAGCTTGTAAAAGACAATAATTTACCTCCTAAAATACTTATAGTACACCGTTTTACACAGGGAATGGTTCGAAATTATAAGAATATAAAATTGCATCCCGAAGTACAGATTGTAATGAATATGGATGGCTGGGGTGAACCGATATTGAAACGTAGTACGTATAAATTATATATCTACAAAGAGCCTGTTCAGTTCACAGGATTCAAATTGTTCTATAAAAATGACCTGAAGAAAGCTCCAAATGTAATGCTGACACCTGCAGATTTAATGAAGTTGAAGCCACAACCAATTTACATTCAGTACCAATAAAAACATAGTCTTAATAAGATAGCAAAGCCGGATAAATCATATTTATCCGGCTTTCTTTTTGGAATTCATGCTTAATGTAATTTATATCACAAATAATTTACCCGTATAAATCTTTTTATTTGAGTCTGAGCTTAACCGAATCAAATACATGCCACTCTGATTCATCCCATTAATCTTTAATGGAGATTCCGAAGAATGAAGCACTTTTATTGTTTCTCCAAGCGTATTTACAATTTCAATTGTTGCATTCTGCATTTCATTCGAAGTTATATTACAAGCAATTTGAAAATTTGCATTTCGAACAACCGGATTTGGGAAAACAGATAAATTATCTTCTATGACTGTATTAATTCTTGTATTTACACTCGATTGTACCTGGGCAATCTCGGTAGGTGTAAGTGCAATGTCAAATAGCTGCACATCATCAATAGTTCCGTTGAAATCGATATTGCTCGATGCAGAAGTAGTATCCCACCATTGAGTGCGACCAATGTAGTTCCGGGTATTGGCGCCAATAGCAGTCAACTGATAAGGTTCATACGTTATCGTTGTGGCACTGGCAGTTTCCACTCCATTCAGGTATATTTTTGTAGTTTTTGTTTTCGCATCAAAAGTCATAGCTACTTTTGCTTCCTGAGCAACAGTTAATGCTGTTGACGAATTAATAAGGGTTGTAGTACCACCATTGTATTTGTAACCGGCAGTAAATGCACTTGCCCGAAGCAGAATACTATTTGAACTGGCCGAACCAAAATCGAATATACGGGGTTGCGATGCCAGACTTGCAGGTTTAACCTTAGCCAGAAAACTACAACTGAGGAGGTTGTTGATAATCCCATTCGGAGCAGTTGCATATCCATTAGTCGTAAATCCGGCAGCTGTATTAGCTGATAGATCAAGTGTTCCATTTACAACTGCACTTCCGTAAACAATTCCATCGTTCCCTTTGCCTGATTTATCCTGAACATATTTCACACCATTACTTGTATATAAATCGGCAGATTCGAACCTGTAAATAAACACCTTGTTATTATCAATATTGCGTGGATAAACAGTTGTATTAAATGTTTTAGATACTCCGCTAACAGTAGCTGTTAGTACTATCGGGGTAGCTGAAAGAGGAAATGTCACCAATCCGGTGCTGCTGATAACATTTATATTGTCTGATGTCCATGTTATTGCAGTTCCCGATGCTGTTTTAGCAGGCAATACTACGTCAGTATAAATATTTTGAGGAATAGCAAGCGCATTCAGCTCAATTTCAGTCAAAAGAGCCGTATTAAACGTATAAGCTAAACTGATTTCAGTAAGTGATTTTACTTCCCCTTGTGTCAAAGCCCGGTTATAAATGCGACAATCTTCAATCCACCCCAAAAATCCACCCAACGAAAGATCACCTAAAGTAAGATTCGGAACTTCGACAACCTGATCAATTAAACCGTTACGGAAAACTTTCAAAACTCCATTCTCATAGGTAAGTGTCAGGTTGAAGTATTTCAGTTTCGTAGGATCCCACCAAACTCCACCAGTAGCACGAGCCTCTATTTGCCATATATCTGAATTTCCTAATAAGTTAGTACTGTTGTAAGTTGTTGATCCAATCGTAATATACGGTTTGAGGGTTGTTGCATTCAATCCATAGGTAATATTACCCATTTTTAAAATTGTACCGCTGTAAGCACCTTCGTAAATATAAGGTGTGAGTGAGACAGTGAATGCAGGAGCACTTTGAGCTGTCAATGTTGCGTAAGTATCTTTTGTTGAAACTAACACGCCATTCGAAGTGTGTGCCGTTCCGGTAATTGTACCAGAAAAATTCTCGTTTGTAAGCAGGCCATTTGACAAATCAATATTATCTGCGGGTAAAGCATAACTGCTATACACTGCTGTGCAATATCCCTTTGGTTGCGAAGAACTTACAATCCAGTCGTAGTAATTACCATGCATCCATACCAACCTGAAGGGTGAATTTCCCGAATTCGCAACAATAAACGGACGAACATTATTCAGAGTAGAATTAGTTGTTATCTGTTCTGACGAAGTAATTGTTCCATCAGCTCCTATTGTGTACTTCATCAGCTCGTATACGCTTCCTGAAGTTCCCGTAACAGGAATGGAAGCATAAACGATATTTGGATTTGCATCATCAATGGCTAATCCTGCGCTATAGCAAAGTTCCAATCCGGCCGTTTGGTGGAATTTACCACCGGCATTTGCCAGAAATGTCTTTCTCCAGCTTGTACCTGTCCACTTGGCATAGTAATAATTATGTGTCAGTTTATCGTTGCTAATTTGCACCATAGCAATTACCGGTAAACCATCTTTATCCAAAGCTGTTTGCCAAACCCAGTCGCGCTGATCGGTTGGAGCATCTACTACTGCATTCGGGTAGCTGGCAGGGTATGTTGTTTTATTTACATTATGTACTCCGTTGGCAATTGTCGAAAGTACTGTTCCTGTAATGTCTTTCAGTTGCAGTGTATTGATATCCACGTAATTAAAATAGACATAATTCGGATATTCATTGTCGGGATGCCCTGTTGTATAGGTCAGATACAATTTATCCTTTCCGTTGGACGTATATTTGCAATACGGACGTGCTCCTGTTGATTGTACCATCTGATACGGTCCCCAAACCACGCTTACATTGTCTTGTGCATCCGGAATAGACAGCTTTGCAATAGTTGGATGCCAGTTGATACCACGCCAACAAAGATAAATATGTGTTGGATCGTCCGAAAGAATAAAAGGTGAAGGATAGGTTGTATTATCGGCTGTAACTATTTTCATTTCAGCTCCCAGACTTGTAATATCTCCGGCTTTTTTGGATATTCTGTAATAAAAACAGGCTTCATCGGTATGCCTTGAATAAAAAATCATAACACGTTCATCCGGTAAAATCAAAAACGATGGATTATCGTGGTCGTCGGGCTGAAAGTACGAACGAATAAGCACTTCGTTGTTTTTTCCAGTAAGGAAATTGTGCTGTGTGGCTTTGATATTGCCATGCACATCAATGTATCCGATATAAGTACTGTTGATGGTGCCACCGGCATTTTCATAATGCAAAGCTCTTGGGTCGGCAAACCAACACCAGGCACCTTCTTTCGAAATTACATTGCCCTCGTAGGTTGCTGTTGTTACATTGGTAACCTTTTTCAGATTGTTATTGTCATTTGCGGCACTAATACCAGCTGCAGAGACTAAAATGGATACAGCTAAAAGGCCATTCCGGCATTGTGAGATTGTTTTTTTCACGTGATATAAATTTATGAATTCATTTGAAACAGTATAAGATAAAATAATTGATTATCAGAATACTTGCTCAGTAACTATTTGACAACAAAAATACTAAATACGTTTTTCCATGAGGAGGAAAATTAAGTCAAAGTATAAGACAAATTCAGAAATGTCGGTTAGCAATACATTTATTATTTGAAGTCATATTATTTGAGAAGTATAATTACAGGCAATGTTCACAATAAAGGTATTTGCGACTTTAAGTAAATTATATTATTTTTGTTTTCGGAAAAGCATCAATGTTGTGTTCGGTAAAAATACAAATCCATAAATGAATCAGGAAGATATAATTCAAAAAACCATCCAGTTTGTGAAAGAAGCATTAGTAGATGCAGAAGGTGGACACGACTGGTGGCATATTTACAGGGTATGGCAATTGGCTAAAACATTAGCAGTATCTGAAAATGCTTCATTATTCGTAGTGGAATTAGGTGCTTTATTGCACGATATTGCCGATTCGAAGTTTCATGGTGGAAATGAAGAACTGGGACCTGAGAAAGCAAGGAAATTTTTAAGTTCGCTCTGGGTGGAAGATTCCGTGATAGCACATGTTGAGAATATCATTATGCATATCTCATTCAAAGGTGGAAATGAAACTCAAGGATTTAAATCGCCTGAATTGGATATTGTACAGGATGCTGATAGATTGGATGCTTTAGGTGCCATAGGCATTGCCCGCACGTTTAATTATGGAGGTTTTAAAAACAGGGAACTTTATAATCCGTACATAAAACCTAACCTAAACATGACCAAAGAGGAGTATAAAAACAGCACTGCTCCTACCTTGAATCATTTCTACGAAAAACTTTTATTATTAAAAGACCGAATGAATACAGTTACCGGACAAAAAATGGCAGAACAACGCCATCGGTTTATGGAATCTTACTTAGATGAGTTCTATAAAGAGTGGAATGGAGAAGTGTAATAGATAGTTTGATATAACCGGATTGTAGAAATCTAAAACAATTAAGAAATTTTAAAAGCAAAAGCAATGAAAAGAGTGATTCTTCCTTTAATCTCAGTAGCTATCGTTCTGTTAGCCTCTTGTAATAACGATGCTCCTTACAGCATTAACCAATGGAAAAAAGACAATATCAGTTACTTCAACAACATGAAAGATAGTGTAGGATTTGTTAAAGACACTATTGCTACAACAGTGGGGAATCTGACCTATTATTATAAAATAATTACTCCCGGAAGCCAGACAGGAGGAAGTCCTACCATAAACAGCTATGTGAAAGTAAATTACAAGGGAAAACTGATAAACGGATCTGTTTTCGATAAAACCTATACAGGTTCGAATCCGGCAACTGACAGTACGGCAATGCCTATCAGTTTTTATGCCAACCGATTAATTACGGGTTGGACAGCCAATCTTGTTCAAATGAAAGTAGGTGAACTCAGAACAGTTGTTATTCCACAGGAACTTGGTTACGGTGTTTATGGAATGAGTCCTTCTATCCCACCCTATGCTACACTACGGTTTGATATTCAATTGATTTCATTTGGTTTATAAAGTTTATCTAATAATAAAAAATCCCTTGTCAGATAATTCTGGCAAGGGATTTTTTATTATTATTGATTGTTTTTACTTATTTCTTAATCATTACCCGGCTGTTTTGACTTCCGGCTTTAATCATATAAATGCCTGCATTCATATCGGATACATCAATAGTTACATGGCCAGCTTCAACTGCTACTACTTGTTTAAGCAATTGTCCTACTGCTGAATATAATTCTACTCGCGTATTAGCTTCAAAAGGTCCATCAATATTCAATTGATTGCTTGCCGGATTTGGATAGATCTTTAATTGAATTCCATTTGTAAATGATGGATTATTTAATCCGCTAATCATACTTTTTAGGGTCCAGTTTTGAGGAAAATGGTTATCTACTGCTGGACTCTTCAACGCTAAATAAGTATCTGTTGTAAATGCAGCAACCGGCCATCCTTCGGCAACTGAGTAACTCAGGTAATCGGCAACCATTCCGTATTGATTGAGTATTTCAATTGCTTCGCCTTCATTCGACAATTTACCATCAGTCCATTGTACTACCTTTCGGTTAGGACTCCAGCTGGTAGCATCGGATGTAACAAACAATGTATCACCGGGTGCAAGCACTGTTCCGGCAGGAATTACGCAATTGATACCTTTATCAATCGTATAATTCGATAAGTCAACCGTTTTATCTGAAGGGTTGTACAAAGCCAGGTATTCGGGTTGAACGGTGAACAACGGATTTATGTATATGCCACAGAACATTATAGCCGATTCAAACGCAGGAAGTTGATTGAATGTTGTTCCTACTCCGGTTGCCGGCGATCCAGAACCCAATCTAAAATCGTACAAGGTTGGATTTACAAATAACGGATTCGCAAACGTATTGGAGCCTTCGGGAATCAGGCGGGTATTGTCGGAAATACAATTTGTAAACTGTATTGTCGATTTATTATCCGACTCAAACGAAGCTGTGTAAGCATTTGACAAAACGCTGTTTCGTACTTTGGCATTTCCACCGGCACGTCCCGGATTTTTTTCGTAGCAACTTACTGCTGAACCATTGCCATAGAATGTACACCGATTAATGCTTATACTGCTTGAATCCTTTACTCCCACTCCCATATTGCAATTGATAAGCATACTATTGGTCAGTATAACTGACGAACGCTGACCAACCGAAACACCCTTATCGAACGAATTGACAATCAGAACACTGTCAATTAATACATTGCGGGTTTCTTCGCCAATATCAATTGCATCGGCATTGTTTCCGAGTATATTATAAATTTTCGTATTGCGGATAATACCGTTTTCAATACCATCGTAATCAATACCATCCGAATCGAACTCAGGGTTACCTACAAAAGTACAGTTCTCAATGCGGGCATGTCCGTATTTAATATTAATAAGGTCACTTGTAACCGACGAGTGAATGTAACTATTTGTCAATACAACATCAGAGTATCTGGATGCTATTGGATTTAATTTCGTTTTATTGATAAGTATATGATCCAGATTCAGATTACCATAAAAAGCCGAGATAGCTCCCACACGTTGTGGTATTGGACCTTTAGTGGCATCTGCTACAGTTACATAAGTCAGATTTGAAGTGGCGCTGCTATTCCAGAAATTAAGTGCACCCCAGCCCTGTCCTGCATATACCGGATTTATTTTGAAAGAAATACTATCCGTTGCAGTACCAATGGCATTGATATTACCATGAATATATACATTGCTTTTAGGCGACATGTATATTTCTACTCCCGGTTCAATTGTCAGTGTTACATTTTTATTGATAGTTACATCGTCGCGAACAATATACGGTGAACAACTCTTGTATAAAGTTGTGTTTGTAGCAACTACCGGAGGTACAACGCAGGATGCAGTTTGCTCATAAACAGCTGTAAGGCACATATCAGCAGTCAGATTAAAAGGATAGGTTTTACTTGTTGACACATAGGTATTTCCAACTTTATAATAGGCCAGCTCCATATCGAAGCTCAAATCGGAACTTGTCACTTCGGATTGGTGAACTTCCACAGCGATGATGTTACTTCCTGTATGCAATAAGCTTTTATCGATATGAAATGCATTGAATGTTTTCTCGTTGACCGAAGCTGTGGCAGTTGTAGCAAGGGTTTTATAATCAATTGTGCCGGGTTTCATATTATCGCGGATAATCTCTACACCATTCAGATACACAACAGCCCCATCGTCTTTGAGTAAATTCAACCAGTAATCATTTCCGGTTAAGTCGGCTTCAGTAACAGTAAAGTTGTTCCTGAAATAGGTTGTGACGTATTTATTGGAACTGGATGAACCGTAACTTACTGTTGTAATCTGGTCGGTTTCGCCATAACCAAGCTTTGCCTGCCCTGTTTTCCAGCTTGTGTCCGTAAAACCTGCATCTTTCCAGCTTGTTCCAGGATCAGTACCATTGTCGAGATACTTCCAGGTCGATTGTTTGGCTACAAGTACCTGCTTGGTTGGATTGGCCCATCCCAGAAAGCTGTAACCTGCTTTTTCTTCGGTTGTAAGTTGCGAATTCAGGTTCTTCGGATAAAGTGCCGAAGATTGATTTTGAGCTATTTTAAACGTATTTAGTTTCAGAGTACCGGCATTTGCAGGGTAAACCGAAGTAGTAAGCTGAGCCGATGCACTAAAACCATAATTCATCAAATCATTCAGTAATACAGCCGGTCTTTCTTCTACAAATGATTTTATCTTTACAATTTCATTTTCCCAGTAATCAACCGAAGGCATTGCATTCCCGTACGAAGAGGTTGTACCCAACCAACGGGCTACATGACGTGCCATTTCAGGAGCAATTTCGGCACGGTGTTTATCTACAAGGTTTGTCATTGTTTCGGGATAGAAACTTGTATAGAGATGATCGGCCAATCGTTTGCCAAAATACGCTTTATAAGCAGGATTCAGCATCAACCTCGAAAACGGAAACGAAGTCTGACCAACCGAGAAGCTAATTACATCGCCTGTTGAACTGAAGAATCCCCTGTCGAGATCCATGACAATCCATTTCCATTTTCCAAAAGTCTTTGGTTTCCATGCCATTACATTATGATCAATGGATGAGTTTCCCGAAGCTATCTCGGTAATAACCAAATCGGTGAAGTTTTCAACATCCATTTTCTCAGCTACGGCATCGTAGTTAGCCTGAACAGATAAATCCTTTGAGAATAGGGTCTTTAACTCTGTATAGGCCACTAAATCGCCACATTCGGCATAATCCTCGTTCTCAACCATATCGAAAGTACCGGCATCCATTCCATAGTGTTTCTCAATGTAGTCGGTTTCAATTTTTTCCCTGAAATTGTGGATACCCATATATTGACCGTTGACATAAACTGTACACCAGCGCCAGGCCGAAATGTCCAGATTCATATTTAGTTGTGTGGCATTCTGTCCCAGAATATCCCGCATCAGGGTATTACTCCAGTCGTTCCCCGAAGCTCGCAGTGCAAAGGTTTTAAATCCCGCTCTCGGTGATTCCCGGAAGATTGTATAGTCGAGTGTCCCAGTTCCGTAGCGCTTTTTGAAATAAACACCAAGCATTTTTTGTGGTAATTGCCAGGAATACAATCCGTTTATTTTTACTCCTGCTACTTCATTGAATGCAGCGCGGTCGGCACCGTTGTTTTCAAACAATTCGATGTTTACAGGCACTTCCCAGTCGGGTTTAAATGTTTGTGCATAAATACCAATTGTTGCATCCCAGAAATTGGCGGGATTAGTTGAAAGGGAAACAGCCGGTAATCCCCGGGCCTCCATGTTGTCATTGATAAAATAGGTATTAGTAGCAGTTGCTCCCGGTAACATATCGGGTTTGAAAATTCTGGCGCGAACAACAGTAGTTGCACTCAGTTCAATAGGCGTAGTGTACAGAGGCGAAGTAATTACAGGTTCCGAGCCATCCAGTGTGTACCGAATATCGCCACCTAAATCGGTAAAGAGCTTAACGGATAAGTTGCTGTTATAAATTCCTCCCCGGATATTAAACTCGGGTTGATTTAGTGCAAAATCGCTAAAGAACTCAGTCGTATTCGCTGCATTAGGGGTTGGTTTTGCAAAATGTCCCCAAAGCGAGAGGTTATTTATATTTCTTCCTGTTGAAATATCAGGTTGCTGATTGACATAGCTAACTGAATCAATAAGGGTGAGATCGGGTTTGAAAAAAGCAATTTGTTCTACCTGAGCATCGAGTTTAAAACTTGTATGATTACCAACACTCATGCCATCGGCCCAAAATATGGCATAACCCTTTGCTGCTATTGTTACATTGCCAATCATCCATTTCAATGGCACATTTATGTTATCCGACAGATAATAACCCGTCAGATCGACAGTGGAGGTGCCGTCGTTGTAAATCTCTATCCAATCGGCATCGGCATTATAATCGGGGTCGGTAACAGTTGATGCATTGGAAGCCATAAATTCGTTGATATACAACTGACTAAACAAGAGTATCGGAAGAAAAACGAGAAGTGTGAGGATTTGTAATCGTTTCATGAATTTGGTGTTACAAGTAGAAAAAAGGTTGATGGAAAACTATGCTGAAAATGCAAAATAGAATTAAATAAATCCTGTATTTTAATGCAAATGTAAGTAAATAAAATTTAAAAATATAGTTAACGTCAAATAGTCCACGATTTTGAACGAAATGTAAACTCCGACTGTACTATTTCCTACAAATAACAGAGAATACCCTGTATTAAATCTTACATTGCCGCCGGTCCAAGGCTTACTTGCAATTGAAAATCCCACATATATATTGAAGTCATCTTGACTCTTTATAATGTCGCTCCTACGGAGCTTCAACTCTGAAATGTTTTATATTTTATCTACCATAATTTCGTTCCTAACGGAACTTCTATTTTTTTTTAGCTTCGGAGAAGCGATATTATGGTAGAAAACAGGTTATGATTCGTTTTTATTAAGCTCCATAGGAGCGATATTATAGAAATAACTAAAGTCAATAATTCAATTTTCCGATAAGTCAGGACGACTTCATTGTATTGAAAGATTGGTGGAAACTTATATAAACAAAACATCCCGGTTCGTTTGCAGAATCCGGGATGTAATAAACTGTATTAAAACCTGTTATCAGGTATTTTGAATCAACTTAATGTATTCGGCCAATATTGCCAGCGAATAATCGCCTGCATGCTGGTTTACAAAGCCAATGGCCGAAGTATGGGCATTTTCGTCGGCTGTATCGGATATTACCCGCACAACAATGAGCGGAACACCGTAATCGTCGCATACCTGAGCCACAGCGGCACCTTCCATTTCGGCACAGACAACAGAAGGAAGGTTCTTTATCAGTGCATGTTTCATTTCGGTGCTCGAAATAAACAAATCGCCACTGGCAATGTCACCGGTCATCATTTTTACGTTACTTATATGCTGTTCGGCCAGTATCTGACGGAATTCTTTGTTGTTCTTCAAAAAGTTATGTACGGCATCCGACATGATATCCACATTCTGTTGAGGAGTTTCGTAGGAAGTTTTACCTGTTAGCGGAATTTCGAATCTACGCATTAATGGACGGGCATCCATATCGTGTTGAAACAAACGTTGACCAATAACAATATCACCTACATTCAGTTCCGTCGAAATAGCTCCTGCTACTCCCGTAAAGATAATCCGGTCGACATTGAAATCAAGAATCATATTCGTAGCTGTTGTAGCTGCTGCCACTTTTCCCCAGCGCGAAAACACGGCCACAACTTCCTGTCCATACAAATCTCCGCGATAATAAATACGGCTACCACGTTCCACAATAACTTTGTTGTTGATAGCAGCAATGATTTTGTCCATTTCTTCGGGCATGGCACCCATGATTCCTAGTAACATAGTATTCAATTTATAATTGATAATTCATAATGCATAATTCACAATTAAAAGAACTTCTACACTATCTTATAAATTATGCATTATGCATTTTGAATTGTGCATTAATTATTGTGCATTAATTTACTCATTCTCTGATACAATGTTGGATGTGAGTAATGAAAGAACACATACAACGGATGCGGCATCAGGTTACCGAGCGAAGTAGCTGTTAGTTTCTTTAATCCCGATTCCAACTGAGGAGCATATCCGTGCGATGATGCAAAAGCATCAGCCTGATACTCAAATTTGCGCGATAATACATTGGTTCCAATATCCAGTATCAACGAAAAGGGTGAATATAGGATACTAAATGCCAACGCGTTTAAATGAAACGAAGCTACTGTGCCGCCCAGGGCTTGTGCCAATGCATCGCTTTGAAGTATCAACCCGAAAGCCAGGAATAACAGCAAAGTGGTTGGCATCGAAATAAGAAAATTGATAAGCGTATGCTTGTGTTTGTAATGCCCCACCTCATGTGCCAGTACAGCCACTATTTCGTCGGTAGTCATTTTGTCCATCAGCGTGTCGTACAATACAATACGCTTCTTCGCTCCCAGCCCGCTAAAATAGGCATTGGCTTTGGTCGAACGTTTCGAACCATCAATAACAAAGATATTATCGAGGTTAAAGCCTGTTTTAGCAGCAAATTTTTCTATTTCAGTACGCAGCTCACCTTCGCCCAGTGGAGTTTGTTTGTTGAACAGCGGAACAATGATTTGTGAGTAAAACATGGTCATAAACAAACTGAAAGCCGTTATAACAGCCCAGGCCAACAACCAGAAATAAGTAGGTGTAAGCGTGTAAATCCATATCACAACGTACAACAACCCTCCTCCAAGTACGATTGTCATGCCGTACCCTTTCAGTTTATCCAGTATAAAAACCGTAGGAGTTGCCTTATTGAAACCAAAGCGTTCTTCTATCACAAAGGTGTCGTACCAATCGAACGGAATGCTAATGATATCGTTGACAATAAAAATAATTCCAAAGAAAATAATCGGTGTAAAGATAGGATGTTGCACATAGTGTTGTACCAAACTATCTACCCAGGCAAATCCGCCAAAAGCAAACATAACCAGGGTAATAATAAAGCTGAAACTACTTGTCAGCATACCAAAGCGGGAGTTTGTACGAAAATAGTCCTGTTGTTTAGCGTATTTCTCCGGATCGTAAATATCACGTAATAAAGCCGGTAGCTCTTTGCCCGATTCGGTAATATTTAAATAGGCCAGATAACGTTCTAATCCAAAATCGAGTACAAGAATAACGAGAATAACAATAAAAAGAAGTTGAGCCATAGCGTGTAATACAGTGTTTATTGCACAAATATAGTTATTTTTGAGGGTATAATTGCAATTTAAACGCCGATTTTAGCATCCCGCAGGGATTCAATGCCTGAAGTAGGTAATATAATGTGGTTGAAAAGTATATGCTTTGCCACGGTATTGTGTTGTAGACTGTTTTCGCACGAGTGACCTTGTTCCGTGAGCCGAACCAACGATCAGCGTAGCTAAAAACAAGTGAAGTTGGCATAAAAAACTATTATCCGATTATTCTTTTCTGCCCCTAAATCCCCTAAAGGGGACTTAAAGATTGGTTCAAGAGACAAATCTCAAAGTTGAACAAATGTCATAGCCCCCTTTAGGGGGTTGGGGGCGGTTTTGAGTCCCCTTTCAGGGTTTTAGAACACTTCAATATTATAAAGCTTATTTTAAGTAGATATGTTTTATTCACCTTTATATAAATACCTTATTCAGCAGTTACACACAAAAAATGTATCTTTGCAGCACTAAAACAGACATCCAACATTCAAAACAAACACTTTACATTATCTTATGCAACTACCATTTAAACAAAGTCTTATCATACTATCAATGCTTGCTTTATTCTATTCATGCACAGGCAAACAACCCGAAACCATTCGCATAGCTGTGTTGTATGGTCCTTCGGCTGTAAGCTTTCTTCCCATGATGGAAAACGACACAGTAATGGATGGAAAGAAGATAGAAATAACAATCCTGAAAGAGCCACAACAGGTTCAGGCATTGATGATGCAGGGAAAAACGGACTTTGCCATCCTTCCTACCCTTATGGCTGCTAATCTCTATAATAAAGGCGTTGAATACCAAATGCTGGCCTGTCCGGTTTGGGGAACGCTGTATATCCTTACTAACGACACCATACACACCCTTCAGGGATTAAAAGGCCGTACTATCAGTGTACTCGGTCAGGGAGCAACACCCGATGTATTGCTTCGCCGTGTTCTCGACGAAAATGGAATTATAAATACAAAACCCGACTATACTTTCACCACCCATGCCGAAATTGCTCAGGCCCTGTTGATGCACAAAACGTCTATTGCTGTTGTTTCTGAGCCTATTGTAAGCAACCTTATGTCGAAGGATTCAACAATCCATATAGTGGCTAAACTTACCTGCGAAGATAAAGTTAACAGTGCTGACAGAGATCTGTTCGTGCAAACAGCTTTTCTTGTAAGTAAAAGATTTTCAGCCAATAATAAGTCATTAGTTGCTAAGATAAGCAAAAGCTATGCAGCCAGTTGCGCAAGCTGTAATGAACAGCCCGAAAACACCGCTAAACTTATGCTAAAGTACAAGTTGGCAACCGATCTGGCTGTAGCACAACGCTCCCTCCCGCTTTGTAATATTCATTATGTGGAAGCTTCGGCTATCAACGACAAAGTCTTCCGGTTTTTGACTATTTTCTACCAGTTTAACCCCAAATGCCTGGGCAATAAAATGCCCGATCCCGGTTTTGTGTACCGGTAATTTTCTGAATCCGGAAATGAACAAATTATAAATACACTGGTTGTATAAAGTGCCCCCGACCCCCTAAAGGGGGCTACCGAAAATCCAAATGTGTATAGATAATATGTATTTTCACACACTGAAAGCCCCCTTCAGGGGGTTGGGGGTCATAACCAATCCATATTCAATACCAATGAATCCAAAAGTTGACGATTTTATAAACAGAGAAAAACAGTGGCAGGCGGAATTTGAAAAACTCCGGGCAATTATGCTTGATTTGCCGCTTACCGAAGAAGTAAAATGGGGCGTTCCCTGTTATACCTATCAGAATAGCAATGTAGTATTAATACATGGTTTTAAAGAATACTGTGCCCTGTTGTTTATAAAAGGTTCGCTGTTGCAGGATCCCGATAAAATTCTAATACAGCAAACTGAGAATGTACAGTCAGGACGTCAGGTGCGGTTTACCAACCTGAACCAGATAGAACAGCTTGCTTCCACCCTGAAAGCGTATATCTACGAAGCCATTGAAGTAGAGAAAGCCGGTTTAAAGGTAGAATTCAAAAAACGGGAGGAAGTAACAGCTCCCGAAGAGTTTATAAAAGCATTAAACGGAAACCCTGCGCTGAAAGCAGCATTCGAAGCACTTACTCCCGGACGACAAAAAGCATACAACATGTATTTTGCCGAAGCCAAACAACCCAAAACACGCGAAGCACGCATTGAAAAGTGTACAGAGCAGATTCTCAACGGAAAAGGACTGACGGATCGGTAAAAAGAACAGACCTCTCCCCCACGTTTGTAACGAGGGGTAAATTTTTTAGCGTTTTAAACGCAAAATGGGCATATGTATGAATACAACTCAAAAGGGATTCCTTCTTTTGTTGGAAACAAATAAACAACTGTGAAGAGAGGGCAATCCGCTTAAAATAAACTAATTATATCTTAGAATCCTGAAAGGATTCAAGGTGAATAACCGCGGGTGAAACCCGTGGATTACGAATAATCAAATTCTAGAGCCCTGAAAAGGGTTCAATGTTAGCAATTTACATATTGAACCCTTTCAGGGTTCTGGTTTGTTTTCATTAGCTTCCACGGGTTTCACCCGCGGTTATTTACATTTAAGTCCTTCGGACTTGTAAAAGAGTGAAATTCAAAAGAATCTTATATCGAATTCACGTTAAAATAATTTAAAACTGATTTAAGTCATGCAAGCATGACTGATAAGACATAGGTTATTGAAAATCGTCTTGACCTCTCCCCCTCGTTATAAACGAGGGGAAGAGATAGTTCCATTATTATTTTATTAGAAGTCGAATTATATACAAGTCTATGAAACAGGAAAATACAAAATCCCTCCCACAAGAGGTACAGCAGGAATTACTCCGCACATGGCAACTTCGTTTCGAGAAAAACAGGCAACGACACGCCGGTATTGACTGGTTGGCCGTACAAACAAAGCTTGAAATGCCTGCAAACGCCGAAAAGTGCTGGTCGCTCAGCGAAATGGAAGAAACAGGTGGCGAACCGGATGTGATTGGCTACGATAAAGCCACCGATACCTATATTTTCTGCGATTGTTCGGCCGAAACTCCCAAAGGTCGCCGAAGCATTTGCTACGACCGCGAAGCACTCGACGCCCGAAAAGAATTCAAACCTGCGAATTGTGTACTGGATATGGCTGCTGAAATGGGAATCGACCTGCTCACCGAAGAAGAATACCGTGCATTGCAGCTACTCGGTAGTTTCGATACCAAAACATCAAGCTGGGTTGTAACTCCTCCCGAAATTCGCAAACTGGGTGGTGCTATCTTCTGCGATCGGCGGTACAACCATGTATTTACCTACCACAACGGTGCCGATTCGTATTATGGCGTCAGGGGATTTCGTGGAAAGTTACGGGTTTGAGGAATTGGGTTTCTCACAATATCTTCAACAACTTAGCTATTTGGCAAGCCAGCTCCATGGTTGGAGCATTTAGTTTCTGCATGATCCGCGCTCTGATTTTTTTCACGGTATCCTTTTTCTTGTTGAGTGCTGCAGCTGTTTCTTCCACCGATTTTTTGCATCCGGCCTGTATCAGCACATTCAATTCGTCTTCGGTAAGGGCGTTTGGGTTCTGCACATCCAACAAAGTCACCGAATCTTTCGCATCACTGCCAATTAATACTGCTGTTCGCTGGTGATAAAACTCTTTCGGCATAAACTGCTTCATACGTTCCAATTCTATCTTCACAAGCCAGGGGTTACCGGCCATATCGTATTTGAGAACCACCATACGTACTAAATACACATCGTATTCACCCCGATTATTGTGTATTCGGCGCAAACAATGCATTTGAAGCCGCTCACCTTCATGTTCCCGCAAGGTATGCAGCATGTTTAAAAACAGAATATCCGTTTCCAGGTTTATCAGGTGATCTTTCGGGTGGTACAGCCGATGCAGGCTTTTCAGATTGCCGGGATCGTCCATGCGAATGGGGTTAACGGCCAATTGATTGTCCACTGCAGGCAGATGCAACACAAAGCGTCTCAGCTGCAGGTCCAGCAACAGTAAACTGCGATCATTTGCTACCCTGGCAGCTTCTAAAGCCGAAATCATATCCTTTTTTTTGGCCTCCATATCGGCAGTTACAAAGTAACTTAGTGCAATTAGCAGCAGATTCAACTCCTGTTGCAGCTCTGCCAGTGTGATTATTACAGCGTGTCGGTTTCTCATGTTGTTTAGTTAATAGATTTGCTGCAAAAAAAATAAAAAGTTTTGAATCGTTAATACTTAGTTAAGGTTTTTTAATAAAATAGTCGCGTTTTTTACCCCGCGGGTAATTTTTTGTCTCAAAATACACCCCAAATTTGCAGCAGTTAAGACCTAAAAAATACAGAACGTACTATTATTATTTAAAAGTAAAGAAGAATGGAACGCGGATGGAACATTCCGTGAAACGGAAAAACGCTGAAAGAGCGGATGCAGATAACAGATTTATCCTGCCTTTGGCAAGAAGATTTTCAACAACTCATGTATGATCTGTCATGTTTACATGACTCAAATCTGTTCTTTCAATCCGTTTACATGGTATCAGTTCTTATCCGCTTAATCCGTAAAATCAGCGTTCTATTCTTTTTTATCCATTAGTTGATTACAACTGCGCTCTTTGAAATAGAAAATACAAGTCGGTAATAGAAAAGGATAAAGCAATCAACTGCATGTTCCAAACCGGTAACAGCAGTCACTCCCACTCCGGGCTAAACGAATCTGTTTTCGGGTAGAAGTGGCTTACTTCCTTATGGAAATAACTTACTTCTTTATGGAAATGACTTACTTCCTTATGGAAATGACTTACTTCCTTATGGAAATGACTTACTTCCTTATGGAAGTGACTTACTTCTTTATGGAAATGACTTACTTCTTTATGGAAGTGACTTACTTCCTTATGGAAATGACTTACTTCTTTATGGAAGTAGCTTACTTCCTTATGGAAGTGACTTACTTCCTTAAGGAAATGCAGCAGTTTTTTTATCTTATTCGGCTGACTTACAGTAAAAAATAAAGTATCAGTTATCATTTATCAGGATTTAAAACGATTTTATACAATGGAAAAACAAAAAGTTTCTTCTGATTTTTCGTATAAAAACTATACCGATACCGAAGTATCGGTTAAGGGAACGAATATTCTGGATAAAATGACCGATAATCCAAACTTCACTACTCCTATTCCGGCACTGGCCGACATACGGGCAACTATCAGCTCGTATACGGCAGCGTTGGCAAAGGCTGAAAAAGGAAGTCAGGACGACCGGGTGATCAAAAACAGTTGGCGGGCAAAACTCGAAGATCAATTAAAAGATTTGAGTATGTATGTGCAACTGACCTCTAAAGGCGATGCTGTTATTATTAGCAGCAGCGGATTCGATACCAACAAAAAGCCGGGAACGGTAGGTCCGCTTTATAAACCCGAAAATGTGGTGGTAAAGATGGGCGATAACAAAGGTACTGTCTGGTTTAGTTGCGATGCAATTGACAGGGCTGCGTTTTACGAATTTGAATATGCCGAAGTAACAGCGGATGGCGTACTCAACTGGGTTCATAAAACAAGTACCAAACACAAATTACTGATTGATGGACTCACAAGCGGCAAGCAATACACGTTTCGTGTGGCAGGTGCCGGTACTGACCCCTCAAGAGTATGGAGTGATCAAATTACAACCTTTGTAATTTAATTTCAGCGATAGATAACCCCGATAATTCGATACTTTAGTTTGCGGGAGCCGTTGTAGCCGTGAGGTTGCAGCGGCTTTTTTTATAGCGTTGCTACACCCTCATAAAATAATTTCAAAAATGTTTACAAATATTTTGGTTTTTTCTTGGTGGTGTTAATTATCATAATTATCTTTGGAGGCGAAAAAATAAAATGACTGCCTATATTCCAGGTATTAGACGGATATGCGCAGTTGAAAGTAAAATAGATAGTAGATATATGTGTAAGTGCACATATATTAGTGTTAGGGGCAATATTAAAAAAACTAAAACAAAATACAATGGCTTACAATTCAAAAGTTTATAGGATATTAATAGCTTCACCCTCAGATGTAGAGGAAGAAAGAGAAATAATTTCGAAAGTAATACAAGAATGGAATGACTTACACTCATATAATAAAAAGGTTGTACTACTACCGTTAAGGTGGGAAACTCATTCTGCCCCTCAAATGGGAATGAGACCACAAGAAGTTATAAATAAAGAAGTTGTTGATTATTGTGATATGGCTGTTGGAGTATTTTGGACACGAATCGGGAGTCCAACTGGTGAATATCAAAGTGGAACTATTGAAGAAATAGAAAGAGTTGGTAAAGCAGGGAAAATAGTGATGTTATATTTCTCAAATGACAAGGTAGATTTGGAATCTGTTGATTTGGAACAGTACAAGAAATTGAAAGAATTTAAGACAAGATCTTACCCAAATGGACTAATTGAAAATTATAAAAGTACACTAAACTTCAGAGATAAATTTTCTAAACAATTAGAGATAAAATTACGTCAACTAATTTCAGAGGAACAAAACACAGATGAACTAAATGCCTTTGATAATACCCCCAAACTTGAAGTTGGTTTTTTTGATGTTGATACAAAAACTAAAGTTTCAGATAATTTAAAACTATCCATTAATGTTTTCGAAAAAGAAAGCGAGAATCAAATCAAAGAAAAATTGAAAAACAGTAAGTCATCCAACGTAAAATTTGAAGATTTTTTAAAAGAGTTTGAATCTTACCTAATTACTAAAAGCTCTAAGAAAATATCATTTTACTTGAAAAATACTGGTCCTGTAGGAATTAGAGATATATATATTGAATTTAGAATCGATAAAAATGAAGATTTAATAGTTGCAAATTCTTTTTTGGGATTTAGGTCAAAAAAATATTATGGTTTTACTAACGAACTTTTGTCAAAAAATTCAGAATTATTATTAGAAGAGACTGACAATGAATATATTTTTCACTTTAGTTATGTTGCATTGCAGCCACAACGACTGCTAAATATTAACGACTATCTAAATGTTTTTTCTAGCAAAACTACAAATATAACTTTAAAATACAGGGTATTTGCCGATTGTTTTTCCTATCCAATTTCGGATCAAAAAACAATTATTTTAGAAACGAATCAGAAAAAAATTGATTCTAAAGAATTTATAGATAAATACAAAGATGATAATACAAGTAGCATAAAAACGTGGATTATGTAAAATGAGTAGTTGAAAAAAAATACTGCGCCTAACACACGCTCTCTTAGGTCGTTAAGGCATAAAAAAAAATGATATGACAGAAAATATTAAAAAAATCAATAATCCACTGACGATTATTGCAATTTTTGCAGCACTTGCAGAAGTTAATGCGACAGTATCTTTAGGATTAATACCCGAGAATCTTCAAGCAATCTTTATTTGGTTTGTTCTAGCATTTCCAACACTACTTGTTATTTGCTTTTTTATAACATTGAATTTCAATGCCCGAGTTATGTATGCTCCAAGCGACTATAAAGATGAGAAGAATTTTTTGGATACTATTTCTGGGCGATTTAAAGAGATGCATATAAATGTAACAAAGGATAATATTGTTGAAATTGAACAAAAATTGCAAGCTGAAACCATTGAGCTTATTCAAAATGATGATCCTAAGGATTATTCTAAGAAAATGATAAATTATGGAAATAACTTCTTCTCTGAATTAATTTCTTTATTTAAAAGTAATCTAGAAGAAAATATTTTTGAATCATTTGGTTTTGGAATACATTCTGAAGATTTATTCTTATTATCAATTGATTTTAACAACAAAAGATTTCCTGAAAATTTCTCAACAAAGCAGGATTTTATTTTACGATTTACTGAAAGGCAGGGTAAAATAATTGGAGAAATAGTAGGAAAGAACATTAAAAGCGATGATTATAAGACACTATCTAAACAAACTTTTGAATTTATAACCAATATTATAAGACGAAATATTGATAAAAAAACTGCCTTATAAGACACGTTTATGGCCATTCTCTGGCTGACTTGCATTACAGCAGTTTTGCTCCCCCCTTCTTAGTCTAAGTATAGGAGACGAAACTAACTATAGTTCAAGTTTAGCGAAGCGTAACCTGGACTTCAAAGAATAAAGGGGTTATAGGGCATTTTAGAAAAAGAAAGAAGAATATACATGATAGAAAATTCAGATATAATAAATCAACCATACTCTGGTCAATTTACTGAAAGGATTTATGACATAGAAAGTCCATGGAATTCTCAGAATTGGACTTGGATAAAGTTTACTAACAAAGATCTAACTGAATGGTGTGGACAATTCCGTGGTCTTGCAAAACAGGTGGTTATCTCAAAAAATCATAATATTGTTTTAGTGCTCACTTCTGATTATTTATTTCAGTTAGACACGTTTACTGGAGACATTATGGAATTTGAAGACAAGCCACAATATCAAGACTTGATATTAATACCCAATGGAGATTTTTTAATTGCTGACTATTACACTATCGAAAGAATATCAAACAAAATAACTGAGAAAGAAATAATAAAAAGTCCAATTCGAATGGACACAATAAAGTTCAAACATTGGAAAAACAATAAGCTTGAATTTGTTTGTAATGAGTTTGCAAATTGGGATAGACATGTTATTTTGGAATTTGACAGCGAAACAAATAAAATAGAAATTAAAAATGGCTAAGAAGTGAAGTTTAGCATGTTTTGCTCCCGCATTAGCTGCGCTGATTTGCAATTCACTTTGTCGTTTCACGACAGCGAATGCTCATACAGACCGCCAATGCCTAAAGCCTCGGTCGTTAGCGGTAATCCCAAAAAACTAAGAAAGACTGAAATAGAGAATAATTTGTATACAGAAATAATCTAACAACAGAAAGATATGAGAAAACTTATTTTTTTATTAGTATTCTTGCCTTGCTTAACATTTGCACAAACAGGACAAAAAAACTTTATCGATCAGAATTATATTGAAGTGACCGGAAAATCTGAAATGGAAATTATACCTGACTTAATTTACTTGAAAATATTTCTAAACGAAAAAGACAACAAAAGTAAATTACCATTATCAGAGCGTGAACAAATAATGATTGAAACACTAAAAGGAATTGGTGTTGACATTTCAAAAGACTTATCTATAAAAGACATGTCAAGCAATTATAAATTTTATTTACTAACTAAGAACGATATTTTACTATCAAAAGAATATCAACTGCTAGTTAAGGACGGCAAGACAGCAAGTAAGGTTTTTGTGGAACTTGAAAAAATTGGTATTTCTAATGTGTCTATTGATAGACTTGACAACAGTAAAATTGAGAACTTTCGTAAAGAAGTGAAAATTGACGCAATTAAAGCAGCACAAAATAAAGCACAATCTTTAGCTACTGCACTAAACCAAAATATTGGACGAGCAATTTATGTACAAGAAGTTGTGCAAAACTTTGGAAATGGCGCACCTGGAGCTTCAAATAGTATTATTGTTAGAGGAGTTTCTTCTACAATTTATGGCTCAAATGCTCAACCAGAAATTGACTTCGAGAAAATTAAACTTGAATATTCTATTTTATGTCGATTTGAATTAAAATGAAAAGGTACTACCCCTAACTCACGGCTATGTTCCTTTTTAGTCCAAGTATAGGATACGAAACTAACTATAGTTCAAGTTTAGCGAAGTGTAATCCGCCAGTTGTCGGACAGGCTCTGAACTTGACACAGAGTACAAACCTGGAATAAAAAGGGATAGGCAAATGCCCATAGCCTCGGTCGTTAGCGGGCAACCATAAAAATAAAACAATGAGAAAATCAGACATTTACGAATTTGCTATTAAAATCTTAGGACTTTATTTAGTAGTCTCTGTGATTGAACATTTGCGAGAAGTTATTAGTTACGCGACAGTTTTAATTCAGTACCACGACAAACCAGAACAATTTGATGGGTTTAACCAAATACCTCTTCTTATTGTGACTCTATTCAACTTTCTGTTATTGGCAACATTTGCGTGGTTATTAATCTTCAAGACAAGAAAACTGACTAGTTTAATCTGTACGAAAGAAGACTATTCAGAAACAACTAAATTATTTGCAGACAAGAAAAGTATAATTGAAATTGCAATTATAGTGGTCGGCTTAATGACTGTCATTTGGACTATACCCGAATTTGCAATTAAACTTAAGAACTATGTCTACATGGCTCAAAACAGTTTTACGGCACCAATGAATGATAAAACCTTCTTATTCATTGGCGGACTAAAAATAGTAGTTGGAATTATAGCAATATCGTATGCAAAATCAATCTCGTCATACGTTTCGAAAGAGAAGAAAAAGAACGACGAAAACGGAGACGAATAATTGAATTTCAATTATGAGTCCAAAGCCTGTCCGAGGGCTGGCGGATTCCCGTTTCGCTTAGACTTGAACTAAACTAAGGGTGCAAATTTGGAATAACAAAGGGATGTTAATTGTCATAATTATCTTTGGAGCCGAAAAATAAAATGTCTGAATCAGGATTTTGGAATTAATGAATTTACAGAATAATAAACGTAAACATAAAAATTATGAAAGCAAATAGTTTTTTCTTTTTTAGCTTTATTCTCTGTTTGACTGCGCAAGCTCAAGTTTCTAAAACTGTCAATGTGACTAATGCTGGAACTCTTGGAACTTTACTTACAGTAAATGAAAAAAATACTATTACGAACCTTAATTTGACAGGAAATATAGATGCACGGGATGTGAAATGTTTACGTGATGAAATCAGATTGCTTGCAGTGTTGGATATAAGTTCTGTTCAGATACAATATTATAAAGGAACTTTAGGGACAATTTCTAATGATACTATATATCAAGCTAATGAAATGCCTCAATATTCATTTTCGAATAAAATCACTTATACTTCAAAAGAATCTCTCAAATCAATTACTCTACCCAATACTATTACGTCAGTTGGTAGTAACGCCTTTCGTTCATGTTATAACCTGACAAATACTCTAATTCCTGGTTCTGTTATTTCAATAGGAAATTCTGCTTTTGCATCCTGCGGCAAAATGGCTGAACTCAAAATACCTGGTTCAGTTACTTCTATTGGAGATAATGCTTTCTCAGGGTGCTATGGATTAACAAGCATAAATATTGAGAATGGTGTAATTTCGATAGGAAGTAATGCATTTGACAATTGTGTTGATTTGACCAGCATTACAATTCCAAAGTCAGTGATTTCGATAGGAAGTAATGCTTTTAGATTTAGTCGAAGTTTGACTAAAATCCTGGTTGATGCTGATAACTCTAATTATTCTTCTGTAGGAGGAGTTTTGTTTAATAAAAATCAAACGACCTTAATTTATTATCCATACAACCAACCTTTGAGCTATTATACTATTCCTGGTACTGTGACTTCGATAGGGAATAATGCTTTTGAAATGTGTAGCGGACTAACCAGTATAACGATACCAAACACAGTAAAATCAATAGGGGATTATGCTTTTAGTTGGAGTGGCTTAACTAGTGTAACCATACCCAACTCTGTAACTTCTATTGCCGATAATACCTTTCTAAACTGTAATAGTTTGACTAGCTTAACTATGAGAAGTGGGGTAACCTCTATAGGGGTTTATTCATTTGGAGGTTGTAGTGGATTAACCGGAAATTTAGTAATTCCTAATACTATAACTTCAATAGATGAAAATGCCTTTTTTTTATGTACAGGTATAACAGGTATAACTTTACCAAATTCTGTAACTTCTATAGGAGATGGTGCCTTTGGGGGTTGTAGTGGATTGACTGAGATTACAATACCAAATTCAATAATCTCTATTGGTGCCCGTGTTTTTGAAAGGTGTAGTGGATTGACTAAAATTACAATACCAAACTCTGTAACAAAAATCGGGGTTGCTGCTTTTCAAGAATGCACTGCAATCAATAATGTGAATATCCCAAGTTCTGTGACCTCCATTGGAGCTAGTGCTTTTCAAAATTGCTTTTCGCTTACAAGTGTAAGCATTCCCAGTTCTGTCACATCAATAGGGAGTAGTGCATTTGCATGTTATCCTCCTATTGCAACGGTTATCTCGAAATCAAGTGATACAAGCTCAAAACAGAACAGTATAAAGAATCAAAAATCTTCCGTTGATTATGGTTATTTTGTATCTAAACTTAGTTCAATTTATGCTTATTCCGCTACTCCTGTTGATTTAACAGCATCCTCCTGTGTCTTCTCCGGTGTAAATAAAACTTGTACGGTGTATGTGCCTAAAGGTTCAAAGGCAGCCTATAAATCAGCCAATCAATGGAAAGATTTCATTAATATTATAGAAACGCCTATTCCGTTAAAAATTGAATTTGCACCAATTGGAGCAAAATGGCATTATTCACAAACAGGTATTATTGATTTGGACACCTATAAAACAATTGAGTCTGTTGGTGATACGATTATTGAAGGTAAAACTTGTCGTAAATTAGTAGAAACTTCACGAAATGGATTTGCACCAATTAGAGCTATTCGAATTATGTATTCAAAAAATGACAGTATTTCAGAATATTATAATTCTTCATTTCATCTGCTTTATGATTTTGGTGCTGTAAAAGGTGATACAATCACTATTGGTGTTAATCTTCCTAAAATGATTATAGATTCTACCTCAACAATAAGTATTAATGGAAGTGTTCGCAAAGTTCAATATGTGACTTGCAGCGATGGAAAGATGTTCGAATTTGGAGGAAAAGTTATAGAGGGTATTGGAAACTCAATCTTTATGTTTCCAACTTATGATATGAATTATGATGGTCCTTTGCGTTGTTATGAAGATTCTATTATCGGAACTTATATAAATCCCGTGTGGGGTTCTATTGATTGTGAAAAGATAACTACTGGTATATTGAAGAACCCAGATCGAGAAGTTTCAGTCTACATGAATAATCAGTCTAAAAATATAGTAGTTAAAGGTATTCAAAATACAGCATCTTACGAATTAATTGATATCCAGGGACGAAAAATTAAAAGTGGAGAATTAAATGAAAACTGTAGTATCGAAGCAGAAGTTTTGAAACCAGGAATATATCTTCTCAAATTGAGAAACCCGGAAATGAAAGTCGTTAGAAAACTCATAGTGAATTAACCCTCGTTGAGAATAGTTCGGCGTAGTCCCTTCTTAGTCCAGGTATAGGAGACAAAACTAACCAGTTATCACACGATACAATCGTGCGGCAGCATAGGAGAAACAGAAAAAACAAAGATGAATAATGAAATTAATGTGAATATGAATTCAGTATGTAGTCGTTGGGCTGTCACTTTAACATGCATTTTATTTCTAATTGGACAAATTGTTTCAATAGATCATATCTATGCTCAAAAACTCATAACAATGAGGGGTTTTGTGTTGGATGGAAGGACTAAAAAATCTGTTCCCGGTGCAACAATAAAGTTGTCGAAAAATAGGATAACTGTAGTTGAGTCTGATGGAAAGTTCGAATTCAGCTGTTTGCGTGAGGATACTTTTATGATCACAGCAATAGGTTATTGTCCTCGTTTGTTGAACGTTCATGATTTGCTTACTGATTCGTCAAAGTGTAATGTGTTTATGCAACCAGTTGTTTATCGGCTTCGTTCGGTACAGGTAATTGCTGAAAAAAAGAAAACTAAAATTTCAAAGGCTTTCATTTTTCTGGCTGACATATCGCACCCCTTCACTTACTTCAGTAGAGAAGAAAGACTCAAGCGCAGACTTGCAAAACTCAAGGCAAACAGTGTCTTTTTCTCTCAAAATATATACTGGCAAATCAATCGCCAGTTTATTGCTGAACTAAGTAAACTAACAGGTGAGGACTTAGATAAATGCATAATATATTGCAATACGCATATTGTTTTGTCGCCTGACGATGATGAGAGAACCATTACAAATAAATTACTCCTTTTAATTTCCGATTATTTTAAAAGTACTAAAAGCAAAAACCGGGACAGCTTAAATGTAAGTGGTTGAGTATGCACAACCCTCGCTGCCGCACGATTGTATTGTGTGACAAGTAAGTTTTCAATAGCCCGTTCTTAGAGGTATAAGAGACGGAACTAACTATAGTTCAGAATAAGACTATTTATAAAAAGAAATTCAGAACAAAAACAGTATTATGAAAAGAAAAATTATTTCATGTTTTATTTCATGTTTTTTATTCTCGACTGCAATTACAGCTCAAACTGACAAGAAGAACACTTACAATGTAGGTTACGACCCCATAACACAAGGTTTGTATTTGGGTTTTGACCATGCAATTCACAACTATTCTATTGGATTAGACTTAGGTTCTTCATTAGGGCTTGTAATGCCTTTAAATGTTTCTTTATGTCTCGATAATGCTTACTTTTTTGGGAAACAAAACAAGTATAATATGAAGACATGGCATGTAAATGCCAGATTAGCATACTCTAAATTATTAGTAGAAAACAAACCTAACATATTATATATAGTTCCTTCCATTGGAAAGACTTTTAGTCTGAATGAAAAGTTGGGGTTAAACATTGAATTGGGGTACGGATTCCAAGTGTTGGATGACTGGGGAAAATCTATGACTGGTGGAAATAGTATTACTTATTATTATGGCGGTGTATCAAACCCCAACATTCGTATTGAGCTAAAATTCTAGATCCCCTTCTTAGTCCGGGTATAGGAGACGAAACTAGCTATAGTTCAAGTTTAGCGAAGCGTAACCTGGACTAAACACAGAGTACAAACCTGGAAGAAAAAGGGATTCGGACTAAAACCAAAACGAATAAAAATTAGAATATGGAAATTAAGAAGAATTTATTACGAAATGAGAAGAAGTCATATTTAAGATTTATAATAGGTATATGCTTCTTTGTTATCTCAATCATTTGGATTATCTTGAAAATTAGACAAAAACAAGAAATCTCGCTTTTTGATTGGTTTTATTTTGGAATCTTTACATTGAATGGAATATCTCACTCGATTGCAGGTTTTGGATTTCGAATTGAAGAACTTTTTGGTAAAGCTTTCATATTGATTAATAAAGAGAAAATTTCAATGAAAGCAAAAGTCCTTGAAAAAGAGCAAACTGTATTATGGTCTGAAATCGAAAAAATCAATTATCATTTAAACAAACTGCAAATACACAAAACTGACAGTACGACTCTGACTTTCAATTTATCAGAATTTGAATATGCTTTTAAAAATGAAATTAAAGAATTTATAAACAGTATTGCGACTGAAAAGCACATAATTGCATCACTTTGAGTCCACAGAAGATAACAAAGAAAAAGAACGAAAAACTCGACTTTACTTTGCGGCTACCCTTTCTTAGAGGTATGAGAGACGAAACTAACTATAGTTCAAGTTTAGCGAAGCAGGTAATAAGTCTGAACCCGGATGAAGCAGATGAATCAGATTAAAAGAGCGATTGGGGAATCTGATATATCGTATTAATCTGATTAAATCATGGTTCAGACATGAATTAGAAACAGGTTGCAAACATGGAAGAATAAAGGGTCGTTATAGACAAGCATAAAAAAAAGAATATGAGAGTAAAAGATATTTTTTCGGACAGTAAGACTAATGTTTTCGTTGTGACAAATCAAGATTCAGACAACGAGTTGGACTGGATAATTGAACAAACAGACTTTGACCTAATTCCAGAGGAAGAAGGACTATATTTAGTGAAAGCAAAACAAATAAAAAAGGATAATATGTCTGACTGTTTCTTGATTATTTCGACACCGGAAAGAATCGCAGAAACTATTATAAAGAAAAATATATTTGGGATTTCTAAAACCGAAAATATCGTAGAATCAAAAACACAGGTAATCCCAGCAATTGCTTCTGAATGTTTTGGAGACTACAATTTGTATTATTCAGTTGACAACCCAAATGTTGGAATCGAAATTTTAAAAACTGGGCTGAAAAAGGCAGAAAACAAAAATGTAGTAGCTGAGGACTTAGGTTATATTCTACGAGATGAACAGAAAGTAAATGAAGCGATTGACGCATTCAAAATAAGCGAGAATTTTGGCCCTTCTTCTGAATTTATATATTGGGAATTATCGAGACTTTACGAATCTTTAGGACAAAACATGCAACAAATTGAATACGAAGAAAAATATAAAGCTAACGGTGGAATATAAAAATCCTTCTTAGTCCGGGTATAAGAGACGAAACTAGCTATAGTTCAAGTTTAGCGAAGCGTAATCCGCCAGTTGTCGGACAGGCTCTGGACTTGAAATAAACAGAGGGTACAAACCTGAAAGAATAAAGGGACTGCACATATATTAGTGTTAGCAGTAATCCTAAATAAAATAAGACAACGGTATATGAAAATAGACAGACAATTTAACACACTGACTTTATTAGAATACTTCTTCTATATTGACAACTATAAAAACTATTCTGATTTTAACACACTTGGTCTTTACCGTTCATTGCCAGAAAACGACAAATTGTCGACTGACGATAAAATTGCCGTTAGAGAATATGCTCACAGAACTTTTAGGAAATCTTTTGACTTTCTTCAACTTAAAGACCCACAAACATTTGTAGACGTAACTTATATTGGGGAAGAACTAACAAGCGGTGATGTAAAAATGATTTGGAACAACATAAGAACAAATCAACAAAAAATTCTTGCAGACAAGAGAATAAAACACCGAAACTTTGGGGATTACTCAAAACACAATTGTGGACGAGAGAACTGTGTTTGGAATGGAATTATGATTAGACAAGGCTCTTGGTTAGCAGAAAATAACATGCACTTCAATAGCGACAAGAATAAATATCAACAAAAGCTAAAATCAGAAAGACGAAAATTCGACCGAAAAAAGGAAACTCAGCTTATTCGAAAAGAATTAGAAAATGAATAAAAGGCCTGCTGCTAATACGCGCCTTGTTCATTGGCACCAATTATAAAAAAGAAAAAGATGAAAAAAATCACAGTGACATTGTTAGGCATTTGCCTTGCAGCATTCAGTTTCGGACAAACGAGCGAAAATGAGAAATTAATTGAGTTGGCTAAAGCCTACAAAAACTTTATGTTTCGAAATGAACCTCCTAAAGAGTTCGTCAAAAATTTGCAATCAAATACTTTCGATAATCTAAAATTGACTACAAACTTCATAGCTCAAACCATTACGACTGACAATGACCTTTTGAAACAACAGTTTCTAACTCTTCCTGATAATCAAACATTAAAAAACATCTATATAGTACGTTTGATTAACTACAACATTCGTGAAGAAAACCAAATTGACAATAACAAGCTAATTGACAGTTTAAAAACTGCTGATATTCCAAAAAATGAGTTAGTTGATTGTTATTATTCAATTTTATTTGGTTCTGTTGGTAACAAAATCCAACCGTTTAACTTCTCGAAATTGGATTTTAAACTTGACGACTACAATCTTAGTAATGACACAGAAAAAGGAATTTTCTACTTAGAATGCATGGATTACTGCGGTAAGACAATTTGGGGCTACATGAATATTGCAAAACCAGTAAATACAGAAAAAGCGTATTATAACATTAAAAGATTCCCCCAATTTAATGGATTAAAATACTTTCAATTTACAGACTTGAATTTTCCTGATTTTGAAATGCTCATTGTAAAAGACAAGGGAAGACAAAGCTACAAAAGTTATTATATAAACAAATTATACGACACTCTTTTATCACATTTGATTTGCTTAAACAAAAAAGGTGCTAGCGAAAAGGACATTAACAATCTATTGCTGGGTTCTATTTTGAAAGACAATAATCTTTATAAATATTCAAAACAGAAAGCGACATTAGAAAGCATTTTTAAAGAACAAAAACAAGAATAACTGGTGCTCCCGTAAACCGCCAGATGCTCATAGCCTCGGGCATTAGCAGCAAGTTTAAAAAAATGAAAATGAAACATTTACTCTTAACTGGAATTTTCTCTTTATCGTTACTTAGTTGTCAAAGACAAGTAAATAAACATGACAGCATAAAACACGAATTTGGTAATTTCAAATTCTTTCAGGATAAAATCATAAAAACAAGACTGAGAGAAATTGTAAGAACTGACACAATCAAAGAAGAAATTGGATATTTGATTTACAAATCATATGATGTAAATGACTCTTTAGTAAGAGAATTGAGTTATTATCCTAAAAGTAGATACTTTACTTGTAATATGTATAACGAAAATGGGAAAATAATTTCGTATGAATTATTCACCGTCGAAGGACTTAAAATTGAACAATATATATACAAATACAGAGCAGACGGACTTTTAGCTCAAAAAGAAGGTTTCGGATCTGGAGAAATCGGAATTACAATCAATTATTTTTATTCATCAAAAGGAAAACTTATTGACAAAAAGGCATTTCGATCAGGAAATGAGGTTTTAAACTATTTCGACAATTAAACAATGTTTGTAACTAAAAATAAAAATGCCTACTGCTAACCCCTTCTTAGTCCAGGCATAGGAGACGAAACTGACTAAAGTTCGAGTTTAGCGAAGCGTAATCCGCCAGTTGTAGGACAGGCTCTGGACTTGAAATAAATACAGTATCAACCATAAAAATAAGTTTAATGAAAAATGCTCCTAAAATAAATCCGTTTCAGATTGTCTTAATAGTAATTATTCTTGCAGCAGTATTAGCCAGAAGATTTTATTTCAAAAGCTTTAACAATGACTCATTGATGTCATTTTTTATGGGAGTTGGATTAGTCCTTGTTGTAGTTTTAATCTATAAAATAATTATCTACATGAAAGCAAAAAAATAAGTTACATTCACCTAATGGTGCAGATTTCTAATACGTGCTAACAGGAATAAATCTGAACTGGGTTGAAACAGATGAAAACAGAGATTCAGGAATCTGATAGATAATTTATTAAAAACGAAACAATGAAAAAAAGCTTTTTTATTTATTTAGCCGCTATATTCGCTCTTGTAACTTCCTGTACAGAAGATACCACAGTGATGATTCGGGTTAAGAACAGTAGCTCGTACAATTACCAAAATCTTGTTATCGGAGGAGATAATTTCGGCGATTTAGCATCCGGCGGGTATTCCGGTTACAAAACGTACAGTTCAGCTTACAGATACAATTCATATCGTTTGATTGTTGAAAATGACACGATCCGTATGATTGCTATTGATTATGTGGGAGAAAAGCTGTTGAAGTCAGGAAAATATACCTACGAGATAGATGCTGTAAAGAATGAGGATAACACATTTTCCACAACATTGACATGTGTGCAGGATTAGCCAATTAAAAATAAATGAAACAAATGATAGTATCAATAACTAAAATAGAATTAAACTCATATCTGAGACTTATTCCCTTTTTTAAGTTCAACGGGCAAATTATCAAAGAATTAAAGCTGTCGGCATGTAAAGGATTTAAGCTGAAACCCAATTTTAATTTGAAAGTTTGGTACACTATGACTTTATGGGAGAATGACACAGATATCAATAATTTCTATAGGAATGACACACATTTAGAGGCAATGAAAAAATCAACGATATTTTCTTCTAAAATTCAATCGAAGCGAATTGACAAGATGGAATTGATTAACTGGAAGGATGCAAAAAAACTATTTAATACAATCTAGAAAGCCCTTTTGTCCGCGTTTCAAACGAAGGGAAGGGAGTGTTTATAATCCTTGCCTCCTGTAAGAAATAAAAAAGTACAGATCGAAGATCTGCACTGGCTGATATTTATCTTTTATAAAACAACTCAATTTAAGGACAAAACAGTAGAAAAAAATATGAAAGAAAAAATCTTTGTCGTAATTCTGTTTTTAAAAACAGTTATAGTTGCCGGCCAACCGGTTATAAATAATTCAACCGTACCAGTCGGACAAAACCTGATTACAGGAAAAGAGATTCAGGCTGTAAAATACGAATTTCAGGACAAAATTTACAATTTTCAGTTAGATACTACTTTCCAATCGTTGACCCTGCAACTGAGAGGAATAAAAAGTAATGGAAAGTATTATAACACGACTGGAGAACTAGCAGTACTTGATTTAAAATCAAAGGAAATTAAGTGGTCGAAGGAAATTAATTACGGAACCACTGAAATTGAGCAATACGATGGTGTACTGTTGTGGAATGATGGCCCGGGATCAACAACACGGTTGGAATTGACCACAGGTAATAGTCTGTGGAATTCAAAAGTTGTAGTATTCGCAACTATTCCCAATTTAAATATATCAATAGGCTATAAGTATAACAGTTTTTTACAGGAGTTTTCTAATAATCTGTCGTGCATGGACTTATCAACAGGAAAAGTACTCTGGGAAAGACCAATTGATAGAAGTTATGGTTGGAATGGTATTGAAAATTTGAACGATACTGCTTTAATAATAAAATCATCCGGTCTTCATCAGGTTAATCTGAAAACGGGTTTAGGATGGGACTACGAAGAGAAAACCGGAATGAAAGATTATTCGAAAACAGTTGGAGCAAATGTTGCCGGTGCCGTTTTAGGTTTGCTTACCGGTAGTTTTGTTGTTTCAACAGGTCACGACCTTGTTAGTAATCTTGTATCGAATATAGCAATTGATAGCCTTAATTACTATTTTGCATCAAAGGATTATTTGACCTGTTTATCGCATACTGGAATTGTAAAATGGAAAGTTGATTTACCCAAAGAAACAAGTCATTCAAACTTAGTATTAGACAGTACAAGAGTTGTTGTGATAAACGATGGTGAAGCAGAATATAATGGAAAGACCTGTAACTACGGCAAACCCTATATTGCTTCATTTAGCAAAAAAACAGGCATGCAGGAATTTGTAAAAATAGTTGATCTAGACAAAAATCCGTTGATTCAATTCGTTTCGACAAAAGACAGTGTTGATTTATTATTTAAGGATAGGGCAATGCAAGTCTCATTAAAAAATGGCAATTTTAATTCGGTTGAGTACGACAGTGAACAGATTGGAAATATTGAATATCCTGTTGCCCGGTTTAGTACATACATTAAGTCAGATTCCACTTTTCAAACATTACACGCATTAGATCCCCGTGCCATGTATTTGAAGAGCAATAAAGATAAAGTCGTGAAATTAAACAGGCATCTTCACTTTGAAAAGAACATAAGTTTTGATGAATTATACTCCCGGAGGGCAGAATCAGACAAATACATTTTTCTATATCACGACAATAAAATTTTGGTGCTAAACAAACAACAAAAAGCAATAGCAGAACTGAATATCGGCAATAAAATATTTATTCTTGACAATAAATTATACGGAATTGGTGGTAATGCAATAACAGAAATTGAGTTGGATAAAGAGTTTAATTGAATGACTTCACTCCTACCCGTGCGTAAGCGTGGGGTAAATGGAAAGTATAACAAACATACTATAAAGAACAATTGATATAATATGAAATATCTTATCACACTCATTGCACTTATCCCATGTTTCCTTTTTAGTCAGGAAACCAGGACTGTAACTAAAAAATACATTATTCCCAAAGACGTAGAAACCTATAATGTAGAATGCAATGAAACATACGAAGTACTTGCATCAAACAAAAAAATTAAGCACGGATATTATGACCGATACATTTCTTCAACAAATGTATTAATTATTGAGGGTTATTATAAGAATAATCAGAAAGATAGTCTTTGGTCCTATTATCATCGATTGGGGAAACTAATAGCAGAAGGTCGTTACAAAGAAGCAAAACGGGTTGGAATATGGAATTTCTATAATCCTTCCGGTAATAAATTAGAGCAATCATTTGATTATGATTCCAGACGGGTTTTATCATACCGGGTTGACGAATATGATAAGAAAAGACTTTTTAAAGTGTATACCGATACGGGTGAAGTGACTGTGAAACCCGATTGTCCGCCTTTATTTATAGGAGGTAGTACTGCACTACGCCTTTTACTCGAAGCGCATGATGATCCAAGTCAATATACCTTAAGAGGTATGGTAATAGTAACATATGATATTGATGTAGATGGAAAAACATCCAATTTCGACATACTAAAGGGGCTTAACGAGGCATCAAACGAAACTGCATTGCGATTGGCACATTTACTTTCGGACAATTGGATTCCTTGTATTTATAAGGGTAAACCCATTAAATGCCGTCAGGAATTTACAATGACGTTTTTACCTTCGCAGCTGCGTTTTTGAATATCTTTCTCCCACCCGTTTAAAACGAAGGGTAAAGTGAAAGAAAGAAACAAATATAAGTTGGAGTAAATAAGGTAATTCAAAAAAAAAATGAGAAAAACAACATTTCTGCTTTTATTAATATGTCTTGTAACATTATCATGTAAGCATAAAACGAATCAAGCTATTGATCCGATTATTAATGCTGAGGCAAATGATAAGGAGTTAGAGAAGGCTAAAACCGAAGCATTAAAAAGATTTGATTACTTTATCGAATCGCTTAAAAAACACGCTGCCGACACAGCCTATATGTACTCGTTAAAAATTGATTTTGTTGAAAATGATCAGCACGAGCATATGTGGGTAAACATAACTAAAATGGAGAATGATACGTTTGTCGGAATATTAGGGAATGAACCACAGATAATTAAAAACTATAAATTCGGGGATAAAGTAATAATAAAGAAGGAGCAAGTTGAGGATTGGATACTATATAATTCGATAACGAAAAAAATGGAAGGTGGATATTCAATTGAAGTGTTCCAAAACAGAGAATAGTTTCACTCAACTGGCGCGGTTTTCGTACCAACAATAATAAGTCTGGACACGTATGAATCAGGTAAAGCAGATTAGATTACAGAAATATAAAAATGAAATTAATATGTTTAGAAAAGTTTTCAAAGTAAGAATTTTTGTTTGTTTATTTATTCCGGTTTTCACAGGATGTGCTTCTATGTCGACCATGCAAACAGCACGTGTAACTGAAAAAGGTAAATTTGATTATTTAGTTGGAGGCGGAGTTGTGAATTCATCTATTGTGGGAACTTCCCGAATTGTGACAAGTCCTGATACTGTAAGCACCACCACCGTTTTTAGTCAAAAGTTTTATATTCCTTTTATTGAATTAGGCATGCGTTATGGTATTTTAGATAATCTGGACGTAGGAGCAAAAGTATCCATAATTGGAACAGCCACATTGGATTTCAAATATCAATTTTTGGGAGATAGAAATTCTAAACTGGCTGGTAGTGTTGGTTTGGGTGGGGGTTATATAAGTATTGGAGTGAATACTACCAAAAACCACATGTACGATGCCATGTTACCGGTTTATTTTTCGTACCATCCCCTTAATTGGATAAGTTTATATTGTAGCCCGAAATATGTTTTTCGAACAACAAATTCATATAATTTCGAAAACAACTATCATGGCACAACATTTTCCCATTGGTATGGTGCTTCCGGTGGTATAAGAATAGGTAAACGTATAGCGTTTTTAGCAGAATATTCTTTCTTCGGGAATAGTTTGTCTCCGGTTCCGTTTTCGCAGGTATCATGTGGTATTGCTTTTCAGGCAGATTAAATCATGGTTCAAACATGAATAAAATCAGCTTGCACATGTAGAATAAATAATGATATTTCAACACATAAATAAAATACAAAATGAAGAAGCTATTAAGATCCGGATTTTTTTTATTGACAATTATTTTCTTAGTCTCATGTAACAATAATGAACCGGTTACTGACATTGGAACAATACAAAAAGAGTTGCAAACAGTAGTAAAAGATAATGCAATAACAAAATGTGCAGTCTTTTCTTCACAA
>JAQTTH010000032.1 GCA_028710895.1 Paludibacter sp.
GGTCGCTTTCTCCATAACTACTTTGTCTTCTCAACGATCGTTGAATCAAGCTCCTGCAACCGGGAATACGGTTCAACCGACGCTTCCTTGCTGGGTCTTTCAGACCGCAGGAAGCATAAGTATTAGGGGCAGTTTTTTATTTGAACTGTATTGTCTCTTGTAATTTTAGTTCGTCAAGTTTCACTGGTTCTGAATATGTTTGTTTCGATTCGTTCAGTTTCTTGCTAGATTCACCCAAAGCAAAACCCATTTTATATTCAAAATTGTCTGAAGTTGTCAAGTAAACATTGTCATACTCTTTGTCGTCACTTGGAATGTAAAGCATAACTTTCTTATTTACAATATCATCTTTCATCCACATATCGCTTGGTTTTGTTGTTGTCCAAGCTTTAATAATTGGTTTGTATGTAATGTCGTTAGGGTAATATAAGTAATTAACAAAATAACAATATATCTCAAATTCTATGTCGTAAGGAAAGGTCACAATGAACTTTTTCTCTGAAATAACCGATAATAAAGGTAAAGCTTTAAAATCTTCTTGATTATAACTATTGCAGAATTGTTGAATAGCATTTTTTACTTCGTCTAAATTGACATTTTCAATCAGTACAACTTTGTCATTTTCAATTTTGTCTTGTGGTAAATCTTTGGTAATAGGCCTGTTTTCGTTTTTGCTGTTATTCTTAGAAACACATGATTTAAGTAGAAGAGCAATCATAATTACTCCAATAATTACTAATATAGTTTTATATTCCATTTTCTTTGAATTATATTATTTTCAGTTCTATTCAATAATTTCTGATTTGATTTCATTTCCGCATTTTGAGCAAAATCCAGATAAATAGATTTTTCCATTAAGTTCAAATTCAGTTGGTTTTTCAATTCCTAAATCTGCTTTTTTGCAAAAGTCGCACCATGTATTCTGCGCTAGCCATTCTTTGTCTTGTGGTTGTCTTTCGGAAAACTCTCTATTTATTTTTACATCTTCCATCTTTTACTAATTTGTTGCGTACCTTCTAGGTTGTTTTTGTTGTTTTAAAATTACCGCTAACGACCGAGGCTATGGGCATTGGCGGCACCGTTACACGGTATGTTTCATTTGCGGGAGCATTCGCTGCCATGGAACGACAAGGTGAATGCGGGAGCAAAACCTGCTAAATGCACAGCTTGTCCCGATCTATCGGGATCAGCCAGCCAATGCGCAAAGCGTGTGTTATAGGCTAGATGTTTGATTTCAACATATTGTTTCTTCATTTTCATTTTTATCATTGGCTAAATGTTTTTTTGCGCAAATAGAAAGTTCTTCGTCTGAAATTTCTCTGTCAAACAACCAATACATTTGAGGATTTGCATAGATTTTATTTTTTTCAAATTGCCCTATCCAATTCTCAAACTTTTCAACAAGTTGAACTTTTTCGATCTTTTTATGCCCTTGATTTCTCTTTATTATTTCTTTTAATTCAGCAGGAAAAGGTCTTGCTTCAATTCCAAAATAATAGAAATAGTTTGAAAGTAAAGCATTTTGTCCACTAATATCCCTTTTTCTATTACCTTCGTTATGAACACCTTTTCTTATCGTTGGTTCGTCACCTTTTGAATAATCGTAAATACAGTCCCCAACTCTTAATTCCCAATTCATAGTTTTAAATTGAGGTATTTTTTTTGTTAGTGATTTATTGCAATACTCATCATAATCTCTTAATGTTTTCTTGTCAGTAATTTTCATTGCATACACAATACTGTCTGAAAAATCATAAAACCTACCGTCTTTAAGATTTGTCTTTTTTGAACCAGTTCCAATAACCCAATCTCCTATTTGTGCATTTCGTCTTATAGCTGGTTTACAAATGGCCAATGTACATAACCCCCAAAAAGGATTAGGTGCAGCACCATCATCAATTCTTAATACATATGAGTATATTTTTGTCATCTTTTGTCTTTTACTTCAGTCTTGATTGATTTTCTTCAACATATTTCTAATTATTTCATCTACTCTTGAAAAATATGGAATGCAATCGTTTTTTGCTATTTTTATTTGAAAAATACCTTGTGCAAACGGAATATTTTTAAGCGGTACAATAGAATCTGTATTATCATCAAAACATTTTTTGAAAAACTCTTCCAATCCTCCTTTCAAATCTTCTGTAGACATTGTTTTACCTTTTACATAAATGTCTTTAAAGATATTCGCATCTGCGTGGGAATATGGATTTCGAAATCTTTCTCTATAAGTTAATAGCTCTTTTTTCTCAGGTTTTGTTATTAATCCTTGCGAACAAGCTCTATTTATAGTATCTTGCAAATCAAGCTTATAGTACATCTCTATTCCTTCTACAAAAACATCTTCAATTATAGATTCTTCTTTTCTGTTCTCTTTGGAGTATTTAATTGCTAAACAAAATTTCAATGATCTCTCTAATAAATGATTCGTTAAAGTCATTGTAGCTTGATAAAGTCCACAAATAATACATTTACATATTTCGTCACGAATTGGGTCTAAAGCAGGATATTTATATGCATCGTTAAATATTTCGCTTATAACCTCATAATTTGGAGTTATACATAAGTTTAATTCGTTCACAAAGTTTTCAATTCGACTTACAGTATTCATTAATGATAGGTGTTATATTTTCTAAACTTCATTTCTTAATCAAAGCTCGCACTTCTTTATTTCTCTACACTTGCCCCTAACAATTTATATCGTCACCTTGGTGACCTTATATAAACTATATCATTGAGCTTTTATGTTGTTATTGTTCTGTATATTAAATTTTTACAACTTAATCTTGCAATTAACACAGGTACCCTTATTTATTTTAAGAACTAGTATACTTCTATTATTTGAAGACCTTTTAATTAAAAATCCAAAGATAAATACTATTTTTTAGATTAACAAGATTTTCTGAAATATAATTACATTAAATTATGTGCCTTCCGAATTCATGTCAGAGACGTTCGCGCGTATGTCAGAAGCGTTTTCTTTCTTGTCAGAGGCGTTCGCGCAAAAATCAGAGACGTTTTCTTTCTTGTCAGAAGTGTTCGCGCAATTGTCAGAAGCGTTTTCTTTCTTGTCAGAGGCGTTCAAGCAAATGTCAGACGCGTTCAAGCTAATGTCAGAAGCGTTCCAACGAATGTCAGACGCGTTCAAGCAAATGTCAGGGGCATTCAAGCTGATGTCAGACTCGTTCAAGCGAATGTTAGAAGCGTTCAAGCAAATGTCAGAGGTGTTCAAGCTGATGTCAGAGGCGTTCCAACGGATGTCAGACGCGTTCAAGCTGATGTCAGACACGTTCAAGCGAATGTTAGAAGCGTTCCAACAAATGTCAGAAGCGTTCAAGCTGATGTCAGAGACGTTCAATTTCCCGACAGATTTATTTTTTAAAACGTAAATGCCCTGTTTTTTCAGAAGAAATTCATGTTTGCGGTTGAATATCCCTCTTCCGCCAACTATTCAATAAACTGTGTAAAAAAAGGGATGCAAATCTGACTATCAGATTTGCATCCCTTCAAAAAACGGGTATAGTTTAGGTTGCCCTGTACCGTTTATTTTTTCACTACCTTTTTATAGGCCAGTTTGTTGCCGGTGGCAGCATCGGATATTTCCACTATGTAAAGCTGCTGAGCCAGCGGAGCCGGATAGTTCAATGTAACGGTATTTGCTCCTGTCTGTAATTCATATTTCTTTTGCAACACCACCTGCCCCTGCAAATTTTCGAGCTTCACAACAATGGCTTTTGAGTCGATATTGCTTGTCGATACATTCAACTGATTGTCGAACAGCGTAGGATAAATTGAAATGGCATTATCAGACAGTGCTACTTCCCGTACTGCCGTTAGCTCCGATGCTCCGACACAAACACCCACTACGCGGGTAATCGACGAACCTTCGGAATCGGTGGTTTTGAAATTGAGGTAATAAATACCTTTTGTAGCTGAAGGAGCTGTTATAACGGCGTTGCTGTCTTTGAGTGCTACGTTTATTCCGCTTATGCTGTTTGTCCAGGTATATACAGGTGTTTTGGTATATCCAACCGATAACCGTAAGAGGTTTACAGTATCTTTCTGCGCCGTTGTTGTCAGGTAGCAATGGGGCACCGACATCCATTCCAGGTAATCTTCCAGGGCAGTGTACCCATCTTTATCAGGGTCGGCATTCGGGTCGGAGAAATCGCCTGCCGCTGATTTTGTATTTGATCCGTGCAAATTTTCCCACCAGTCGGGCAATCCATCGCCATCGGTATCGAAATCGGCTGCGCGGGTTGCACTTCCATAGTCTTCGTATCCGCCGGCATCCGCCTCGTTATCAATCAGTCCTTTTTTGCCCGAAACGCTGCCCACATAGGTATATGTACCTGTTTGAGTTTCGCGCACGATACGCTTATCATGATTGTCGAGTACCGGCATTGTGCAACCAACATCGGATAAAACGGATTTGTAAGCATCTGCTGCAGTTTCTATCGTTGCATAGGATGGGAAATAAGACTGGTCGACAAATACGGTCCAGTTAAGCACCTGCGAACCTGAGAGTGAATATTTCCGTCCACAGGTGTTGTCTGTTCCGTCGCAGGCATAGGTTCCGTTTTGGTTCGCTTTGATATTACCGGAGTAATAATAGCTTTGCGACCCACTGCCCGTACCTTCCAGTTGAGCATTGAAAATAACATCGATAGACGTAGCAGGTCCTTTTTTGTAGTAGTTGTTTACAAAGTTTGCCTGGGCTACCCCACCGTCGGTAGCACGTCCGCCGTAATTATAAACCACCATATTGAAAATATCCAGTTTCCCTGCATAGTTTCCGTTTCCATCAAGCCCTCCGGCCATACTCCAGTTGCGGCCTTCGTTGTGTGCCAACAGGTTGTGGTGGAATGTGCCACAGTTACCGCCTATACTTCCGGCATAGCCGTGAGCAGTACCTGCAGGATAATTCTGATGTCCGGCCACGTTTAAGGCCTCCGAAATCATTGTCCGTTGCAGGGTAATATTCTTGGCATTACGCGAACTGAATGCCTCGTCGATGGTCCAGCCAATAGAGCAGTGGTCGACAATGCCATGATTTACTCCGGCCATTCCCATTCCATCGTAGGTAGGTCCGCCACCCAGACGCATGCGCACAAAACGACAAATGCCGTCGTTGCTAACACCAATAGGTGCTGCCCTGAAACATATTCCCTTGCCCGGAGCTGTTTGTCCGGCCACGGTAATATTGCTTCCCATCACCAGTCGGGAGTTCAGGCGAATGATACCCGAAACATCAAATACCACCGTGCGCGGTTGCCCGTTGTTACCTGTCACAGCCTGTCGGAAACTACCATCGCCGTCGTCGTTCAGATTGGTTACGTGAACAACCTTTCCTCCACGTCCCCCCATAGCAAAGCGGCCATATCCTTCGGCACCACGAAATGCCAAATGGCGGGCCCTGAAGTACCAGGTATTTCCTTTCGTAATTGTTCCGTCGGTTGCTACTTCGTCGACACGCCAGAAATACTTATCCATGTCGTACGCATTCCGGGTATAGGTTGTATCTTTCGCAGTTCTGTTACCAACAAACTCTGCCGAAGCAGTTGTTGCCTTAGCTACAGTAATTGAATCGTTTCCAAAATATAAATTGTGCGAAGCAGCTGTTGTGGCTCTACTCCACTTCATTGTTATTGTTCCGGCATCACCATCCACATGTTCATTGCGATCATCGGGATAAGGCGTGAAAGCCTGATGCAGTGAGTTGGGAGTGTTTATTTCAAATCCATTTAATGGCACACAGTTGAAAGGTTTCAGGGTACCAACACCATTGACAAGAATCGGCTCAAAGCGGATAACCACATCCCGTCCGGCTACTACATTAAAAGTAAGGTAGCTTACCGGAACATTGGCCATTACAAGTTCCCGCACGGTAGGCATTAAATTTTCAACTACCACATTTCCATCCACCAAAATGCGGATAGGATTATATGTCCAGGCGGTAGTAGCATCCACATTGTTGTGGTAGGTGAGCAGTGTATTTTGTCCGGCAGGTAAGCCGTGAATTGTCATTTCTATGATGCGGGAAAATCCACCATCCAGGGTAAGTTTAGCGTCATTGGTAACGGTAGTACTCGTAATTCCGGCTTTATAATAATTATTCCAGACAATTGTATCAACATTATTCAGGGTAAGCCCTCTCAGTTGTACAACAACTGTATCGGACAGGAAAGATGGATTAATCAATGTGTCTCTTACGATATTGGCACTTACAAATGTCCAGGGAAGAAAATTGGTATTGTTTCCCTCAGCCACCGACCGGCCCGACTTATTAATATCAACCCGAAAAGAAGGAAGATCTGCTGCCATTAGACAGGTGCCTGCCAGCAGAAATGCAAAAATTGGAATTAGTGATTTGAATTTCATGATTTTTTTTTAGTAATTAGCAATTAGTATAATAGACGTACTTCCCGCCGAATTGTCTCCTTATTTGCCCGAAATAATTCAAAAAATTATCATGATTGAAAGCAAAAGTAGTTGATTCGAATAAGCTTTAAAATAAGCCAACCAGCAGAATGAAACTTGCATATTTCAAAATATCATTATATTTGTAACCGCTAACTATTTTAAACAATCAATCAATTTACAAAACAAAAGTATGTATATCAATAATTTAATTGCAAACATTCACTGGCTTCCGGTTGTGGTAATGACTATTTTTTCATTCGCTTTAGGCTCATTTTGGCACTCACCGGTGTTATTCGGAAAAGTATGGAAAAAAGAAAATAATTTTCCAACATCCAAAGAAGATCTTAATTTACCCCTTATTTTTGGTGGAACAGCTCTGTTGAATTTCATTGCGCTGGCCGGACTTAGCGCCGTAGTGGGCGGACTTACTGCTACCGAAGGATTATTGACAGGATTTTTAATCTCTGTAGTGTGGACTTTGACAACCATAGGCGGAACCTATCTTTTTGCCAATCGCTCGCTGAAACTGCTGGCCATCGATGCCACCATGTATATAGTTCTATTCAGCATTTCGGGATTGGTACTTGCTATCTGGTAAATCGCACATAAAGAAACAACGTCATTATGAGAAAAACACTACCAGTCATCATATTTCTGTTCCTATCGCTATGGGCATCGGGGCAAACAGTAAACCCTAACTATGATGCAACATTGGCCACAGCTCTGAAAGGCGATGAGTTGGGAATGAAAATGTATGTGTTGGTTATTCTCAAAACCGGGACTAACAAAGTGACTGACAAAGCCAAAAGAGACAGTCTTTTCGCCGGACATTTTGCCAACATTAACCGACTGGTAGCAGCCGGAAAAATGATTGTTGCCGGACCGCTTGAAAAAAATGATAAAACGTACCGCGGCATCTTCATTCTCGATGTAACAACTTTCGACGAGGCTCAGAAACTCCTCGAAGCCGACCCAACAATAAAAGAAAATATTTTCGATGTGGAAATGTTTCAATGGTACGGCTCGGCTGCGTTGCCCGAATACCTGAAAACAGCGGACAAAATATGGAAACGCAAACCCTGATATTTCAAAATTAAATAAATATAAACTACAATCAATTACCATGGAAGAAACAGTATTCAGAGTGTACAAATATCGCTGGGTTATGCTCAGCGTATATATGCTAATCGTCATAGTCAATCAATTGCTATGGATAACCTTTGCTCCCATCACCACCGATGCCACAAGGTTTTATCACGTTTCGGATATCCAGATTGGTATGCTTTCGATGTGTTTTATGATTGTATTTATTGTTGTTTCTATCCCCGCATCCTGGATTATTGACACCTATGGTATTCGTATAGGCGTAGGAATCGGAGCTGTGCTCACTGGTGTATTTGGCATGATGCGCGGATTGGCCGGTCCCAACTACGACCTGGTGCTTATTGCACAAATTGGTATTGCCGTTGGTCAGCCTTTTCTGCTTAACGCCATCACCAAAATGGCTGCGCGCTGGTTTCCGCTGGGCGAAAGAGCTACAGCTGCTGGGCTTGGAACACTGGCTATGTATATCGGGGTGCTTGTAGGTATGCTGCTAACTCCTTACCTTGCAAAAGTATATGATATAAGCGGCATCCTCTATATCTATGGCCAAATGGCCACTCTGGCAGCATTGATATTTTTATTTTTTGCCCGCGAACGGCCGCGCACAGCTCCTTGTCATGCCTATCAGGAGGAACGTTCGCTTGTGTTCGATGGCTTGCGAAACACACTTCAAAACAAAAACTTTTATTTATTGCTTGTGATTTTCTTTGTCGGATTGGGCGTATTCAATTGCGTAACTACCTGGATCGAAGACATTCTTCGCCCAAGAGGATTTTCGGCTGCCGAAGCCGGCATCACGGGCGGTTTAATGATTATGGGTGGTATTCTCGGAGCATTGGTTATGCCTATGCTATCCGACCATTACAGAAAAAGAAAATTGTTTATTATAATAGCCCTTGTTGGGTGTATCATTGGTCTTACCGGAGTTACATTTGCCGAAAGCTATCCTGTATTGTTAGGATCTGGCGTTATTTTGGGTTTCTTCCTGCTAAGTGCAGGCCCAATCGGATTTCAGTATGGTGCCGAAATTACCTATCCAACTTCCGAAGGTACATCAAACGGCTTACTTATTCTGGCCGGACAAATTTCGGGAATCGCCTTTATTTTTGCCATGGATAGTTTCAAAGACCCTGTAACACATTCGATGGATAAATCGATGTTGGTACTTATTGTGTTGGCTATCCTGAGTCTTTTCGTTTCGTTCAGACTGAAAGAATCGCCTTTTATGACAGAAACGAAAGAGTAGAAAATTATCCGGGCAGCGGAGAAGACTTGTGAGTGCATTTATGAAGTAACATTTGTTTTGAATCAATAACCGGTCATCATGATAAAATCACTCCTTATCCTATCAGTACTTCTACTGATTTTCGTAAATTCTGTAAGCATTTTGGCCCAGGATGTTACTTCCGATTCCCTTGCGCATGAACGTATCCAATACATTCAACAGGCACTCAATCAGTCGCGAAAAAACGTAAACGTGTGGTGGTATGGTTGGTTGGGAATATACGGTGTGGCAACGGTAGGACAAGGCGCTGCTTTTCTATTGAGTCACGACCTGAACACCCGGCAGGATATGGCACTGGGTACAGGCACAGCCCTTGTTGGGTTAGTAGGGCAAGTACTTATGCCACTGAACACAGGACATGATGCCGATATCATTGCACAACTTCCCGAAACAACAAAAGCCGAACAACTTAGCAAACTGGCTAAAGCGGAGGAATTATTCAAACTAAATGCTACCAATGAAAAAATAGGTCGGTCGTGGCAAATCCATGCATTAAACGAAGCTGTGAATCTTGGCAGCGGACTTATAACCTGGATTGGTTATAAGCGATCGGTGTGGGAAGGAGTTGGCACATTTCTACTGAATTCAGTTGTTACCGAAACACAAATATGGACTCAGCCTAACCGCACCCAAAAGGACTACGAAAACTATTGCAAAAAATACAAAGCGGATAATAATCATCAGGCTTATGAACCTCCAACCGAGTACTACCTGAGCACTTATCCGGGCGGGGTTTCGTTGCGTATTGTTTTCTAACCTACACGGTCGATAGGGTCTTCGTTTTATACGAATAATTGTTGTATTTTTGCACACCGAAATAATAACACATAGTGTTGTCAACTATCAACTGTCAATTATCAACCAAAATGGCCAAAAATAAAAAACCGCATCCAATTCTCCCCGAAGTAACAATCACCGATATTGCCGCCGAAGGCAAAGCCATTGCCAAAGTAAATGACATTGTCGTTTTTGTTCCGTTTGTGGTTCCCGGCGATGTGGTCGACTTACAGGTAACGCGTAAGAAAAGCCATTTTATGGAGGCGCGTCCTATCCATTTTCATAGCTATGCCGAAAAAAGAATAGATGCAGTTTGCGAACATTATGGCATTTGCGGTGGTTGCAAATGGCAAATTCTCCCCTACTCCGAACAAATTCGCTACAAACAAAAACAAGTAGTTGATAACCTCACCCGCATTGGCAAAATAGAATTACCCGAAATAACTCCGATACTGGGTTCCGCTCGTACCGAGTTTTACCGCAACAAACTGGAATTTACGTTCTCGAACAAACGCTGGCGTACCAACGAAGAAATAGCCGAAGGAAAAGTATTCGACACAATGAATGCTGTAGGTTTTCATATTCCGGGGCAGTTCGACAAAGTGCTGGACATCAATAAATGCTGGCTGCAAACCGAAGATTCGAACGAAATACGCAACGAAGTGCGCCGATATGCATTGGAAAAAGGACTCACTTTCTTCGACTTGCGCAATCAGGAAGGATTACTGCGCACATTAATGATTCGCACAACTTCCACAGGAGAATTGATGGTCATCATGATTTTCTATTACGAAGACAAAGAAGTACAGGATGCACTTTTACAACATATTGCGGATAAATTTCCGCAAATAACATCGTTGCTTTACGTTATCAATTCCAAAGCCAACGACACTATTACCGATCAGGAGATTTTGGTTTTCAAAGGCAACGAATGCATTTACGAAGAAATGGAAGGATTGAAATTCAAAATCGGACCAAAATCATTCTATCAAACAAACTCCGACCAGGCTTACGAGCTGTATAAAATCACGCGCAACTTTGCCGGCCTTACCGGCAACGAACTTGTTTACGATTTGTATACCGGAACCGGAACTATTGCTAACTTTGTTGCACACAAAGCTCGTCAGGTAATTGGAATTGAATATGTACCCGAAGCCATTGAAGATGCTTTTGTAAATTCGGCACTAAACAAAATTGAAAATACCTTGTTTTATGCCGGTGATATGAAGGATATTCTGAATACAGCATTTATCGAGAAACATGGTAAACCGGATGTGATTATTACCGACCCACCCCGGGCGGGAATGCACGAAGATGTAATAAACGCCATCCTTTTTGCTGCACCGCAACGGGTAGTTTATGTGAGCTGTAATCCGGCAACACAGGCCCGCGATTTAAGCTTACTGGATGTGGCATATAAAGTTACAGCTGTACAACCGGTAGATATGTTTCCGCATACACATCATGTCGAAAATGTTGTATTGTTAGAGAAAAAATAAAAAAAGTGATAATTTTATTTCCGAAAACTGACAACACACGTTAATTCATGTCATCTGACAGTCAGAAAATTTAATTTTTTTAATCGAAAAAGAAAAAGCTTTTGAATTTTGTTCATATAAATTAGGTTTACCACATTTTCTAAAACTTCAAAGTTTACTCGTATGCATAACAAACAGGTTTTTCAGACAAATTCGTCAACTCGCTGGAAAAGTTTCAAATGGTCTTTTCGTATTTTAGCTGTTTTTTTAGTTGTCATCATCTCTTCTGTGGTAATTTCACTCACTAAAAAGCATGATTATGATTTAAAGGTTCTTACTTATAATGCCAAGAAATTACCTGATTTGAACACCGACAAGTCAAAAAAAACCATATCTAAGGCTGATGAAATTGAATTTGCAAAACAAATTGAACAGTATCGGAAGAAACATCGTAAGTCGTTTTATCCGGCTCAGGAACAAAATATTTCAAGTGAAATAAAGAAGTTTCTGCCCGTCCGGGCTGGTTTTTATGTGAACTGGGATCCAAATTCAAAATTTTCATTGGAGAGAAATATCTCTAAAATGAATATGGTTATTCCTGAATGGTATTTCATAACCGATTCAAAAGGAAAACTCGATGTGCGAATGGAAGAAAACACACTCGAATTTATCCGCAAAAATAAAGTCGCTGTACTCCCAATGTTGAGTAACTTCAAACAATGGGGTACCGACAGTACATATCTGTTATTGAAAAGTGATAAGTACAGGACTCATCTGATTAAAGAGATTGAAACATTGCTTGACACAAATGATTTTAAGGGAATCAACATTGACTTTGAAAACTATCCCTATAAAATTAAACCCTATCTTATTCAGTTCTCAAAAGAACTGTACGAAACTTTGCATCCTGAAGGTTACCTCACAACCATCGACATAAACCCAACAGATGATCAGGTGTGGTACAAGGAATTAGAACCTTACTACGATTTCATTTTCTCGATGGCTTATAATGAGCACTATCAGGATGGTGAACCCGGTAGTATATCTTCATTAATGTTTGTTGAACAGGCACTCGATGATGCGATGAAAGATGTACCTTCAGAAAAGGTAGTACTTTGTGTGGCTGGTTATGGACTCGACTGGCCTCAAAAAGGTTTAGGTCAAAAAGTTACCTACCAAAAAATAATATCTTTGGCAAAAGAATACGACGAAAAAGTGTATTTCAATTTGAGTCAATCGGATATTACCTTATATTACAATGACGATAATGGAATAGATCACGAAGCACACTGTATCGATGCTGCTGGGACATTCAATATTATGCGTACAGCCGAAGATTACAATGCAGCAGGTGTTGCTCTTTGGTATCTGGGTTCGGAAGATCAACGTATATGGGATTTCTATACAAAAAATCTGAATGAGGAATATTTAAAGAAACACCCATACAATTTTAAAACGCTTGAACATATTAATGCAATTGAAGCAGTAAATTATGATGGTAAAGGAGAAATTGTAGAAGTAATAAACGCTCCCAATCACGGGTCTTCTAAATTCATATACAATAATGAAGACCAATTGATTGTATCTGAAGAATATAAATCTTTACCAAGTGCATATCTACTAAAACGTTATGGAGCTCAAAACCCAAAGAAAATAGCATTGACTTTTGATGATGGGCCAAATCAGGAATATACTCCACATATTCTGGACATCTTAAGGCAGAAAAAAGTTCCGGCTACTTTTTTTGTCACAGGTGCAAATATTGAGAATAATATTCCTTTGGTAAGACGTATCTATCGTGAAGGACATGAAATTGGGAATCATACGTTTACACATCCAAATCTTGAGATTACTTCTGACGATCGTGAACGTATTGAGTTGCGATCGACCCGTTTATTAATTGAGAGTATTCTTGGTCATTCTACTGTGCTTTTCCGTCCACCTTACAACACTGATGCTGAGCCTAAAAACTTATTTCAAATTAAATCGCTTGCTGTTGCACGGGATGAAGGCTTTATCAGTGTAACATCGTACATTGACCCGAATGACTGGGAAGAAGGTGTTGAACCTGATACTGTTGTTGCTCGTGCTAAGCAGCAACTAAAGAACGGGAATATCATTCTACTTCATGATGCAGGTGGAGAACGTTCGGCAACTATAGAAGCATTACCGCAAATTATCGACTATTATCAAAAAATGGGTTGCCAGTTTGTCACAGTATCCGAACTGATGGGTAAAACGCGTGATCAGGTTATGCCGGTTGTAGAAAATAAATTCAAGTTCACTGAAACCCTGGATATGATGTTCTTTACACTCACTTATCTTTGGGATCACTTCCTCCATGGATTCTTCCTTGTTGCTATTTTGCTCATAATTGGTCGGTTATTGTCAATTGCCATCCTGGCAATAGTACAAAAAATCCGTGAAAAGAAATTGCAGACACCTGATGTTGACTATAAGCCAAGGGTAAGTGTAATTGTTCCGGCTTTCAACGAAGAATTAAATGCTGTGCGCACTGTCGACAATTTATTGAAAACAATTTATCCCGATTTAGAGATAATATTTGTTGACGATGGTTCGAAAGACAACACCTACAACAAAGTAAGTGCAGCCTTTGAAAATAATCCAAAAGTAAAAGTGTTTACCAAGCCAAATGGCGGAAAAGCAGCTGCTCTAAACTATGGTATACAATATGCTACCGGAGAAATATTAGTCTGTATCGATGCTGATACCGTTTTACCGGCAGATGCAATCCCTAAAATGATTCCTTACTTTGCTGATGAAAAAGTGGGTGCTGTTGCCGGAAACGTTCGCGTAGGAAATACAGTAAACATGCTTACAAACTGGCAATCGATTGAATACACAACAAGTCAGAACTTCGACCGTCGTGCATTCGATGTTGTCAATGCAATACTGGTTGTACCGGGAGCCATTGGAGCATTCCGCAAAACAGCCATGGAAGATATTGATGGATTCACAACCGACACACTAGCAGAGGACTGCGATTTGACGTTAAGACTTTTACGCGCCGGATATGTAATACGGAGCTGTAATGAAGCATTGGCGCTCACCGAAGCACCCGAGACTTTAAACATGTTCCTGAAACAGCGTTCGCGCTGGACGTTTGGCATGATGCAAAGCTTCTGGAAACATCGCGACTTATTATTCATTTCGAAGAAACTGAATATTAGTTGGATTGCGCTTCCAAATCTTTTGATATTCAACTTTATAATTCCATTTTTCTCCCCGATAGTAGATATTCTGTTTATTGCGGGATTGTTTACATACGATGCACCGGAGTATATATTCTTCTATCTGCTCTACTATGTGATTGATTGTATTATAGCGGGAATGGCCTATAAATTTGACAAACAAAAATTCACTCTGAAAACAGCTCTGTATTTATTTGTTCAACGATTTATATACAGGCAATTGCTATTCTATGTCCTTTATAAGTCTTACAAAAAGGCAATTAAAGGTGAGTTAGTAAGCTGGGGTGTTTTAAAAAGAACCGGCAACGTAAAAGATTAATTTTTTTTTCAAATTACAATCTAATCCCAATTGAGCAGCGTTGCTCAATTGGGATTAACGTTATAAATAAGAATAAATCAAATAAACGACAATCCGATAACCAAGTCAAATTGAAGAAATCGACCGTAATTATTTGTCAGTTGTAATTATTTTGTTTTATTTTACATCGTTTTTCATACAATAAATTCAAGCAGTAGAAATATGTCATTAATTATTCGAGAGGTAGAAACGAAAAAAGAGCTGAAAAAATTTATTCGATTTGGAATCAATCTTTACAAAGATTGTGAATTTGCAGCCCCACCTCTGTTAATGGATGACTTACTGAATCTGACCAAAGGAAAAAACCCCGCATTGGATTTTTGTGACGTTGCCTTTTTTCTGGCATACAGTGGTAATACGATAGTTGGCCGTATTGCAGCCATTATAAATCCTGTGTCAAACACTACCTGGAATCAAAAAAATGTACGGTTTGGATGGGTGGATTTTATCGACGACACTGAGGTTTCACGATTATTATTCGATACAGCCGTTGCCTGGGCAAAAAACAAAGGAATGACTGCCATTCACGGACCACTTGGATTTACCGATTTCGATCACGAAGGATTGCTGATTGAAGGTTATGACAAATTAGGTACGTTGGCTACGATTTACAACTACCCATACTACCCAACACATTTCGAACAATACGGGTTCACGAAAGATATTGACTATAAGGAATATCTGATTACAATACCGGAAGTCTTCCCTGAAAAATACTTCAGAGTAGCTGAAATTGTAAAACAAAAATACAACCTGAAATCATTGTATTTTAAATCCAGAAAAGAGATTGTTGATAATTATGCGTTGAAAATATTCGACTTACTGAATTTGTGTTATTCACATTTATACGGATTCACGAAATTAAACGAGAAACAAATAGCTTTTTACATCAAGCTCTATTTTAGCTTCTTCCGGCTCGACACTATCTCGATAGTTGTTGACGAAAAAGACGATGTGGTTGCCCTGGGTATTGCCATGCCCAGCTTCACTAAAGCATTACAAAAAGCCAAAGGAAACCTTTTACCATTCGGTTGGTTGTATATGCTCAAAGCACTGAAAAAAAATGACATCGTAGATTTATACCTAATGGCAGTACATCCTGATTATCAGAGCAAAGGTGTAAACTCAATCATGTTTGCCGACATTATGCCCAACAGTGCAAAAAACGGTTATCGATTTGCTGAAAGTAATCCTGAATTGGAAACGAATACAAAAATGTCGTCGCAATGGGGAAGTTTTGAGCACGTAAACCACAAAAGAAGAAGAGTTTATACAAAAACAATATAATTTCAACCTGAGCAGTAACAAAACTACTGCTCAATTTTTTTCAACATATTCATATACAAGTTTGTTGTTTTGTTGATTGAGTTTTCAATAGCAAAATGCAAAGAAATGAACTTTGTCCGGATAAATCAATCTGGAATTCAAAGTTCAAAAATCTAAAAAAAATGACACGCAGATTCGATTTTTTAGTCATTGGTGGTGGTATGGCTGGTATAAGCTTTGCACTCAAAGCAGCCAAATACGGCAAAGTAGCTTTACTCTGTAAAACAACACTCGATGAATCCAATACTACCTATGCTCAGGGTGGAATTGCCTCGGTAACTTACGAACCGGATAGTTTCGACAAACACATTGAGGACACACTCATTGCCGGTGATGGACATTGCAGCTTGCCCGCTGTTGAAAAAGTAATTAAAGAAGCTCCAACACAAATACAGGAGTTGCTTAACTGGGGTGTCGATTTTGATAAAGATGAAAACGGTCTTTTTGATCTACATCGCGAAGGTGGACATTCCGAACACCGCATTTTGCATCATAAAGATAACACCGGCTATGAAATTCAGGAAAGCTTAATACGTCAGGTAAAATCTCATCCTGAAATTGAAGTATATGAGCACTACTTCGCCATAGAAATTCTGACCCAGCACCATTTGGGACAAATTGTAACACATCATACCCCCAACATTGAATGTTACGGAGCCTATGTATTAAACCAACAATCGAATAACATTCATACATTTTTATCCAAGGTAACGCTACTTGCAACAGGTGGTATTGGTAGTGTTTACTCTACAACTACAAATCCGGCCATAGCTACTGGCGATGGAATTGCCATGGTACATCGTGCCCGGGGAATAATAAGAGATATGGAGTTTGTTCAGTTTCACCCAACAGGATTATATCAACCCGGAGTACGACCAACTTATCTAATTACCGAAGCAATTCGGGGATACGGTGCAGTGCTTCGCTGCAAAGATGGCAAAGAGTTTATGCAAAAATACGATGAACGCGGATCACTGGCTCCGAGAGATATTGTAGCACGGGCAATTGATAACGAAATGAAGATTCGCGGACATCAATTTGTTTACCTGGATGTAACGCATAAGAATGCAGAAGAAACCAAAGAGCATTTCCCAAATATCTATAAACAATGCTTAGAATCGGGCATTGATATCACAAAAGATTATATTCCTGTTTCACCCATACAACACTATCTCTGTGGTGGCATAGTTGTTGATCTTAACGGTCAATCGTCCATCAACAGACTCTATGCAGCCGGCGAATGTTCCTGCACAGGACTACACGGAGCTAACCGACTGGCATCAAATTCATTACTCGAAGCAATTGTTTATGCAGATGCAGCCGTAAAAGATGCCGTAAAGTACATCGATAAACTTACATTTAACGAATCAATTCCGGACTGGAACGACGAAGGAACTTCGCTACCCGAAGAGATGGTATTGATAACGCAAAGCTTTAGAGAAGTAGAGCAAATAATGAGCACCTATGTCGGCATTGTGCGGTCAAATTTACGATTAAAACGAGCGCTGAACCGCTTGGAAATATTATACAGGGAAACAGAACATTTATTTGAGCGTTCCGTTGTTTCAAGAGAGATTTGTGAGCTTAGAAACGTCATAAGTGTTGCATACCTCATTATAAAACAGGCATTATTACGTAAAGAAAGTCGTGGTCTGCATTATACAGTGGATTATCCTGAACGAATGAGAAATGAAATTTAAAAACTCAGTCGTATTTTTGTTTATTTTTCGCAGAAATAGCGTAACTTTGAGAATTCAAAATCAAATCAAACCATTATTGTGAACCAATTAATATTCAAGCAAATGAAACGAATTGCGACACTGACATTTATGTTGGTGTTGTATGTTTGTGCTTTTGCTCAGTATTCTGCGAAAGGAGATTCACATAATACCGGCCAAACAACTGTGATTCGAATTGATGGATCTACCCAAAATGTATGGGTACGAGACAATAATGACTCACCTCCGGCGCCTGCAAATGCCATTACTTCGGCAAACGAAAACGTAAGCTTTTATTCAACCTCAGAAGGTATTTACCTGACAATTGTCAGTGGAACAAATAAAATAAAATTATTTGCGTTAACAGGTCAGTTACTATTTAACGGTGATTTGACTCAGGGAAGATTTCTAATCCAAATTCAGAATCGCAAAGGAATTTATTTCCTGAAGGTAAACAACAAAAGTTTCAAAGTTATTTGTAAATAACCCGTATTTAAAATAGACAATATTAAAACAACTTATAGATATGATCAAACACATTGTATTTTTTGGACTAGCTGATAACGCCGAAGGAAAATCAAAAATTGAAAACGCCGAAATTATTAAGTACGAACTGGAAAACCTGAAAAACTTCATCCCTGAAATAAAAATGATTGAAGTCGGTATCAATGCACCCAACGCACCCAAAACAAATTTCGACATTGCACTGTACTCTGAATTTGAAAGTTTGGAAGCATTGGATACCTATCAGGAACATCCTGAACATAAACGTGTGGCAGCATTTATTGGAAAAGTGCGTACATCAAGAGCAGCAGTCGATTACGAAGTTTAATTTCAACAAAATACAACTAACCGCCACCCCGCATTTAACTTATTGATTTCTAATTATTTAAGAGTTAGTGCTAATTTTATTGGTCAACTATTTTAAAAGTAAATTAAAATAGTTGACCAATTTCTTTTGAAATTAAAAAAAAATCTTTATTTTTACAGCCAATTAACATTAACTATTATTCATTTAAAAACCACCAGAAATTATGTCCGTCAACAAAGTTATTTTAGTAGGGAACGTGGGAAAAGACCCCGAAGTTCGTTATTTGGACAAAAATGTTGCTGTTGCTAACTTTACATTAGCTACAACAGAGAGAGGCTTTACAACTCAAAGTGGCATTCAGGTACCTGAGCGCACCGAATGGCACAATATCGTAGCCTGGAGATCATCAGCCGAATATGCTGAAAAGTACATTCGCAAGGGTTCTCAATTATACATTGAAGGAAAAATTCAAACCCGCATGTGGGAAAAAGACGGAATCAAACGTTATACAACTGAGATTTACGTTGAAAGTTTTCAACTATTGGGTAAAAAACCTGAAACTATCGAAGCGTTGAACACGGTTTCTGCACCTCCTGCTGATGCCATTCAGGCCCCTCCTCACGCAGAAGATGACCTTCCATTCTGATAAAACCTATAATAAACCGCTCCAAAAATTTGTTGCGGTTTATTTTTTGGATGTCTTTTGACGTATTTTTGATATATTTCTCATATCGACGAAAAAAAAATGTTTTTAAGTCTAACTCTCGTTTCCAAATAGTTGTGAGTTTACACAGTCTTTATTGATAAAAAATCAGGAAAAAATATTTCATAGCTATTGCAGAATTGAAAATTTGCCGTATCTTTGCACCGCATTAGAAAACAATGCAAAACAAAAAAAGCCTGGTTCGGTAGTTCAGTTGGTTAGAATGCCGCCCTGTCACGGCGGAGGTCGCGGGTTCGAGTCCCGTCCGGACCGCAAAAAGGTTAGCCAAAAAGCGACACCCAAAAGCAAAATCCCTACAAATCGT
>JAQTTH010000004.1 GCA_028710895.1 Paludibacter sp.
ATTGAATTGAAAGGTGAAAGTTTAAGAAAAAAACGGTAATTTTGTCAGACCATTGTGTTTAGCGATACACAACCTAAGGGATGGTCAATATCACCGGAATGGATGGTCAGTATCACCGGAATATCCAGCATTATAATACTGCACACTTTTCAATTTGTTGTAAAAGCGTTTGTGACATGAAATACAGAAGTCAAACACTCCTAAAAAGTAACTTTATTGACATAGAAAACACTGCGCCTGGTCTTATCAGTACTATTCTTTACAACCTGAGAACCATATACTAAAAAGTTATTTCCATACCAATAATCAGCATTTGAAATTGTCCATGAAACTCTTTCGCTGTCATTACCTGAACTTATTAAATCTCTTTTCACATCATTCTCAACAGTGCCATCAAAACCAATAATTTTAGAAACCATATAATTTCCTGAGGTATAGACCAAAGCAATATTTTTATCTGTTTGTTCAGAAATACGGATAAAGCGCTTGGGATAATAAGGCATCTCCGAGGGATTCATTTCGAAACACTGATCCCAGAGAAGTTTTCCATCGGTCGAGAATGCTGAAGCAAATGCATGGGTATACCGGTAACCGTTGAACATTGTTGTATAATATGTCTGCGTCATCATCATACCATTTATCATAGTTGTTGTGGTATGTGGTATTGATGTATAAGAGGGGTAATACGCTTCGCCTACGAGTAAATAACCACCTGGAATGGGAATAATGTCATGAGCAGCTATATTATAGTTTATGCTATATTCTCTTCCATTATTATTGAATAGCTTTTTAATCGTTTTAATTACTTTCTGCGAGAATTCGGGTTGATATGAAAGGAAATTTTTCATATCCAGAAAGTTTACATAATTGATAAAGCTTAGTTTATTTCCGTCTGCTTTGGCAAAAAATAATCCTTCTGACCGATTCATATTCGTTCGTGAATAAGTACCGGTATATACCATCTCATTGTCGGATACCCGATAACCCGAGACGGATGAAATCACTTTATCACCTGTTCCGGTAAGTTGAATATTATCACACAATTCGCAAGATCCATTCACGCGCATCTGACTCAGTTCGCACACTCCTCTTTTAATGTATTTATTCAGGAACACGAGCAATTCACCCGATTGAGGAGCCATCTGATAATTCACAATACTTGTTTTACGACTCCACTTCTTTTCTATAAATTCACTCACTTTAGTTTCTCCCGATCGCAAGTTGACCTGAAGTATACATGTTTTCGATTTCATCTTCGATTGAAACCAGGCTTTTGAGTCAACCACTTTCATGTCGAGTAAATCGATTCCCTTAGGTAAAGTACCACGGATCGTATCAACGCTCAAACCGGTAATAGTAACACGTGTAATAAGAAAAGCCTGTTTGTTGTTTTTATACATTTTATACACGCAACTATCATCGCTATATGTATTATTGCAATACATATCGGAAGGAACGTACAGAGAGGCTGTCTTTAGCTCGTTCAATCCGGCATTGTACAATTCATATCGTACTTCCTGTTTGTTGTGCAATTTCTTCTCTGCTTCGGCTTCGAGTATAAAATAGCCTTTGATCGATTTATAAATTTTCTCGTTTTTAAATCCGTCTTTGAGTATAATCTCCAATCTGTTATCCGGATTCATCTGAGCCATTGTAACTCCGGTAAATAACATCAATGTACCTATAGCTAAGGCTCTTCTTAATCGTATTAAATGCATAATTTCGCGTTTACATGGTTTATAATTTATTTTTTTTCATGTACTTATCATATTCAGTTTTAGTCATCTTACGATGGGTTATAATTGGTTTTACTATAGGCATTTTATAAGTTGCAGTTTCTATCATGTTACTATTAGGGACATACACTAAACCTTTATCAACAACCTTTTGCGCCAAAGCTCTATTGTTGAAGCGAACGTAGTACATAGCATACTCATAATACGTGTTCTCAATGTTTATTTTAAAACTCACATTTGGCAATGGCAATTTAAACTCTGATTCGAATATGGAGATATATTTTAGACCTTCTTTGAGTTTGTTCCGCAGAAAATATTTCTTGGCAAGATCAAGGCACATAAACATTTTAGTATTATTAATCAGGCTCAAAGATTCAGGGCTATTCAATTCCTTTTCGTAACGGGCAAGGGTATCTAGTAACGCCTCCTTATTGTCTTCGGAATCAGACAAACGGCTTAAATTATTTTCCAGAAGACTTAAAGCCGGTTTATCATTTGGTTTTAGTTTAAGAGCCTGAATAGCCGGTTCAAGATTTATAATATTGTCGAAATTAGGACAAAAAGCAGCACCCATATAATAGGCATAACTAATTTCATCGGCAAGTAAAACATCGTCTATCTGTGGCAACAATCGTTTATAAGCAGCTGTGCAAAAGGGCAAATCAGTCTGAAATCCCAAATTGTGTCGATCATTAGCAACTTTATTGCCAATAAGGTTCCAGAAAGTTCGTTTGATATAATCAAAATTATTATCCTTGAATCGGGATAATTGACCCAGCAAATCAACATCCTCTACCTTATCGAATTTACATACTTTTAGTCGGGCATCGGTTATCGCATACATCGCATTTACAAAGGTTTCATCTGGAAATAGATAACAAGCTTTACTGATTAGGCTATAAGCTTCATCCGTGTTTTTCTCATTGAGTTGATTCACTGCTTTGTAGAAGTAAATCGTAGCCGCTAGTTGATTGGTCTTCAAAACCTCCGAGTCTTTAAACCTAACCACTGAGTTTCCCTGATTGGAATTATACTGATATTCGGAGCCTATCCGTATATTTTTATCTAGCAAATCCACAATATATCCTTTATTATCACTGCTATTGAAATACCCATTTTCATCTTTCTGATTCTGGGTTTCGAGAATAATCTGGTCGGCATTTGGATTTAAAATAATATCCGTCTTACTTAGCGTAAACAGATAATATGAAGGTATATTCAACTGCTTCAATACGAGCGAATACAGAATAGAAGAGGTTACATAATTAAAATAACCATTATTGAGGATATCTGAGAATTCGGCATTAGGAAAATACTGCATTTGAGATTTATAAAAAATAACCTTATGAGCATCCTTAAACTTTTGTCGGATATTCTTTGCCGTCAGATTTCCAGTTGAAAGTTGTTTAATTATTTCGTCGAAGTTATTCTTCAGAGAAGTCATTTTTTCGGCTGTCATGTTTTTGTCGGTAGCCATGCACATAGTAAACTCATCGACCTTCTTACTGTTCAGAAAAGCTTGCTTTTCAAACTCAGAGTGAAAACGAAGATCGGAAAAGCGAACAAGTGAATCGGAAGGTTATTTGCGTACGCAGACAAGCAAATGAACAATACTAAAGCCGATAAGCAATAATGTTTCATGTATTTATTTGTATTATTTGATTTCCAAACAGGTAGTTTATTCTGCCGATAAAGCTTCAATCAGACCGGTTGAATTAATTTGAAAAACAGTACGATTATAAAAAGGGGAACACCTATGAATAAAACAGGCAAAACCATATTCAATATCGATTTCCAAATAGAGAATTTCTGAACTTCGGCTATTCCGAGTATAAATAATATGAGTGACCATGTACCCAGGCAAACACTTATAGCTTCGAGAAAAATAATGAGCTTATCATCGATCCAACCAAAGAAAAACGGCTGTGCATCAGATTTAAAAAGATCAATACCATACAAGGCAATTTCAGGAATAAGAAAAATCAGCGAGACAAGAGAAGGAATCAGGGCATAGGACATAATTCGCAGAATTGAATCGGTATCGCCCGCTCCTTTTAACCAACCACCGGTCCAACTAATTAAAGCGGCATAGATATAATAAGATAACCATCCAAATAATGCTCCTCCTACAATGGCAACTCCTAATACACCCCACAATGGTAAATGATCGCCCATGTGTTTCAACATGGCTTTATCCAGGGAATTGTATATTCCGGCAAGGATAAGCAGCATGGTTACGTATTCACCATATTGTTTGTCGTTGATATACTTAAATACCAATCGGGGGGAAGTCCAGATTTTGAGAAAAATATCTTTGTCAGTCAAATGCAGTTCTTCTTTGCTATCAATTGAATTCTCCATATGTATCAATGGTTTTTATTTATCGTTTAAATTTCAGAAATTAATGGTTTGTATGTACTTTCAGCAGTTCGGGATTCTGTTCAAAATCTGCCATGGCCTTTCTCCAGGCTTCCGAAATGGGGCGTGTCGTTTTGGTAATAGCATCAAAGCAAACCATTACGGTCTGACAGATACATTTCACTTGCTTTGTATCCAGGTCTATCAAGTGTTGTAAGAGTTTAAAGCTTTTATTTCCTATTTCCACAACGGCAGTTTCTACTGCCACGTTTTCGCCGGGATAAACCGACAGCAGAAAACTAACTTCGATATGTCCGATTACAACTCCTACTTCTTTACTGACGCTCACATCGGGCATTACCTGATTGAAATAAGCTGTTTTTCCCAAATCGTAGAACGAAAAGTAAACCGAGTTATTTACATGCCCCAGCGCATCAAAGTCGTTAAACCGCAATTGGATAGGCGTTATGTGATTAAATTTTAGATTGTCCATGTCTATATATTTCTGTAAAAATAGTTATCTAAATACCAACAACACATTGTGAGTGGAAAAACATCCCACACACAAATGGTCCCGATTTACTATCCGGGGGAATTAGTTGAAAAAACACTAAGACCTTTTATTTCCAACGTTCGAGGCGTTTCAATCCTCTTGAGAACAACCATGCCATAAAGCCTGAATGTCCACCTTCTTTCATTTTTATGCGGCAATGTTCCTGGAACTCAGTTACAGTCCCATTAAACGTAAATTCACCGCTTTGATAACAATAGCTACAGTACTTTTCGCTTTTGGTACCATCGGCATTGGTGCCGCCACCCTGTGGATCCTTGCTCAACGGCATACCACAACTCTGACACATTTGTTTTGCACTCATAGTTTTTGAAGTTTTTCATTAGCTCACCAAAGATAAACACTATTATTTAATTAACCTAATTAAATGCAGACAAAATAAAACCCCCAACAACAAAAAGTTATCGGGGGAATTGAGTGTATGAGATAATAATGCTGTAAACAGGGTATTTTCAACTTTGCGATAACGTACGACTGTTTATTCCGGGTGTTTTATGGCATTTCCGTACGTAAGCCGGCCAAACAGGATATTTGTCGGCCCATATACCTCTTTTCGCAATGCGGGCTTCTAATTCGAGCTTATACAAATTACTGTCGGAATTGTATTTTTTATAATGCCAGGCAAACCCCGACCGCACCATTTCGTGACTTAGTTCCAGACCACCCGTCAGGTAAGTAAATCCGATTCGTTTGTTGAACTTGTTTATGCCATTGGGTTTAAACAACACGGTATGACCGTAACACAATTCGTACAGGTATTTTTTCGACTCCTTGTAATAACGCATTCCTTTTTCAGGAGCATCAATACCCTCCATCTTCACACGTATTGTCTGATTTCCTACCTTCAAATCGTAGGTATCGCCATCAACAATTTTCACAACCTCTCCTTCAATGGGTGTATTGTTGGCGTTGATTGATGTTTTTTGTTTGCAACCGCCACATGCCAGTAGCACAACAATAGCGCCAACGCAAAAAGAAAGAAAAATAGACCTGTGTGTTTTCATTGAAATTGATTCTGAAATTTTGTGGACACAAAAATAGGCATTCTGTTTCAATGGATCTCACTGTTTCAATGGATTCTTCGATTTTATCAGTAAAAAGATCCCTGTTAATTATTTAGGGAAAGGTCACAACCTTTCCCTAAATAATTAGATTCTCTTCAAATAACCTTTAAACGTCTATAATATATAGATCAATTATAAACGCCGTGAAAACTTATTTTTTTATTATTTTCATCGTTTTACTATCGTCAATAGTTACTAACTTCAAAATGTATAATCCACTCTGTAATGTATTTACAGAAATAAATTCATTATCAATAACTTGTTTAGTAATCCATGTCCTTCCATTTAAATCAGAAATTGTAAGCAATCCATCACCTCTAACTCCGGAAAGATGTAGAACATCAGCAACCGGATTAGGATAAACAGTTATTGACGGTATTGATTTATTAGATACTTCGGTTGTCATCGGAGCTATTATAAAGCCATTGGGTATAGATAGGTTTCCATCAAGTGAATTGCTCACATTTACATCATAATTACCCCATGAAACATCCTCCGGTATTTTGAAAAATGCTTTTATCGATGTATCATTTACCATAGTAATAATACTTGAATTGATAATTGTGCTACTGCTTGCCTGACTAAAACTGATAGCAGTACTACTTGCCTGATTAAAATGAGTGTTTGCCCCGGTTATTGTTACTTCTAATGTCTGACCCCGTGTGGCCCTTATCTGACTAATTGAAACCAACCGTATGGTTGGGTTTGCTTTAATTTGAAATCCATCTGTCAATATAAGAGAACCATCAGTTGTATCATATACACCTAAGTCATATTTGCCTACAGGAGCGTTCAGTGGTATTATAAATTGAACCTGAAGAGCTGTATCACTTATCTTTATAATTGAATCTGAATTAATGGAAGTGCCACTACTTACCTGATAAAGCCCCGTGCTACTTGCCTGACTAAAATGGGTATTTAAACCGGTTATTGTCACTGTAAGCTTTTGACCTTGTGTAGCAACTGCAGGAGTAACTGACACCAATTCGATTTTTGGTGTTAACTGAAATCCATTAGGTATTAAAAGATTTCCATCAAGCAAATTAGTCAGATTAACATCATAATTACCTGCCGAAGCATTTGCAGGTATTGTGAAACTGGCGCTTATCGATGTATCACTTATCTTTGTAATAGTACTTGCATTAATTATTGTACCACTTGCCTGACTAAAACTGATAGAGCTACTTGCCTGATTAAAATGAGTGTTTAATCCGGTGATGGTAACTGACAAGGTTTGACCTTGCTTAGCAGTTGCGGGGCTCACAGAAACTAATCTTTTGGTGGAATCAGCAGTTATTAAAAAACCATTGTTCAAGGTGAGATTACCATCCAGATAATTGCTTAGATTTACATTATAAGTACCTCCCGAAGCACTTGATGGTATTGTAAAATCTGCACTTATCGAAGTATCATTTATTCTGGAAATTGTACTCGCATTTATAACAGTACTGCTACTTGCCTGACTAAAACTGATAGAGCTACTTGCCTGATTAAAATGAGTGTTCAATCCGGTGATAGTTACAGCCAGAGTTTGACCTGGCTTGGCAGACGAAGGACTGACTGAAACCAACCCTATTTTGGGGATTACTTGAAATCCATTAGGTAATGATAGGTTTCCATCGAGCGAATTACTCAAATTTACATTGTAATTACCTACTGAAGCATTTACCGGCAGAATAAAACCTGCACTTATCGAAGTATCATTTATTCTGGAAATTGCACTTGCGTTTATGGTGGTACTACTACTTGCCTGGCTAAAACTGATTGAACTACTTGCCTGATTGAAATGAGTGTTTAATCCGGTGATGGTGACTGATAAAACTTGACCTTGCATAGCTGATGCCGGACTTACCGAAATCAATCTTTTAATAGAATCAGAATTAATCAAAAAACCATTGTTCAGCGTTAGATTTCCATCCAGATAATTGCTTAGATTTACATTATAAGTACCTCCCGAAGCACTTGATGGTATTGTAAAATCTGCACTTATCGAAGTATCATTTATCCTGGAAATTGTACTCGCATTTATAACAGTACTGCTACTTGCCTGACTAAAACTGATAGAACTACTTGCCTGATTAAAATGGGTGTTCAATCCGGTAATGGTGACTGCAAGCGTTTGACCGGGTTTGGCAGTTGCTGGACTAACAGACACCAACCCCATTTTGGGAGTTATCTGAAATCCTTTGGGTATCGATAGACTTCCATCCAGCGGATTCGTCAGATTAACATCGTAATTGCCTCCCGAAGCACTTGCCGGTATAATAAAACTGGCATTTAAAGAAGTATCATTTATTCTGGAAATAGCACTCGCATTTATAATAGTACTACTACTTGCCTGACTAAAACTTACAGTACTACTCGCCTGATTGAAGTGTGTATTTACACCTGTCAGGGTTACATCCAGGGTTTGACCTTGCATGGCAGTTGACGGACTAACTGAAACTAATCTTTTAGTAGAATCAGCAGTTATCAGAAAACCATTATTCAATGTTAGGTTCCCATCAATTGGATTACTCAGATTAACCGTATAATTTCCTATCGCAGCATTAATCGGCAATGTGAAGTCAGCTTGGACAGAAGTATCAGTTATCATATGGAATGTATTTGCATTGATAGTTGTACCACTTGCCTGACTAAAACTGATAGAACTACTCGCCTGATTAAAATGGGTATTAATTCCGGTTATGGTGACTGCAAGCGTTTGTCCTTGTTTAGCCGAGGATGGACTAACCGAGGCAAGTGCTGCATTTAATTTTACTTGAAATCCGTTAGGTATCGATAAACTTCCATCAATTGGATTACTCAGGTTTACATCGTAATTGCCCAATGAAGCATTGGCAGGTATTGTAAAGCTGGCACTTATAGAGGTATCGTTTATTTTTATAATAGATCCGGCATTGATAACCGTACTACTACTTGCCTGACTAAAACTGATAGAATTGGTTGTTTGATTAAAATGGGTGTTTAAGCCTGATATAATAACTGATAAAGTTTGACCTGGTATAGCTGCTACCTGACTAATTGAAACCAATCTTTTAGTGGAATCAGCAGTTATCAAAAATCCATTATTCAATGTAATTAATCCATCAATCGGATTACTCAGATTCACCGTATAATTTCCTAAAGAAGCATTAAGAGGCAACGTAAAATAAGCTTGGATAGACGTATCGGTTATCATATGAAATGTAGTTGCATTGATAGTTGTACTGCTACTTGCCTGACTGAAACTAATAGAGCTGCTTGCCTGGTTAAAGTGCGTGTTTGCTCCGGTTATTGTCACGGTTAAGGTTTGACCCTGCTTAGCCGTTGATGGACTGACAGACACTAATGATGCCGAATACACACCAAACGAAAGAAGCAATAATGTACTGATAAAAATGATTCTTTTCATAATTAATTCAATTTATAATTTATGATCCAAAATGTATTGTAGATATGCGATATTACTTTTTTTCGATGCAAAATAGAACTCAATCATCTTGGTTTGTGAGTTTCTGATAGTTGATATTTTCTGTATCGCAACTTCATCTTTTTGATTAGGAAGTATTACCCCAAGCCAGGAATTTAAAATAACCGGTAAGTATATTTGGTACTTTTCATCCTTTGTGGTCACGTCTACTTTATCGATACTGTGAAAAGCTTTCTCATATTTCTTTTCATTAAAATACACAGCACTTAAATTCAAGCGGGCTTCATCAAAGCGGGGTGAAATAAGTAATGCCTTCAAATACATTTCTTCAGCTTCTTTGTGTTTGCCTTCTGTTTCGTAGCAACTTGCCAGGTTATTCAACACATGAATGTTGTAGGGATGAATTAATTTTGCTTTCTCAAAACAACCCTGAGCTTCCTTCAAATTCCCTGAAGTGTAAAGTGCAACACCTTTATACCAATTAATCGGTATTGATGTTGGATCAGTTACGTAAAATGGATTTACTGAGTTGTCTGCTTCTGAGATCAATTGATTCCAATCACCCTTGCTCTGGCATTCATATATTTTCCGGGTGTGAAACTCACCCGAAAACCTGTTTGTACTTACAACAAACGAAAATAGTACCGGTACAAAAATCATCAAAGTCAGCATACCGAAATTAAAGCTATTCGTTGATGTTTTTACCTTTTCATGGGAACAATAATACTTTGCAACTACAATGGAAAGAATCAAATAGAATAGGATTTGATGTTCAATTCTTTCAAGTGGAAAATCGAAAAATGATATAAATGCATATCCCGCTATTGTTGCAAAAAATGCATACAATAAAAGCTTATCCTCCAGATTGGGTTTTATTTTGTTTCGCAGTAATTTGATAGTATAAAATAATGCAACAATAAAAACGCTTATGTAAGTAATTAAACCTAAAATACCCGTTTCGCAAAGTACCCATAAAAAATCATTGTGTGGTCTTTGATAGGTAAGAGAAGCGTTATCCATAAACACATCATTGAACTTCTCAAGCCCATACTTTGGAAACTGAAACTGCCAGTTTCCGGCTCCTACACCCTGAAAGATGTTTTCTTTTGCCATCTGGAGTGAGTTATTCCATACCAGCAACCGTTCGGGCAACGATCTCGAATCAATAAGATTGCTGTAGTAACTACTCCCTTTCAGGTAGAATAGCACAGCTCCTATTATACACAACGAAATAATCAAAAAAGGAATTAACTTCAACAAATGCCTTTTCAACAAATGTCCTTTTTGGAAAATTACAACTATTAGAAAGAAGAGAAAGGTAGCAAACAGTACTGCCCTGGTCTGAATGAGCAGGAGTAATGTAATAATAGAACAGAGGAGTACGATTGACGTAACTTTCCATTTTCTTAATATTACTATGCCACCAATTACAAATGGAAAAGTAAGAAATAACACCGATGAAAACAGATTTTTATTGGCGTAGGTGGATGTAATTTGATAGATATTATATCGAAAACTGTTAGAGAAATCTAATGTTACCGCCTGATATAAAGCAATGGATATAGATACTATGCAAAAGCTCACAATTGCTTTAATCAACCCATCTGTTGTTAGCTTATTTTGTGCGATTAAATAAGTACTAATTACAAAAAAGAGTATCTCAATTGTAAACTTCGATAAAACATAAATTCCATCAGCTATCGATGTTGCTTTGAATAATGAAAGACAATTGATGAGTAAGAATATAAAAAGTAGTATGGGTAACGTAAGTTTTAGAAATGAAAAGTCAGGAACCAATTCCTTTTTCGAAATCTGAAATAATATAATAACCCCGAGTATACAAACAAATGCTGTCAGATAAAGCTGCCTTGGAACTAAAACAGGATCAATGACCTTATCCGAATAGACAAGCGGTAACAAAAGAAAGAAGTAAAAATATAGCTTATCAACTATTTTTGAATTCGTTTTTTGAGTCTTAGTCTTCATCAACCTCTATCTTCTTATTACTTAATTAATGTATGTTTATATTATATAATCCTGATTTATTGCATTTCATCAATCATTCTGGTCGACTACATATATGGATCTGTCACCCGATATCCAACAAAATCTAAAAACACAATTTTATGCAAAAATACGAAACATACTTAACATGTCCAACTGTTTTCCCATTTATTTTTTAAGCTAATTAAAAATTCCTTTATTGGTGCGGGTTTTATTAAAACAAAACAACCATTCCCATCTTTCAATTGCGAACGGTTGAGTGCTACAGGTTTATTTGTGGTTGATTAATTATCTCTGGAAATTCATCATCAGGTCATGCTCAACCTGAATTTTGTAAACCTACGTTATTCCCTAAACTTCTTTCCATTGGCAAGGCGGTTAAGCATCTCGGCTATGCGTTCAACCTTAGTGTTGTCGGTTTTGGCGGCATAAATCCAGTCGATAAATTCCTTTTGCTGCCCATCCGTGCAAGCCAGAAACCATGTGTATGCCTCCGGATCTTCCTTCAAACAAACAAGTAATTCTTCGGGTATTTCGGTAGGTGCATTGTCGGCATATAAAATAACATGCACCCAATCGCCTTCGTTTTTACCGATTCTTTTTCTGATTTCCGCTTTCACCGGCAGAAAAAGCTGCCCGTTACCCATTGGCATTAATCTGTAGTTTTTAATCTCAAAGTCATCAATGAATCCTTTTACCTTCACCCAACCAAAATAAGCATGCTTGTCTTGCAGCACTTCGGGAATAGCAGCATACGTCCAACCTCCTTTACCCGGATATTTTTCGAGCAAATACTTTTTATTTACCAAAGGCTTATCTGTTTCCATTTTTGTGTGAATTGTAGTGTTCTAAAGTTGACTGACATTGTTTCAATTATCAATCACTGGATAATTACTGACCAGCAATAGTTTTTAAATCAATTTAGTTTCTCAGCCTTTATTGTCATGTCATTTTGATTCAACGTTATTCTATAAACTCCTTCAAATGGAAGTGTACTTAAACCCACTACGTTGCCACTATTTCCGACAACACTGGTTGAATTAAATGGAGATGAAACGGTATAATTTGTTGATAGTTCTTCATGTCCATCCCACCAACCACGTTTATGGAAGAATTTAAAATTAAGCGTTCCAAGCACATCTGATATAGCATCATTCTTACAATAAACAGTAACCTGATATACACCAGGAGAAACTAACCTACACGGAGCATAATCCAACGGATTGTTCCAATTCCAGCTTGAAGTGATTGCCAAAGGTGTTTGTGGTCGTCCTAAACCTGTTCCACATATCCAGAGGGCATCAGGATAAATAGCATCCGGCAGAGGTTCAACATATAAATAACCGGCGGTAGTCAAATAATAAGCTTTATATAAACCTGTTTTTCCAAGAAATTTTGCTGTATTTGTGCCTGTAACCTGAAAGTAATCCGGTGATAAATTGTTGGCCAAATTGGTTATACCAGTGAAAGTAATTTCTACTCCCTCACCAAAATAGATACTTGCTCCACGAAATCCCGTATTGTTGACCAGACTTGTCGGATTTGCAACCAGATCTGTTGTCACATCAAGTGTTTTAACCGCTTGAAGTTTATTACCTCCAACTTTCGCTGTAAAATTATAAGCATCAAATGAAAATTCTGTAATTCCTATTAATGAAGCATCCGATGAAGTAATAGAAAGACCTGTAGAATCGATAATTCCAATCCCGTCTCCCACCTTTCCAAAAACCAACCCACTCCAATCCACTTTTTTGAATGCTGTCTTTACTTTAGTTGCTAATTTATAGCTGATAGATGTTCCAGAAGTCAGTCCGGAAATAGAATAGATATAATTTGCTGCATCAGTTAATGTGAGTTTCTTTCCAATAGATGCTCCATCAAGCACCAGATATAAATCTGGCATCGACGGTCGGTTTGCTTTTGTAGTACTGATTACTGTATCTTTTGAGTAACCCGCTATATTCGTAGATGTCAGAGATATTTTTATATCTGTATTATCGTTGGCTTGCTTAACTAAAGGTATACGATAAGTCCGATTAAAATCTGACTGATTCCCTGAGGTGATTACAGTTTCGGAAGAAACTGTTGTATTATTTATTATTATGTTTACCTTAACGGCCAGCAGAGGTGTAACAGGATCTGAAACTGTTACATGTAAGTCAATCGGGTCTCCGAAATTGATAACAGTTTGTGTCACATTAGCCACATCAAAACCTGGTACTGACTTTGGATACAACGGTTTTCCATCATATCCCGGATTTTGAACAAGAAGTGGGTTTTGATCTATCTGGAATTGTGGAATAGGAAGTATAAGCTTGTTTTCAGTTATGGGATATATTGGTAAACGGCCAACATCTCTGTAATTGAGCGTATTCATTACCGTAGAAACTTTATCATTACGTACAAGGTCAAACCAACGTTGGCCTTCAAATGCCAACTCCAAACGTCTTTCGTTCAACACATCATCAATCGTAACAGATGACAGATTAGCGAGTTTAGCTCTTGTTCTAACTTTGTTTACGAGTGTTGTTGCGTTTGTAACATCACCCTTACCTAAGAATGCTTCAGCTTTCAGCAATAATATGTCAGCCAGTCGTACTTTTATTACACTATGAAATTTAGAGCGGTATTTATACATGAACGGATAGCCTTTTGAGGGGTATTCATCGCTCCATGTTACATCGGCATTAATAATGGTTTCAGCCTTACGAATCACATCGCCGGCTTTATCAAAAGCAGCGATTAAATCGCGCGATGGAGTACACCATTTTACCCAATCATATTTACTGTTCGGGTCAGATTGATCAATACCAACCAACCAGGTAAACCACAGACCACCTCCTGAAAAATTAATTTCAAATATTGATTCAGATGTATTTCTGTTTTTTACATCTGTATTAGTTGCATTCATATCAAACAGGTCGCCATAATTTGGAACCAATGTAACATCTTTCTCAACTTCATTGCTGTAATAAATTACTTTATCATAATCTCTCACAGGTTTTTCTGCATAAATCTTAGCCAAAAGAGCATTAGCTACTGTTCGTGAGAATTTGAATTTATTAGCCGGATCAATTCCAGGTGCACCTCCGGTTTCCAAAGCAACATTCAAATCTTTAATCAGTTGGCGGTATACAGTTAGTACTGAATCGCGCTTTGGTAAATACAGATGATAATTTACCGAAGTGAGATTAGCTAGAACAACAGCGGGTATTTCTGTTGTAACCAACGGAACTGCTCCCCACAACCTTACCATGTCAAAATAAATCATAGAACGCATGATTAATGCTTCTGACTTCCATTGCTTACGTTCTGCAAGAGTCAAAGTTGGATCCTGAACTAAATCAATATTACATATTACTTTATTTGTAGTACTAATCAGATTATAAAAATAAACCCAATCCCGATTGATATTTTCATTGTACCTATTTTGATTATGTTGTTCCAGTTGGGTTAATTCAATACCAGTTGATCCGTGGTATGAATTGTCGGAATGAGTATCACTTAGTATTAACGCATCGGCCGTCCAAGCTTCCGTGCCAGCATTCTGTGTCAATTGATAATACATGTTATCATATTGAGCTTTCATATCGGCTTTTGTCGAAATATTATTCGTTATGTCAGGATTTGAATTGGTAGTGAAAGTTACCGTATTCCCATAATTTGTTCCAAAGTAATTTGATGCATACGCTCTGACATAATAATTACTCAAGGGGGTGAGGTTGGATAAGTAATCAACTGTAGTAGCTGACCCCGGTCCATTTATGGTCATTCCTTCGTTGGAGAAAACAGTTGGATTCTGTGATTTGCTCCACACTAAACCACTTGCAGTTATTGGCGATCCACCATTGTCAATTGTAGCACCACCAACAGCAGTAGTTGAACAGATTCCTGTTAATGCATTGGTCGTTAATGTTGGTAATGTCCCGGGATTAAAACTAATTTCATCTCCATAATACGTTGTCGAATTAGTCAAGACATACGCTCTTACATAGTACTTGATTCCAGAGGTTAACCCATTAATAGTAGCTGAGTATTCTCCTGATTGATTTCCATTGACAGTTTTTCCAAGATTGTTTTCATAGGTTGGGTTCGTCGATGTACCCCAAACAAATCCTCGCTCAAGAATCAATGATCCATCGTTTATAGTTACAATTCCTTTACACGTAACAGCGTTCGATGTCAAATCTGAAATAGAATGTGTTATTACTTTATCTGAAGGATTTAATACACGTATACTATCGACATTTCTCACAGCATAAAGCGTATTGTTTTTGTTAGCCTGATTCAAAATAACCGCTCTGGTTTTCAATACACCTTTCTGTTCAAGAAAGGATAAGCTGTCAACCAAATTTGAAAGAGTTTCCACCTTAGAATGATCCTTGAGATAAATCACCGCCTTTTGATTTTGTGCCGTAATAACCAACGATACAAGTATAAATATTACTGAAATAATCGTTGTTCTCATTATTTTATAAATTTAAGTTGTTGGTTATTAACTACCACAATGTAAACTCCGGACTTTAATGAACTTACATTTATAGATAAATTAAACAGTGAGCTTTGTGTAAGAATCTGATGACCGGCAATATCAACTATTGATGCTCGCAACATTTCATTCATATTATTACTCTTTATATAAATTATGTTGTCAAAATAATAGCATTTTAGCTTGTCATTTTGAATAGGAATAATGTTGTTGGGCGAGCTTGAAAACAAAACTTTCTGGATATCACCCAGCTGAAAAGTGGATGAAATAGTGTTGTTATTCCAAACAACCATATTGTCTGTGTCAGTAAAGGTCAATTTACTTGTAAGTAAATCAAACTCCTGTTTTGAACCATCGTTTAATAACACATTCAATTTTGTTTGGCTTTGTGCCAAAAACAAAAAAAACAAAAAGTAAAAACTAAAAAGGATTCTTTTCATACTAGATTTTTCTAAGAGTTTATTTATCAAGACTTATCTGTTTCCATTATGATTTGTACTGCTCTGAGGCTGATTAACATTGTTTCAGTTACATGGTTCGGTATAGTATGGAGGCTATGCCGAACACGCTACGCCAAACTAAGTTAATGCACCATGCCTCTCGAAAAACTAAAAATAAATATGACCGGAATCATTATCAGGTATGCCGCTATCATTACAATAGTCATGATCCCTAAAAATTTAAATGTTCTTTTCAAATTCTTCAAACTCTCGTCCAATTCTGCTTGTCTGTTATTATACAATGCCGATTTTATTTTAGTTGCAAAAGAATATAAATAATAGGATGGAAAGGCATATAAAACTGCTAATGGCAGATATATTAAACCTAATATAACTGTTGGAAACCCAAAATTTGAACCGGATTTCATCATAGGTGAAATAACCAGCATAATTACTCCCACTAAAACCAATATTCCTGATCCAATGAAACCTAATATTGCCAAAAATGTGGCCCATTTAGCGGTGGTGTTCAAATAAGTTCTTCCATCCGACGTAATAGAAAGCGTTGCTTCCTTTTCGATACTTGTAATTTCGTTTTCCATGATAAATTGTATTTTTAATTATTTATGATTGCTTCTTTTTTTTATTCTAGTCATTAGACCGATTGATTTTTTAAATAACTCTGAGTGCAATGGGGATAGAAGTTTACAACTTCTGTTATCAGTTTCTTAACTGATTTATTCCCATCGCAAGTTATGTTTCGCTAAACTTGCTCTAGACACAGACTGCAAAGCTACATGCTTGGACGAAGAGGGCGCCTATTATATCGTCAAATTATCAGGTTCGTTTAAAACATCATCCAACCATCTGGCTGCGTTATTGGTAATATAATTGTAAATGGATTCATACCTCACGGCATCGGTTACAATATAGTCGTAAAAAGAGCGCTGCCATTCGAAATTCAAATTACCTTGTAAATGTATTTGTTTTGAAGAGGTGGTTTTGAACGCACCCATCAATTCCGAAACCGATTTAATCTTTATACCATCATCACCCTGTAGGAACAAGTCGCGACCTGTCCTTTTGCGGAATACCTTTTGCGGATTTATTTCAAATAACAGATGCACGTGGTTAGGCATTACAACCGAATTATGCATTTCCAAATACGCATATTGATTCTCCAACCAGGTTATTTGATCTTCAACAATTTCACCGAAAACATTCAATTGCATTTCATTATTTTCAATCGCTCCCAAATGATATATGCGGTATTTACAGCAAATGGTGATGAAATAAATGTTGTTCGATGTGTAATCAAATCCTTTTTTTCGATTGCGTTTACGTTTTTTCATTTGTATCGTTCCGCATATTATTCCGATTATAAAAATAAAATCAATTGCCAAAAATCACCCACGTACCCACGTAGGGACAGGTCGCGACCTGTCCGAATACCGTCCGAATAGGCCCAAAATACCATTGATAATTTATACGTTGTTTGTGCGTCGATTATATCGGTTATTCAATTTATTGTAATGCGGGAATTTCTTTCTATTCGCGTTTTTATTCGGACAGGTCGCGACCTGTCCCTACACACATACATGCAAAACCGATTTCTTTTGTTTTATGCAATCGGATTTTGAAATCTACCAACTATACTCTGTTTCTCTTTTATAAATATATTCGAAAGGATTGGGCTGACTTTGTTTCAATTACCCATCGTTCAGTCGTCATAATATACAAGTTACGCTTCGCTAAACTTGCGCTAGACACCAACTGCAAAGCTACACACTTGGACGAAAAAGGGGAAAAACTCGTCCTTTTCTAGTGGGTTTGTAAACACTGCATAGTTCTAGTAAGAGCGGATGTTAGACACATAATATAATTATCTAACAGACTTGGAATAAAAGGATGAATCTCATTGTTAATATACTATGACTTTTTCATTTTTTATTCTCCCATCTACATCAACAATAACCAAATACGGGCCTGATGTCAAATGTTTAGAAAGTACTGTAACCAGACCTTCTAGACGACCACCAGTCTGCCACTGACCTGCCATATTATAAACACTTACCTTGCCCCTTAAAACATCGTTACTATTTATAACTATTTGTCTATTTCTATTACTGTTAACACAAGCATTGACAGTATCTATTCCTATTACGGCAGTAATAGATTCTATTATCCTTGCACCATCCGTAGTACTTCCTGCACTTGAAAAAAAATTCGTATAAGTTGAATTGGTGTTGTAATTCATATAATCTGTTTTGCTCCCCTGAGGAACGTACAATATAGCACCTGAAGATATGCCAAAAAACACACTATTACCGATTAATGTCGGCGGTGTAGGAGTTTGCATAGTAATAGTTGCCAATTTTGAGCAAGAATTAAAAGCTGAGTTTGGCAAAATAGTTACATTGTTCCCAATTGTTAGGTTAGCTAATTTTGTACAACCTTTAAAAACAGGAGAATAATAATCACCCATTGTAGTACAGTTGGTCGCATTGAAACTGACGGAAGTAAGACCGGTACAACCATAGAATGCATAATTTCCGATAGTTTGTACTCCTTTACCAAAGCTTATGTCGGTCAAACCAACGCAACCGTAAAAAGCTAATTTTCCAATACTTGTAACAGAGTCAGGGATTGTTTTAAGTGCCAATTTAGCACAACTATGAAAAGCATAATCTCCAATACTTAATAAAGACTTACCAATGGAAACGGAAGTCAACGTGCTGCAACGAGGAAAGGCGTAGCTCGGAATCCGTTTTACCTTGTCTCCAATAGTAAGTGTAGTTAAACTTGTGCAACCAAAAAAAACCATAGTGTTAGTGTAGTTATTGGAGCTGCCCATGCTGTTACAGTTGACAGCATTGAAATTAATAGAAGTCATGCCGGTGCAACCTTGAAATGCATTATCCCCAATACTAATTACCGACTCAGGAATGGTTATAGAAGTCAATTTGGTGCAATACTGAAATGCATTTGCTGCAATATTTATTAAAGAGCTTCCTAAGATAACGGAAGTTATGCTACTACAATCTGAAAAAGCATTAGTTCTAATGCTATCAACCGAATCTGGTATAATAATGGAAGTTAAACTATTACAACCTTGAAAAGCATTTGTTCCAATATTCTTCATCGATTTGCCAATAGAACAAGAAATCATACCCGTACAGCCTTGAAAAGCATTTGCTCCAACGCTTGAGACCGAGTCGGGAATAGTAACAGAATTTAATCCGGTACAACCTTGAAAAGCATACTCTCCAATATGTTTCATAAATTTGCCCATTGTGCAAGAAGTCAGGCCAGTGCAACCTTGAAAAACATTTGTTCCGATGCTATCAACCGAATCTGGAATAGTAATGGAAGTTAAACCGGTACAACCCTGAAAAGCGTTTACTCCAATGATTGCAACCGAATTGGGTATAGTAGTCGAAGTTAAATCTACACTGCCTTTAAAAGCATAATTTCCGACACTTATTACCGAGTTTGGAATAGAAACGGAAGTCAAGCCATTGCAAGTACTAAAAGCGTCATTGCCAATAGCTGAGACCGAATAGAGTTGCGAATTGTAAGATACTTTAGCCGGGACAGTAATACTACCAGTGTAAGCTGGAAGATTTTCAACAACAGTCATTTTTTTGTTTATTGGATCTGTTATAACATACTTAATTCCTCCTTCTGTATAAAACTCTGTTCCTTCAATAATATTATCCCCCTGATCAAAAGAAGCACCAAAGTTTGTATTATATACACTCTTTGTTCCAAATGGCACATATAACTTTGCTCTAGATGTCATATTTGAAAAAACACTTAAACCACCTAATGTCGGTGGACTAGAATTTTGCAGAATAATAGCGGATAAGCCACTACAAACATAAAATGCATAATTTCCAATAGTAGTTATGGAGTTGGGAAGAGTGACAGAGGTCAATCCAATACAATACTGAAAAGCACTCATTCCAATGCTTGTTACCGAGTTGGGGATGATAACAGAAGTCAAGCCACTGCAATCAGAAAAAACACCATCTCCAATAGAAGTAACAGAATTGGGAATAGTAACAGATGTCAAACCACTACAACCCCCAAAAACCCAATTTCCAATGCTCGTTATTGTGTTAGGAATGGGGATGGATGTCAAACCACTACAACCCACAAAAGCAAATTCTCCAATATTCTTCACTGAAGTAGGAATAACAAAGTTACCAGTTTTGAAAATTGGACATTGTATCAACTTGGTTTGATCTTTATTGTACAAAATGTCATCTACTACCGAATAATTGGGATTTGTTGCATCAACTATAAAAGAACAGTTACAGCCTGCAAAAGCACCATTTCCAATACTTGTTGCAGAATTGGGAATAGTGATAGAAGTCAAACCGATGCAAAAAGAAAAAGCCTGAATTCCAATATTCGTAACTGAATTTGGAATAGTGATGGAAGTCAAACCGTTACATCCTATAAAGGCTCGGTTTCCAATCTCGGCACATTTGGGTGTACCGTCAAAAACAACAGAACCTACTTTGGAACAACCGGAAAAAAGAGAAGCCGGCACTCTCATTACATTACTACCAATGGTAACTGCGAATACGCTACCCGTACTGGAGATACTGGTATAGGTCAAATCGTCACAGTTCGATGCATTAAAATTAACGGCAGTAAGCCCATTGCACTCCTTAAAAGCGTATTGTCCAATACTCTTTACCCCACTTCCTAATGTTAGCAAAGTAATACCATTGCAATTTGTGAAAGCATAACTCCCAATGCTCATCATCCTGCCACCTATAGTAACAGAAGTCAATCCATTACAATAGGAAAAGGCATACGATTCAATACTCGTTACCGAATAAGTTACCGAATTATCAATAACCGAATCCGGAATATTAATTTCTCCAGTTGGTGTGCCGTTTCTCTTTACACTTACGGTATTGGGTGAACCAACAGCAGTAACTGTATAAATCATTTTACCATCCGTTGACTTAAATGTGCTACCAACAGTCTGTCCATAAATTAAATTAGCTGACAAGAAAGTCAATATGGCAATAGTCAAACTGCGAAGAAGTTTAGTTTTCATAAATGATTGTGTAATTATTTAGTTTCTAGTTCAATTATCTTTCTCGTTTTTTTTCTTTTTTTAATCGCCAGGGATAGTCGATTCTTTTATTTAATCAATAAGATTGCCAAAGGTAAGCACTTATATGTTAATCAAAATCTAAATTTCAGAACAGTCTTTTTTGTGCTACTCCCCTCAGTCTTAACATATAAAATTGCGCATATATTTACTATAGACTTTTTTAATTGCGTATATCTATCCGATAGAATGGCTTATATGTAGTTTATCTTTTTCGCTTCCAAAGATAAATAACATACTTAACACATCCAAACATTTCTCTATTTATTTTTTAAGCTAATTATAAAGTCTGTAAAATTACATGACGTTTATGGGAGTTACATAAGCTATAATCGTTCATTACATAGGGTGCAAAAGGATATTACATTTAGGGTAATACCCAGTTACATGGGAGATAGTATGCTTGTACATGAGGTGCATTATGCTATTACATAAGGGTTGATAGGGTGTTGCATAGGGTGCATTATGCCATTACAAATAGGGAGATAGGGCATTACACCAGGTGTGATAGGCTATTACACGGGGGTAATGGGTCAATACATAGAGTGAGAATGGCATTGCAGAAGGGGTAATATGGCACTACATAAGGTGCAATATAGCAATACATGAGCAGTAATATAGCAATACATAAGCAGTAATATAGCAATACATGAGTAGCAATATAGCAATACACAAGGGATAAATTGATAATACATTCACTGAAATATAACATTACATGGGGTGCAGAATAGGAATACATAGGATATAATATAGCAATACAGCATGTGTATTATAACATTACATTGCCTGTAATTAAATATATCACAGGCTGTAAATGATCATATCATTTACTAAAATAATAGTTTTTCTGCTGTGATAATTTGTCCGATTGAGTGACGAAATACGGGTTTTCGGGATGAAACACGGCAAACACATGCGTCTATTCACCCGTAACAGGTACGGTGGTGGTACTGATTTCGGGGGCGGTAAATGTCTTTCGCTCGTAGCGGGGCGTGATTGTTTTTTCTGTGTAGGTTTTATCCTCGAAATACTTTGTTTCCCACAGCACCGAAATTTTCACGTTGGTGTCAATTCCCTGAAATGTATTGTCGTTGAGCAAGCCAATGTAAAAAGTGCCCTGCGTTTTCGTTGTGTTTTTACCAAAGGCAGCAATTCCTTTTCCTTTATCGAAATGAGTAAAGGGTTTATCGTTCAGAAACAAGTCGGAGTTTTTGCTGTCGGGGATAAACCAATAGGCTACATCCTCACCCATGGTGGGCATTACAAATCCGGCAACGGTACCAATGGCATATCCCGCCAGTGGTCCGCCTCCCAGTATGGTGGCAGCTCCCGAAGCAATGTTACGGAAGATATTCACGTTCTTTTTCCAGGCTTCGGTGGCCTCTTTGCCTACCCCTATCCAGTAGGCCCACGCAACTACTTTCTTCGATTGTTCATCTGTTATCTCATTTTGTGGCAATGTCACTTCTATTGCTTTCAGATTTTTGCTGCCAATAATGCTTTTGGAATTTACCCGCTCCGTTTTGTCAATCACAATGTCTTCCGACAATTCGGTTCGTAGCAGTTCTTTCCGGGTTTTCTGAGTATAAAGTGTATCGTAGCCAACCACTACATCTTTTGTGTAGGTTTTGTAGGTAGTCAGTTGCTGCTGTTGCCAGGTAACGTTTGAATTAAAACCGGCTGTAAGATCGCTCGCAGGTGTACGCTGAATTTTGAACTTGCAAACCCTGCCGGTAGGAGACAGATTCTTCAACCGGAAAACATACACACCTTCTTTGGGGACTACAATTGTTTTCAAGTTTAGCTTTGTGACATTGATATCCGAATACTTTGAGTTGGTGGGGTATTCGAGCACTTCCACTTCACTCAGGTAATTCTTATCAGCCACTTCGAGCGTAAAGCTTATTTTATCGCCTGCTGCAAAACCGTAGTACAGTTTGGTTTCCTGCTGAGGTTCAATCTTTACTGTTTGTGCTGTCAGGTCGATAGTCTGTCGACCAAAGCTTGTTGCCGTAAAAAGTGATAAGCCAAAGATTGTGAGCAATAATCTGTTCATGGTATATAATTAAATAATGGTCATATTATAATTTCGTATTTTATAAAGAGAATAGAACGCGGAATTTTATGGATTAAGCGGATATTCCGTTGATAATAATTAAATTGATTTTAAGCTGATCTTAGTCATGCAGGCATGACTGATAAAACAGTAAATAGTATAAAAATCATCCCGATAAACCGGGATTCCAATCCGTTTAAAAATCCGTTATTTCAGCGAATATCCGCGTTCTATTATTGTAATTTAAGTCGGGTTATGCAACATCATAGATTTCCACTTACTTAAATTGGCGAAACAAGTGAAAATGCTTCTCTCATCCGTCTGTTTTGTGCTGAAGCGCAAAGGTAGATGTTTAAGAGTCAATATGCAAAGCTTCCCGGCTGTTTTGTGAGTGGGCTGTATATGCTATTTGCTCCGTTGCATATTAAATCCTACTTTTGTGGCTTCAGAAAACAAGCCCTGATTTCGGAACTATTCATACAAAACAACAAATGACTAAACTCGTAATATTCGATCTCGACGGAACGCTGCTCGACACCATCGAAGACCTCGCAAACAGTGTGAACTACGCCCTTGAACAACACAACTACCCTACTCACCCGATTGAAGCATACCGCTTTTTTATTGGCAACGGCGTGGCTAAATTGCTTGAACGGGCACTACCCGAAGATAAACGCAATGCCGACTTTGTGTCGATGCTGAAAGTGGACTTTATCCGCCACTATTATGCACATTCCGAAGAGTCGACTAAACCTTATCCCGGCATTACGGAGCTTGTAAACAAACTGTATGCCGAAGGCTATCAGCTGGGTGTAGCATCCAACAAGGTACACGATGCCACCGTGGAACTTGTAAACCGCTTTTTCCCCGATGTGAAGTTTACAGCTGTATACGGTCAGCGCGATGGATATCCTGTAAAGCCAAACCCGGGAATACTGGAAGAAATAATCGGACAGGCAGGCGTTGAAAAGAGCGAAGTACTATACGTTGGTGATTCGGGAGTGGATGTAGCAACAGCCTATAATGCCAAAGTGCCATTTACAGGCGTTTTGTGGGGCTTTCGTCCCCGCAAGGAACTGGAGGAAGTTGGTGCTACCCGATTTGTTGAAACAACAGCTGAATTGTACGAAATAATAAAGAACTAAACACTGACCCGATTACCTTTTCACAATTGAGTGTTACAACATAAAACAGGCTGACTTACCAATGTAAGTCAGCCTGTTTCTTTTTCTGATATCCCGGTTATTTCCGTAAGAAAGTCATTCCCGGCCAATCGTCGGTACGAAAAGGAGATGCAGGCAATCCGGCTCCGTTATACAAATTACACACCGGATTATTTCCCCAGGCATAGCGCACTGCAACGGGAAAAGCAACGTCGGGCGACGAAACTATAACATCATTGCCTTCGATTGTTGCATTAGCCCAATGAAACTGATGATCGAGTCCGGCTACAACAAATCCTTTGAGAGCTAAATTGTCGGTTGTTTTTAGTCCGTTCACGGCTTGTGTAAATGTAATGCGGATTTTATTTCCTTCTATTTTATATGCACTGTATTCAGGGCCGGTAGAAACAACCTTTTCGCCGTAAGTGTTGGCACGTGCCAGCAAAGCCAATCGCAATCCAACATCTTGTTTGTTTTTTGGGTGAATATCCCTGGCTTCGCCTAAATCAATTGTAACAGCCATGCCGGTATTTGCCAAATTGAGTGTTTGCAACTGCGCTTCACGCAATTCAGCCCACACTGATTCCTGAGGATTATCATCCGTTTTCATGAAATTGGCCAACTGCACATAGTAAAACGGAAAATCATTTTTCCATTGTTTTCTCCAATCGGTAATAAGCAGCGGGAACAATTCACGGTATTGATAAGCCTTTTCAACATTGGCTTCGCCCTGATACCAGATTACTCCACGCATGGCAAAAGGAATAAGTGGATGAATCATAGCATTGAAAAGAACAGTGGGGCGATTGGGGTTGCCAAAGTTATTTTGTGGTGGTGCAGGCAGTTCTTTTAGGTCAACTCCCACCTTGTATTTCCAGTCGCCTGCAAGGCTTATTTTTTGTTCATCAGCACCCGAGACAAACAAATTCTTTGCTTCGCCGTATAAACCACCGCCTCCAATATTGTCGACAACCTTTACAGTTATAACAGCACTTCCGGCTTTCACCAGTTTTGCGGGGATAGTATAAACACGTGATAAGTTAAAGCCATTCGTAGCACCAATCTGCTCACCATTAAAGTAGGTTATATCATTATCGTCAATTTCAGCCAAACTGATTTTCAAGTCTTTGCCTTCCCATGAGGCAGGTATATTTATCGTTTTGCGAAACCAAACAATGCCATCTAAATTCGGTAATCCATTCTCTTCCCACACGCCCGGAAGATTCATGTTTTTCCAGTCAGCATCAGCAAAATCAGAGCCAGTCCAAAGGGTAGTTGCACCTTTATATCCCCGATCGGCTGCCGATAATTTCTGTGACCAGGCTTCCATGTCGGCTTTGTATTTTATTTCCTGCTCGGCCGTCGACAATGTGCTTGGTACGGGTATCGCTTTTTGATAGTCGGGCATTGTAAGCAGCGCTTCTTTACTGGTCCATGCTTCGGCCAACGTACCACCCCAGGCTACATTAATCAAACCAATGGGAATGTTTACATGTTGAAGTAAATCGCGTCCAAAGAAATAGGCCACTGATGAAAAGTTAGGAATGGAAGCAGACGAACAGGGTGTCCAACCACCATTTTCCAGTTTTGCGTTATCCAACGGAACATCACTTGTCACTTTCGACACGTGCAACAACCGGATAGCCGGATAGTTGGCATTGGCAATTTCCTGTTCGTAGTTTTTCACCTTTCCCCAACCGGCCAAAGGCATTTCCATATTCGATTGTCCGGAGCAAATCCACACATCACCAATGAGAATATTATTCAATTTCAAGGTTTTGCCATCAGAGATACTGATAGTATAAGGCGTAAAACCCGCAACCGGAGTTTTTACTTTTACACTCCAGCTCCCATCTGCAGTAGCTGTTGTTGTGTACTTGCTATTATCCCACGACGTGATAACTGTAACTGTTTTCCCTGCTTTTGCTTTTCCCCAAATGGGCGCATCCGCTTTTTGTTGAAGAACCATGTTGTCGCTGAATACTGAAGGTAGAATTACGTTGGCCGCAACGGGATTCATTGCACCCAGCAAGAGGAACAATGCGACGATTGCCTTTGAAAGGGATTGAAGATGTAGATGTTTCATGATTTTTTAAACGAATGAATATAAGGTAATTTGATGCTTGTATATGCATTGAATTCTGATTACAGTTTTGAATGCGGCCTCAAAATTAGAATTATTAATCGGAATGGCAAAAATAAAAATGGCCATCCCTCCCGGAACAGCCATTTTGAGTCTATGAACAACGATTGCTTACTTTCTTTTTGCGCTATCGAAACATTGATCGAAGAACAACAACTGGTATTTGATTGAATTGGTCCAGTACTCCCAGTTATGCGACCCGGGACGTTCGATATAATCGTGATCGATATTGAGTGACATCAAACGACGGTGCAAGGCTGCGTTTATCTGATAGAAGAAATCGGAAACACCGCAATCGATAATTAAATCAAGGTCTTTGTTTTTCAGACTACCCACCATATTCACCACCGAACGGTCATCCCACTCCTGCGGACTTGTTTCGAAAGCACCAATTCGCTTAGCAATATCGTATTTTTTAGTTGAGAACCGTAGATCAACACCGCCACTCATACTTCCGGCGTGTGCAAAAAGGTCTTTGTTTCGGATGGCAATATATAAGGCTCCGTGACCACCCATGCTAAGTCCGGTAATGGCTCTGCCCGAGCGGTTTGCAATGCTAGAATAGTGTGAGTCGACGAAACTTACCAAATCCTTCGCAATATAGCTTTCGTATTGGTAGGCAGTATCAATCGGGCTATCGATGTACCAACTGCTGAAACCACCATCGGGACATACTATGATTTGTTGGAATTGTGTAGAAAGAGATTTGATTGATGGAACTGTCTTTACCCATTTAGCATAGTTGTCGCTATATCCGTGAAGCAGGTAAACAACCGGATAATGCTTCTTATCCGAATAGTTTTCGGGCAATATCACAACCGATTTCACCTCTTTTTTCATTTTGGTTGAAAAAACAGAGATGGTATCTACCTGTTGTACACGGGAAAAGGCAAGCTGACTAAGCAAAAACAGAGCGAGCAGGAAATTGATTCGTTTCATTGGCTGGAATTGAGTTTAAAGTAGAGATTATTCTGATTAAGTAACACATTTACCACTAAGTCACTAAGCACACTGAGACTCACTAAGTTATAATTCGAAAGAATAAATAGCACAAAGTATAAAATACTTGTGTTTTTCTTAGTTTCCTGTATTCGAGATTTTCTAAGTGTATCTCTGTGCACTTAGTGACTTAGTGGTGAGTCTTAATCTTTTATTTGGCAACAAAAGTAATGATTTATACAGGAAGAAAAAGTAACCATATTGAAAATATTCCTAATAAGTTACAAACAAAGAAACCGGATAACAGGAATTACAGTCCTGTTATCCGGCACGAATCACTTTATAAAAAGCTTATTTCCGCTTTATGATTCTCAAAAATTCCTCCGCTTCTGCTTGCGAATGTCGTTTCACAGTTGTAATGTTTACATATTCGTGATTCATAAACGTGATTACCTGCGAAAAACACAGACTTCCGTCGTCCGTCATCAGCACCTGCAACTTCAAAGCATGTGCAATGGAGGGTTTCAGAGCTTTCAACTCGTTTATATATCCACCTTCCAGCAGACGAACCAACTTATTAAGCTCGTTCATGTCAAAATGAAAAGAATGCGATTTCAGCACCTGATTGCTTTGAGTGGCTAAAAAAGAATTCTTACGAAAGAAAAAGGCAAATATCGTAACAACAAGAAATATCAGTCCCGACATAAAAAGCAGGGGTGAAATGACACTGTTAGGCTCCCAGGTAAGCAGCGAATTGATTCCCAAAAGACTGACTCCCAGCAAGAAGTATAAAACTGACGTGAAGACTGATTTCTTTTTTTTGTATATAATTGTTGAGTCCATTGTTTCAAGGACCTGTTCTATTGATTTATTTGATTCCATAAGGATATATATAGTTTGTGTGAACAAAAAAACTTTGTTCACAATGAATGAATTGATAAATAGCTGAAAAATTGATTTTCGTCTAAAAAACGAAATCGTGGAGGATGAAAAGAATCAAATCAGCAATTTGCGCAGATGGTAGAGATAATAACCATCGGTCTGCTTAAAGGCCAATTGCTGAAGAAAGAAAATAGTACCCGTTGCATATTGTTGACGGGTAACCTGGGTAAAATAACTAATGCGAAAGCTATTGGAAAACGATGGAACAAAGCGAAACGAAACTGACTGAAACAAGTGAGTCAGGCGTGTTTGTTGCGTGGTAATACCCGCCGAAACAAACAAATCGATTGCTGAGAAAGTAGCTTGTTGGTTGTTGTGTTGAGTTTGCTTGTTAGTCTGTGAATGAACATGACTCACCACAAGTTTGCTTTCGGACACACTCAGAGCCGTCACTCCTACCATCAGAGTTACAGCTATCAAACAATGTATCAGCAAACGTTTCATGATACAAAAATACAACAATAAGCCGGAAGAATAAAACGGAGCTCTTCCTGTATTAAATAATTGGAAAATAGCAAACAAAAAAGAGAAGCCGGATTATCTGACTTCTCTTTAAAATATAACTTAGACAGGTATTAATGAGGTATAAAATCAAACGCCTCTTCGCCGTGTTGTGTTTTGTCCAGCCCTTTTTCTTCCTGTTCGGCAGTAACACGCATAGGTAAAATCAAATCGGTAAGCTTATAAAGCAGGTATGAACCACCAAACGTAAACACACTCACAATGAGTAATGCTAATAAATGAAACAGGAACGTATGTGTTTCACCCGAAGTAAGACCGACCCCCTTCGCAAACACGCCTGTTAGAATCATACCAACAATACCACCTAAACCATGGCAGGAGAATACATCAAGTGTATCGTCTATACTGGTTTTCGATTTAAACCGTACGGCAGTATGACTAACCAATGCAGCTATAAACCCGATAAATATACTTTGTCCAACAGTAACGAAACCTGCAGCAGGAGTAATAGCAACAAGTCCCACTACAGCACCCACTGCTGCACCCACAGCCGAACGTTTCTTGCCCAATGCACCATCGCCCAGCAACCAGGTAAGCATTGCAGTAGCCGAAGCAATGTTTGTATTTACAAAAGCGGTAGTTGCAACTCCGTCGGCAGCCAAAGCAGAACCGGCATTGAACCCAAACCAACCAAACCAAAGTAACCCGGTCCCCAACAAAATATACGGAATGTTGGTAGGTTCATTTTCGGTTTTACCCTTGCGACGACCTAAGAAAATAGCACCACTCAAGGCTGCAAAACCGGCAGAAATATGAACTACAGTTCCTCCGGCAAAGTCGAGCACACCCCATTTGCGAAGAAATCCATCAGGATGCCAGGTCCAGTGTGCCAATGGCGAGTAAATGAAAATGGAGAAAAGGCAAATAAAAAGCAACAAGGATGAGAAACGCACCCGTTCGGCCAATCCTCCCGTAATAAGTGCCGGAGTAATGATAGCAAACTTCAATTGGAACATCGCAAACAAGGCAAAAGGGATTGTTGCTGCAAATGCCGGATTAGGGGCAATGCCAACGTTCTTGAAAAAAGCAAAAGTAAACGGATTTCCAATAAAACCGCCAATACTATCGCCAAAAGCAAGACTAAAACCCACAACCACCCAAAGTACACTGATTATTCCTAAAGCTACAAAGCTTTGCAACAAAGTGGATACAAGGTTTTTGTAACGAACCATACCCCCGTAGAAAAAAGCCAACCCCGGAGTCATAAGCAATACGAGTGCAGAAGCTACCAGCATCCACGCTGTATCGGCATGATTAATCAAACTTCCATCACTACTACCGTATTCAACCGGAATAAGCGATAGTAATGCAATTGCAACTAATACTAAAAATGGAATTTTATACTTCCATCCAATCTTTTCTTGTTTCATTGTTTCTTGTTTTTTGAGATTTACAGAGATGAAAAGTGCCATTCGAGACATTTTATCATCAATATTTTATTTTTGCTTTCTTATTTTCTCAATTTTGGCGCAAAAGTAGTGATTTTTCTTCTAAACACCATGAAACTATAACTCACAAAACTAATTTAGGGCATCTACAGTTCGAATTGTATACTTTTTGGAAGAAATATGCCCGAATAAGTTAAACACATAAGCGTAAATTTGCAACTAACTGGAAATAATCCTACCTTTGCATAAAAATTACATATTTCGCTTTTTATTGTATATAAATAAACTATAAATACAAAATATCATGTTTAAAACAAATCAATATTTCGATGGAAAAGTGGTTTCTATCGGATTGGAATCGGTAGAAGGAACAGCAACTGTAGGCGTTATGGCTGCAGGAGAATACGAATTCGGAACAGGTTCAATAGAAGTAATGACTGTTATTTCGGGCCAGTTGACTATTCAACAACCGGGAGAAACAGAATGGAAAACTTACAAAAAGTTCGAGAGCTTTGTTGTAGCCAAAGATGTAAAATTCAAAGTGAAATGTACCGAAGATACTCCTTATCTTTGTTTGTACAAATAAAAATATGAAAAGAGCTTGTTCTGTAACTGAACAAGCTCTTTTGCTTTCAATACCTACAACCAACTATTTCAAATGAAATTAAAATATTCAGATTCTAATCCTTCAAAAACGTTTGAAGGAAACTATAAAATGCTCGTTCTCGACCTCGACGATACGCTCCTTCGTCAGGATCACAGCATTTCCGACCGTAACAAAGATTTACTGATGCAGGCTCAGAAGCAAGGCGTAAAATTGGTGCTTGCCTCCGGTCGCCCCACGCCTGCCATGACGCGTTATGCCAAAGAACTGAATCTGGCTCTATACGATTCGTACATGGTATCTTACAATGGCGGCGTTGTAACTTCGATGAAAAACGACGAAGTACTATTTGAAACAAGCCTGACAATCGACGAGATACACAGTCTTTACGACTTCAGCATCGAAAACAAGGTTCATATTCTTACCTATTCCGACAAAGGCGTTATTTCCGAAACCGACTCGGAATACATTGATGTAGAACTTGATCTCACCGGTATTCCACATCACAAAGTCCCCAGCTTTAAATCCGAAGTAACTTCACCGGCAGTAAAATGCATCATGTTGGAACATCCCGATTATCTGAAAAAAATAGAAGCCAAGCTAAAAGCCGAACGAAACGATTTGAGTGTCATGCGTTCCAAACCGTTTTTCCTCGAAGTAATGCCACAAGGGATTGATAAAGCAGCCAGTATTGGTTTTTTGGCCGGGAAACTTGGCATTCATCAAAGCGAAGTAATTGCCGTGGGCAATGCCGGAAACGACCTTTCGATGGTACAATATGCCGGGCTCGGCATTTGGGTGGATAATGTAAGCGATGACCTTCGACATCATGCCGACTTTATTGTTGCCTCCAACGAAGACGATGGAGTGGCTGAAGTGATTGAGCGCTTTATTTTGAAATAAAATCAAAAGTTGTAATGGAAAAAGCCTGCTCCGGATTATGGAACAGGCTTTTTTATTACGATGCGAGACATTTCAATTGAACCCCAAAGCAATGAGTGAATCACCTAGCCAGTAGTTATAAATTTGTGGAATGAGGTTCACTTCAAACATTTAAACAGTGAAGAAATGAACTAAACCTGGCGATGCATGGAATTTTATTTAAGAATATACAACTGATTGCTTTTACATTAGACACAATTTTGATATTTTTTGAGCAGCAAATCTCCTGAGTATTTGTTTATTGAGTGTAATTTTACAAACTGATACTTGCTAATTATTTAATTGTGCAAAATAGTTGCTCAGAATACTCTAAATTTAATACTATTAATTCCATGCGTAAACTTTTCTCTTTATTGCTTTTAAGCATTATTTTTCATTCAGCAGGCATTGCCCAAAAGGTTTCGCGGGTAGATGGTAGCCCGTTTCCGGGTTCAACTAAGCCTGACACGCTCTACTATACAAGTAATTCCATGGCGGAATCGGAGATTTTTGCTACCGGATCCCTTAGCGGTATTTTGGCAAAGAAAAAGCCAATGATTTTACAATGGCAATACTTCCACCAGGAAATTGTGCGGGAATCGGGTATGGGATATAAAATAATTGACACCTACAGCAACGATTTTTCAGGTTTAATCAAGTTGTTTGCCAAAAGACTGAACGGTTATATTTTATGCGATCCAAAGAGTGCAAGTTCAAATGTAGCTGCTTCATTATCAGGCATTCTAAATGCTGTTGCCATACCAACCGATATAGAAGCAAAAGCTATTGCAGCCGGATTGACGAAAGTACTCGACGTGACAGGTAAAGATGAATTATGGGCTTTGACGAACTACAGAGGTCAGTTAAATAAAGACCTTGCTTTTTTCCAGTCATCGGCCGACTGGTTAGGCTTGGTCGATTATTCGGCGTATACAGGTGGACTTCGTTTTTACGATGCCAACGTGAATGGTGCATTGACTGACAGTATTTATAAATTTCTGAATACAGGCGCCACAATTTACGGTTGGTGGGTTTCGGAAGACGGCTCAGTGGGTAAATTATCGCAAAAATCTTTTAAAATTATTCCTTGTGGCGGACTGAAAAACCTGGCCACATTTACCAATTTAGACGTTCCAATCAAGAAGCAAAAAGAAATTGTCAATCCGTACAAAGTAGTACCAAATACACACACAGTTTGTTTTGTAATTTCGGATGGCGATAATATTGGCTGGGTAGCAGGAGCCGGATACTGGGATGCATGGATTTGGAAAAATGATAACCAGAGTCGTATGAATCTTGGATTTACCCTTTCGCCGGCACTTTGCGAGTTAACCCCGCTTATATACAACGACCTGATAAACGGCCTTCAAACAACACCCGAAGGACGTAGTGTAGCTGTTGCTTCACCATCGGGATTGGGGTACTATTTCCCCAGCTTAAGTCCGAATCAGCCATTTCATTGCGAACAGCTAAATAAATTCATGAAAAAGGCCGATATGAGCATTGTAAATGTAATTGATAACGACAATGGCCTACACAGTCCGAATGAATATCTGAAGCAAAGCAATATCGATGCGCTCTTTTTCTACACATATGGATCACAGTATACAGGGATGAATGGTAAAATAAGCTGGTACAAAGGAAAACCAAGCATTGGAGGACGATTCACTTTCTGGGGAAATTCTTCGGACCGAAGTGCTGCGACGCAGGATCGGGTGGCTCAATCATTGGCTAATGTACTTAATACACAATCTACCAATATCAATACCGAATCGGGTTACAGCCTTGTTCCGGTACATATTTGGACAGAAAATCCGACCGACGTATTAAACCTGATCAGTAAACTGGGACCAAATGTGCGTGTGGTTGCTCCCGACGAATTTGTTTGGCTTATAAAAAAAAACCTGGGTAAACTCCCAATGGGAACAGGCAACGGACTGAAAGCTGAATATTACAAAGGAAGCGATTTCGACACATTATCATTTACAAAAATTGATAAGAAAATAGATAATGAATGGCTCACAACTCCTGTAACAAAATCGGATAAATTTTCTGTACGCTGGAGCGGACAAATTCAACCGCTGTATTCCGAAGAATATACGTTCTCGCTAACTTCCGGAGATGGAGCACGACTAACTATAAACGGAACCACTTTGTTTGATTCATTGCAGGTTACAGGCCGTTCAACCAAAGTAGGTAAAATAACTTTGGGAGCAGGTCAGAAATACGATATTGTTGTTGAGTACCGCTCCACTGGCACTAACCGCACTTGCATGCTTGAGTGGGAAAGTGCTTCGCATCCACGCCAGGTAGTTCCATTTACTCAATTATATTCCGACCCGGTCTCTACAACAGGCGTAGTTACGGTATACAAGGACAAAACAAAGAAAGGTTTCTCGGCAGGATTGAAAATTGGTTCGTACACATCGGCACAGCTAAGCGCACTGGGAATTCAGCAAAATGAGATTTCTTCGATTAAATTAATGGAAGGTTTTAAAGCAATTGCCTATTCAAATGATAGTTTTAAAGGAGATTCCATTGTAATTACTTCAAGTGTTGATACACTTTCAAATTACCTGATGAGTGACAATACAGCAAATTGGGATGATAAAATAGCTTCTGTCAGAATTATGGCTAATGGAGACACGACTTTAACCGGTGCCTATTTTCTTAAAAACAAAAGAAGTAGCTTATATATGGAAGTGGCAGGTGGAATAACAGCTACTGATTATAATACGAATGTGCAGCAAAACAGCTTAGCGAGCAGTTACAATCAAGTATTTCAGTTTATTCATTTAGGAAATGGAGTCTACGAAATAATGGCTCGTCATAGCAAAATGGCACTTACAGTTGCTAAAATGGGATTTGATGAAAATTCAAACGTCCATCAATGGAAATATCACGGATCCGAGAGTCAGAAGTTTATCGCTGTACCAACCTCAACACTCAATTCCTATAAGCTTATTTCAACATATAGTGGAATGGTTGTGAACGTTACCAATACCAGTCTTGGAGGTAATGTCCAAATGAATACTAATAACAGCCAGTTTGGTGGTGTATGGAGTTTAGTCAAAACAACAAACAGAGAAGGTACGGGAACCGGTTTAAAAGGAGATTATTACAATGGAAAAAGTTTCACAACACTTAAACTTACACGCACCGATCCTCAGGTTAAGTTCAATTGGGGTGAGTTATCTCCAAATTCATTGTTGCCTGTTGATAATTTCTCTGTCAGATGGACCGGCACTATTCAACCACGGTTTTCAGGAGCATATACTTTTTATCTGACCAGCGATAATGGAAGACGCCTGTGGATAAACGACCAATTGATAATTGATAAATGGTTAAGTGATTACGATATCACATACACAGGCACAATTACCTTAAAGGAGATGACAAAATACAACATAAAAGTGGATTATTTTGAAGAAGCCGGAGGAGCAAACATCAACCTGGAGTGGGGAAGCACTTACGAAACAAGAGAAACTATCCCTCAAAGTCAGTTATATCCCGATATGATAATAAGTGCATTGCCCTCGTTAAACAATCCGGCTATTTTCCCTTATCCAAATCCGGTTAAAAATACATTATATATCAGTGGTTTAGAATCGCCTGCAACCATTGAAATATACGATGCTCTTGGTAAAAAAGTAATAGAAGCGAACGGAACTTCAGCAAACACTGACAGGTTGCCGGCAGGCTTATATTTCCTTAACCTCAAATTAGATGGCAAATCGCAATCATTCAAATTCATGAAGGAAAAATAAAAAACTCAATTGGCAAAGGTAAGTTTCTACATTAAACCATACATATCAAAAAAGCCTGCCCTGGATTATGGAGCAGGCTTTTTTGATATGTAAATTATAAACGAATCAGAATCTTTTAAACCCAATAATCTCGCGCACTTCACGAATCGTTTTTGAGGCGTTTTCCTGCGCTTTCTCTTTGCCGAGTCGGGCAACCTTCGAAACATACGCTTCGTCGGCTGAAATCGCTTTAATTCGCTCACGCATGGGTTCTGTAAAGGCAATCATATCCACAGCCAGTTGCTTTTTCATATCACCGTAGCGAATCTGACAGGTATTGTACATTTCGTCGAAAAAATTATAGGTCTCAGGAGCCGAAACAACCTTCAGCAACTGGAAGATATTTTGGATAGCATCCGGACGAGCCTGATTTGGTTCAGTCGGACCACTATCGGTAACTGCTTTCATTACTTTTTTGCGGATTGCTTCGGGCTCGTCGGCAAAATAAATAGCATTCCCCTCACCTTCCGATTTTCCCATTTTTCCGCTTCCGTTTAATCCCGGAATTTTCACCAACTCATTGCCAAAATTGAATGCCTGAGGTTCAGGGAAATAATCCACATTGTATAAGCGATTGAAACGGTTTCCAAACGTGCGGGTCATTTCCAGGTGCTGTTCCTGATCTTTTCCTACCGGCACTTTCGTTGCACGGTGAATAAGAATATCCGCAGCCATAAGCGTTGGGTAAGTCAGTAAGCCGGCATTCACATTCTCGGGTTGTTGACGAATTTTATCTTTGAACGAAGTACAACGCTCCAACTCTCCGATATACGCATTCATATTCAGGAACAAATACAGCTCAGCCACTTCGGGTACATCGCTCTGAATATAAAGTGTTGCCTTTTCAGGATCGAGCCCTGCAGCAAGGTACTCCACCAAAATCTGACGCACATTTCCGTGCAAATCGCCCGGTGTTGGATGCGTGGTAAGCGAATGATAATCAGCAATGAAGAAGTAGCAGTTATGCTCGTTTTGCATTGTCAGAAAATTGCGCAGGGCGCCAAAATAATTTCCTAAGTGAAGGTTTCCGGTTGGGCGAATGCCACTAACAACTGTTTCCATAATGATAACCACTGGCTCCTAAAGGAGAACCAGAGTTTGAAAATTTATACTGTTTATAATAAAATGTCTTATTCCCCTTTAAGGGTTAGGGGTTCTTTCCTATTCTATCGGAATTGTTCTCTTGATACGTTGATCCAACGAGGTCAGTGTTTCCGTAGTTGCAACACCCGGTATTTCCTGAATTCTACCATTGAGCAATTCCATTAGGTGCATATCGTTTTTGGCATACAACTTAATCAGAATAGTATACGAACCGAGTGTGTATTGAGATTCAACAATTTCCGGAATTTTTTCGAGCTCCAATACCACTTCTTTGTACATAGAGCCACGCTCCAATGTGATACCAATATATGCACACATTTGAAATCCAAGCATTTTTGGATTAACTGTATAACCCGAACCTGTAATAACATCAATATCTATCAAACGTTGAACACGTTGATGAATAGCTGCACGGGATACTCCACACTCTTCAGCCACGTCTTTAAAAGGCATACGGGCATTCTGGGTGATAATTTGAAGAATTTTTCGGTCTAATTGATCTATCTTTTCCATGGCAATTGATTTTTGTTTATCATTTAGGCAGCAAAATTATACAAAATAAATGGCAATTAAAAAATTATAATCACTAAAAATTGAAATTTAAGAATAAATGATAGAATTTTGTTTATTTCACCTATCGTTTTGACAATAAAAAAGCCGGAGTGAATTCACTCCGGCTTTTTTATATGAAAAATTTATTATTGTTGAACCGGTGCTTGTGGAGCAGCAGGAACATCTTTTTCGATTGAAAGTAATTCAACTTCGAAAATCAACATAGAGAATGGTTTGATAGCACCACGATCCTGGCTACCATAAGCCAATTGTTGTGGTACATACAATTTCCATTTTGAACCTACAGGCATCAATTTCAATGCTTCAGTCCATCCCGGGATTACACCAGTAACAGGGAAAACAACTGGAGATTTGCGTTGTACTGAGCTATCGAATACCGTACCATCGATTAATGTTCCATGATAGTTTACTTTTACTTTGCTTTCAGCTGTAGGGATTGGACCGTTACCTTTGGTGATAACTTCATATTGCAAACCGCTTGCAGTTGTTGTTACACCTGCTTTTTTTGCATTTTCAGCAAGGAATTTTTCGCCGGCAGTTTTGTTGGCACCAAATTGTGATTCCATCTTTTTAGCCTGACGTTCCATCATTGTTTTTTGCAAATAAGCCTGAGCTTCCTGAGCTGTCATTTGAACTTTAGAACCTCTCAAACCGTTTACCAAACCTTGTTTAATCAAATCGATATCAACTTTCAATGTTGAATCGCCCATTAAACCTGATTTTTGTTGATCTTTCAACGAAGAACCGATTTTAGTTCCTAGGTCAACTAATTCTACGTTTTCTTTTACAACTTCGCCTTTCATGCCTTCGCTCATTCCGGCCAATAAAGCTTCGATTGATTTTTTAGCAGAGTCACCTTTGATATAATAGTTTTTGATACCATCACCGTTAGCAACACCAAATGCATAGTTCAAACTATCAAGTTGAGTTTTAAGAGCTGGTAATTCTGTTTTATTGCTTTTGCACGAAGTAAAAGCAACTGCGGCTACCAATGCTACCGCGAAAAATATTTTCAGATTTTTCATTTGTCTGTGTATTTCTAATTTGTTGAATGATTAATGCTACTTATTGTTGTGGTGCTTGTTGAGGAGCCTCTTGCTGTGGAGCTTGTTGAGGTGCCTGACCCGGTGCTGGTTGCATAGGTGCTTTAGCTGCCTGAATTTTCATCATTGTTTTTTGAATGTATGCCTGAGCTTCCTGAGGAGTCATACCTTCTTTAAAACCGTTCAAAGCATTTACCAAACCTTGTTTTACCAGTTTTTCATCAAATTTCAAGGTAGAATCACCCATCAAACCTTTTGCTTTTTGTTGTTTGAATGAGTTACCGATTTCAAGACCCAATTTATACATTTCACCTTTATCAGCTTTTGTTTTATAAGCTTTATCCAAAGCTAACATCAAAGCTTTAATTGGTTTTTCAGATGAGTCTTTAGCCATATAATAGTTTTTGATACCATCGCCGTTAGCCAAACCCAACGCGTAGTTCAAACTATCATTCTGAGTTTTCAATGAGGTAGTTTTGGCTTCGTATTTATTGCACGAAGTAAGTACAAAAATGGCAACCAGTGCCACCAACGAGAAAATACTTTGTTTTTTCATTTGATTTATTTTTTTGAATATTATTTTAGTGCGAAATTATTTTTTGCTTTTTGCCTTAACGGTCGATTTAGCCGTTTTTGCTTTTGCAGGAGCTTCAGGTTTTGCAGGAGCAGCTGGTGCTGGTTCTACAAATGGTTTGATACCTAACAATTCTACTTCGAAAATTAAGGTAGCATATCCGGGGATTGGACCACCATTTGGAGTTCCTTGTTCACCATAACCTAAATTATAAGGAACAAAGAATTTGTATTTTGAACCTACTGACATTAATTGTACACCTTCTGTCCAGCCGGGAATAACCTGGTTCAATGGGAAAGTGATTGGCTGACCACGGTCAATTGAGCTGTCGAATTTTTTACCATCCAACAAGAAACCCTGATAGTGAACAGTTACCGAATCTGTTGCTTTTGGTTTTGGACCTTCAGCAGGAGTAAGAATTTGATATTGTAGACCTGAAGCTGTTGTTTTCACTCCTTCTTTAGCCATGTTTGCTGCAAGAAATTGTTGACCTTCAAGTTTCAACTTTTGAGTTTCATTTTCTTTTGCTTTTTGGAAATATTTATTCAAAAACTCGTTTACAGCTTCCGTTTTAATCAAGGTAGAATCACCCTTAAGAGCTGTTTCAAAACCTTTGATAAATAAATCCTGATTGTATTTTCCATCAGGAAGTGTTTTCAGGTTTTTAGCTAAACCATTTCCAACATTTGTTCCCAATGCATAACTCATCGAATCAAGCGTGTTTGTAAGTACGTTTACCGGAGCTACTGGAGCTACATCTTTTTTGTTTTTTTTGTCTTTAGCATTTGCCGATGCAAACACCAAAGTAATAGCTGCTAAAATAAATACTGTCTTTTTCATTTTTTTTATTCTGATTATTTTTTAAGATTTTTTAATATTATACGATTGCCAATAATTCTACTTCGAAAATCAGAGCTGAATGTGGAGCGATCGATTGTCCTGCTCCCTGTGCACCATAAGCCAGTTCTGACGGAATAAATAATTTCCATTTCGAACCTACAGGCATCAATTGTAATGCTTCAACCCAACCACTGATAACCTGCGTTACACCAAATGTAGCTGGTTCGCCACGATTAACCGAACTGTCAAACACGTTTCCATCAACCAACATACCGTGGTAATGAACTTTTACGCTATCCGATGCAGTTGGAATAGCTCCTTCGGCTGCTGTAAGAATTTCGTATTGCAAGCCGCTGGCAGTTGTAACTACTTCGGGACGTTTTGCATTTTCAGCCAAAAAGGCCTTACCTTCGGCTTGTGCTTTTTCGGTCATTTTTGATTGAAGTGCCTGAAAGAAATCATTGATTACAGCCTGAGCTTCTTCGTAACTTATTTCCGGTTGTTTTTGATCTAATACATCCTGAATTCCTTTGGCTAACCGGGCCGAATCAAGAGCTGTAACTCCACTACCCAACAAGTTATTACCCAAACTTAAACCCAATGCATAACTTACTTTTTCCATTTTCAAATTGATTAAACCCCTATGCCCTCACTGGGAATAGAGTTACTTTTGTATATTAATATTTATTATTTCCGGATATTTTAAAACCCTGATACTATTCATCTTTAGGAAGCTAGGGCTAGTCTAATTAAAAAAACGCTGCAAAGATAGCTGATTTGTTGGATTATAACACGTTAATAATTCAAAATTATCTGGATGAAACTACAACAGGAAGTTTCAGCTGCTTTCTTGTTCCTGTTTTTGGGTTAAACATTTCAAAATAAAGCACATAAACACCCGAATTAGCTATCTTCCCTGCATCGGTTCGTCCATCCCAACTTAAAAAGCCTTCGCTCGAAAGCAATATATTTGTTGCTAAATGATAAACTTTTACACCAACTGCGTTTAAAATGATGGCATTTGCAACATATCCATCCGTGTCAGTTTTATATTTAACGAAACATACATCGTCAACGCCATCATTATCGGGCGAAAAAGCCTCCGGTTCAAGCCAAACTGACTTTTGTATTTCATCACCCGACAGAATATCACGATACTGTGAATTCAGATAGCCCGGTGTTCCGTAATTTACTTCCGAAGCAGCCGAATGCCATGAAGTCGCTTCCTGTGTTGGTAATTCCGGATTTATACGTTCCAATGCCACTCCTTTTGTATTCTTCACCAACACATGATGCCATTTTGCGTTGTAAGTCAGTTCATCGTAAATCGTATCTTTCGTCGCATTTGTCAACACCAATGTGGCACTTTCATTGTTGAGGCTCGACCACGAAGTTGTAATTATATTTGCATCCAAAGGGCAATGATGATAATTCCTCACCGAATCAGCATTCTCACACAAAGCCAGATACCCACGAGGCAACATCCAGGTTTGGGCGGGGATTTTATTTCCGGTGTTCAGTGTACCATCTGTTTTGCGGGTTGTAAATACTAATCCCGATACATCAATCACCTTTTCAGAATTGTTATAAATCTCTATATATTCCAACGAATTCAGCGGATTTTCAAACATCACTTCATTAATACGCAAGTCTCCTTCCGCTTTTGGTTCAATAATTCCAATACTCCGTTGCGTTTCGGCCAGTGCGTTTCCAGCTACATCCATCAAGCCCGAAACCTGCAAGGTATAAATAGTACCACGTTCAAAATCAGAACTAAAATTCAAAACTATCGACGATTTATCATCTGCAATCATTTGCGAAGCAGGAGTTCCTGTTCCTTTATCCACACTAAATGTAGCCTTGCTAAAATCCATCGGCTCCGAAAAAGCCAATCGTAGTTTATTGGGTTGCTCCAGCGTAAACGTTGTCCAGCGAGGGGCTTCCACATCGGGAGCTTTATGTCCTGTCACTACAATATCATCGAAATAATAGGCTGATCCGGTCGTCGTAGTATTGGCATACAACAACCCGAAATAAGTTCCACCTTTTAATGCGTTATTCGTAGTTGCTCCCTCGGTTACAAAATCCGTTTCAGTTGGTTTTTTACTGTAGAGCGTAAAATTGCCCCGGGCATCACGCGTCACTTTTATTCGCATTTCCACAGGGCTTCCATCCGTTCGTTTATCCGTTCCGTCAATGATTTTTGTCTTTTTTGTGCCTTCCTGAACGAACAAGGACACCTCATCATTTGTTCCACCTATCTGAACATAATATCCGTAGCATCCAGCCGACAAATCATTTCGGTCGGAAGTAAGGTAGATTGAAGCATAGTTTGAGGCTGAAGTAGTGTAGTCAATTTTCACCCAACATTCCCAAACTGCATCGTCAAAAGCTTCAGAGGGAGTGAAAAGCCACGAAGTGGAAGTTGCCGAGGCTTGCGATTGCAATTGAAGGGCATTATTTACTGTAAAATTGGATGTAGAACCGCTCCAAATTGGGTTATTTATAAAGTTTCCATCCAAAAATGAATCGTTTACCTGAGCGTTGCAAAAAAATGGCATCAAAATCACAAAAAACAAACTCGATTTCTTCATATAGGTTGCTAATTCTATAAAAATGAATTACTTTTGCAGTCAATTTTCAATTTTTTTACTGAAATCAATTAACTGTAGATGACGGGCTAATGAGTTTTTAAGCTTCGCAAATATACGAAAGATTAACAATAAAACAAAAGATTACCAATAATTTTTTATACAAAAACAATGAGAGTAGCAATTGTAGGTGCCAGTGGCGCCGTCGGCCAGGAATTCTTGCGTGTGTTAGCCGAACGCAATTTCCCATTGACAGAGTTGAGCCTTTTTGGTTCATCGCGCAGTGCGGGTAGTGTTTATGAGTTCAAAGGTGAAAAACTCACCGTGAAGGAACTTAAACACGGCGACGATTTCAAGCCTTTCGATATCGTCTTTACATCAGCAGGTGCCAGTATTTCAAAAGAATTTGCCGAAGATATTACCAAGTTTGGAGCTGTTATGATCGACAACTCGTCTGCATTCCGCATGGAAAATGATATTCCATTGGTTGTACCCGAAGTAAATGCAGCCGATGGTAAAAACCGCCCACGCGGTATCATTGCCAATCCAAACTGTACAACCATTCAAATGGTGGTTGCATTGAAAGCACTTGAAAATCTTTCACACATCAAACGTGTTCACGTATCTACCTATCAGGCAGCTTCGGGTGCAGGTGCAGCAGCAATGGACGAACTTGAATTGCAATACAAACAAGTTTTGGCTGGTGAAAAAGCAACTGTAAGTAAGTTTGCCTATCAGTTGGCTTACAACCTTATTCCTCAAATTGATGTGTTCACTGACAATGGTTACACCAAAGAGGAAATGAAAATGTACCACGAAACCCGCAAAATTATGCACTCCGATATCGAAGTAAGTGCGATGTGTGTTCGTGTACCGGCTTTACGTGCTCACTCCGAAAGTGTGTGGGCAGAAACTGAACGTCCTATCAGTGTGGAAGAAGCTCGTGCAGCGTTTGCAACAGCTCCCGGAGTTGAACTAATCGACAATCCTGCCGAAAAACAATACCCAATGCCATTGTTCCTGTCAGGCAAAGATCCGGTACACGTTGGCCGTATCCGAAAAGATTTGTCAAACCCTAACGGAATCACATTTTGGTGCGTTAGCGACCAAATCAAAAAGGGTGCTGCCCTTAACGCTGTTCAGATTGCTGAATACCTGATTGCTGAAGGCGATATCAAGTAATAGCTTTAAATATAACAATAAAAAAGCCCTGTTTCCAATTGGAAACAGGGCTTTTTTATTCATTCCTTTTTTGAATAAAAAATATAGACGCAATATCTCACGTCTATATTTACCCAAAATCAAAACAATAATAAAGCAAAAATATCAACACGGTTCCCCTCTTAGCTAGGAACCGAATTGTGTTTAAATAGTAGCAGTAACCTTTTCAGTCAACACCATATAATGCCGGGCAAAATTATCATCCTTCATATGCTCAATCAACTCTTTTTGCCAGGTAGCAGCTTCATTCGACAAAGCCACCAATTTCTTATTATTATCCAAATGCTCTGCATCTACTTTCTGAAATTTAGCCATATCATGAAACTCTTCAAGCCATTTTTCATACTTATCCATAAACTTCTGTTGTTCGGCATTCAGTTTAAACTCCTCTTTCTTATTCTGAATTTTTTCGGCAAAATCAGTTACCTCCGAAAATCCGGTTGCAGTAATAGCAGTAGCCCCAACAACTAATCCCAGTTTCTTCAAAAAATCACGCCTGGTCGATTCGTATCCATCCATAGTAAATCTTTATTTATATTATTTAATCAAAGTAAAATATTTGTCTTCAGTAAAATTAGTATCTAATACAATACATCTTAGCCTAAAAATGTTCATTTCAAAATGCATTTAATTGAATAAATTAATGTCAGAAATCACCCCACAATTCTATTTAAAACTGTGATAAATGGTCAAATTGATATATTATTTTCTCAAAATTATTTATAGCCAGGTCATAACACATAAGTCCTCACAATTTTATAACTTTGCAACCCAAAACATTAGATATTTAGTTGTGTTATACATCAGTGGTTTAATTTCGAATAAATTGAATCATTATGTTTTATCAAAGTAACGAATAAAAAAGGAAATAAATATAATGGATTTTAAATACGATGTAATCGTTGTAGGTGCAGGTCATGCCGGAAACGAAGCTGCTTGTGCTGCTGCCAATATGGGCTCAAAGACCCTTCTCATCACCATGGACATGAATAAAATTGGTCAGATGAGTTGTAACCCTGCTGTTGGAGGTATCGCCAAAGGACAAATAGTCCGTGAAATCGATGCACTTGGTGGTCATATGGGAATTATTACAGACCGCTCAGCAATTCAATTCCGTATGCTAAACCGTTCCAAAGGGCCGGCCATGTGGAGTCCCCGCTCACAAAGCGACCGCCACCAGTTTATACAAGAATGGATAAAAACCGTTTCCAACACAGAAAACCTGTTTATCTGGCAAGATACTGTAAAGCAACTTACAATTGAAGACGGAACTGTTACCGGAGTTATCACTGCTTTGGGGATAGAAATGAAAGCAAAATCTGTCGTTATCACCGCAGGAACTTTCCTTGGAGGACTTATGCACTTTGGCAAAAACCAACTAACTGGAGGTCGAATTTCAGAACCTGCATCCTACGGTATAACAGAACAGCTCAAATCCATCGGCTTTTCTACCGATAGAATGAAAACAGGAACTCCTTGTAGAATTGATGGTCGAACGATTGACTTCAGCAAAATGGCCGAACAAATCGGAGAAGATGACTTTCATAAGTTCTCTTTTATGGAAGAGGCTAAGCGAGAACTTCCTCAACGGAGTTGTTGGATTACCTACACTAACGAAACTACACACAATGAATTACGTAAAGGATTATCAGATTCTCCCCTTTACAACGGACAGATTCAAAGTATTGGACCACGTTATTGCCCAAGCATAGAAACCAAGATAGTCACATTTGCCGATAAATTATCGCACCAACTCTTCCTCGAACCTGAAGGTGTCAATTCACAAGAATATTATCTGAATGGTTTTTCATCTTCACTCCCACTTCAGGTTCAAATCGATGCTATTCACACTGTTTCTGGATTGGAAAATGCACAACTATATCGTCCGGGCTATGCCATTGAGTACGATTTCTTCGATCCTACACAATTAAAACACACACTTGAAACCAAACGAATCAAGAATCTATTCTTTGCCGGACAAATAAACGGAACCACAGGTTATGAAGAAGCGGGTGGACAAGGACTAATTGCTGGAATGAATGCACACATAAATTGCCATGGCGGAAAAGAATTTACCCTTGCCCGCAACGAAGCATATATTGGTGTTTTGATAGATGATTTAGTTACAAAAGGAGTTGACGAACCTTACCGCATGTTTACATCACGAGCTGAATATCGTTTGATTCTTCGTCAGGACGATGCAGACATGCGTCTTACTGAGCGTGGATACGAAGTAGGATTAGCGACAAAAAATCGTTACGACCAACTTCAAACAAAAAAAGAAGAACAGACAAAGCTCCGCAGTTTTCTCGAAAACCACTCAATAAAACCTGCTGATATCAATGAATTTCTCACAACCAAGAATTCATCAGAATTGAAACATGGGTGCAAATTGAGTGATTTAGTACTCCGTCCGCAATTGGGAATTTCCGATTTGTCCGAAGCTATTCCAGCCTTACACGAGAAACTAGATGAGATAAAATCGCGTAAAGAAGAAATTATTGAAGCCACTGAGGTACTTTTGAAATATGAAGGCTACATTGAGCGCGAGAAACTAATTGCGGAAAAGTTGCTTCGATTAGAGCATATCCCAATCAATGGACGAATAGATTACAATTCTATTTTGTCCCTTTCTACCGAGGCTCGCCAGAAGCTAACAAAGATAGCACCCGAAACTATCGGACAAGCAAGCCGAATTCCGGGCATATCTCCAAGCGATGTAAATATATTATTGGTTTTGTTAGGACGATAAATACGGTCAAAAATTAAAACACGGCAAAATTGTTCCACGTGAAACAAACGCACATAAATTAATCAGAAGCATCAGCCGGCAAGTCATCGTTCCACGTGGAACAAAATTCAAACGAAGACACATGAAATCGGACAATACATTAAAAGAACAGGTAAATGCGCTGCCGGACAGACCGGGGGTTTACCAGTACTATAATGCTAACGACGAAATCATCTATGTAGGCAAGGCTAAGAATCTAAAAAAACGTGTAACATCCTATTTCAATAAAATTCATGATTCGGGAAAAACAAATGTACTCGTAAAAAATATTGTATCATTAAAATACATTGTTGTCGAAACTGAAGAAGATGCCCTCCTACTCGAAAACAATTTGATCAAACAATACCAACCACGCTACAATGTATTGTTGAAAGACGGAAAAACCTATCCAAGCATTTGTATTACAAACGAAACTTTTCCACGTATTTTTAAAACTCGGAATATTTTCAAAAATGGGGCGCAGTATTTCGGACCATACAGTTCAAATTATACAATCAATTCCATTCTTGAAATTGTGCATGAACTCTACCCTATTCGAACCTGCCGTCTTCCTCTGACAAAAGAAAACATCAATGCCGGAAAGTTTAAAGTTTGCTTACAATACCACATTCATAAATGCAAAGGTGCATGCGAGGGAAAAGAAACCGAAGCGGAATATAAAAAAACAATCGAGCAGGTTCGTCAGATAATTGAAGGTGATGCAAATGAGATAAGCAAAGTACTGTTTACTCAAATGCAGGAGTTGGCAAAGGAATATAAATTTGAAGAAGCCCATCAACTTAAACTAAAATATGAGTTAATAGAAAACTACAAATCCAAATCGATAATTGCAAACACCGTGGTTGAAAATACCGACGTATTTGCCTACGATGAAAATGATAATTCAGCATTCGTTAATATTTTGCGCATATCAAAAGGATCAATTATTCAAGGATACACGATTGAATACAAGAAACGATTGGATGAAGACAAAGGGGATATATTAGCAATGGCAATCGTTGAATTGCGAGAAAGATTAAAGAGTAACTCGAAAGAAATAGTTGTTCCGTTCAAGATAAATTATGAACTGAAAGACGCTAATGTTGTCATTCCGCAACGCGGTGATCGTAAAAAATTATTGGAACTTGCGCTTCAAAATGTTCGTCAATTTAAGCTCGACAAATTGAAACAGGCCGAGAAACTAAATCCCGATCAGCGTGCTATTCAGCTTCTTAAGAGCATACAGGAGGCTCTACACATGGACAAACCTCCAATGATAATTGAGTGTTTCGACAACTCAAATATCTCAGGAACAGACGCTGTAGCTGCTTGTGTAGTATTCAAAAAGGCAAAGCCTTCGAAAAAAGATTACAGGAAATACAACATTAAAACAGTTGTTGGACCCGATGATTATGCTTCAATGAAAGAAGTAGTTCGCAGGAGATACACAAGAATGTTAAGTGAGGAGACACCGCTACCCGACTTGATTATTGCCGACGGTGGAGTTGGACAAATGGAAGTAATCCGACAGGTAATAGAAGATGAACTGAAGATTAACATTCCAATTGCTGGTTTAGCTAAAGACAGTAAGCACCATACCCGCGAATTACTTTACGGATTTCCTGCAAAAGCAATTGGGTTAAAAACAAACGATCCGCTTTTCAAATTGCTAGCTTCGATGCAAGATGAGGTTCACCGATTTGCCATCACCTTCCATCGCGACAAGCGAAGCAAGACTCAGGTGGCTTCGGAACTCGACACAATACCAGGAATAGGTGAAAAAACTAAAAACGAGCTTATAAAGCATTTCAAGAGTGTAAAACGAATTAGATTGGCTGAAATGCCGGAATTAATTGAAGTAGTTGGAACAAGCAGAGCATCAATAATTTACAATTACTTTAAAGGTGAATTGAAGGCCTGAGAATTGAATATTAGAAAACAAACGTGCAAAGGATAGGAAATACAGAAGAGAAAAAGCCTTATTTTTGTGCAAAATTAGAATCCATTAAAATGAATATAGAAATTAAGTCAATCGACACAATTCAACAATCCGCTCAAAAATTTATTGAGCTAATTGGCAACAGAACCGTTTTTGCATTTAACGGAAAAATGGGTGCCGGAAAAACAACGTTTATAAAATCGATATGTGAAGTGATGGGTGTAAAGGAAACTGTAAACTCACCAACATTCTCAATCGTTAATGAATATGAAGCAGCAGACGGTCGGATCATTTACCATTTCGATTGTTATCGCATCAACAAAATTCAGGAGGCATTAGATTTGGGGGCGGAAGAATATTTATACAGCGGAAATTTATGTTTTATCGAATGGTCGGAGAACATTGCCCCTATCCTACCCGACTCTTTGGTAAACGTAAATATTGAAGAAGTTGAAAATGGAAAAAGAAATGTGATGATTGAATGATGTGGTGATGCAAAAATAAAAGATATGATAATATAAGAAAAATGAAACAGAAAAAAAAGAACTCCGTATTGGAACAGGTAAAAGCGGCCCGAAAGCAAAGCCGCGATGAAGAAATTCAAACACATGGGAAATCGATTAATTATCGAAAGGTTATGGCTAGCAAGAAGCAATATAACCGCAAAAAAAATAAGGCAGACGATGAGGTTCTGCCTTATTTTTTATTTAAAGTTTCGAAATATTACCAGATACTTACCCGTTTTTCAACAGGTACAAATAATTTATTATCGGCTTTAATACCAAAGGCATCATACCACGCCTGAATGTGCGGCAAAGCGCCATTTACGCGCCATTTGCCAAGCGAGTGAGGGTCAGCCTTAGTCAGCCTTGAAATCTCCTCTGTACGGATATTTCCGGCCCATACATTCGCGTACGAAAGGAAGAAACGCTGCTCAGGAGTATAACCATCAGCCTTAGTTAACGGTTTTTCGGCTGTAGCATGTTTAAACGCATTGAAAGATACCTGCAAACCACCATGGTCAGCAATGTTTTCGCCTAGAGTAAACTTCCCATTTGCCTTTACGCCCGGTGCAACTTCAATAGCATCAAAATAATCTGCCAAACCTTTTGTGCGCGCATCAAAATTCTTTTTATCATCTGCAGTCCACCAGTTTTTGAGGTTACCTTCCTTATCAAACTGACAACCCTGATCGTCGAAACCATGAGTCATTTCATGTCCGATTACCACGCCAATAGCTCCGTAATTGAAAGCATCATCGGCATTCATATCAAAGAATGGAGGTTGTAAAATACCGGCAGGGAAACAAATCTCGTTGGTTGTTGGATTGTAATAGGCGTTTACAGTCTGAGGTGTCATCAACCACTCATCTTTGTCAACAGGCTTACCGGCTTTATCAAATTTATAGGCATGGTCAAAACGGTTAGAACGAACAATATTAGCATAGTAGCTATCTTTCTTAATATCTAATCCGGTATAGTCGCGCCATTTATTGGGATAACCTATTTTTACATAGAAAGCGTCCAGTTTTTCTTTTGCTTTTGCTTTGGTAGAATCACCCATCCAAGGTAATGCTTTGATACGTTCGGCCAATGAAATCTGAAGGTTCTTAACCAGTTTCAACATACGTTCTTTAGCTGCCGGTGGGAAATATTGTTTTACGTACATCTGCCCTACAGCTTCGCCTAAAACGCCATCAACCATATCAACAGAGCGTTTCCAGCGTGGTCGTTGTTCTTTTTTGCCTGATAAAACTTTGCCATAAAAATTGAAGTTTGCTGTATAAATTGCATCGCTCAAATAACTGGCCGAACCATCAATCAGTTTCCATTGCAAATAAGCAATTTGGTTGGCAATTGGTTCTGATTCGATAATTTTACCGACCTCAACCAATGATTCCTTTTGAGAAACACTAAGCACTTTCGTGTTTTTTAATCCCAAGGCATTCAAATAACTGTTCCATTCAATGGCGGGAACTAATTTCTGAAGTTCAGCCACAGTCATTTTATTGTAATTTGCATGCGGATCACGCAGCTTTACATTATCATAGGCAGCAGTAGCCAAACGGGTTTCAATTTTCAGAACAGCTTCCATATTGGTTTTTGCCTGATCGTCAGTAAAACCAACCTGTTTGAACATATTGATTACATGAGCTTTATATTTCTCACGAATTTCTTTTGTGTGAGCATCGTTGTCAAGGTAATATTCGCGCTCACCCAAACTAATACCACTTTGGTAAGTCTGAACAAGATTTTCCTTGCTGCTCATTTGGTCGGCCTCAACGCTTATTGCAAAATATGTATCAACACCCGACAAATAAAGATCCGGCATTAATTTTACTAGTTCAGAAGAAGATTTCAAAGCTGCAATACTTGCTAAATCAGCTTTTATCGGCTCATAACCGTCTTTGTTTAGCTTGGCACTATCCATAGACATATTGTACAAATCGCCAATTTTTTGTTCGATAGAACCCTGACTTCCACCTTTTGAGGCAATTCCTGTAACCAGATCTTTAAGCTGGTTTAGGTTGTTTTCCCGAAGTTTATCAAAACTTCCGAAGCGGGAATACTCACCCGTTAGCGGGTTATTTTTCATCCAGCCTCCGCAGGCATATTGATAAAAATCATTACCTGCAACGGCAGTTGTATCAAGATTTTTCAGATTGATACCGGTGGTATCTTTGGGGGCATTGCATGCGTTTGTCATAAGAACAAGGGCAATAATGGGTACTGTTAGTTTTCTCATATTTGTTTCAATTAAATATTTTAAAATGCAAAACTAAATAAAGTTGTTGAATAAATAATATTTATACAGAAAACAAACAGAATAAATGGTTAATAGTTTAGTGAAATGACAAAAAAAGAAGCTTAGTACAAACTAAACTTCTACTGAATCAATAATTTTAAAAAGTTCCTGCAAGGTTTCAGCTCTTAGCATGGCAATGCGTGTTTCTTTGAAATTAGGAATTCCTTTGAAAACTGGTGTTGCAGCTAAATGCCGGCGACTGTGAATAATGCCTTTTAAGCGCTTATCATAAACACTTTCAATGCTTGTGCTTTCATCTATATCGAGCCATTTAATGGAAGCAATAATGTGCTCTTTCAAAATCTCTTTCTGCTCATGAAAACTAAGAATCTGTTTCACTTCACCCGTTTTGAAATACTCTTTTATTTCTGAAAAAATCCAGGGGCGACCGATAGCTGCACGACCAATCATAACGGCATCCACGCCATAACGATCAAAACATTCGGCAGCACGTTCGGGAGTAGTTACATCACCATTTCCAATAATGGGAATATGCATACGGGGATTGTTTTTTACTTCACCAATCAAGGTCCAATCGGCATCGCCGTGATACATTTGAGCACGGGTACGACCATGAATTGCCAATGCAGCAATACCAATATCCTGCAAGCGTTCGGCCAAATCAACAATCACTTTACTATCTTCATCCCAACCAAGGCGGGTTTTTACGGTCACGGGTAAATCAACAGCTTTTACAACAGCTTCCGTAATTTCAAGTAGCTTTGGTATGTCTTTCAGTAAACCCGAACCGGCACCCTTTCCGGCAACTTTCTTTACCGGACAACCAAAATTTATGTCAATAATATCCGGTTTAGCTTCTGCAGCAATCTTTGCAGCCTGAGCCATATCTACAGCCCAACGACCGTATAACTGAATAGCCACAGGGCGTTCTTCTTCGTAAATCGTCAGTTTTTGTTGCGTACGGTTTACACTTCGGATAAGGGCTTCCGACGAAACAAACTCCGTACAAACCATATCCACACCAAACCGCTTGCACAAAAGACGGAAAGCCGGGTCGGTAACATCCTCCATGGGTGCTAAAAACAACGGTTTATCAGGGAATTCTATATTTGCAATCTTCATAATTCAATAAAATGGAGTGCAAAGGTAAGTATTTAATTGAAACAGAACAATAAAGCGATTTGAAGAACAGATTGTTCAATTGGTTTGAAATTAACCTTATTGTTGGTAACAATGTACGTCATTATACCTATTTGTGGTGATTTCAGGTACTTCAATATTCATCTTACTTTGCACAGTGAAACAAAACAAATAATTTTATACTTACGACAATGAAAAAAGGTTCTAAAAAGATTGTGTTATTGGTTGGTTTATTGGCAGTGGCTATCGCTTCAAATGCTCAGGACAGATTATTTACGTACACCTACCAAAGTGGAGTATTAAACAAAGGTCAGCGCGAAATTGAAGTCTGGAATACCTTTCGCACAGGAAAAGCAGATTATTTTAGTGCATTGGATAACCGTACCGAATTTGAAATTGGTCTTGGAAAAAATCTCCAGACAGCATTCTACTTAAACCTCTCTTCGGCAACGAATACCGTTTCTTTGCTAGGTATAAAATCGCTTGAAACACAAAATGAAATCAGCTTTTCGAACGAATGGAAATATAAATTGTTAGATCCTGTAGCAAATCCAATCGGACTGGCATTGTATGGCGAATACGGAATAAGCGGTAAAGAATACGAGCTTGAAGGAAAAGTGATTGTTGATAAAAAAATGGGAGCAGTAACACTTGCTGCCAATGCTATTTACGAAATGGAACTGGAGCCGGGATATAAAGGCAACGAGTTCGAACTGGAAGCAGAAGAACACAAAGCTGACCTGAATATTTCGGCAGCCTATGCATTAAATCCAAGATTTAATCTGACTGTAGAAAGCGCTTTTCGTAACGTCATTGTAGAGGGACAATTGGAGCACAGCGCACTTTATGCCGGTTTAGGTGTTTCATATTCTAAAGATAAATTTCTGCTTAACTTCACGGTAATGCCTCAACTCACTTCATTCAAAGGTGCAACGAACAGCACACTCAATCTGAATGAGTTTGAAAAAACCCAATGCCGTTTATTATTCTCATATGCACTATAAATTCGGAAAATTTGGACTCTTTTTATTTGCTGCAATAGTTTTGTTTGCTTGCAAATCGGCTTTGTACGTTCCCTCAAAAGAGACGATAAAAGCTGATGTAAACATCGAAACTCTAAAAAAAGGCAGAACACTCTACGTAAACAATTGCAGCAGTTGCCATGCTTTGTATTTGCCCGAAAAATACAGCAAAAACGAATGGATTAAATCGGTAGACGATATGGCACCTAAAGCCAAAATTACCAACGAAGAAAAAGAATTGATACTAGCTTATCTGACAAAAGGTGAGTAAAAAATGGCCGAATATGCTTTATATTCGGCCATTTTTAGTTGAAATAGGTGAGTCATTTCTTAGCAGCTATTTCTGCATAGTTAGGCTCGTCAATGTAAATTTCTTCTTTACAAGGATTGCGTTTAAATTTTACAATTTTATATAAGTGGAAAATCAAAACATCCACGTTAAAGGCTAAAGCCAATCCACTCAACGTCCATAATGCAGTAGGATTATGGGACGATTTTACAGCAAAAGAAGATTCGTCTACAAATACCGGAAAACACATGGTAAACATCATCCAAATAGCCAGTGTCTGAGCCCGGTGTTGCAACCATGCCCCTTTACCCATAAAAAATGCCGGAATGGTACACGACACCAACAATGCAGCTCCGGCATAGAAAGAATGGTCAGAAACACAGTTGTAAACATAAGCAAAATTCCACAAATCGTAGGCAATAATCCACCACCAAAGCTGATCGGGCCAAAGCATGTCTTTCTTCTTATCCTTGCTGATAAAAATTCCCATCCAACCCGAAATGGTTATGATATTAATAATTCCGGCAATACCATTCATGATATTCCATGGGCCACCCTGCATGGTAACACCGTTGGCAACAGTGCCAAATAAATCACCATGATACATGGAATAAACCTGAAAATCCCGTGTTACAGCTTCCAGTATATTGATTGACAAAATAAGCGGTGGAAAAAGCAACAACCATTTATACGTGATGCCCTTTTTACTGTGTCGCAAATACATAAAGCCCAGTACACCGGCCAATGCCGAATACACTTTCACCCAATGAAACCAGGTGCCAACACTCGATTCTGGTCCGGCAGTTTTTGGCCAAACGGCAAAAGTGAGTACCGCAGGAACCAGAATATACACAACATACGAAAACCATTTACTCGAACGGGTTAATTCGTTGATTAACATCAGTCCGGCAACAACTCCGCACCACATCAGTGCCGAGTACCAGGGAATTGATTCGAAGAAAAACATAACATTACTTTTTTAGCGTTATTGTATTGAAAATTAGATTCACGCTGCAATATTAGTAATAATAATTCAATAATTAGTACATTTGTACTAATTATTGAATAAATTCGAGTAATTAATTAAAATGATGGAGTTTAAACGACAATTATCTATCTTTGCAGGATGAAAAACAAACCGCTTACAACTAAAAATAAAATTTTAGAGCTTACACTCGAAATGCTCAACGAAAAAGGTATTTCAAACGTAAAGATGCGTGATGTTTCTAAAGAATTAAAGATTAGTGTAGGCAATCTGACCTACCATTTTCCGAAATGGGAGAATCTGATTGACGAAATTGTTGCCCAGTTTATGCAGGAAATTAATCAGTTATACGATTTTTTTCCAAAAGATATATCAGAAGTAGTTGGGTACATAGAACGAATCTATGCCATTCAAATTCGATACGCTTTCCTGTTCTCAAATTTCTATGTTTTCTTCCAACAGTTTCCAAAATACAAGGACATGGAAGAAAATTTCTTTCATCTTCGTATGCAATCTATGCGTGAAGCATTGGATAAACTAATTGAAAAAGGTTATTTATACCCAACTTCCTGCGAACATAACTACGATTTGATTGTGAAAAATACATGGTTACTTTTATCAGGTTGGTATAGCTTTTCGATGATGTTTAAAGATACGCGATATGCTATCACCAAAGAAGAATTTTTTCTATCCATCTGGAACATGTATGTATATCATCTTACGGATTCGGGCAAAGAAATAGTGCGAAAATCGTACAATGAATTAATTTTAAATCAACAACGATGAAGAGAATTGGATTAATGTTGTTGGCAATTATTTCAGTTCAAATAATTTGCGGACAGACTGTAAAATATTCTACCGCCTGGTTTGGTCCCAATGCGAATCCAGTTCCTGAGTTTACCGATGCCCGCATTCCGGCAAAAACTACCGTCAGTTTGATGGGCGATTATTACTTTGGCTATGGCGATCAGACTGAGAATGGGTACGCAAAAATAGAGATTCCTCTCCTACCCGAGCGTGTTTCGCTAAAAATTTGGTCAACAGTATTGGAACATTATCAAACTACGCCCGAAATAATGCAATCACGTGGCAGTAATGCCCTTTCAGGTTCCGAAGGTGGTGATATCTATGTTCAGACCAGAATACGTCTACTGAAGGAACAAAATCACTTGCCGGACATTATACTCAACAGCACATTAAAAACGGCATCGGCTAAGACATACGCAAGCCGGCGATATTTTGATACACCCGGGTATTATTTCGACCTGGAAGTTGGTAAATCAATTTTTACCAAAAGTAAGTTTATTAGCGAAATTCGCGGCGTAGCAAATGTTGGTTTTATGTGTTGGGAAACTACCGGTAGCCGGCAGGATGATGCGCCAATGTATGGCGGAAAAATCATACTTGGTAACCCAAACTGGAAACTGGAAAACACCCTTTCGGGTTATTGGGGCTGGATACATACTTATGCACCACTAAGCCCAACAGGTGATTACGGTGATGCACCACTTGTTTACGCTACTAAATTTACAATCAAGTGTGGACGCATCGATTATTTTGCCCAATATCAATACGGCATAACGGATTTTCCTTATCATCAAATCAGAGCAGGGATTAGTTTTTCTATAAGTAAATTGACGCCTAAATTTTAAAATAATGCATAATTAAAAATATGACAAGAAAAGAAATTGAAATCATGGCTCCGGCCGGATCGTGGGAAAGTCTGTCGGCAGCTATCAAAGCAGGTGCCGATTCAGTATATTTTGGTATCGAAAAGTTGAATATGCGCAGCAAATCGAGCAGTAATTTCAGCACGGATGATTTGCGCGAAATCGTTCGCATCTGCAACGAAAACAACGTAAAAAGCTACCTCACTGTGAATACCATTTTGTATGATAATGACCTTACTTTGATGCGTGAAATCATTGATGTAGCCAAAGAATCGAAAGTCTCAGCCGTTATTTGTGCCGATGTGGCTGCACTGATGTATGCCAACAGCATTGGTGTGGAAGTGCATTTATCTACTCAACTCAATATTTCTAACGTTGAATCGTTGAAGTTCTATGCGCAATTTGCCGACGTGGTAGTGTTGGCTCGTGAGTTGAACATGGAGCAGGTTTCTGAAATTTATCAGGCCATTGAAAAAGACAATATCAGGGGAAAAAATGGTGAGTTGATTCGCATTGAAATGTTCTGCCACGGAGCTTTGTGTATGGCTGTTTCGGGTAAATGCTACCTGAGTTTGCACGAGAAAAACGTATCGGCAAACCGCGGTGCATGCAATCAGATTTGTCGTCGGGGTTATACGGTAAAGGACAAAGATTCGGAAATTGAACTGGAGATTGATAACGAGTATATCATGTCGCCAAAAGACCTGAAAACAATCGGGTTTGTGGACGAAATGCTGAAGGCAGGTGTGCGAGTTTTCAAAATTGAAGGTAGGGCACGTGGAGCCGAATACGTAAAAGCGGTAGTTGGTTGTTACAACGAAGCTATCGAATCGGTGCTAAACGGGACGTTTTCCGACACGAAAGTAGCCGAATGGGATCTACGCCTTAGTAAGGTGTTTAATCGTGGATTCTGGAACGGCTATTACCTCGGACAGCGTTTGGGTGAATGGAGCAGTAACTACGGTTCGGAAGCTACCCACAAAAAAATCTATGTGGGCAAATGTACCAACTTCTTCCAAAAGCTGGGTGTAGCGGAGTTTTTACTGGAAGCGCAATACCTTTCGGTAGGAGATGAAATTCTGATTACGGGCGAAACAACCGGTGCCTATGAAGACACGGTAAAAGAAATTCGTGTAAAACTGGAACCAACGGACAAAGTAGAAAAAGGAACGTATTTCTCCATGAAAACTAATGAATTGATACGTAGGAATGATAAGTTATTCAAGATAGTTCCAACAGAACATGCAATAAAAAAAGCGGAGTAATATTCTCTTTTTTTATGATCAATTATTATCTATATTTGCATATTATTTATCAAAAATAAACTAAATGAAAACCCCTATTGAAGTACCAATTGATTTAATTTTATTTATTTGGGGTAGTCTTTTTTTGTATCTTGGAATAAAGGATAGAAAAAAAGCAAATGAAAGAAAAAAGAAAGCTTCAAAATTCAATGAATTTGGTTTTATTGAAGACAAATGGAGTTATGTTGATGTCGATGGATATAAATACGTATTCTTACTTGGCCTTGGAATTCTATTGATTCTTGTAGTTATGTTCCATCTACTTGAAAAATATTTAAGTTGAATTATATTCAAGAAAAAAGCGAATCATAAAAGATTCGCTTTTTTTATTGCTACCAGAGTTAGAACTTCCCACTCCATTTATTTCATTTAGCTGCAAGCATTTGGTCCGAAATCTTTTGCATTTCTTCGTAACTCACATCCTTTACGTGTGTTCCAATCATCCATTTATACCCAAACGGATCCATAACCTGCCCAACGCGATCGCCGTAAAACATGTCTGCAATAGGCATAGCAACAGTGCCACCGGCATCAACTGCTTTCTGAAATGCAGCATCTACATCTTTTACATACAACCCAAACGTCATGGGGTTTCCTCCAATAGTTAGCGGCCCTTTATTGCCCCATTCAAGGTTTTCATCGGCCATCATGAGTAACGAACCTTCGATCTCAATTTCGGCATGAGCTATCGACCCATCAGGCATTAATAGCCTGCCTATTTCTTTAGCACCAAATGCTTTTTTATAAAATTCAATTGCTTCGCTGCATCCTTTTATTGTGATATATGCACTCAAAGTAGCTGCTCCCGGATATACGTGCGATGTACTCATAATTTCTGTGTTTTAAATGATTAGTTAGTATTAATTTGTAGAGTAACTAACAACTAATCAGTAAAATTTGTTTTGAAATTACTTAATCCTTTGATATTTAAAATCCAATTAATTAGTTGGCCGAAATATACATTAATCAGAATAGTTTCAACAAAAAAGCGGAGTAATATCCGCTTTTTTTATAATTCAAGAAGCATATTCTAATCCTCTACCTTTTGTTATTTTTACAACATTTTTATTTTTAAACTCAATTGCATAAGATTTCATGGTTTTGAAAATAAAAAACTTAGTTAATTTACTACAAACTATGACTATATCATAATCAGCTTCATGAGGTATTTTTATAATATTTATTCTTAAAATATTACTAATAAAATTATCTGTTTTTTCTGAATCAACAATATTGAGATATGTAATTAATTCATTGTTTATTTTTTCAATATTCTTTTTAATATTCAAAATAAAATCATCTAAAATATCTATATTTTTTTGACTCAAAACATCAAAATAAACGTCACAAGGATAATTTTGATCCTTTAATTCAAGTATATCTTTAAGACCAATTTCCTTTAATGAATTAATTTCATCATTTAATAAGCCTTGTGTTTTTGTTACTAATTTTTCTTCCATAATATTATTTCTATTTTTTTTAATTCTTACCTCCAACTCGGCCTACCCATTCCTTTTCGCATCATAAAGCGGTAAAATCCTGAATAACTTCCAAATCCAAGGCGTTTTGCAGTAACTCTTAATTCATTCTTTTTATCTTTCAGCAAATCAGTAGCCATAAGCAGAACATATGCTTCCGTAAAATCGGTATATGGCATACCCGTAAGCGTCAAAATTGATATACATAATTGTGATCGTTTAATGCCAAGCAAACGGGCATGATAATCGCTGGTATGTATACCACGCTGGTGCAGATTATTTACAAACGCATCGAGGAAAGCACTACCCGTAGGGCGAAAACCGGTTGTAGGTACTTCTATTGAGCTGTCAGCCTCCAGAGTTTCGGGTTGGTTCATGTTTATGTACAAGTCGGCAGGTTTGTACTGTTTGAATGTTGCTTGCATACAGGTAGATTTAAAGTTATTCCGTAGCAAAAATAACAAAAATTTATATACAACATAACAAAACAGCAAGTAAAATATTGCGGTTGATAGTTCATTCGCAATATCCGAAACATGGGAAATTGCGGCTGATAGATCATTGGCAATTTCCGAAGGCTATAATATTGCCGCTGAGTACTTATTGGCACATTCCGAAAGTTGGGAAAGTGCCGTTGATAGTTCATTGGCAATATCACATATAAAGGAAATTGCCGCTAAGTAGTTAGCGGCAATTTCTATCAATTATTTAATTGCGAATGATACATGAGAGGCAATACTAAGAGAACTAAAACACTTCATTTTCAAATAAAACCTTTATATTTTGTTGTTTAAAAAGTTGAATAAATTGATTTTTATCTATACCTATACCAGTATATTCTCTTAAAAATAGGCAATTAGCCTTTAAAGCTATCATTTGACGTAGTACTACTGGGTAATCATCAGAAACAGTAGGTTTAATTTCTATTTTTAATGTATTTCCAATATAACCTTTATGTTTGATTTTTGATATGTAGCTTGATTCATCATATGTATCAGTAGCTGATATTATTTTAGAGAATTTTGTTACAACATTATATGATACATCAATACCATTCAGTTCAAAATTTTTATTCCAAACTATTCTTTCTTTTGTATTTCCACCTAAAGTAACTATGACATTGAAATTATTTATCTGGGTCTTATATTTTTTTTCATCTTCTACTGGTAATTCATTAGGGTAAACTTTTTTATAAAACTCTACACAAAATATATCATCGAGAAAATACCCTTGTATTGAGTTATGTTCAGGAGTTTCTGTTGGTTCTTGAAAATTATTTATAACTACAGAATAAAGATTTAAATGTTTTTCTTTAAACCATGATTGTTCTAATAACCATTTTGTGTAATCTTTATCAGAAAATAGTATTTCAATTGGTTGTCCTTTATATTTACCAAAAGGAAGAAGTTCTTTATTCATAAAATCATTATTTATTTTCTTTCAGCTCATTTCAAGCATTCTCAAAATAGGTTTTACTGCTTTCAATCTTATTTCTTCATCCACCAATATCTCAGGGGTTTCATTCAAAAGGCATTTATACAGCTTTTCGAGCGTATTCAGTCGCATAAAATTACATTCGTTGCAGGCACAGGTGCTATCATTTGGAGGTACCGGAATAAACTCTTTATCGGGATTTTGCTTTTGCATTTCGTGTAGAATTCCACTTTCGGTAGCTACCAGAAACGATTGTTTTTCGGAAGCTGTTGCATAATTTAATAAAGCTTGCGTACTTCCAATAAAATCGGCCATTAGTAACACGGTTTTCTTGCATTCGGGGTGAGCCAAAATGAGCGAATCGGGATGTTCGGATTTTAATTTCACCAACTTTTCAACAGAGAATTGCTCGTGTACATGGCATGCTCCGTCCCATAGTAACATGCTCCTACCGGTTACACTGTTGATATAATTTCCCAAATTTCTATCCGGTCCGAAAATTAATTTCGCATCTTTGGGGAATTGATCCACAATTTTCTTGGCATTGGTAGAAGTTACAACCACGTCGGTTAGCGCTTTTACGGCCGCTGTGGTATTTACGTACGAAATGACAGTATGATCGGGGTGAGCCGAAGTAAATGCCTCAAACGCGTCGGCAGGACAGCTGTCGGCCAACGAGCATCCGGCATTGAGGTCGGGAACGAGTACTTTTTTAGTTGGAGAAAGAATTTTGGCTGTTTCGCCCATAAAATGTACGCCGCAAAGCACGATAATGTCGGCATCGGTTTGAGCGGCTTTTTGTGCCAAAGCCAAACTATCGCCTACTACATCGGCTATATCCTGTATATCGCCCATTTGGTAGTAGTGTGCCATTATCACGGCATTTTTTTCTTTTTTCAGTTGGTTGATGGCTTCTATCAATTGTATTTTTTCCATTTTCCGAAGTTTTCAAATAAATATAATCATATTATTCTTTTTACTTTAAAAAAAAACTTATGAAGATAATAATAGGGTGTTGATAGAGTTGATAAATTTATTGTGAAATGCTTGTATATATCCTTTATCAAATTTTGATACATAGATTTCAACAAAAAAGAATGAATTTTTCTATTGAAAATAAGTAATTTACAAACCTTATCAACATCTTGTTTATAAGTGCAAAGTTAGAAAGTTTTTACGAAAGCCTATGCTGATAACCTGCTAAAACTGGTTAAAAGAAAACTATAAAAAAAGTGCTAACTAATTTCGATACTTCAAATCTTTTCATATTACAGAAATGTTTCCGAATAATTACAAACTAATTTCTGAATTTGTTTCAGACGTTTTTCAACAGTTTTCAACAAGTTGTTGATAGCTTATTGGCAGGTTAGCGAATAAAAAAAGCCTGACAAAATTCAATTGTCAGACTTTTATATAAGCACTCAGAAAAGAAGCTTGTCACTAATTAATCAGGCATACAATAAACCTACTATCCAAAGACTTGTGCGTGCAGGCAGGTGTTTAAACAGCCAGCAAATGATTTTGTAATCGATGCGGGGAACCACCTGAATCTTCATTTTCTTGCGGGTAAGCTGGCAAATCATGGCTTTAGCAATAACATCGGGCAACATGCCGTTTTGTTCGTCCTTTTCCATTTTACCAACCGATTTTTTCATGGTTTCATAATAAGCCGACGAACTGTTTTGAGACGCTTCGGTGTATTTACGTGCCGACGTGAAATCTGTTTTTGTATCTCCCGGCAAAATGGTACAACACTGAATGCCGTACGGTTTTGTTTCCAACGCCAACGCCTGCATAAATACGATTAATGCTGCTTTTCCGGCCGAATAAAATGCCTGAAACGGAATTGGAACCACACCCGCCACCGACGAAGTGGTGATAATTTTACCGTAACCCTGTTTGCGAAAAACGGGCAAACAGGCCTGAATGGTTTTTACTGCTCCGAAGAAATTGGTTTCCATTTGGTATTTCACTTCTTCGGACGAAGAATCTTCAATAGAACCGGCAATACCGTTTCCTGCGTTGCTAATAACGGCATCGAGACGATTATTTTCTTTCACGATTTGAGCTACAACCGACACAATTTCTGCTTCGTTGTTCACATCCATTTTTACATGAATAATCTCTCCTGCTCCGGTTGATGATTTTTGAGGAACCCCACCACGACGCGATGCCGCGTATACTTTCATTCCTTTATTCATCATCAGATTTGCTGCTACCAGACCAATACCGGCACTAGCACCTGTAATCAATACTACCTTTGTTTCCATAAATATTAAAAATTTAAATGGCTGCAAATATAATTATAAAATAGTAAAAATCAATTTTATAGCCCGTGGATATGCCATAAAGAATCGTTACTTTTGCATTTATTAAAATTACAACAGCTAAATTATGAAAGTTTTAGTCACCGGGAGCAATGGATTGTTGGGGCATCAGGTCGTTTTCGAATTACTGAAAAACCGGCACGAAGTGAGCATCATTGTCAGGAGTAAAAAGAATATTTATTTCGATTTACAAGCCATAGATACTGTTATCGAAGGAAATTTTACAGACTACAAAACGCTCAAAACGGCAGCCGAAAGTTGTGACGCCATTATCCATGTGGCAGCTGTTACAGCTACCGATTTGCTGCACTACGATGACTATGCCAGAATAAATGTAGATGGATCGGCTACCGTACTAAAAGTAGCCGAAGAATTGAATATAAAGCGGTTGATATTTGTGAGTACGGCTAATACAATTGGTTTTGGAAGTAAAAATAAGCTATCAGAAGAAACTTCGGATATTGAATTTCCATTTTCGGAGTCGTATTATGCACAAAGCAAACTGGAGGCAGAACAGTTGTTTAAAAAGGCCTCACTCCTACCCGATCGACATGTGATTATTGTCAACCCAACCTTTCTGATTGGATCTTTTGACACCAAGCCTAGTTCCGGAAAATTGATGCTGATGGGCTATAAAAAGCGAATTATGTTTGCTCCCGGTGGTGGTAAAAATTTTGTGGCTGCCAGCGACGTGGCTGTGACTATTTGCAATGCATTGACTCAGGGGAAAAACGGTGAAAGGTATCTGGCTTTGGGAGTCAATCTTTCCTTCAAAGAGTTTTATACTCTCCAACAAGAAATAGGTAACTATAAGCAATACCTTATTCAATTGCCTGATTTTTTGTTGAAAGCAGTTGGAAAAGTGGGCGATATTATTCGCCGGTTTGGAATAAAAACCGAAGTATGTAGCAGGAATATCCGGCAATTACTGGTGCAGGAATATTACAGCAACGCAAAAGCAAAGTCGGAACTTTCCATGCCCGAAACAGCATTGAAAACAGCCATTGGTGAAGCATTGGATTGGTTTAAGGAAACCGAAAAGATAAAATAATTTACGGGATTTTATTTAATAACGATTTGTTTTCTCTCAGTAGTGTGCGCACTGAAAAACCCCAACACAGCACCATTCAGATTGGTGTATGGATTGGCCGGGGTCGAAGAACTCGGACCCATTCCTAAATTTCCAAAGCTGTTGAAGTATTCATACACGGCTTTATCGATGCATTGCATTTCCACGGTTACTGTATCATCTTTTACGAGGTAGCGGGTGAAATTCAACAGGGTTTTATCATTTGTTTTTCCGTTGTTCAACCTGTCGTCATACACGTAAATATTGCCGGTTGGTTTACTGTTGATATATTCAATAAAACGGTAATAATTTGTTTCATTTTCAGGGTCATTAAACTTTACTCTCACGGTGTATAACGAGCCTGTTTGGGTAGTAGTTCCGCCGCCAAATCCTCCCCCGCCAAATCTGATTTGTTCCATTACATTTAATGAATCAAATCTTACCGGGTTGGGTATGGTTCCCGATGATGTAATCGTTTTATCGTTCGCTTTTACTGTCAACGAATAAGTACGACCTACCATTCCTACCGTTTTCGACGAAGTATAAATTCCCGGTTTACTCTCTTTCAGCGTATCGGGTTTGCCTATATTATCCGAAATGATAACAGTGGCATTACTGACTGTTGGAAAACTATTGTCGTCATTAAAATTGACAGATTTAGTGATGGAAATTCTTGTTGGTCCGTCAACAGAAACAGAACCTTCTACTACAATTTGAGGATTGGAAGAATTCAAATCCAGTTCAATATTTTCGCGGCAGGCCGAAAACAAAAACAGAATAAGTATCGGAAAATATATATTGATTTTCATTTATTTAGAATTTGAAATTGTAAGTAATTGAAGGAACGAAAGTAAACAGATACGTCATCACGGCATTTATTTTTGTCGGATCTTTTTCATCGGTTTCAAAGTCGATTGAATAGGGGTTTTTATGTCCGTAAGCGTTGTAAACTGAGAAATTAAGGCTGCTTTCAAACTTTTTTGTCTTTTTCATTGTGTAGGTTGCACCAAGGTCTAACCTATGATAATCTGGCATTCGATAGCCATTGCGTTCGGTGTAGTAAAACTGCGTTTTTCCTCCAATTGTGTATTTTCCACTCGGGAAAGTAACCGCATTTCCGGTGTTGAAAACCCAGGTGCCCGAAACCGACCATTTTTTATTGATTTCGTAAATCCCCACTACCGAAATATCATGCGTGATATCTTGTCGTGCCGGATACCAGTTTCCATCGTTGATGCCACCAATTTTACGCTCGGTTTTAGAGTAGGTATACCCTACCCAACCGGTTAGTTTGCCGTATTTCTTTTTTAGCAATAATTCAAGTCCGTAAGCCCGTCCGTGTCCAAAAAGTAATTCCCCTTCGATGTATTCATTTGCCTGAATTTGCGCACCATTTCTCAAATCGAGCTGATTTTGCATCCATTTGTAATAGGCTTCGGCGCTAAACTGATATTCGTTATTCTTCAAATTGCGGAAGTAACCAAGCGAAACCTGATCGCCAATTTCGGGCTTTACAATGTTGCTCGACGGTATCCAAATGTCGGTTGGCGTTGACGAAGTGGAGTTGGAAACCATGTGCAGGTATTGTGTAAACCGGTCGTAGCTTGCTTTAATAGAACTTGCTTCATCAAAAACATAAGCCACATTTACACGTGGTTCGGGCTCAATGTATGTTTTTACCACTTTGCCCGCATTGAAATGCGTTGTGTCTTTTACTACAGCATTAGCATAGGAATAAAAATCGCCCGGTCCCAGCAAACTGAAAGAGGATAAGCGAACTCCGATATTGATATTCAGATTGCTTGTTGGCTTCCACACATGACTTACAAAAACAGCATTTTCAAGTCCCAGTTTATTTTGTAAATGGTAAGGGGTGATTAAAGTATCGGGTGTTTCAAGCTGACCGGGTATAATTGTATGGTAAATACTGTTCAAACCGAATGTGAGTGTATTTTGGCTGTTTATATAATACTGAAAATCATGCTTAAAATTTAAATCTTTAATCACGGAAGTAAGACTAAACGATGTTTTAGCCGTAATAGCCACTTTATAATCGTAGTCGGAATAAATGAGCGCTGTATTGCTGAATAATTTCTCGTTCCAGATATGATTCCAACGCAGTGTACCGGTTATATTTCCCCAATCTATCCCAAATCGATTTTGAAATTTCAATACATCCCTGCCAAAATATCCCGAGAAAAATATCCGGTTTTTGTCATTTATCGTGTAATTTGCTTTTGCATTCAAATCGTAAAAATACAATTGGTTGTTGTTTATAATCGTATCTTTTGATAGCTTTAAAAACAAATCAGCATAGGTTCTGCGGGCCGTAATCAGAAACGAACCTTTTCCTTTTACAATTGGTCCTTCTATGTTCAACCTACTGGAAATAAGTCCAATTCCACCACCAACATGGTAGGTCTGATTATTCCCTTCGTTCATTTTCACATCCAATACCGACGAAATTCGCCCGCCATATTCTGCCGGAGCAGTTCCTTTGTACATTTCAATATCTTTAATGGCATCACTGTTGAATGTGGAAAAGAAGCCAAGCAGGTGGTCGGCATTATATACATTTGCTTCATCCAATAATATCAGGTTTTGCGAATTCGTTCCACCTCTTACAAACATGCCACCACTACCCTCGCCTACCGATTTTATTCCGGGAGTAAGTTTAAGAGTCTTCATGATATCTGCTTCACCAAACAAAACCGGAATCTTTGCAATTTCTTTGATTTCCAGCTTTTGCATGCCCATTTCGGTGGAAGTAATATTATGGTTTTTCCGTTGTGCGTACACTTCTACACCGGTTAGAACCTTCGAATCGGGTTCCAGTTTGATATTAATCATCTTATTTTCCGACAACTCAATTTTTTGCACACTGTTTTTATAGCCGATGTATCCTACTGTAAGCGTATATTTCCCTTTAGGAAGTGTAAGGGAATAGTAACCATAATGATTGGTCGAGGCTAAAGCTCCGGGCATTTCTTTGATGGATATATTGGCTCCAATCATTGTTTCACCCGTTAAAGTATCGGAAATCATTCCGCTGATGCTGAATTTTTTTTGTGCTGAGAGATCGACTGAAAAGAATAAAATTGCGAGAAAAAATAGTTGAAGCAGGTATTTTTTTGTCATGTTTAAATCAGCTAGGTGTGCAAAGTAGATTTGCTAAATATTTACAGGGGCAAAATTACCGTTAAATAAACGATTAATATAATAAATGGAGTTGTTTTTATTATTATTTCACTCCTTTTGAACATTTTACATTGATATTGTCAATAAAGTAATTTATATAACTGCTTTAGATTCAAATAAGTTTTTTGTCAGCTTATTAAATAAATATACTATCTTCGCTTTTGAAAAATCATCACGTCATGAGAAGAGTTTTACTTTTCGCATTGTGCTTATTCGTACTGACTTATTTGTTCTCTGCAAACAAATCCAGGCCGATAGCATCCATTCCTTTCGAAATGGTTGGCACCTACGTGGTTATTAAGGTAAAAATCAATGATTCTTCTCCGCTAAATCTCATTCTTGACACCGGTGTTCGCAACACAATAATTACCGAACTTCAAACCGGCGACCGTATTTCACTCAATTATTCCGATGTAAAAGATTTGATGGGTCTTGGAGGTGGTGAACAACTCGAAGCTTATACAAGTAATTTTAATTCGCTGATAATCGGAAAGCTGAAATTAAATCCTAAAACAGTTTACGTACTCAAAGAAGATGCTTTCAACCTCTCGAAGCATTCCGGTACAAAAATAAACGGCTTAATCGGAGTTGATGTTTTCTACGATCATGTTGTCGAGGTAAATTATACATCCCGAAGAGTCAATTTCTACAACAATGAGTCGTTTATTGAGCCTAAAGATTACGAAAAAACGAGGCTTAGCATTGAATCCCGAAAAATGTTTGTACAACTATCGGTTATGCAGGCCGACAGTAGCTCGCGGGATGTAAAAATGCTTTTAGATACCGGTGCTGAGTTGAATGCCTGGTTTCAAACCTATAAAGATCAGTCTGTCAAAGCTCCTGAAAATGGTGTAAAATGTACAATTGGTCAGGGGCTTAATGGAGAAATAAAAGGAAAAATCGGACGAATTTCCCGCATTTGTTTTGGTAGTTTTTGTTTCGAGAAACCAATTGTTTCCTTCCCCGATTCAGCCAGTATTTCCGAAATTGTTGGAAACTCGAACCGCGATGGTACCATTGGAAGTCAGCTATTAAGCCGTTTCAATTATTATATTGATTTTGCGAACAAGCAATTTTACTTCAAACCGAACAGTAATTTTAAAAGCCGCTTTAATTACAATGTGGCCGGTATCGAGATTTCTCAAGTGGTACCTTATTTACCCATAAAGGAAATCTGGCGCGTATGGACTGATTCCCCGGCCGAAAAAGCAGGAGTATTGAACGGTGATCAGTTGGTTGAGATAAACGGTCAAAAAGCATTTGAGCTGACTTTGAATGAGATAAGGCATATATTTGAAACAGCATCCAGGTATCCAATGAAACTTACCCTGATGCGAAATGCACAGGAAATAAGCGTTGAAATAGATATGAAAAGTAAGATTTAAACTTTTGTAAATCCAGTTATTTTCAAAAACATAGGTTTTAAAGAATGTTTAAAGCAATTGTTTTTCATATTTTGTGAAGAAAAAGTTATCAACAGTTTGCAGATTCGAAAAAAACATCTATTTTTGCACTCCCAAACTCCGAGATGGAATAATAATAACGCAAAATACACAAAGCAATGAAAAGGACATTCCAACCTTCTGTTAGAAAAAGAAAAAACAAACACGGTTTCCGTGAAAGAATGGCAACAGCTAACGGACGCAGAGTATTAGCAGCCCGTCGTGCCAAAGGTAGAGCTAAACTTACAGTTGCAGATGAAGCACGTCACAAACACTAATCATTCTGCCAAAACAGTATAAAGAAAGTAAAGACTTCAAGTAAGTTTTTACTTTTTTTGTTTTTATACCTCAATGAAACAATAAATTCACTATTTTTGGCGTCAGATATTTTAGGGCATAACCTCTGATTGAATCTCTATAAATCAATAACTTGTAACTACAAATATGGATATTAAAAAATTTTGGAAGGAAACTTTTGGCGGTTTTGTCTTGAAAAATCTGTTGATTGCTATCGGTATTGTTGTTGCTTTGTCGTGGATTGCGCTTATTGCTGTTGATTATTATACGCATCACGGCGAGTCGGAAACAATCCCCGACCTTCGCGGAATGTATGTGGAAGAAGCCGAAGTTTTGTTAGCCAAAAAAGGTTTATATCCCCAAGTGATTGATTCGGTGTATGTTCGCGACAAAAAGCTGGGTACAATTATCGACCAGATTCCAGGTGCCAACTCAAGTGTAAAAACAAATCGTCCGGTTTATATAATTATCAATTCGCGAAAGGTCCATCAGGTTTCATTGCCCGAAATCAGCGATGTTTCTTTCCGTCAGGCTGACGCCATGCTTAAATCCGTTGGTTTAAGCTATTCCAATGTGGAATATGCGCCGTCCGAATATAAAGATTTGGTTATTGATGTGAAATTTCATGGAAGGAGTATTTTGCCCGGAACCCGAATTCCTGAAGGAAGCTCGGTGGTTTTGGTTGTCGGGAATGGTTTGGGTGAATCTGATTCTGTAGCCACTGTTCCGTCAATAAAAGGTTTAGCATTGGAGGAAGCCCGTCAACGTGTTCAGTCTGCCTCATTTGTTTTGGGTGCGGTAGAGTTTGATGTTCCTCCTTCAGGAAATGAAGATAAATACATTATTTACCGTCAGCGCCCTGCTGCGGGTAGTTCTTTGCCGGTTGGAAGTCGTATCGATATTTATTTGTCGAAGGATAAATCGCGCGTAAATGAAACTTTTGAAGAAGACAAGAAAAAAGAAGATACTGACGAACAGTTTTTCTAAAACTCACATAAATAGCAACACGTGGCAGAAGATTTTTTAGACGAAATAGAAGAAGATGAGTTTGATGGAGTGGGAGAGGGGCAGGAGCTTTTCGAACATTTCCGTTTTGTGGTGGATAAAGGTCAGGCCATAACGCGTATTGATAAGTATCTGGTTAACTGTATGTCGAATACTTCGCGTAACCGGATTCAGGAAGCAGCAGAAGCCGGTAATATTCTGGCAAATGGTAAACCTGTAAAATCGAATTACCGCGCAAAACCGCTGGATGTTATTACCATTGTGTTGGCTTATCCACCAAACGAATTTCAAATTATTCCGCAGGATATTCCTCTAAACATTGTTTACGAAGACGACGAAATTATGCTTGTCAACAAGCAACCCGATTTGGTTGTACATCCCGGATTTGGGAATTTCGATGGAACATTACTCAATGCCGTTGCCTGGCACATGAAAGACAATCCGGGCTTTGATGCCAACGATTCGCGTATCGGATTGGTGCATCGCATCGATAAAGACACCTCGGGATTGATTTTAATTGCCAAAACAGAAGAAGCTAAAACTTTGCTTGGCAAACAGTTCTTTGATAAAACCACTCAGCGCCGCTATCAAGCTTTGGTATGGGGAAACGTAAAAGAGGACGAAGGAATCATCATTGGAGCCCTGGCTCGCGATCCGCGCGATCGTATGCTGTTCACAGTTTTTCCCGAAGGAGAAAATCCGGCAGCCAAACACGCTGTTACACACTATAAAGTTATCGAACGAATGGCCTATGTAACTTTGGTGGAATGCAGACTGGAAACAGGTCGTACGCATCAAATTCGTGTTCACATGAAGCATATTGGCCATACACTTTTCAATGATGAGCGTTACGGTGGACATGATATTTTGAAAGGTACAACAGCTGCCAAATACAAACAATTCGTGAAAAATTGCTTCGAAATTTGTCCACGACAAGCATTGCATGCTAAAACACTTGGATTTGTGCATCCCCGCACGGGTGAGATGATGCATTTCGAAAGTGAATTACCGGATGATATGCAGCAATTGATTGACAAATGGCGGAATTATGTCAAATTTTTGGATGAAGAATAATAAAGAAAATCAAACTATCTTTTTAAATATAAAGGTCTTATGAAAAAAAATATTGCCATCGTAGCGGGTGGAGATTCGTCGGAAGTAGTAGTTTCGCTTAAAAGCGCAGCGGGATTATATTCGTTTATGGACAAAGAGCGTTATAACGTTTATATTGTGACAATTGTAGGTCAAACCTGGCAGGTTGAATGGTCTGACGACGAAAAAATAACGATTGATAAAAACGATTTTAGTTTTGTGCGAAACGGTGAAAAAACCACTTTCGATTTTGCCTACATCACCATTCACGGAACGCCTGGCGAAAACGGAATTTTACAAGGATATTTCGAACTAATTGGTTTACCTTATTCCTGCTGTGGTGTATTAGCTGCGGCCATAACATTCAATAAATTTACCTGCAATCAATACCTGAAAGGCTTTGGAGTAAAGGTTTCGGAATCGTTGGTGTTGCGTTCCGGACAAACAGTTTCCGACGAAGAAGTGGCTCAAAAAATAGGGTTTCCATGCTTCGTAAAACCAAACGTAGGCGGAAGCAGCTTTGGAGTTACCAAAGTGAAAAGCATAGAGCAGGTTCAACCTGCTATTGCACTGGCTTTTGCCGAAGGTGAAGAGGTTATGATTGAAGCCTTTATGGCAGGAACAGAGATTACCTGCGGTGTTTACAAAACGAAGACAAAAGCGCAGGTTTTGCCCATTACCGAGGTTGTGAGCGAGAATGAATTTTTTGATTATGATGCAAAATACAAAGGTCAGGTACAGGAAATTACTCCGGCTCGCATCAGCGATTCGTTGACCGAGCGTGTTCAAAAACTCACTTCGGCTATTTACGATATACTTGGTTGTAAGGGTATTGTGCGGATTGATTACATTATTTCTGAAGGAGATGTAATTAACCTGTTGGAAGTAAATACAACACCGGGAATGACTGCTACCAGCTTTATCCCACAACAAGTAGCTGCTGCAGGATTAGACATTAAAGATGTGATGACTGAAATTATTGAAAATGAACTTAATTAACCACTAAGGCACTAAGTTCTCAGAGAAACACAACGTTTTTATAGTATTATTTTAAAATTATTCTAAGTGTCACTAAATGTTCTTAGTGACTTAGTGCTGAAGCATTATGAAAACATTCGACGAAATAACTCAAATTGTAAGTTCGGAACTGGACAAAATAAACTGGACAAAAGAACCTCGTGGGCTTTATGAACCAATTGGTTATGTGCTTTCGATGGGTGGAAAACGGATTCGTCCGGCTTTGGCATTGATGGCTTGTAATCTGTTTTCGGACGATGTAACACCTGCTATTCAGTCGGCATTGGGTTTAGAAGTTTTTCACAATTTTACCTTGTTACACGACGATATAATGGATCGGGCCGATGTGCGTCGTGGTCGTCCAACAGTACATAAAAAATGGAATGATAATACAGCTATTTTATCGGGTGATGTAATGCAAATAGCTTCTTATCAGTTGGTTGCTAATACTCCCGCTAAATATCTGAAGCCGGTTTTAGATTTATTCTCAAAAACTGCAGCGGAAATTTGCGAAGGTCAGCAATACGATGTTGATTTTGAGAATCGTGATGAGGTGAAAGCAGAGGAATACCTGGAAATGATTCGATTGAAAACAGCCGTATTGCTTGGCTGTGCACTCAAAACCGGTGCCTGGATAGGTGGAGCAGGAGAGGAGGATGCACAAAACCTGTACGATTTTGGAATCAATATTGGTCTTGCCTTTCAGTTGAAGGACGATTTGCTTGATGTATATGGTGATGAGGCCACTTTTGGGAAAAAAATTGGAGGTGATATCCTTTGCAATAAGAAAACCTTTATGCTCATTCACGCTTTGGAACTTGCCAAAGGAAGCGATGCCGAAGAGCTGCAAAAATGGCTCAAAATATCTGACGAAAATCTCTCGGAAGCAAAAATTGAGGCAGTGACTTCACTTTTCAACAAACTTGGAGTTAAGGCTATTTGCGAAGATAAGATGCAGTTTTTCTATACAAAGGCCATCGCAAATCTTGAAAATGTAACGGTTTTGGACAATAAAAAGCACGAATTGAGAAAATTAGCCGATAAATTAATGTCTCGGAACGATTAATTATTTATCTTTGTGGGCAAGAATCAATTTTCGGTTTCTTAATTCCAATAATTTATTGTGAATTACGAAATATTAATAAGCAATTGTATTTATGCCATACCGACGACTACCCAATACCGATCAGGCTCGGTTGCGTGCACTGCGCACAGCCATTCAGCAAGCCGATAAGCAGAACTATGGCGAACTGGTTGTTTCCTATAAGACTATTCACGAAGCAAAAACATACCTGAGCATTTTTGAAAAGCAATTAGTTCAGTATCAACAAACGCTCGAAAGTCAGGTTTCAGCCAATAAGCGCTATCAGCAAATCGTTCATAATGCCCGTCTTTATATATCCCATTTTATTCAGGTTTTTAATCTTTCCGTAATTCGTGGCGATATAAAAAAAGATCATAAACTCTTCTACCAACTCGATCCAAATGTACATACTGTGCCTGATTTAAGTACTGAGGCAGCTTTGATTCATTGGGGAAAATGTGTGATTGATGGTGAAAATGAACGACTCCGAAATGGGGGTTTACCCATTTATAATCCAACTATTGCCAAGGTAAAAGTGCATTACGAGGTTTTTAAAGAATATAAATCCACGCAAAAACTGCATCAGAGCACCACCAATCGTAATTGGGAAGAGCTGGTAAGCTTGCGAGAGAAAGGTGATGAAATTATTCTGGAAATCTGGAATCAGGTAGAAGCAAAGTTTAAAGACGAGAAGCCATATAGTCGACTTATCAGATGTCAGGAGTTTGGTTTGATTTATTATTACCGTAAGGGTGAAAAGGAACTTACCAAAGCAGATGATTTAGTGGAATAAAAAAAGAGGCAATTGCCTCTTTTTTTATTTATACTATTTCGGTTGCAGTAATAATTTTATCCATTTTAATATCGTCGCGGGTTACCGGCACATAATCAAGTAACTGAAAATTAAAGCCCACACCAATTTTAAGTATTTTATTCTCGCTCAGAAACTTATCATAATACCCTTTTCCTCGGCCCAAGCGATTCCCTTTTCTGTCAAATGCCACTCCCGGCACAATTACCAAATCAAATTTGCCTTTATAGCTTTCAATTGAATCAGGCTCTTCAATCCCTAAGTTTCCTTTCCTCATTTTCCCAATGGCGAAATAGCGTTTAAATTCCATTTCATGCTCATTAATGACCGAAGGAAGTATAATAATCTTATTGTAGCACCATTTTCGTACTATTTGGTGAGTTGGCAATTCATCCGGAGTTGACCAATACATCAAAATTGTTGTTGCAGCCTTAAATTCAGGTAGGTTTTCTATTTTACTGAACAGGATATCAGCTTCACTTTGCATGTCTGTTTCGGAGATTTTCTTTTTTAAATCACTGATTTGTTGCCGAATAATTTTCTTTTCGGCAAATAACTCTTCGCTACTTTTCGCGTTTCGTCTAAAAAACTTTACAATACTTCTTTTCATATCTAAGTTCCTTTATTAATTGGTCGCACAGAATAAATTCTATGTTTAAAGAAGGTAAACTTTGACCAATAGTGTGATTTTTTGCAATTTCGTTTCTGCAAATTTAAGAAATTAATTGAAATCGGATTAAGAAATTTGATTTTTTTTTCGTTTTCATAAAAAATTTCCTCAAAACCATGTTAATATTAAAAATATAGTTGTAATTTTGTTAACCGAGTTCTCGATTGAGAATCTTTTGTTTACTGATTTTGAAACTCAAACCAATGTAAATATGAAGAAACTTATCTCATTATTCATCCTGATAGCTCTTAATCAGGTTTTATTATCTCAGATTTCCACTATACTTCCTTCCGCGGCATCAATTGCGAACACTTCGGTTGCTGACACTAAAAATTGGAGTGCATTTAGTAATCCCGCTATGTTGGGCTATGTCGATAATTCGGAAATTGGAATGCAATATGAGAACCGATTTCTGATTTCGCAGCTCTCTAATAAAACCATTCAGGCTGCATTTTCAAATAGATTGATGAATGGTGGACTCTCCTTCTCACACTTCGGCTATTCGCTCTACCATGAAATGATTGTCGGATTGGACTTTGCCCGTAATTTTTCCGAAAAATTCGCTATGGGACTGCAGTTTAATTATTATACGGCGTATTTTAATGCATCCAATTCTTATCATGGAGCTTTTTTGCCACAATTAGGTTTATCGGTGAAATTAACTCCCGGTTTTAGTATGGGATTTCAGTCATTTAATCCTTTCCAAACCAATATTCGAACTGACTTAGGCACGAAACGTCTTCCATCTATTTTCAGTCTGGGAACCGAATATTCCTTTTCCAACGAATTAATCTGGCGAACTCAGATTGATAAAGAAGTGAGTAGCAATTATCGTTTTGCTACTGGTTTTGAATACCAAATGTTGCAAGCAATGAATATAAAACTTGGTGCATATGCTTCTGATTATTTAGTTCCATGTTTAGGAGTAGGCTTTGGATCCGGACAGTTGAAATTTGAGTTGAATTGTGAGTTGCATCCATTGTTGGGACTGAATACAATGGCTTTTGTAAAATATCGTTTTCGACACTGAATAATCTAATTTGCAGTGAAACAGTTTGTTACTTTGTTAGTTGCTTTTCTTTTTTGCTTCTCATTAAAAATGAGTGCTCAGGATGCTGTTGCAACAACTGAGCAGTTGATAGCTGATATTTTTGAGCAATACACCGCCGAAAGCGAAGAAACGCTGGATTACGACAGCTTTTTCGAAGACTTGATGTTTTGTGCTCAAAATCCGATTAATCTGAATCAGGCAACGCGTGAACAACTTGATAAGCTTCCATTCCTCTCGGATATTCAGGTTGAAAATATTTTGTCGTATGTTTATGAATCGGGTTCCATGCAAACTATTTACGAATTGCAATTGGTTGAGGGACTCGATATGACTGATATAAGGCGCATGTTACCTTTCGTAGTGCTAGGCGAGCTAAACAATCAAACAACGAAAATTTATTGGCCAGATTTGTTGAAATATGGCAAAAATGAATTGTATGTGAGATTGGATAAAGGGTTGGAGACAAAAGAAGGCTATCAGTTTTTGCCCGAAGAAGATCAAAATTCCCCGACCGGCAATTCGAAAAATTATCTGGGGAATGAGCTTTATAATTCGCTTCGGTATAATTTTCATTTCAAGGACCGGATTCAATTTGGTTTTACTGCCGAAAAAGATGCGGGTGAACAGTTTTGGGGAGCGATACACAAAGGCTATGATTTTTATTCCTTACATGCTCAACTGAATAATTTCGGGAAGTTCAAAACCATTGTACTTGGTGATTTTCGAGCTAACTTCGGACAAGGATTAGTCTTACATCCGGAGTTTGGAATGGGAAAATCATCGTATGTGCTTAATGTGAGTCCACATAATTCCGGTTTAAAGAAGTTTAGTTCGACCGACGAAAGCAATTTTTTTCGTGGTGGCGGTGCAACGATTAAGCTTGGAAAACTCGATTTTTCGGCATTTTATTCCAATAAAATGATTGATGGAGACACGGTAAACGGCACATTTTCAACAATAATAAAAACCGGTTATCACCGAACTTTGGATGAACTGAGTAAAAAACACACGGTGAATCAACAAATTGTAGGTGGAAATGTAACTTATACCAACATGAATCTGCAAATTGGAGTTACTGCTGTACACACACAGTTGAATAATGCTTTAGTTCCTGATAAATCGGTTTACAATTATTTCTATTTTTCAGGAAAACAACAAACAACTGGTGGCATTTTTTATCGTTACCGGTGGAAAAAGCTGAATCTGTTTGGCGAAACGGCCATCGCTGATAATGCTTCGGTTGCCACGCTAAATGGTTTTTCTTTTAGTCCTGTGACACAAGTAAGTCTGGTGGTTTTGTACCGGTATTATTCACCCGAATACAACACTTTCTATGCATCTTCTTTTTCAGAAACATCACGAGTAAACAATGAAAGTGGGCTGTATCTCGGTGCTGAGGTTCGTCCATTCAGGAAGTGGAAATTTGCAGCGTATGCCGATAGTTATCGCTTCCCCTGGCCAAAATATGGCATTGATGCACCTTCCATTGGTAAAGATTATTTGTTGCAGGCTGATTTTAATCCTAAGCGGAACATAAGCATGTTTTGGCGCTTAAAGTACGAAGAAAAAGCGACCAATCTCTCAACCTTGGAAGCAGTTATGCCGGTAATTGTTCCATTGAAAAAGGCTTCGCTCAGGTATCAGTTGACGTATTCTTACGGAGATTTCAGTTTTAAAAATGTGCTGGAAGGAAATTTGGTGCAAAAAGGTAATCCGGCATGGACCTATGGTGTTATTGCGTCGCAAGATGTGAGTTATGCTTGTCGTCGAATTCCACTAAAAATTGATTTTCGGTACCAATTTTTTGATGCAGTGGATTACGAAAACCGCTTTTATTCGTATGAAAAGGATGTGCTTTATGCTTTTTCTATTCCCATGTATTACGGTTTGGGAAGCCGGTATTATTTAAATTTGAAATATGAATTAAATAAATCGCTCTCATTTTGGTTTAAAATTGCCCAAACTGTGTACGCCGATGACCGCGAATCGGTAAGCAGCGGAAACGAAACAATTGTAGGAAACCGAAAAACCGACATTCGATTTCTGTTAAATTGGGAGTTTTGAACAGATATGAAAAATAATCTACTGATTCAATCCTATTAATTAAACTTACAATTTGAAAAAAGCAGGTCATTTTAGCTATAAAACAGGCTCACTTATACCCTAAAAAATGATTTTTTTATTGCATAATTTGACATACTATCAAATATTTACAGAAAATTGCCATCTCTACATTGCAACTTTCTAAAATAGCTGTATCTTTGTATCGTTTTTCAGCCCGAAGAATAATCCTCCCGCCGAATATCAAAAAATTATATATCTTTACAAACATGGATTTACTCGAAAAAATTATGGCTCGTGCCAAGGCAAACCTGCAACGCATTGTTTTGCCCGAAGGAACTGAAATTCGCACATTGAAGGCTGCAGATATTATTCTGAAAGAAAAAGCTGCCAAACTTATTTTGATTGGAAATGAGGCTGAAATTAAAAAACTTGCTTCGGAAAATAACCTTACAAACATTGCTGAAGCAACAATTCTCGATCCGGAAACCGATTCGAAAATGGCTGAATATACCAATTTGCTTTTCGAATTGCGCAAAAGTAAGGGAATGACAATTGAAGAAGCAACAAAACTGGCAAAAAATCCATTGTATTTAGGTTGTTTGTTGATTAAAAACGGAGATGCCGATGGTGAATTAGCCGGAGCTCAAAATACAACCGGAAACGTACTTCGTCCGGCTTTCCAAATTGTGAAAACATTACCCGGAATTAATGTTGTTTCAGGTGCTATTCTGATGTTTACGCCTGCTACTCAATATGGCGAAAACGGGTTGTTGGTTTTTGCCGACTGTGCCGTGAATCCAAATCCAACGGCAGCCGAATTGGCTCAAATTGCTGTTTGTACTGCTGATACCGCTCGCGTTATTTGTGGTTATGAACCTCGTGTGGCTATGTTAAGCTTTTCCTCGAAAGGAAGTGCAAAACATGAATTGGTTGATAAAGTGGTTGAAGCTACCCGTTTGGCAAAAGAAATGGCTCCTGAATTGATGATTGACGGCGAATTGCAGGCAGACGCTGCGTTGGTTCCGGAAATTGGTCAGAGCAAAGCTCCGGGAAGCAAAATTGCCGGACATGCAAATGTATTGGTTTTCCCCGATTTACAGGCCGGAAACATTGGTTACAAAATGGTGGAGCGCTTCTCAGGGGCTCAGGCCGTTGGTCCGATTTTACAGGGAATGGCTGCGCCAATCAACGACCTTTCGCGTGGTTGCTCGGTAGATGATATTGTGCGTATGATTACGATTACAGCCAATCAGGCAATGAAAAATTAATTGATAATTGAAAATGCATAATTCATAATGGAATCATGCATTTTGATTTTCAATTATGCATTTTGAATTATAAATTATGCATTAAAAAGAAATATTATGGCAGAAGAAATGATCGAAGCAATTGAACGCTACGGATTGAGTAAGCGAAACCGTAAAAGGTCGCTTTTTTCTCGTATCGGCGTTGTTGGCTGCGGCAAAGAAGGTAGTGTAATTGCGACTACTGCAGCTCTGAAGGGAATGGAAGTCGTGTTTTTCGAACCAAGCGAGGACAGAATTGCGAATGCTTATGCTCGTATTGAAGAGAAACTGGACAAGAAAATCGATAACTGGGGTTTGACTTTAAACGAGAAAAAAGCAATTCTTGGTCGTATTCAGGGAACCTCGGCATTCGAAGATTTCAGTGGATGCGATTTTGTTATTGAAGCTATTCGCTACGATGATCACACCGGTGAGCGCCGCGTGCAACAACGTAAAGAAGTTTTCAGAAAGCTTGAATCTGTTTTATCCGAAAAAGCCATTATCGCTTCTAATGTTTCAACGGTTGTTGTAACAGAGTTGGCTTCCGAAATGGAGCATCAGGAACGTTGTATTGGTCTGCATTTCCTGTCGAATATTCCTGATTCACAAATTATTGAAATCGTACGCGGTTTAAATACTTCGGACGAAACTTTTGAAAAAGTTTGTCTTTTTGCCCGTTTAATTAATCACGACTTTGTTCCGGTAATGGAATCGTCCGGATTAATTAGTATCCGTTTATTCCTTATTCAGTTAAACGAAGCTTGTTCTATTTTGATGGAAGGAATTGCTTCGGTTGATGATATTGACCGGGTATTGACAGTTGGATTTGGTCACCGCCAGGGTGTTTTCCGCACGGCCGACCAAATGGGAATTGAGAAAATTGTAAAATTGCTTGAGAATTTATACGAAGAATATGGTCATGTAAAATACAAACCATCTCCGATTTTACTTCGTCTGTGGCGTGCCAAACATTTTGGTATCAGTAAGAATAAAGGATTTTACAATTACGACGAATCCGGTAATATAATCAAATAAGGAGGACTAAAAACATGAAAATATTAGTTTTAAACTGCGGAAGTTCGTCGGTAAAATATAAATTGATCGACATGGATACCAAAGAAGAATTGGGATCCGGAGCTGTTGAAAAAATTGGGATGAAAGGTTCGTTTCTGAAACATGTTCGTCGCGATGGTCAAAAAGTGATGCTTAAAGGTGAAATCCTAGAACATCAATTAGCTGTTGAATACATTTTAGGAGTTCTTACAAGTGCCAAGCATGGTTGCGTTGAATCGTTAGACGAAATTAATGCTGTTGGGCATCGTGTGGTTCACGGGGGCGAAAAATTCAATTCGAGTGTATTGATTACCGATGAGGTGATTCGTAAGATTGAGGAATGTATAGACATTGCTCCGCTTCATAATCCACCAAATTTAGCCGGTATCAATGCAATCAATGAATTGCTTCCTAACGTACCGCAGGTTGGTGTTTTCGATACAGCATTTCACCAAACAATGCCTGAGCATGCTTACATGTATGGTATTCCGTATTCGTTATACACAAAATATGGTATCCGCCGTTATGGTTTTCACGGAACAAGTCACCGCTACGTTTCAAAACGTGCTGCTGAATTCCTGGGATTGGATTATAATAACAGCAAAATCATCACTGCTCATATCGGTAATGGTGCATCCATTGCAGCTATTTTAAACGGAAAATCGGTCGATACTTCAATGGGTTTCACGCCTATCGAAGGATTGATGATGGGAACACGTTCGGGCGATGTTGATTTAGGTGTTGTGACTTTCCTGATGGAAAAAGAAATGATCGGTTCAGCTTCTGTGTCTACTTTGTTTAACAAACACAGTGGTGTGTTGGGTGTTTCGGGTGTTTCGTCGGATATGCGCGATGTAGAAGCCGCAATAAAAGAAGGCAATCACCGCGCAAAATTGGCCTGGGACATGTACGAATACCGCATCCTGAAATATATTGGTTCATACATAGCGGCTTTGAATGGCGTAGATGCCATCATTTTCACGGGTGGAGTAGGAGAGAACCAGACAAGTACACGTCAGTTTATTGCTGATGGTTTAGCCTACATGGGTGTAGAAGTTGATGCTGAATTAAATGCAAAATCGCGCGGAAAAGAAGTACTGTTAAGTACTCCGAATTCGAAAGTGAAGATTGCCGTTGTACCAACCGACGAAGAGTTTATGATTGCTTCGGATACGCTTGAAATTGTACTTCAACAGAAATAAGATTTTGATTTGAGATTTTTGATAATTTGAAAAAATGCCTTGCAGATTCTGCAAGGCATTTTTTGTTACATAATTTTCCAGAGCATGTTTATCAATTCAAACAAGAGGTTTTGAATCTCTTTCGTATTTTTTTTCTACTTTTACAAAAAATATCAACAATGAAAAATAAGAGTCTTCAAACAGAAATAGATGCTTGCTATTTGTACACTAAACTAGCAGAAAACGAAAAAGATGAGGCAGTTGCAAACGTGTTTCGACAAATGAGCGAGATAGAGCAAAGCCACGCGGAAGCTTTTGCCCGAAGAGAGAATATACCGTTTGATAGCTTGCGAAAGCCATCCTGGCGAGCTTTAACCCTGAATACTATTGGAAAAGTATTTGGTTACGATTATGTACTTGGTGCTTTGATGGACACAGAGAAAAGCCTCTCTAATGCCATCATTTCCACTAAGGAAAGAAATAAGCAGACATTAGATGGCAGTGAAACAAATCATGTGAAAATTCTGTGGTCTATCATTGAAAAAGATCAGAGTATAAGTGGTAGTCAGCATGCCAAATTTGAAAAGAAGCACCGTTCGGTAGGTGGCAACGCCATTCGTGCTGCGGTGTTGGGAGGCAATGATGGGTTGGTTTCCAATTTCAGTTTAATCATGGGAGTTGCCGGGGCAACTTCGGGTGAGCAGGGTGTGTTACTGGCTGGATTGGCCGGATTGCTTGCCGGAGCGTTGTCGATGGCTATGGGGGAATGGATTTCGGTAAAAAGTTCTCAGGAGCTTTACGAGAATCAGATGGCAATAGAGATGGATGAACTTGAAACAAATCCCGAGGGCGAAAAACGCGAACTGGCACTTATTTACATCGCTAAAGGCATCCCCGAAGAGCAGGCACATAGTATGGCCGACGAAATAATGCAGGATAAAACCCGTGCCCATGAAGTACTCGTAAAAGAAGAGCTTGGAATCAATGCCGAAGAGTTGAAAGGCTCGGCCATTGAGGCTGCATTGTATTCGTTTTTCTTATTTACAATTGGGGCGATAATTCCGCTGGCACCATTTTTCTTTACAAGCGGATTTCACGCTATATTGCTTAGTGTAATTGTAAGCGCTCTTGGTTTATTTCTGATTGGTGGCTCAATCACATTATTCACGGGCAAAAATGTATGGTATTCAGGCTTCCGTCAGGTTCTTTTTGGTTTGGCAGCTGCAACTATTACGTTTGGAATAGGAAAATTAATTGGCGTTGCCATATCGTGAATCAATATTTCGAAGTTTTCGAGACTACTTACTAATCTGTCAGTGAGTGTGGTTCTTTGTTTTTTATAAGAAATAACGCAAAAAGCTTGTCAGTTCAAATAAAAGCAGTACTTTTGCACTCACAAAATATCGCGGAGTGGAGCAGTGGTAGCTCGTTGGGCTCATAACCCAAAGGTCGTTCGTTCGAGTCGGGCCTCCGCAACTAAGGAAAAGGCTGTTTCATTCGAAGCAGCCTTATTTTTTTGCAAATTAATTCCATTGAATTCCTATTTCGCAGCTATCTGATAATTTTTGATGATATGTTTCACGTATATGTTCTTCATAGCGCACATACCGGGAAGATTTATATTGGATTTACTTCAAATATAGAAGCAAGACTTATTGCGCATAATCATCCGTCAAATAAAGGTTGGACCATGTCTTTTATGCCATGGAAACTTATTCACTCAGAAGTGTATGAGGCGAAAGAAGATGCTATGGCAAGAGAGAAGTAATTAAAATCGGCAAGAGGAAGAGAATTTATTTACAGTATTATTCAATATTTGAGTTAGCTCGATGGGCTTATATCCGCCAGCTGGCGGACGTTCGTTCGAGTCGGGCCTCCGCAACTAAGGAAAAGGCTGTTTCAATTAGAAACAGCCTTTTTTATTTAATAAACTTATAGCTTATTCAGGTCGTGCTTCTCAGCCGAAAAAGAAGTGTTTTAGTAAGACATTTTTTTAGTTTTAATGCCTGATAGTTTCTCTCTGCTTTCAATCCTATTTCTCATTATATATGAGCTAATTAACAATGAAATAGCTCGTTTATAAAATAAATATTCTCATTGCAAGTACTGTTTGCCGTTTTTTTATGTTTGTAATAAAAAAATCGTTATATTTGCACCTCTTTAAAAAAAAAGAAATAATTAATGTCTTATTTTAAATAAAATTTCCATGCAAAACAAAGGACTTATCAGACTTTTTGCGGTAGCACTCACCCTTGTGTGTTTATTTTACCTCTCATTTAGCGTTGTTACAAATATGTACGACAAAAAGGCTAAAGAATATGCCCAGGGAGATAAAATGAAGGAGTACAATTACCTAGACTCTATCGGGGGTCAAAAGGTTTGGTTGAGCTACACGTTGAAAGAATGTCGCGACAAAGAAATTAACCTGGGTCTCGACCTTAAGGGTGGTATGAACGTTACTCTTGAAGTATCAGTGGCTGAAGTTGTTCACTCATTATCGGACTTCAACAATTCTCCTAATTTCCTTCAGGCTTTGAAAATAGCCAGCGAACGTGAAAAAACAAATAGTCAGGTTTCATACGTTGATTTGTTTGTTAAGGCCTATTTGGAGCTTGATCCTCAAGCGAAACTATCTACTATTTTCAGTACATTCGAATTAAAAGACAAAATCACGTTGACTACTTCGAACGATGATGTTGTTAAAGTATTGAAAACAGAAGTTGATGGTGCAATTGCTAACTCATTCAACGTATTACGTCAACGTATCGACCGCTTTGGAGTGGTTCAGCCGAACATTCAGAAATTAGGTAACGGACGTATCCTTGTTGAACTTCCGGGTATTAAAGAGCCGGAACGTGTTCGTAAATTGCTTCAGGGATCTGCTAACCTTGAGTTTTGGGAAACATATGAATTAAGCGATATTATCAGCAATTTGACTGAAGCTAACAAAGTGTTGGCTACATTGCAAGCTAATGGTTCTAAAGCTCCTGCTGCTGTTGATTCAACCAAAAAAACTATTGCTGCTGCAGCTGCTCCTGTTGCTAAGAAAGCTACACCTGCTGTATCGAGCGTTGATAGCCTGAAAGCTGCGTTGGGTAAAAAAGCCGAAACTTCTACCGACTCTACCAAAATGCTTGAAAAGAACCGCAAAGAAAATCCTTTGTTTGCAGTGCTTCAAATCAATGCTCAGGGTGGACAAGTTGCTCCCGGTCCTGTTGTAGGTATGGCTCAGGCTAAAGATACGTCTAAAATCAATGCTTATTTTGCAACAAAACAGGTTCGCGAAGTATTGCCACGTGATTTAGGTTTGAGATGGTCGGTTAAAGCGCTTGACAAAAAAGGCGAAATCTTCCAATTGATTGCTATCAAAATGACTAACCGTGATGGACGTGCTCCACTTGGAGGTGATGTAATTACCGATGCCCGTGCCGACTTTGCACAAACTTCAGCTTATGCTAACGTAAGCATGAGTATGAATCAGGAAGGTGCTAAAACATGGGCTCGTATGACCAAAGACAATATTGGTAAATGTATTGCCATTGCGTTGGACGGATATATTTATTCATTCCCACGTGTAAATACCGAAATCGAAGGTGGTAACTCACAAATCACCGGTAACTTTACAGTTGAGGAAGCAAAGGATTTAGCAAACACATTGAAGTCGGGTAAAATGCCTGCTCCTGCACGCATTGTACAGGAAAGCATTGTTGGTCCATCATTGGGTCAGGAAGCAATTAATAACGGTGTAATCTCGTTTATCATTGCATTTGTACTTGTATTGTTATACATGATTCTTTATTATGGTGTGGTTCCGGGGCTTATTGCTGATATTGCTTTGCTTATCAACGTATTCTTCCTGTTTGGTGTGCTGTCGTCGTTTGGTGCAGTTCTTACACTGCCTGGTATTGCGGGTATCGTACTGACGCTCGGTATGGCGGTGGATGCAAACGTGCTTATGTATGAGCGTATACGTGAGGAAATGAATAAGGGTAAGACCATGCGTAAAGCGATTGACGATGGTATCGGACACGCGCTTTCGGCTATTATCGACTCGAACGTTACAACCATTATTACCGGTGTTATTTTGGCATTCTTCGGAACAGGACCTATCAAAGGTTTTGCTGTAACTGAAATTATCGGGGTATTGACTTCATTCTTTACTGCTGTGTTCCTTACACGTTATATGTTGTATTTGTATGCCGATCACAAAAGTGCCAAAGAAATCTCTTTCATTACAGGGGTTACCAAAAACTGGTTTAAAGACACTAAAATTGACTTCATGGGAATCCGTAAATGGATGTACGGTATCTCAATTGCTTTGATGTTGATTAGCTGTATTTCGTTTGCAACCCGTGGATTTAGTTTGGGTATTGACTTCGCCGGTGGACGTAACTATGTTGTTGCTTTTGACAAAGCTGTAAGTACTGAGCAGGTTCGTAAACTTCTCGATAAAGCATTTGATGGTGACATGCCACAGGTAATCACTATCGGTACCGATAATCAGGTTCGTATTGCTACAAAATACAAAATCAACGATAATGCCCCAACTATCGATAACGAAATTGAAGGCAAAATCTACGATAACCTGAAACCTTTATTGGGCGCTTCGGTTACTAAAGAACAATTTATCAAAGAAAATATCAAGAGTTCGCAAAAAGTGGGACCTACGGTGGCTGACGATATTAAAAGATCGGCTATCTGGTCGGTAATTTTGGCTATCTTCGGTATTGGTTTGTATATCTTTATTCGTTTCCGCGAGTGGGGTTATGCTCTTGGTGCTATTGTTTCGTTGGCTCACGATGCTATTATTACCTTAGGTTTGTTCTCACTGTTCTATGGTCTTTTACCATTCTCTATGGAAATTGACCAGGCATTTATAGCGGCAATTCTGACGGTAATCGGTTACTCGGTTCACGATACTGTAATCAACTACGACCGTATCCGTGAAAACGTATTGCTGTTCCCTAAACGCGACAGAATATCGCTGATCAACCTTTCGGTAAACGAAATGTTGGGACGTACTTTCAGTACCACTGCAACAGTAATCCTGACACTGCTTTCGATGTTTATCTTCGGTGGTGAAACAATTCGCGGATTTATCTTCGCCATGTTGTTTGGTATCTTTATCGGAACGTATTCTTCGGTATTTATCGCTTCGCCAATTACAGTGGAAATGGAAAAACTTGTTAGCATGGCCAGAGTGAAAAAGGCTAACAAAAAACTTGCTGAAACAAAGAAATAATTCATAGAAATACGATTTATAAAAGCCGGAAAAGCCTTACTGATTAAGTTCAGTGAGGCTTTTTTGTATTCTACATATTCGCTAACTTTTTCATAGTATTATAATTGCTATATTTGTTCTGAATTTGTTTGGTGGAAACTAAAAGAATAATGCGTATGAATCCCATCTTTCTGTATCTGATATTTCAGATTATTCTTCGAAAAAAGAAAAAAGCATCTAAAACGGATAGGCGATACTCCGACTTCGAGCTGGCCAAAGCATACCGGGAATTGATAATTGTGCTGAAAAGAATGATTAAGGATATTGTTCTGATTACTCTGGGTGCCTTTTCGGCCGCTTTTGGGCTCAAGGGCTTCCTTCTGAGCAATCATTTTATCGATGGTGGGGTAACGGGTATATCGTTGCTTGTATCGGCCATTACACCCGTTCCGCTTTATATTCTTATCATTTGTATCAATATTCCGTTTATTCTGTTGGGATACAAAGTGATGGGCAAAGAGTTTGCCGTTAAAACTGTTTATGGCATTTCGTGTCTGGCAGTTTGCCTGGCCACTGTGAGCTTTCCGCTTATCACCTACGACAAATTACTGGTAGCTGTTTTCGGTGGATTTTTCCTTGGAACAGGTATCGGGCTTGCTGTGCGCGGCGGCGCTGTGATTGATGGCACCGAAGTGCTAGCCATTTACCTGAGCCGCAAGCTGAGCACGTCTATCGGTTCGGTTATTATTGCTATCAACGTATTGGTTTTCTCGGTAGGAGCCTATTTATTGGGCATTGAGATTGCCCTTTATTCGATGATAACCTATCTGGCCGCTTCGAAAACGCTCGATTTTATTGTGGAGGGAATTGAGGAATATATTGGTGTAACGATTGTGTCGTTTCACAGCGAAGAAATACGCCAGATGATAACCACCAAAATGGGACGTGGTGTGACTGTGTATAAAGGGAAGCGCGGGTTCGGTAAGCGTGGCGAAACGAAGGATGTTGATATTATTTATACCGTTGTAACCCGCCTGGAGCTGAACCGGCTGAAAATGGAGATTGACAAAATAGAGCCCGATGCATTTTTTGTGATGAATAGCGTGAAGGATGCTAAAGGCGGTGTAATAAAAAAACGTCCGCTGGCATAAGCGTAATAGCAGATGTACTACTTGCGAAAGCCTTACTGATTTATTTCGGTGAGGCTTTTTTGTGTTGCAACTTCCCTTTGTAACTTTCTTCAACCCCTCTAGGTTCTGACGAAACCTCTTTGTAAATTTACATAACTAAGTTGGTCTCTGACAAGTCAAGTTGTAAAATTCCTATAACAAGTTGCTTTCTGACTAACCAAGTTGCAATATTTCTATAACAAGTTAGCTTCTGACAAAGTCAAGTTACAATATTCCTATAACAAGTTGCCTCCTGACTCAATCGAGTTGTGAAATTACTCAGTCATGTTGGCTTCTGACAAAGTCAAGTAGTAAAATTACTTAGCCAAGTAGGTCTCTGACTCAACCCGGAAGGTTTCTGACAACTTAGGGTGCGAAAAATACATTCATTGCTCAACTGCTGACAGGGTTTTCAACCGCTGTCGGAGTTGTATGTATTGATATTTCTTCTCTGGAAACGACTAGGAACAACAAGCGCAACTCTTTTTGAATTGCGCTTGTTTCCGGGAAAGTAGTGATAGTGGATAAAGAATATTAATCCGAAGTGCTTGTAAGTAAATTATTTGATATTGGGGTTTTACCCCAAACCCCACTTCATTTTTTGGCTTGAACCAAAAAACGAAGCAAAAAAGTCCAAGACTTCGCCCGCTTCACTCAAAAAAACTTACGCTCGAAAGGCTAAAATCCTCCAAACTCCTCCCTTCGGTCGTCAAACAAGGAGTATTTTTGCGCCTTTCTCACTTGTTTTTTGGCTCACCGGACGATGTCAGTCGTCGGTAACCCTTTACAGAATTTTAGGATTATTGACCTTCCTCAGGGATGAATCAAACAAATACACTACGAGTATGAATTATTTTATTTTGACAAAAGCAATGCTACTGATTTGTTTGTATTGGGGACTTGTGGCGCCAAAAGCAGATTTCACATATAGTTTTGCGTCGTTGGCCGTATCTACTAATCCCGTGTTGTCGGTATTCATAAGCGTGTTACGCGAAATACGGGCTGCTTCCAAACCTGCTTCGGCTGTCTTAGTATCTGTGTTTTTTGCTTTGATTGCATCTAATTTTGCCTGTAATCCTTCCACTTTAAGCTCTGCTTCGTTTGGTTTGTAATCGGGAACAGCAGCCAAAAACAACACATACTTACCCAGATTTTCAATCTTACTGTCGATTGTTGAGTTGTGAACCTTTACCTGAGTTATATTATTCCCCTTTGCTTTCTCGGCTGCCAGCTCTTCTTCCGAAAGAAGACCGGAAGCCCGTTTGCCACGCAAATCGCGAACAATGGCTTCGGCTTGTGCGAGGGTTTGAGCAGATACGCCTGCAATCCGCAAGGAATTAATGCTACGTGTAATTAATTTGTCGAAATCGTCGAATTCTACTGCACGTGCAGAACCTGCATTTTGGAATACAACTCCGGCGGCATTTACGGCATTGATTTCTAATTTTCCCTTTTGCAGCAAGTCGGTGAGTGCCGGAATTGTAAGTGCCGGTTTAGGTGGATTGTAGGCCTCGCCAAAGGTTGGAAAGATTGTTAGTAGTAATTCTAAGTTTGTAACATTTTGTTCGTGACCAGTTCCATTAGGTGTTTTCATGTGTAAATAAGTTTAAAAGGTTTTGAAAATTTTGTTGATTATTATTTTGATTAAAGAGCTAACAATCTGTAAACAATGGCTTCGTATTATGTTAACCGAAGCGTCGACAAATATAAAAACTTTTTTTTTGAATAAAAATAATCCAACCCTACATATTAACGTTATTTATATTTTTAGATAAAAGTAGCATCAATTCTCAATAATAAATATCCCCAAAAAAGTGCATGATTTTGAATCAAATTTACGTTTTGATTTTTCTAAATTTCGGGTTTATATTCTGCTCAAAATAGCCTTTATTTATGCATTTTTCATGCAAATTATTTCGATGTCCAAAAATAATTGGTCGTCCACTTTTAACTCATTGATTTTTAGGAATGTAAAAATTGTGATGTCCTAAAATAAAATCGACGATTATTTTAATATAATTATACTTCATATTAACTTTGCGGGCAAAAAGTCTGATTTGATAGACTCCGAATGAAAATGAGAAATTACCTGATTGCTAAAACTGATAACTAATTTCAAACTATACATACTTTATGAAACATTTACAAAAACCAACATTTTATTATTTTCTGTTGCTTCTTCTTTCCTTTTCTATTCAAGGAATTTGTCAGAGCAATGTGGTGAGTTACTCATACGATAATGCGGGGAATCGCATATCACGAAGAGTAGTCGTTTATAGTACGAATCTTACCCATGCAAAGAAAATAGTTGACCCTGCTCCTGTTGAGGAGCAACTGGGTGAACGTAGCATTAAAGTTTTCCCCAATCCGACCAAAGGCGCATTAGCTGTTGAAATTACGGGTGGCAGCGACAAAGACCCGCTGCGGATTATCCTGTACAATGCCGATGGTAAACAACTACTAAACAAGCAAGTGCAACAGGGTACAACGCCTGTGAATATGGCAGGCTATCCCGCAGCTTATTATATCCTCAGGGTAGAGGCAGGGGAGAAGGTGACGGAATTTAAAATCATCAAACAATAGGTTTTCCAGTGCAACCGCTGGCAGAGTCCTGCGGACTGCATACAGGGTTGACAAATCAGAAATATTAATCTATAATTAAAATAATCAAAATGAAAAAAAGTATTCTTGTATTAAGCTTATGTGTATTATCGGCACATTTATTAACTGCTCAAGTAAAAGTTGGAGCTGATGGTAAAGTAGGTATTCAAATAGGAGCATTAACGCCACTATCCACTTTATCTGTTGGCAATGCTGGGTCAATATCTAACAGAGTAAATATTGATGCTCCAACCTACATTTGCGGATTATCTATTAACAGGACAGGAACAAACAGCTATGGAAACTTATATGGAACTCTGTCTAGTTCAGAAGTAACTTCATCTAAATCAACTTATGGAATTGGAGGATACAATTATGCGGCAACTTTACTTGGTTCAGGAAGATCATGGGGAGTTTTTGGATATGCTGGAAACGCCAGCACGGGTTATAATTATGGTGTAATGGGAGTTTTGACTGGGACAGGTTATGGAGCAGGAATTGTCGGCACAATCAATGGAAACCAAGATGTAAATGTACCAGGAATATATGCTGGTTATTTTGTAGGTGATGTAAAAGTAACCGGATTAGTAACATCATCTAATATCACATCATCAGATCGTCGTTTAAAAAAGAATATTGAGAAGATAAACCTAAAAAGAAACGCTTTAGATGGCGTTCTATCACTAAATCCTGTTGAATATAATTTGAGCCAAAGATATATTAAAGCAGCAGGTGATAGTGCATCAGTTCAAAAACCATACTATGACGAAAAATCCCAATTATATCAGAAAAAACAATTCGGATTAATTGCTCAGGAGGTTCAGGCTGTATATCCCGATTTAGTATATGAGGATCAGGAAGGATACCTAGCTGTAAACTATACTGGAATTATACCTTTATTAATTGAATCTATTAAGGATTTAAAAGCGGAGGTTGATGCTCTCAAGAAAGAGGTTTCCGCAGGGAAAATCAAATAATCTTTAGATACTAATTGTAAAAGACATATATAAATGAAAAAAATAATATTATTAGCATCATTAGCTATTTCAACTTTGACATTACAGGCACAAATGGTAGAAAGTGCCGGAGATGGAAAAATTACAGGAAAACTTTACATTGCACCTTCAGGTGCTACTCCAGATTTGCAATACAACGGAAGTTTAATGATAACCAAGCCAAGTACCAGTGGACAATATATAAATCTGGTAAGACAAGGATTGATGCCATGGTCAATCGGGACAGTGTATTCTTCAAATACATTTGCCATCGGACAAGGCACAATAAATGATGCAGCATTTTCAAATCCGTATTTTAATATAACTAATGCTGGAAATGTGGGGATAGGGACAACCACTCCCAATACAAAAATAGAATCTGTTTCAGGTGTTAATGCATATCCGGTTACATCAGGTGTCACTCAGAGTGGAGCAGCTTTAAGGCTTAGGGGAGGAGATAATGCTGTGCTTGACTTTGGTATGAATAGTATAAATACATGGATACAAGCAACCGACCAGTCTAATTTAGCTCAAAAATACAATATCAGTCTAAATCCAAATGGAGGGAATGTGGGAATAGGAACTGGAACTAGCGCCCCAGGAGCAAAATTAGATGTTGCTGGGGACATTATCTTGGGGATTGATGGTTCATATAACTTACTTTCAGGAAGAGCGGCAGGTGGAGCTATTCAATTTGGCACTAATAGTGGCACATGGGATCGGAACTTAAATCTTGGTTTTATTGACAATACTCGTGCTTTTTCATCTGTAATTTCTCTAATCCACCAAACCGGATATGTGGGAATAGGGACAACAAGCCCACAAGCAAAATTAGATGTAGTCGGCAATGCAAGAATAAGCTCTGATTTAGAGGTAGATGGTAGTTTGATAGTAAAATCAATTGATGCTCAAAATTCATACGGCTCTTTTCATGTAGGTGGAGTTTCATCGAATTATTATCCGGTTAGGTTTATGGTTTGCGGAGTTGGATATGTTTCGAGTATGGGAAAATTATCATTATATAGAAATAATGTGCATGAAGATGGAAATGGGTTTGGTTCATTTAATTCAGAAATCGAATTTATTCCAACAAATTGGGGGCATATTGCGTCAAAATTAGTGAGCTTAACTTATATTCCAGGTTATGGAACGCCTTATGGAGATCCTATAGGTGATATCCAAGATGGGTCAACCGAAAGTGGGGCTTCCGAGCTGGTTATTTGGTTAAAGGGTGGGGCTACATATCATTGGTCCACAACTCAGAACAGTAGAGTATCCATGATTGATCCGAACACTGATGGAGTTGCAAAAACAAGCTCAAGCAACAAAACTTTAAATCCAATCACTTCACAAGCCCAATTAGTAACAGATTCAAAAAACAATAGATATCTAAAAGATGTAGGGCTGAGATGTAGTTCTTTAAACATAAACAACAATTTGGCTATTGGTACAAGCGCGACGACTCCTACCGATGAATTATTGACTGTATTTGGTGTTATCCATGCCAAAGAAGTAAAGGTTGACCTTACCGGAACTCTTGCCGACTACGTTTTCTCCCCATCTTACAAACTCATGCCATTGAACCAAGTGGAGCAATATGTAAATGCCAACAGTCATTTGCCGGAAATTCCGTCGGCATCCGAGGTAAAAGAAAAAGGAATGAATATGGGTGATATGCAAAATAAACTGCTGCAGAAAGTGGAAGAGTTGACTTTGTATGTGATTGAGCTAAACAAAAAAAATGAACAACAAAGCACTGAGATTAATCAACTTAAAGAGCGGCTAAAGAAGTAAATTCTTTGGCTAATTAACAACGAAGTGTAATCAATAGTCATAATAAATAAATTCAATGAAAAAACTTCTTTTAATATTGTCTATTTTTCTATCATTATCAATTAATGCACAGAGGTTAACACCAATTAGCTTTATTAATCAACCAGGTTCGGCGGATAGCTTCTGGGGAGGTTATACCTTTGCTTATGCTACTTCTGGTACTCCTTTAAATGGTGCCCTTATGAGCTTTGGCGGATTTCCATCGAACAATTATGATTGTCAGCTAAGTTCAAACTATTTTCAATCGCAATTGGCCTTTAGAACTCGAAATGGAGATGCCGGGTTATGGAATCCCTGGACAAATGTGGTAACTGTAGGAGCCGGCAGTGCTCAAAACCGCCTCACAAAGTTTGGGAGTATTAACGATTTAGCCAATTCAATTATTTATGATGATGGAACTAGTGTGGGTATTGGCACAACAACCCCTGTTAGTAAGCTTGAAGTAGCAAGCCCCTCTGGCGGAATACTATCAATTAGTACAAATAAAATGAATGGTACAACAGCTTCTCCGCTACGCCCTGCAATAGATTTCCTAGGATATGCAAATGGAAATAAAGCGCGTATAAGTGCAACAGAAGCAACTTCTAATACATATAGCTCTATTCTCTCCATGTTTGTCAATGATGGAACAAATGCAACAAGTTTAGTTGAACGGATGACCATTCTTCCTAATGGTTATGTGGGTATCGGAACAACCACTCCCAGAAGCAAACTTGATATAGGGGTTCCTCATGCATACAATCAAAATGAGGTAATACGCATAGGCTCACATTCAGATGCTAATACCTATTGGGGATTAGGATTAAACTACAGATTAGATAATGCCGGCAACCCTTCGGGTTATTTAGTTGGATATGAGGGTTCAACGAGTTTTGATGCATTATCAATAAATCTATACAGCAGAAGGGTTGGTATTGGTACTTCGAACCCAGATGAACTCCTTACAGTAAATGGCACTATCCATGCCAAAGAAGTAAAAGTTGATTTAACAGGATCGCTTGCTGACTATGTTTTCTCCCCATCCTACAAACTCATGCCATTGAACCAGGTAGAGCAATATGTGAAAACAAATAGTCATCTCCCCGAAATACCCTCGGCATCGGAAGTAAAAGAAAAAGGCATGAACATGGGTGACATGCAAAATAAACTACTTCAGAAAGTGGAAGAGTTGACCTTGTATGTGATAGAGCAACAAAAAGAGATTAATCAATTGAAACAAGAGTTGAAGAAATAAAATAAGCAACCTTATTAGAATAAATACATTATGCAAATCAAATACAAACATTTAATATTGCCCTTGCTATTGTGTGTCTGGACTGCACTCTGCTGGGGACAAGCACCACAGGTAACAAGTGTAACTTCTAAATCACAAACAGATACAGTAGCGGTAAGAGATACTCTTGACTATGATCAATCAGATCGGATAATTAATTGGCTAAAAAATAATATAGTACTTAGCGAAAATCAAAAAGAAAAGATTAAAGCCAAAGGAAAAAGTATCAAGAAAAACTTTAAAAAAGAAGGAACGCAAACTGAAGCAATAGTCAAGCAGCTCCAAGCAGAATATAAAGTAGTTGTTGATAGCATTTTGACAACTGAACAGAAAAACCAACTTGCAGCGCAATTTAATACAAATGAAGCTAAAGTTAAGAATAAGTCAACAATAGCCAAATAATGAGGTTTCAGCTAACTTAAATAAATTGTCATATGATAACAAAATATAAACTATTCATACTATCTGTATTCTTAATTGGATGCTCATTAATAGGCTGGTCGCAAATTCAACCACAGCCTAACTATACGCTGCAAAGTAGTGAAAGCGGTGCACCAAAAACTTACGTGGCGCGTGATTTCGTGTCGTTGAAATCAGGATTCAGTTACAAAGCTGAGCAAGGCCAGAGCTTCAATGCAAAAATTGATGCAGGATTACTGTTTCCTCCAAAGGATGGAACGTTTAAGTACTCGGATGGTACTACATCGGCAAGTTCGACACAATTGATTAAAGATCCTAATGGAGCTGTTGCTTGGGTTGAGGATGGTGTGGCTGTAGGGAGTATTCCCGGACAATTTGCAGTAAGTCCTGCTGGAGGGGCTACCTATAATATCCCAATTGATTGCCCTGCCGGAATTAATGGCATGCAACCCAGTGTAGCCTTGGTATATAACAGCTTGGGAGGGAATGGAATTGCCGGATGGGGTTGGAACATTAGTGGAATGTCAATGATTTCGCGAACAAGCCAGACCATTCATTACGATAATCAAAAATCAGGAATTATATGGGATAAAACCAGTCCCTATGTATTGGATGGACAGCGGTTGATACCTATCGGATCTGTAACCGGAGATAGCCTTGTGTATGAAACTGATGCAAAATCTGGAAATAGGATAGTTGCGAAAAATATAAAAGACTGGGGTCCAGAGTATTTTGTTATTTATACTAAATCCGGACAAAAGATTCAGTATGGTAGTCCCGATGATATTGCCTCCTATCTGCCTCTTAGAAAGATAAATAGTACCGGCTATTTATACAATATGTCTTGGTCGATTAAATCTATTACAGACAATAATGGGAATACTGTCAATTATTATTATTCCAATACTTCCTCGACTACCTCGACTGACGTGAAATATAGTAATAATGTTTTAGATAGGATTACATATGGAGGAAATTCGGCTGCAGGAACTTCTTCGAACATTACAATTCAGTTTGCTTATAAGGATAGAACTGCGACTGATAACATGGATGGTTATATTGGAGGAGAGGCAAATGTTAATCATCTGATTCTCGATAATATCTCAGCTATTTCAAATTCAGTTACAGTTAAGAAATACACTCCCACATATGATATTAATGATGATAAATGGCATCTAACGACCTTATCATTAGAAAATGATAAGGGAGAACATTTAAATCCATTAAGCTTTGAATGGAGCAATAACACATATCAAATCGTTGATCATGGAGTTGTTAGTTATGATTGGAATTTGTCGAAAGTAATAACAGATTTGAGAAATGCAGGTTATAATAATCAAGATCCAGAAGAATTAGGAAAAACGTATGGAGATATTGATGGGGATGGAAGACAAGATGTTGCTGTAAGGTGGAAATTAGAAAAAAAATATTTTGACGGGTGGTGGAATAATTTGTGGCAAATTCCATCATATGATTATAAATATGTTTGGACAGTATATCACAACGTAAATGGCACTTTTCAACATCTTTGCAGCGCTGAATATAGCCCATCTCCATTTGCTACCAGCTATGACTTTGAGATGATTGACAGGGACGGTGATGGAAACGATGAGTTTTGTATCGGCAGTTCAATCGCAAACTCCAATGGAGGAACAACGCAAAATTATTATAATTTTTATACTTGGAAATATATTAATGGGGATTTTCGTCCAAATTTCAGAGCCGATACGGAGCGATTTGAACAATTATGGGGGTATTGGGCTGGAACAAATGTTGTATTATCTGTTTTACCTGCCGATTTCTTAGGTAAGGGGACTCCTCAGTATATGATTATAAATAATTATGACAATACCCCCAGACCAGTAGGAATATCAGGATTGGATGGGATGGCAGGGAGTTATTATGACTGCCCTATTGCAGGAGTTGTTGATGCAAAAAAATATGCTCAGATATATATAAGTGACTTTAACGGAAATGGTAAATCGGAACTTGCATATGTAACCGATGATGATCATATGAAATTTTATGAGGTGGCTAATAGAAATGGCGTCTCTAATACTTATGAATTAAAATTGATATACGATTTATCTTATGGTATAACAAAAGCATATCCCGGTGATTTCAACGGAGATGGTAATACTGACTTTTTAGTATTTGTAAAATCACACGGGTGGGAGGTGTTAATTTCAACAGGAAAAGAGCTTGTTGAATCAGCAGTTATGTCAAATGCGCTTTTAGGAAAGCTTAGTCCTGCTACAGTCGATATTCTTATTACTGATGTAAATCATGATGGTAAATCAGATATATGCGCCTTTCAAGAGTCTTATGATTATAATTACGAATATATACCAACTTATTTTCACCTTTTTGTTAGTAATGGATATAGCTTTGAAAATAAGATACAAGAAGATTATGATTATCAATCTTATTTCGTAGGTACGGCAATTGGTAGATTCAATAATGATAATTATGATGACATCATCTCTAATAGCTCTAATGGGCAAGTTAAAATTAAAAGTGTATCTGACAATATTGTTTTTGATCGAATAACAAAATTCAAAGATTCCAACCTGAATTTTACCCAAGTAGTTTACGATATGTACAATTCTAATCAGGGGAAAGTTTTCAACAATGGTATGCAGTTCAATGTAGCAGATATTGATAAAAAAACCTCAGCAATAGATTATGGTAACTGGGATGTAGTAAAACAGCTAACAACTCAATCTGCGGATAATAGCGTCTCTAATTCAACAAAATATGAATTTGGAAAAGCTGTTATCAATAAAACAGGGAAAGGATTTTTGGGCTATTTAAGTACGAAAGTAACTGATCTGACGAATTCAATTGAGAAAACAATAACGAATCAACTAAATAGCAGTTATTCTATTTTATACCCCTATTCTGAAACGAGCAAATTGGTTGGTGCTTCAACAAATATAAGTGAAAGTACAATTGAGTATTATCCATTAAGCAGTAAAACTTTATATACTTTATATCCAAAAACTCAAATCAGCAAAGATATTTTGAGTAATCTGAATACAAAAGTAGAATACTCCAATTATGATAACTGGGGAAATCCAAAAACTGTAATAACAACGAAAGGGGATATTACGCAAACATTAGCAACCAACCTTGTTGAAACAAAAAATATCAATTACATTAGTAAGGGAGCGTGGTGGTGCGACAACAAAGTAAATGATATGACAACGGTGAGAGCATTAAATAATGATACCTATACACGGAAAACCCAATATGATTACGATACAAAAGGCAACCTGACCAAAGAAACGGTTGACCCTAGTGATGAAAATGCAGTGATGACCGAATACAAAGATTTCGATGACTTTGGACATCCTAAAACTGTAAAGGTAAGTGCTAACTCCAAATCACGAACATCAACAGTCACTTATACACCTTCGGGGCGATTTATTGCCAGCAAAACGAATGCATTGCTCGAAACTACCGCTTACGATTGGGATGAAACGCATGGACTGTTGAACTTCGAAACCGATTATCGGAATAATAAAACAAGTTATACATACGATAATTGGGAGCGGAATACAGAAACAGTATATCCTACGGGCATCCGCAAAGCACAAGTGATGCAATGGGCTTCGGCAGGGAGCCCTACGGGAGCTAAATACTATAGTTATAGCCAGACATCCGGCTCGGCATTTACTAAGACTTGGTACGATGTACTAGGTCGTGAGATAGTAACGCAAACCTACGGATTAGACGACAAAAAAATGATAAGCGTATTTACCGAGTACTATGCCGATGGCAAAAAGAAACGTGTTTCCGACCCTACGTTTAACACCACAGCCGACACATGGGCAGCCACTTATTATTACAATGATCCTTATAAGCGGTTATCATCAGTGGTTACTCCTATGGGCACAACCAGTACTACTTATTCGGGCAGAACCACTTCGGTAACATCGCCAGATGGTACGCAAGAAACTACGTTAAATAACTTAGGGCAAACCCTGACCAGTAAAGTAAACAGCAAAACGGTAACTTATGATTATTACCCTTCGGGGCTGACCAAAACATCAACTCCCGAAGGAGGACAAGCCATCACGATGGTTTACGACTTACAAGGGAAACGAACCAGTCTGATAGACCCCGATGGAGGAACCGTGGAATCGAAATACAATGGTTTTGGTGACTTGCTTTGGGAGCGGCAGAAGATTCATAATAATACTGATTATATAACTACTACCAACACTTATGATGATGCCGGATTGGGGTTATTACAAAATATCAACCGAAACGGAGAAATCACCACTTATACGTATGACCCCAATTACAAGAGTAGGATTAACGCTATTGAAATTACAGGGAAGAATAAACAAAGCTTTACTTTCGATGCATTCGACAGGGTAACCAACATAGAGGAGACCATAGGTACTCGGGTATATAACACAAGTAAGTCTTACGATGCGTTGGGAAGAGTAAAAAAAGAAACCTATCCTACTGGTTATTATACCACAAATATCTACGATAGTAACGGTAACCTCACAGAGGTAAAAGATAACACCCGTTCGATATGGAAACCCATTGACGAAAATGCGAAAGGCCAGCTACTGCATGCCAATAAAGGTGGAAAAACCATTACTTATGATTTTGACTCACGTGGATTTCCTACCGGCATTACTGCTGTTGGTGTAGTAAAAGCAGCATACTCATTCAATGCTAAAGGGAATCTGGAGTATCGCACTGATGAGTTGGATCCAAATAACATTCAAAAAGAAGTGTTTATTGGCGATGGTCACGATTACGATACCCAAAACAGATTGACCTATTGGGGCATTTATAAAAATGGGGCGCTGGTAAAATCAAACACCATTACCTACGATGCTACTAGCAGTAATATCACTGCAAAAAGCGATTTGGGGGCTTTCACGTTTGGCTATGGAGGTAAACGACCCGATAATAGCGATATCGGACCACATGCACTAGCTACTATTTCGGGTGTTCCATCTTGTTTTCCACAAGTAGAACTACCGAATTATCCAACAGCTGAATTAAATGTGACCTATACCGATTTCAAAAAAATAGCCACACTTTCCGAAAAGAATAAGTACTACGAATTGACTTATGGAGTGGACAACCAACGGCGGATGTCAGTGTATTATGCTAATGGAAAATCACAGGGAGCTACATTGACACGCTATTACTTGGGCAATTACGAGGAAGAAGTAGATAATATTAATAATACTACCAAGAAAATCCATTATCTTAGCGGAGCTATTCTGATACAAGAAACGAACCAACCGGATAAGTTTTATTATAGCTATGCCGACTATCAAGGTTCGTTGATAGCACTTATTGACGAGAGTGGAAATATACAAAAATATGCTTATGACCCTTGGGGATTACGGCGTAATCCGGACGATTGGTCACAAAGTGACAGCAGAACTAAGTGGATAGTCAATCGTGGTTATACCGGGCATGAACACCTCGATGCCTTCGGCATAATAAATATGAACGGGCGCGTTTATGACCCATATACTGCGATGTTCTTCTCGCCTGACCCGGCGTTAGATGGTCATAACTGGGTAAACTATAACCGTTACTTATATTGCAATGGTAACCCATTTAAATATACCGACCCAAGTGGGAATAATCCACTTCTTTTAGCAGCTGCATTGGGAGGTATGTTTAATCTTATGATTCAAATGAATTCAGGTAATATTAATAATGTCGGGCAATTTTTTGGGGCATTTGCTGTTGGGGCTTTAGCTGGGCTAACCGGAGGTGCACTTGGTGCAGCTGCTAGTGCATCGGTTACTGTAGGAGGTTTTATTGCTGGTGCTGCGGGAGGTGCTGCGGGAGGTGCTGCAGGAGGATTTATCACCGGAGCTGGTAATGCATGGCTTGGTGGTGCTAGTTTTGACAATGGCATGATGGCTGGAATTAAAAGTGCAGGTATAGGTGCTTTAGCAGGAGGATTGATTGGTGGTGTGATTAATGGTCTAGAAGCAAGCAATACCCCTGGTACAGAAAGAATAGTTACACAAGAAGAAATGAATGGAGCTACTGGCACTCCAATGTCTGAAGAAGCACTTGAAGAGGTTGCTTCAACCGAATTTAACATGAGAGAAGGTAAGTGGGGAATTAGTGACATATCTTTAAGATCAACTGAAGACTATACTTTTAATAACAATACACAATTTTTCAATAATAAAGCAGGAGAAGATATAGGTGGATTTGTTACTCCTCCCAGTTTTTGGACCGGCAAAGTGTCCGTTCATTTTGCTCCAGGGTCTACAATGAATCCAATTCTTCTAAAAGGAGTTATGATACATGAATTCACCCATGTTTGGGATTTCTATAGAGGGGCTTATAATCTTTATGGTCATAAGATATTTAAAAACAGCACTGAAAATTCTGCGATAAATGCTGAAAAAGCATATTATATGTCTTTTAAATCGAATAGTTCCTATATCGAGAGTTTAATTGAAAGCTGCAATACATATCAACTCAGATTTCAAAGTCCTCATCCAATACCGTGGGAATCACCTTTTAAAGGTAAAGTCGTATTTCCATAAATAGTCATTTAAATTCAATACTAACTAAAAAACAAATTATTTTCAGATGAAAAAAGCAATAAGAATTATTATTTTTATAACAATCTTGTTACCTATTATTTATTATGGATTTATACGTGAAGGATTTAGCTATTTTACCGGTATAGGAACTCCGTTTAGTTATTTTCAAGCACAGAAAGCAACACACAGGGAAATTTTAATCTTTTATGAGCAAGATTTGGTCGACCCGATTGTTAGTATTAACATTGATAGTATACAGTTAGCATATGGTTTTAAGACAGAATTTGGTGGAAATGAAGTATCTAATTCTGTGTTGAAATTATATAATTCTACTATCCAAAAAGAATTGTATCGTAGGTTAGGAAAAAAATGGGATGAATATCTATTTAAAATTGACTCAATGCAAAAAGTGAAATTAAATAGACTCAGACCAGTTGTGAAAAAGATTGAGTAACACTCATGTATAACCATTTCCTCCAAGTCTGTAACTTTGCAGTCGGTGCATTGAATAGACTTGGAGGAAGAGGGGATATTATCCAAGTGCTTTAGATCTACCATAATAGTTATTTATCATGAAAATCAAACTAATTCTTTTGCATTTGTTATTAAAACAACTTCAATAAATCAATAAAAAATTACATGAATAGAAAAGAAATGGTGAGCATCCGCTCACCATTTTTTATTTAATACAAATCATTCTTATTATACTTATCCAGTATATTTTCGATAACTGAGTCTTCCTGTTCTTTGTGGAATTCGGTTTTGAGGTCGGTACCGAATATTTTACCTACGCCGTACCAAAACGAGGCGGGTATAGATCCTTTGTAGTCTTTAATAAGTTCGTAGCCGGTTTTATTGGTTTCGCGGGCAATGAGTTTCAGCAGCAACTTGCCTTGCGAAACTGTCATTGTGCGAACGGCATTTTCGTAGTCGGCAAAGAGCTTTTTCTCGGTTTCCTTAATCAGCTTAGCCTTTTCAGATTCGTTCTTCATGGTACTGAGCTGCTTATTCAGGTTTTCGATAAGCTGTTTGGTTTTCATGGCGTAAGGATACACTTTCCTGAAGTTGCGGATGTTTTTGTAGTTCTTTACGTAATACTGGTATTTTTCCCGTTCGTGCTGGTAGCGTTGGTTGTACGCGTCCGATTGGTTGGAAACTTTCTGCAGCTTTGTTATCTGGGCAAGTATCACCGAGTCTTTTTTGGCTTGTTTCACCGAGTCGGCCTTTATCAGTTCCACCACTTCGGGTTTGGGAGTGATAAGGGTATCGGGTGTTGCCAGTGCCACAGCTTCCTGGTCGGCAGCAGTGCGCTCAGTCTCCGTAGGCTGCGATTTGACGACTCCCTGATCTTTGGATATACTTTCGGATGCTTTGTCGTTTTGCGTGGCTGAGGCGTCTTTTCCCGGGGGTGTCATCTGAATATCTTCGGGAGTCATGTCCTCCATTTGAAGTTCCATGTTGTCCAGGTCGGCATCGGATAGTTTGGAGGATTGTTCTCCGGTGAAATCGATGCTGAGGGCTGCCAGCAGCAATAAATGTATGAGAACAGTACCAATTGCTGCTAAAAAATGACTTTTCGATTTTTTTAGAGAAAACATTGTTTTACCAGCTTCAAAAATTCATTATCCATGCCCGGGAACCGAAGCACCGAACATGGATAATGATGTGGGTTAATTTGAGATTATTTATTGGCCTATAAACTATTCCTTTTTGGTGGCCAGAATCATTTTTACATTCAGTTTGTTGCCAATTTCCAACACGTTTACGAGTTGTTGTATGGCAAGCGTATTATCGCAACGCAGCACAACAAATGCTTCTTTGTCCTTAGCAGTTTCTTTCGACAATACGTTTTGAAGTTGGTCGAAAGGAACTTGTTTGTTGTTGACAAAGTATTGCAAATCCTTGTTTACAGAAAGCAGAATCTCCTTTTTGTGAATGGATTGTGTGTTTTTTGCGCTGGGCAGGTTGAGTTTGATAACATTGGGACTCAACAGCGTAGAAATAATAATGAAGAACAGCATCAGGAAAAACATGATGTCGTTCATGGCAGACGTAAACACTTCTGCTGCCGGTTTATTTTTTTTCTGTAGATTCATCATCTGTCAATAGAGTTTTAAATGGTCGCCCGGATTATTCCGGATACACGAAACTTATTTGTTAGGTTCCTGTAAAAAGTCGATAAAGTTCATCGCGTTACGCTCCATTTTATTCACAGCTTTAGCCACTTTAATATTCAGCCAGTTGTAGAAAATATACGCTAAAATACCAACAAGCAGCCCCGAAGCACTCGAAACCATTTTTACGTAAAGTCCGGCCGAAACGGCACCGATACTTACGTCGCTTGTTTGCGAAATATCAAAGAAAATCTTGATTACCCCCAAAATAGTTCCGAGGAACCCGAACATAGGAGCTATACCGGCAATAACAGCCAGAATAGGAAGTCCGCGTTCCAGTTCGTATACTTCGAACTTACCAACGATTTCGATCGATTCTTCAATTTCCTTTATCGGGCGACCAATACGTTTGATCCCTTTTTCCACCATACGGGCAATGGGCAAACTTGTTTTTGCACACAGTGCAAGGGCTTTTTCAATTTTATCAGCTTCAATAAGTGACTGTACCTCAACCATAAAATTCCCCTCGCTAGCCGAAGCATTGCGGATGGAAATAAAGCGTTCGATAAAAATGTAGATAGCCGTGGCAAACAGAATCCCAATCGGAATCATGATTATACCACCTTTTTGAATGATATCCCAAAGTGAAACGGCAGCTGCTTTAGGAACTACAGGAATTGAGTTTACAGCTGAACTTAGCGTATCGGCTACCGGAGTGGCCTGAAGAATGAGTGAAAGCATCATGTTGTACTTGTTTGATTATAAAGATATTTTAAAAACGAATGGAGTAGCTTTTTATTTCAATCAAAAACTATTCCAGTTTTAAAAATGCACACAAAAGTAAGTATTTTAATCAATTAATAGTTTTCTTTTAGCCTGAAACCCGTTGTATTTATGCTTTTTTTAAAAATTGAAACCCGATTGTTGGCTCTTGCAGGCATTGGTTTAGCGCTGAAAGCCAGTTTAAACGGAAATAATTTTGTTATGTCGAAGAACTTTACGTAATTTGCGATAGAAAAAATCAAACCCGAGCTTCGCTTTTATCGAAATCACGCCCATATGAACCTTTTGTCAAAAAAGTATTTGCTTTTTATACTGATTTTCATCTCAGTTTCTGCCATTGCGCAGGAATTTACTCCCATTGTAACGCAATTTACGAAGAAAGATTATAACGCCTCCAATCAAAACTGGTCGGTAGGTCAGGCTGCAAATGGCATGTTGTATTTTGGCAACAATCAGGGTTTGCTCGAGTTTGATGGATCGCTGTGGAAAACCTACAAAATACCCGGCAACAAAACCGTGAGGTCGTTGATGGTGGATAAAGACAACCGGATTTATGCGGGCTCGTTCGAAGAATTTGGCTTTTTTGAGAAAGATAAAACCGGTCAGTTGAATTATATTTCCTTGTCGGCAAAGCTCAAAAGCTACTCCATGCAAAATGACGAAATATGGACCATTCTGAATATGGACGGAACCATCATATTTCAATCATTCACATCGTATTTTACCTACAAAAATGGCGAAGTAAAAGGCTACCGTTGTCCGTTCACCTTTCTGTTTTTCAATATTTATAACCACAAGCTTTTTACCCATACCGAGCAATTTGGTTTGAGCGTGTTCAATTCTAAGGGCAACACCTTTGCGCCGGTAGCGAATAGCTTGCTTAAAAGCCCGGTTATCTCGGTACTGACTTTTGATAAGTCGCAGGCACTACTGGTGACCAAATCGGACGGTTTATTTCTATACGATGGAATCAATATTTCGCGTTTTGCAACTACTGCCGACGAGGAATTGCGAAAGGCAGAAGTGAACAGAGCCGTTATGTCGCCGGACGGATTAATCGTTTTGGGAACAATTCTGAACGGAGTAACAGCCATCAACAGACAGGGACAAAAACTCTGGACGCTGAATACCTCGAATGTGCTTCAGAATAATACGGTGCTGGGTATGTGTTGCGACCGTGATAATAACTTGTGGCTTGCACTGGATAAAGGTATCACGCTTATTCAACTGAATTCATCCATTCGGTATATCCACTCGTTTAATCCATCGGTTGGTGCAATTTACTCCTTAAGTTATAATCAGCCCAACTTATTTATTGGAACCAATCAGGGACTTTATAAAGCCGAATTGAGCCCCGACAAAAAAAGCATTCGCAACCTGCAACTGGAGCCTAAAATAAAAGGGCAGGTGTGGAGTATTGACAAGTTCGACAACCAACAAATATGCGGAAACAATGAGGTTACCTTTGATGTGTCGGATAATGGAGCCCGATTTCTTTCGCCTGTAAAAGGTGGAATATGTATTAAAAAAGGCTATATTCATGCCAAAGAAGTGTTGGTACAGGGGACGTATACGCAGCTTTGTATTTATGAGAAAGTAAACGGACAATGGGTATTTAGCCATGCAGTCGAAAATTTTGTGAACCCGATTCGTTATATTGAGATAGATTATACCGGAACGATTTGGGCCAGTCACCTGCATCAGGGTTTGTATGCCATTCAACTGACCCCCGACCTTAAAAAGATAGAGCATATCAGTACATTTAATTCGCTTGATCAGAAACACAAATACGCTATAAACGTATTTTCGATAAATAACCGCGTTGTATTTACCGATAACACGGCTTTTTATACCTACGATGACATCCGAAAGAAGATTATTCCGTACGAAGAACTGAATAAAAGCCTGGGCTATTTTGCTCAATCCTATCGGGTTTGTCATTTCAGGGATGATATGTATTGGTTTATTCACGATGGTGAGTCGGCTTTGGTGCAAGTGAAACCGGGTGCTATCAGGCTACTGGATGTGGTTCAGTATGCACTTTTCCTGAATCAAACGGTGGACGATTACCAGAATGTGGTTCCTATTTCGGATGATGAGTGTATTTTCACTCTCGAGAATGGTTTGGCGCTTTATCACACCGACAAATTACAGCGCAAAGCTCCTGCCACCGTTTTGCAATTTAAAAGTATTCAGACATTCGATGCTGAATCGAAGGAAATGGTTTTTCTGGCACTAAGTTCGGAGCAATTACCATCAACACCCTATAAACGAAATAATATAGTTTTTACGGTGTTTTTTCCGCAATACAGTAACCTGAACAATATCAACTTCCGCTATAAGCTCGATGGGCTTGATAAAGTTTGGAGCGAAAACACGTCGTCGTCACAAAAGACTTACAGTTATCTACCCCACGGAGAATACCTGCTCAATGTGGAAGTCTATACTAAAAGTGGAATAAAACTGTCGGCTGTAAATTATGCTTTCGTTGTAGAACCGCCATTCTACCTGAGTCTGGGAGCCAAAATTGTGTATGGAGTACTGATTTTGTTATTGGGCATAGGTATTTACTTTTATATACACAGGTTGTTCCAGGTAAAAAAGGAAAAAATTCACCGCGAACAGGAAGAAATTCGTCACAAGGAAATTGAGAAACGCGAGAAACAAATCATTGCGCTTCAAAACGAAAAACTGGAATCGGAACTAACAGTCAAAAGCAAAGAATTGGCGGAGTCGACCATGACTATTATCAAGAAAAACGAAATTCTGGTGACTATCAAAGAAGAGGTTATCAATCAGAAAAAAGCCCTGGGAACACAATATCCAAATAAATACTACGATAAACTTGTCCGCTTGCTGGACGAAAACCTATCGTCGGAGGACGACTGGGCTATATTCCAAACGAACTTTGACCGCATTCACGAAAACTTCTTCCGCAATCTGCACAGTACTTACACCGAACTAACGTCAAACGACCTGCGTTTCTGTGCTTATTTGCGCCTGAATCTTTCGAGTAAAGACATTGCTCACCTGATGAATATTTCACTCAAAGGCGTGGAAATGGCCCGCTCGCGTATTCGTAAAAAAATAGGTATTCCTTCCACCAAAAGTCTGACTGAATTTATGATTGAGTTTAAGTGATGATGTGGAGCATCACAGGAGGATGAGAAGAGGATCAGTTTTTAGAGAGACCTACATTTACAGGAAAATTTTCTGTTGATTACTGAAACATTAAATAAAACGAATATAATGATTTGGCTTTTACTATCCTTCTTTTTATATGCTTTCAATAACGTAGTCTGGAAATGGACAGCCCGAGATGAAAATTCATTGTATCTTATCAGCCGTAGGGCATTATTTACAGTTGGGTTTACTGCCACTGCATTATTTCTAACCGAAAAAGGTGGACTTTCCTTTGTAACATATCCCTTGTTTTACAGAATAGGTATAGGGTGTTTAATGGGAACATTAGGGTTGATATTGATGGTCACTTTCCTTAAAAGTGGAAGCCTGACACGCTTGAGCTATTATATGTTTTTGGGGCTGACTATAAACGGATCATTCACTTACCTTCTAAATCATGAGCACTTTACCCAAAAGCTTTTCATCGGAAGCGTAATTCTAATAGCGGGTTATCTGATATTTCTGTGGGACGAACGAAGGAAGATAAAACTTGAACCAATATTGTTTAGTCAACATCTGTTACTTGCCGGCATGACTTTGTGTTTCTCAGCAAATACGCTTATACAGTGGAAAGCATTGACTAACTTCAAGCCGCTCTCTATCATGCTCACACAGGAATCTGTTGTCTTGATCATAACAACAGGGCTATACCTAATACTTGGAAAGCAAAAGAAACAAAAACCAACTGTTCAGAGCTATGTGCGTTTTCCGATAATGGCTGCTGTTATTATGCTGGCTGTTTTCTGTGGATTAATGGGATTGAAATATACCAATCCGTTTATTTCTTCCATAAGTGGAGTACTGGTTCCTCTAATCACCGTTACATTCGGCAGTTTATTTTTTAAAGAAAAACTGAATTGGATGCAGCTGGTATCTTTTGGAGTAATAGTTGTGGGAGAAATGTTCTTGGTTTAGAGTTATTCGAATAAGATTTCACAAAAAAACGGACTTGCCTTGTGGAAAGTCCGTTTTGGTTTTAGTTTAAACAAATCCTAACTCTGATTGGCATACTTTGCAAAAGTGCGGAAGTGCCAGTTATTTATTTACTTCTTTACCATCTTGAATAAATAATTTTATTAAGTTTTCACTGTATTGTATATGACCTTCATAGGTAGGAAGATAAGTCTGGCTATAATGATTATAATTTGATTCATCATTGCTAACTAAAGGAGGAGTCCTAAAGATGAAATATTTTTCTTTATCAACTCCATTTATTTGTGCTGGTTCCATAAATTTAGTCAAATCTGGGTTCTTAAATAGTGCTTTGAAATCAATTTTATTATTTGAATCATAATCCAATTTTAAAATTGCATTTGAATCTAATGAGTCCATTTTTAAAGTGATCTTATCAGTTAGTTTATTGTTGTTTTTTTTGTCGTAATAACACCTCTCGCTTGTCTCAACTCTTCCATTTTTGAATTTCACATTAACCACTGCTGATTTATTATCATCTTCCGCTTTAATAACAAATTCAATCAAATTAATATCATTTTCTTCGAATTTTATAGTCATAGTTTTATTGCCATTTTCATCAAACAGAAAAAAAACATGATTCTCATATAATTCTTTAATTTTAGTTGAAGAATACATTGTTTTAAGCTTAACTAATCTACCATTTTTATGTAAAGAATAACACTTTAAATATGTACTTTTAAAATCTGGCAAGTACTCAAAAATCTTATTCTCTCCATCTAATTCTCCTTCTCTGTTTCGTGATTCAATTCTTATCAATTTCCCGAATTTATCATAAACTTTTCCAGAAATACATTTTTCACTAGAAACCAAATCTTTATTTGTTAGTAATTCTTGTTTTAAAACTCCTGTTTCGTAATAAGTTTTCGACAACATATCTCCATTCGGGTATTCAGTTATTGCTTCTTTGATTTTTGTATGTTTATAATCGTAATAGTCTGTAGTGGTTACCCCAGGAATTGACGTTGTGTTAATCTTGTTAGTTTTCTTTTTAGTTTGACCAGAAGCAATGAATACAAAAAGGATTAATCCTATTAGAAAGATTGTTTTTTTCATGATAATAAATTATTAATTAAATCCCTACTCGTAAAGCTTTTCGGGTTTCGCTGATTATAATCTCGTTATTATTTATTGTAAATTTCCATTAAATTACCAGCTTTAAACTCGCCTGTTTTAATTACAGACTTTTTAACTCTATATTTTTGTTGGAAATATCCAAGTACTCCTGAGATTTGGTGCTTGCATATCACTCTGAATTTTAGAATATCATTGTTGTCATCAGTCCAAATAGACTCCAAATCGATATATGTTACAAATCGAAAAGCATAGTCTGCATTTACATCTTTCTTGTCAAATTTTCCAAGAATGAACGGATCATCCCTTTTAAGTTCTATTAATTCTGATTTTTCAATTTCACCACTTGGCGTTTGACATTTTCTTATTATATGCAACTGTGCCTTAATATCATAAACATCAAATCTTGTTTTATTTATTACTTTGACGGTGTATTTAAGTTTATTTGTTAAACTTATACTTTTTGAAATTTCAGGTGAAATCTCAATTTTAGGTCTTAGTAAACTCAGAATATATAGAAATAGTATTGCTGAAATTAATGACGTAAATAATCCTGTTACAATAATCCCTAAATAGTTGTTTTGCAGAAATTCGATCATTTCAAAAATTATTAGATTAGTATTGACTTTTCATTCTTTTACATCTTTCCTAAGTTAAGTTCGGTAGGTCTTTCGACCTACCTTCCTTTCAGTGCAACAAACAGTGTTTATCATAGGAGTATTTATAATCGTATAAGCGATTCCATTATCTATGTTCACTATGTTGCAAATTTAGAGTTTATTAATTCAGTAAACTTTCTCAAATGTTCTCAAATAAAAAAACCTGAGCAGAATATTAATCTGTTCAGGTTTTTATGGCAAAGTTTATCTGTTATACAGTGAGTGTATTTTGATTCGAGAAATACAAAAGAATTAATTATATAAGATGTACATTGTTGCCTAATTAGTTGTTAATCATGGCATTTACAATTTCATAATGACTGTTGTATAAATTTTGTCTGTACGGACATTGATACATTGGATTATAGCTTGCAAGTTTGGCTTTAGCATCATTTGGTTTGCCCTCTCCCAACAAAACAAAAGCTTCGTATATTTTCAATATATTATAATTGCGATATAGATGTATGTTCTGTTGAGGATTACCCTGTGACAAATTTAAACATTCTATCGTCAGTTTTAAAATATAATGGTCTTTTTTATAAAAGATAATATGGCTCAAAATTAAGGCTATATAAGATCGATCACCCAAATCAATATCTTTTATTAAAAATGGGATTTCCTCCAATAAGCTATCTTTAATCTCTATATTATCGTTAAAATATACCATTAGTATAGCTAATCTACGCAACTTAGGCATAAAGTGAACCGGCTCATTTTCACGAAAATGAATCAGGAAATCAAAATGCTCCGATTTATATATTCCATTTTGAATATCACGAACACACATCAAACAATGGTAAAAAAGCTGAGCTTCCAAATTTGTTTTGTATTGGTGATAAAGCTCCATCATCTCGCCATAATAGCCATTCAGATTATCTTCATCAACAAAACGTTCGATATACCATTCTTGTGCCACTACACTTCTTGCATAATACTTAACAAGCTCTCTTATTTTAGGTGACTCACGTAAAATTAAGCCTAAATCTTGTGCAAAATAGAACTGTGGAGGTTCATAATTAATATTTTCTAAGAAGAAGGGTAACTCAAATAATTTTGATAATGTCTCTACATCGTCTTTTTGTACTGCAACCTTTACCAACGTCAATACAATTTCGTATTTGTGAGAGGATGCGGAAAACTCTGAAAGAATATTTTTAAACTCTTCAAAATTAGAATAACCATTTAACCGCAACGTAGTCAGAATCTCTAAATGCTTGAAACTAGCTATCTGATTTTCTTTCTCCATAAATTCATTCCACCCACCGTATCCTATTGTTTTGCATATCGAATCAAGGGTAAACAGCGAAGGATTAGTTGCATCAGGATATAGGAAAAGTCGTTTCAGGGTGCTTATACTGACAGAATTGTGTGTTGTAGAAAGAATTAGTTGAGCAAGTTTGGAGATATTCTTATTGATTTTAAGCGAATATGGCAATGCATCCTGAACAACCGTTCTGAATCGTTCCATAACCTTAGCATCTTGTATAAAAACTCCTTTTGGCATAATTCCTAAATTATTGTTGACATTCCTTTGTTTTATTTGAATTTGACAACGATATCCAAAGCAAAACAGTGTTACAAATATAAATAATAAATTCGTTTTAATCCGGTAGCATTCAAAAAACGGCAATAATACGAAATCTACAGGAAAATGAACAAAGTCAATAGGAAAAATTTCTTTTACTACAAGAAAAGAAATAAGACCAACAGACATAGTAACAAAACCTGTAGGAAAAGAAACAAAAGCAGTTGGAAAAATTACTAACCTTATAGGAATTGGAACAAAACCAACAGGAATAATTCTTTTTCTTATAAGAAAAGAAACAAAAGCTATAGGAAAATAGGTTTTTCTTACAAGAAAAGAAACAAAACTTATAAGAAAAATGACAAAACCAATTGGAAAAGTTATTTTTCCAATTGAAATCGGAAATGAAGCAACTAAAAAGAATTGATTAGCTCTATTTTTTAGCCATTTCTCCTTAAAATTGATCGATTTTCAATGATTTTTAATTTGCTTTTCACTGAAAATTTATCAGTGTTATATTGTTTATTGTCAGATATATAAAATAATTTATTTATTATTTGTAGGGCTAATATAGGGTGCTCCATTTTAATTATTTTTACATGTAGTGTTGATATTGGGGCTAAAAATTTGTTGTATCAAAAATAGCGACGTTACTTTGTGTCGTTAATTTTAAGGTACAAAAACAAATCACATTGTCATGACAAAAAAATTAGTAGTTACAATTCTGGCTGCAGCACTATTCTCGGCCTGCAATCACTCCACGCAAACTTCCGAAGAAAAAAGAATAGACGAAAAAGTCGATTCAGTAATGAGATTAATGACCATTGACGAGAAAATCGGTCAAATGGTATTATACACAAGCGATTGGGACGTAACAGGTCCATCCCTCAAAAAAGGATATATAGACGAAATACGCAAAGGAAACTGCGGAAATATATTCAATGCACATACGGCAGCGTACACACGCAAACTTCAAAAAATTGCTGTCGAAGAATCAAGATTAGGTATCCCGTTGTTGTTTGGTTATGATGTTATTCACGGGCACAAAACGATTTTCCCAATTTCGTTGGGAGAATCGGCCTCGTGGGATTTAGCTGCTATTGAAAAATCAGCCCGCGTTTCAGCAACTGAAGCTGCGGCTTCGGGCATAAACTGGACATTTGCACCTATGTGCGATATTTCCGTTGAACCACGTTGGGGACGAGTTTCTGAAGGAGCCGGCGAAGATCCATATCTGGGATCAAAAATAGCCGCTGCACGTGTTCATGGTTTTCAGGGCGATAATTTAGGTGACACACTCACTATTTTAGCTTGTGTAAAACACTTTGCTGCTTACGGAGCACCCACAGCCGGCCGCGATTACAATACAGTGGATATGTCGGAACGTGTTTTTCTGGATACGTATCTACCTCCTTACAAAGCTGCAATCGATGCCGGTGCCATGAGTGTTATGTCGTCGTTCAACGAATACGATGGTGTACCTGCCACCGGAAGTCATTACTTACTTACCGATATTTTACGCAAGAAACTCGGATTTAAAGGATTTGTAGTGACAGATTATACATCTATCAACGAAATGGTGAACCACGGTGTGGTTGCTAACGAAAAAGAAGCAGGAATTATGGCAGCGAAAGCTGGTGTTGATATGGATATGCAGGGCGAAGTATATTTCAAATACATGAAAAAAGCACTTGAAGATGGACTTATTCCGATGAAAGTTGTAAACGATGCCGTAAATCGAATTTTGCACGTGAAATTTATGCTTGGCTTGTTTAAAGACCCTTACCTCTATTGCAACGAAGCCCGCGAAAAACGAGAAGTCTATTCCCCTGCTCACTTAGATGCATCGTACGATGTGGCTAAAAAATCAATGGTTTTGTTGAAAAATGCGAATCATGTATTACCATTGAAGAAAGGGGAAAAAATTGCAGTCATTGGCGAATTGGCAACTTCTACCCGCGACTTATTGGGATCCTGGAAAGCTGCCGGCGACTGGAACTTTATGAAATCAATTCTGGACGAAATAAAAACCTATAACGGCGATGCAAATGTAATTTATGCCGAAGGTTGCAAGAAAGAAGGTGAAGATCGCGGTGGATTTCCTGCAGCTTTGGCTGCTGCACGAAAAGCTGATAAAATCGTTATGGTAATTGGCGAAAGTTGCGAATGGAGTGGTGAAGCTTCGAGCCGAACGAATATAAACGTTCCGGGCGTTCAGACCGAATTGCTCGAAAAACTCAAAGCCTTGAATAAACCAATTGTGGTGGTATTGATGAATGGTCGTCCGTTGGTATTGACAAAAGAAAACGAACTGGCTGATGCTATGCTCGAAGCGTGGTTCCCGGGCACCATGGGTGGAAAGGCCATTACGCATGTACTTTTCGGAGAATATAATCCGTCAGGAAAATTGACAATGACGTTCCCCAGAGCATTGGGACAAGTACCGATTTTCTATTATGAAAAGAATACCGGTCGCCCTATTTATCTCGCAAATCCGAAATACAAATCAAGATATATTGACTGTCCGAACGACCCCTTGTTCCCATTCGGTTACGGGTTGAGTTATACAACATTTGCTTATTCCGACATTAAACTTTCAACAACTGAACTCACAGCCGAGGGTGAATTGAAAGCATCGGTAAACGTAACAAATACCGGTAATGTAGCCGGCGAAGAAGTGGTTCAATGCTACGTTCGCGATTTAGTAGGAAGCGTTACCCGTCCGGTAAAAGAATTGAAGGGTTTTGAAAAAGTAGCATTGAAAGTGGGCGAAAGCAAAGTGGTGACGTTTACAATTAAACCTGCTATGCTGGCTTTCCACCGGGCCGATATGACTTACGGAACTGAACCGGGAGATTTCAAACTGTTTATTGGAGGAAATTCGCGGGACGTGAAAGAAGTTGGGTTTAAATTGAAGGAGTAAAATGATTGACTGGTAGTTATGTAACTATTATAAAACGTGTCATGAGCTTTGTGATTGACAAAACCATATTGGATGAAACAGTTCATTGCCGCAAAGACTTTGAATGTTTGGAGAATGACAATTCACTTTGTATTGCAAAAAAAGTGGAAAGCTGCGTGGATGGCAAAGTGCTTTTTCTGAAATGCAATGAAATGTGCACATATAGAATAACTTATGGCAACTCGGCAATTTGTAATTGCCCAACGCGGAAAGAAATATTCCAAAAATATAACCGATAATCTATTTAAGAAGTACTGAAAAAATCGAACTGGAAATGTCTAAGAAACTAATCATATTAAGCCTTGTAATTCTAATCATTGGTAGCTGTTTTGCCCAAAAGTCGAACTACGTTGTTCCATTTGAACTGAAAGGTCAGGCATACCCGGCACATACTGAACTTAGTTGGGTAAACCGTGCTGGATTTGATTATGAAATCTATCGTTCTGTTGATGGTGGAACTAAGTTTATAAAATCTGGCGAAACAAGTGCTGATATTTATCTTGATTTCTTTGGCAAGCCGGTTGAGCAAGCCCAGACCTTTGTTTACAGGGTAATTCCAAAAGGATTAAGTGTTGAAAGTGCCGATGCAGCTAAGTTTGAAATAAAAGTGACAGTTTTGCCGGCAACCGATGATGCCTTGCTTGATATGACACAGCGATATACAACCCGCTATTTTTACGATTATGCGCAACCACAAACTGGCCTGGCACGTGAAAGAAGTAACGATGTAAATGGCGATATTATCACCACTGGGGGAACCGGATTTGGTATTATGGCCTTAGTGGCAGGAGCAGAGCGAAAGTATTTCAGCCGAAATGATGCGCTGAGAACTATTGCAAAAATTGTAACTTTTCTGGAAAAAACAGAACGTTTTCATGGAGCCTGGTCGCATTGGTACGATGCCAATACAGGTAAAGCCTTTAGTTTCAGTCAGTACGACGATGGTGGTGATCTGGTAGAAACAGCTTTTTTGACAGAAGGATTGCTTACTGCCCGTGAATATTTCCGCAATGGAAATGCCGAAGAACAAACTTTGGTAAACAGAATCACCAAGCTATGGGAAACTATTGAATGGAATTGGTACACACAGGGTTCTACAGATGCTCTTTACTGGCATTGGTCAAAAAACTACGGTTTTAAAATGAATCATCGTATCAAAGGATTTGATGAAACAATGATAACGTACGTTCTGGCTGCCTCATCGCCAACCTTCCCGATTGAACGTTCTGTGTATGAGAAGTGTTATACTAATTCAAGTTATTATTTGAACGGTAAAAGTTATTATGGTATAAAACTGGATTTGGGAATGGAGTACGGTGGTCCTCTGTTTTTCACTCATTATTCATTTTTGGGATTAAATCCGAATGGTTTATCCGACAAATACACAAACTATTTCGAACGAAACCGCGCACATGCTCTTATTCACCTCGCTTATGCTATTGATAACCCCCAAAAACAAGTGGGTTACGGAGCTAATTGCTGGGGATTTACCTCGTCGGACGATCCGATAGTAGGCTACACTTCGCACCATCCGGGTACCAATGATGAAAATGGTACTATATCACCAACGGCTGCACTTTCGTCAATTGTTTATACACCAAAAGCTTCCATGGAAGCATTGCATCATTTCTATTACGATAAAGGCAGTGTTTTATTGGGAAAATATGGCTTCTACGATGCTTTCAATCCCGGATTAGTGGAAGGTCAGCAAGTTGTGCATAGTTATCTGGCTATAGATCAGGGTCCGATAGCGGTAATGATTGAAAACTATCGCAGTGGGTTGCTCTGGAATTTATTTATGGCAAATCCGGAAATTCACACAGGATTGCAGAAGTTGGGTTTTAAAACAGAGAAATAAGTTAACCGAAAAATCACAATATCATGAGAAAAAAAATTACGTTACTTTTAGTAGCAATCTTAGTCAGTGCAGGTACACTTTGGGCTCAGAATATGAGCATAAATGGTGTGGTTGTCGACAAAAATACAGGCGAAACATTAATCGGAGCTTCTGTGACACAAAAAGGATCTCAAAATGGAACTATCACCAATGTAGATGGTGCTTTTAGTATTTCGGTTCCTGTGGGTTCTACGCTGGTGTTTTCGTATATTGGCTATGTTGGTCAGGAGGTAGTTGTAAAAAGTGAGAATAAACTACGCATTCAGCTTAATCCGGATTCTAAGGCATTGGACGAAGTAGTGGTTGTGGGTTATGGAACTCAAAAAGTAAAGGACATGACTGCACCTATTTCGACTGTCAAAGGGAGTGATCTGAACAAACAAACTGCGTCGAATCCGATGTCAGCTTTACAAGGTAAAATGTCAGGTGTACAGGTTGTAAATAGTGGAGTTCCAGGAGCAGGGCCAAGTGTAAAAATTCGTGGTGTAGGTTCAATTGGAGACTATGCAAACCCACTTTACGTTGTAGATGGTGTATTTGTTGATAATATAGATTTCCTGAGCAGTGGTGATATTGAAGATCTTACAGTGTTCAAAGATGCCTCAGCGGCTGCTATTTATGGAGTACGTGCCGCCAATGGAGTTGTGTTGGTTACAACCAAAAAAGGAAAGCTAGACCAAACCACTATAAGTTACGAAGGATATGCAGGTATACAGATGCCGGTAAATGTAATGAAACTGGCTAGCAAAGACCAATATGTAGAATTGCTAAATGAAGCAAATGCCAATACAACTGGTTATGTTCCTAAAGTTGCTGCTAATTATCCAACGACTACTGATTGGTATGCTCAATTACTCCGCAATGCCATGATGCATAGTCATTCTATCGACATTTCCGGAGCTTCAGAAAAAACAAGTTATTCAATCGGCGGAAATTATTTCTATCAGGAAGGTATTATGAATACCAAAAACGATTATGAACGCTACAATTTTCGTGCTCGTCTCGATCAGAAAGTAAACACATGGATGAATATTGGAGTTAACACGGTTGTATCAAATTACAAGAAAAACAACCCGGATAACAATGCTTTCTTTCAGGCTTTTGTGAATCCACCTGTTTACAGTGTATACGATGAGACAAATACAGCGGCATATCCGGTTCGGTTTGGTTCAGCTCAAACTTATGGTTTTGGGAATCAATATGGAAACCCTGTTGCCGGAGCTTATTACAATAATAGTAAAGAAGATGGATTGAAACTTGTTTTTTCCACTTTTGCTGAATTCAGCCTTATTCCGAATAAATTAAAATTCAAAACATCTTATAATCTTGATTTTGGAACATGGAAATCACAAGGCTACACACCTGAATTTAATGTTGGTGGCTCACAAGGAGTTCGTAAATCGAGTTTGACTAAAACTTTTGGAATTAGCTCAAAGCAAATAATTGATAATTTGCTGACTTACAACGACAAAGTTGATGTACATAGTTTTAGCGTGATGTTGGGTCAATCAACAAGAATTGAAAAGCAATCCTGGTTGACAGGTACTGCACAAGATGTTCCAGGGTTTGATGATCAATCTATATATTTGTCAACCGGTTCATTTCGCGACAGGACTGCGACAGATGGAGCCGGAACATACAATGGGTTATCATTTTTCACTCGTGGCACTTATAATTATGCTGATAAATATGTTGCCTCTCTTACTTTCAGAGCAGATGCAAGTTCTAAATATCAGGAGAAATGGGGTTACTTTCCATCGGTTGGGTTAGGCTGGATTCTGACAGGAGAAGACTTTATGAAAAACCAAACTACTTTCCAATACCTGAAAGTGCGTGGTAGTTGGGGGATGCTTGGTAACGATAATATCCCTGCAAACTCTGCAGTAATACTTGGTTCATCAGGAGCCGGTAGTTCAGGTATTTTTGGAGATGCTTTGGTAGATGGCATTGGTGCGCAAACTGTTGTTCAACGATTCTTGAAGTGGGAAGTTGTGAGTGAATTTAATTTAGGCGCCGATTTTAGTGTTTTGAATCAAAAACTGAAAGGTGATTTAGATCTCTATAACCGGGTGACAAACAATGTCGTTTTTTATGCACCAATTGCAACTGGCGGAGGTGTTGCTGAATTGTTGAGTAATAACGGAACTGTTCAAAATCGGGGTATAGAGCTAAATTTAAACTGGAGCGATAAGATTAGCAAAGACTTGTCGTATAACATAGGTTTCAATGCCACAACGATTGATAATAAAGTTTTAAAACTAGAAGGAAGAGATTATATACCGGGAGCTTCGGTGCGTGGTAATTATGCAACAAGAACAGCCGTTGGGCATGCAATCGGTTCTTTCTACGGATACGAAATTGACAAAGTATACGCCAGTGAATCAGAAGCTTTGCGAGATCCTGTAAGTCAGGACATAAAGCTGGGTGGCTACTTCAAATATAAAGATCAAAATGGAGATAAAGTGATTGATGCTAAAGATAAAGTATATTTGGGAAGTCCAATTCCCTGGTTGATGAGTGGAATTGATTTTGGAATGAATTATAAAAAGATGGATGTAAGCGTCTCATTCCAAGGCCAATTTGGAAACAAAGTATTGAATGCCAAACGAATGAACCGCGATGTGTTTGCCGATGGAAACTATGATGCAGACTTTTATGCTAACCGTTGGACCGCAACAAATAAATCAGCAACCTATCCATCGGCTGAAGCCTATAATACTTCATTTATACAGCAAGCCAACAGTTTCTTTGTAGAAGATGCATCGTATATCCGAATTCAGAATTTGCAGGTAGGTTATACTTTTGATAAGATTAAAGGCGTAAAAAGTTTGCGGATTTACCTTTCTGCTCAACGTCCTTTCACCTATTTTACCTACAAAGGATTTACTCCTGAAGTTAGTGGATCGCCTCTTAGCAACGGAGTTGATACTTCTGTATATCCAATGCAAGCAGTTTACAGTGTTGGTTTAAAAATGAATCTTTAAAAATCTAATCATTATGAAAAACAATATATTATTAGCTATACTAAGCATTTTCCTGTTCGCTGGTTGTCAGGATTTTCTGGATATTCGTCCGGAAGCTACAGTTCCTTCAAGTGGGTTAGATTATTCAAAATCGGAAAATATATTCCTTCCTGTAAGTGCAGCTTATGCTAAGATGCGTACTGCAAGTACTCATGCTTTCCCATATATCGGAGCATTTGAAATAACATCCGACAATGCTGATAAAGGAAGCACGCCCGAAGATAATCCAACAATGAAGCAGTTAGATGATTTTACATTTGACTCAAGCAATGGATTGATAAATGAATTGTGGACAGGTTATTTTGATGTAATCAGTGGTGCGAATCATGCCATCCAACAAATGCCGCTTTTTGAAAGTGCACTGTTGAATGCCGATTCGAAAAAATATACCCGCCAGTGTGCCGGAGAAGCTAAAGTAATTCGTGCATATGCTTATTTTAATCTCACGCGTCTTTTCGGACGGGTTCCAATTATTGAAACTACGTTGACAGCCGAAGAGCTGGCTGCTAAACAACAAAGTTCAACTACAGATTTGTATAACTTCATTGAAAAAGATTTGCAGGAAGCTATTTCGGTATTGCCGGAATCTTATACAAAAGACTGGGCCGGTCGTATTAATAAATACACAGCAATGGCTTTGAAAGCTAAAGTACATATGTATCAGAATGAATGGGATTCAGTGGCTTCGCTTACAGATAAAATAATGGCCTCGGGTAAATATGATTTACTGCCGAATTACAGGGAAGTTTTTTCTATTGATGGCGAAAACAGTAAAGAATCATTGTTCGAAATTCAAAGTTCAACATTAGGAAAATCAACCGGAGATGGTACATTTCTAGAATATGGATATGTGCAAGGACCTCGCGGAAATTCACCCGGAAATATGCAGGGTTGGGGATTTTGCACACCCAGTGCAAGTCTGATCAATTTCTTTAATTCTCGTGGAGAAACGGTTCGTGCAGCAACTACTTTTTTATATCGTGGTACCAAGACACCTGAAGGGGATAGTATTAAAGCAGCGTGTACCAATCCGGTTTACAATGGCAAAGTGTACACGCCATCGCAATATAACTTATGGAATTACAATGGTTATGCGTTCGATCATAATGTGCGTATTATCCGATATTCGGATGTGCTGCTTATGTTTGCCGAAGCCAAAGCGCATGGTTCCTCAGCAGGTGGACTTAGTGGTTTTGATGCACTTTCAGCTGTAAATAAAGTGCGTGACCGTGTAAAATTATTGCCGTTGGGGGCCATTACTTTGCAGGATATTTGGGATGAACGACGCGCTGAACTTGCCCTGGAAGAAGATCGATTCTTCGATTTAATTCGTACAGGAGAAGCCTCAACAATACTTTCAAGCAAAGGATTTAATGCTGCTAAACATGGAGTATTTCCCATTCCGAGCCAACAAATGCAACTCAATACTAACTTGACACAAAATCCAAATTACAATTAAATATCAACAACTAAATTTCAGAGAAAACTAACAATTAATTTTATTTTTTATTTTTAAAACACTATTATTTTATGAAAAAAATCAATTTTATCAGCGTATTCGCTGTAGCTGCTCTTTTATTGAGCGTGTCTTTCACATCTTGCAAAACAGCAGAACCAGATCCTTATGCAGGAAAAACAAATCCGTCTACAATTGCCGCATCTAATTTAGTTGCCTATTTTCCATTTGAATCAGAAACTGCTTCAATTGAATTGGGTACCGGGGTTACTTACAGTAAAAAAGGTGGAGCTGCTTCATTTGTAACAGGTCGTCGTGGTAATGCATACAAAGGTGCTACTACTCAGGCTTATTTGGAATATACAGTTGCTTCAACCAATCTTTTCAAATCAATGACAGAATTCACAATGGGCGCATGGATTAAAACTCCTGCCGCAGGTGGTGCTGCTGACATTTTCCAACTGAATGGTGGTGATAGTTTTATGGGAAATCTTGTTTTAATGCTAGAAGGTGGCTCAAATGCTGACTCTTTGGATATGAAAGGTTATCTTTTCAATTCTACAACAGAATGGAAAGGTCAGGACATTCGCAAACAGAACAAAGCTTTCTTATCGGACAAATGGGTACACGTTGTTTATTCTTATAACAAAACAACTTCTACTGAAACATTGTATGCCAACGGTTTACCTGTAGCAACATCTAAAAGATTTGCAGGTCCGGAAGCAGCAGGAGCACAGCCAGCACTTGGTGCAATTACTTTTGGAACTGATATGACTAAAATTCTTATCGGATCATGGCCACAACAACTTGATGGTACAGGCCAGGATTGGATGAGATTCTATCCTGGATTACTTGATGAGTTACGTATTTACAATAAAGCGTTGACCGATGCAGAAGTAAAAGCATTGTATGATGCCGAAATTACAGTAATCAACTAATCATTCATTATTCTCAATTGCAGGGAGGATGTAATGCATTCTCCCTGTATTTTTTTAAGGAACAAAACTATGAAATCACACTTTCTCTACTTCATTCTTGTAGCAACTCTTCTTTCTTCCTGCAAGCAAGATCCTATCATAATACCTCTTACTAATACCTATATTGAATCGGTAAGTATCAATGGTAATCAGGCTTTTAATGGTGGAAGTGTGTATAATTTGCCTGTAGATTCAGTAGTGATTAGCATTCATTTTTCATCTGGTATAGATAAGAAAAAGATAGATCCTACCAAGATTTTTATCAATAACGGCATTGATACTTCATTTGTAGTTCAAACCGATACAATCTCAAAGCAATTGACGTTTCGGATAAGAAAGAAATTAAACTATTATACTCCCTATACACTTTATTTGGCCGATGGCGAAAACCTGGGTGTAAAACTTATTGATTCTTATCAATTTTCTTTTGTCACAAAGTTGGATATAACTCCCAAATTTCCAACTATTTCAGATGATAGTTTATTGACATTGGTACAAAAACAAACCTTTAAATTCTTTTGGGATTACGCTCATCCTACTTCGGGCCTTGCCCGAGAACGAAACGGCTCCGGCGACATTGTTACTTTTGGAGGTTCCGGTTTTGGTATTATGACCATTCCGGTAGCTATCGAACGTGGTTTCATTACCCGTGCTCAGGGATTGGAACGAATGAATAAAATCGTCAACTTTTTACAACTCTCCACCACCGATAAATTCCACGGAGCCTTTCCGCATTGGATGAATGGCACAACAGGAAAAGTTATCCCATTTGGAACAAAAGATAATGGTGCCGATTTGGTTGAAACCGCATTTTTTATGCAGGGTTTGCTTACTGTTCAGTCGTACTTCAAAAATGGGAATGCCGATGAAAAAGCAATGTGCAGTAAGATTGAAACATTGTGGGAAAATGTGGAGTGGAGTTGGTTTCAACAGAGCGGACAACAAAAGCTTTACTGGCATTGGTCGCCAACTTACAACTGGGATATGAATATGCCCGTAACCGGTTGGAACGAAGGTTTAATTATTTATGTGCTGGCAGCTTCATCGCCAACGTATCCAATCGCCAAATCGGTTTACGACAATGGTTTTGCGCGTAATGGAGCCATTAAAAATGGTAGAACATTTTATGGTATCACTTTGCCGCTGGGCGAGGATAACGGTGGACCTATGTTCTTTGCACACTACTCATTTTTGGGTTTAAATCCAACGCATTTATCCGATACCTATGCCAACTATTGGAATCAAAACACGGCTCATGCGCAAATCAATTATAAATATTGCGTTGCTAATCCGCATAAAAACTTTGGATATGGCGAAAATTGCTGGGGTTTAACGGCCAGCGATATTCCAACCGGCTATACCGCTTCATCTCCCAACAATGATGGCGGCACAATTGCTCCAACGGCTGCTCTGGCGTCCTTCCCATACACTCCGGTTGAAAGTATGCGTGCCCTGCATTTCTTTTATTATACTCTGGGCGATAAAATGTTTGGCGAATATGGCTTCAAGGATGCATTCAATTTGAATAATCGCTGGTTTGCCGATTCGTATCTGGCTATTGATCAGGGTCCAATAGTAGTGATGATTGAAAACTACCGCACAGGGCTTCTCTGGAATTTGTTTATGCAAAATACTCAGATTCAGACCGGACTTACCAAACTTGGTTTTAGCTACTGATTTTAATAAAAAATGAAAAGTATTAATTAGTCTTTATTTTCTGCCGTCTAAAATTGGAACTCTGACCCATTGCTGTTTTTTATATTGCTATAAATAAGTGAGATATGGTATTATGCGCTTATGATGTAATCAGAATTACACATGGATAGAACCTGAACATTATGCCTGTTCAAACTGTTATTTTGTCTGTTGAATTTGAAAAATAACTTTAGTCCTTCGTTTTATTGTTAGAAACAATAGTAATTTTGGGTTCTAAATCAAGATATAGCAAATGCATTTTATCATTGCCGGATTAAATTATAAGACAGCGAATGTCGAAATAAGAGAAAAAATCCATTTCCCAACCGAAACCATTCACGAAGCATACGAACTGCTAAACCATTATCCTTCAATCAAGGGGAGCGTAATTTTGTCCACTTGTAACCGGGTGGAATTGTACGCATCTGTAGAGAAAGTGGAGGATGGTTTTCGGGATTTAGAAGACTTTATAAGCAAATTCCACCAGATTGATATAGAGGAGACGCACAAAAGTATTTACCAAAAAAACTGTCAGGAAGCCGTTATTCACCTCTTCAAAGTTGCATCGAGCCTCGACTCTATGGTGTTGGGTGAATATCAGATACAAGGTCAGGTTCGGGATGCTTATTTTGCAGCTCAGGAGAATAAATCGACCAATGGGCTGCTGAACAAAGTATTTCAAACAGCTATTCAAATTGGTAAAAAGGTACGTTCCGAAACTAAAATCGGCGACGGCTCGGTATCGGTTGCTACACTGGCTGTGGACGTAATCAAACAGATTCTGGAAGATCAGAAAGATGTGAACATACTGCTGTTGGGTGCCGGAAAAATTTCGAATCTAACAGCTAACTACCTCAAACAACAATTTGAGAATAGCAATATCACCTTTGCCAATCGCTCAGGAGCAACTCAGCTTGCCGAACGACTCAGTGCTAAAACCATTGAATACTCGCAACGCTTTGCTGCTATTTTGGAAAATGATGTGATAATTGCCTCAACCAGCGCACCCAACTACATTATTTGCCGACACGAAATAAGCCTGATGGAAGAGCAGTTACAGGGCAAAACACGCATTTTTATCGATCTTTCTATCCCCCGAAACATCGACCCCGAAATCAATAAAATTGAGAATTGCTTTGTTTATTCCATCGACGACATCAACAAAATGATTGATTCGAACCTTGATAAACGAACCCTCGAAGTGTCGAAAGCAGAACAAATCATTCAGGATATTTCGGAAGACTATTTCGAATGGTACTCCAAACAATTCATTATGCCGGTGATGGCCGAAATTAAAAAAGGACTTGTAGTACTAAAACAAAGTACCCTGGAATTATACGAACCATTTACCAATAAGCTTGATGAAGATCAACAAGAGGAACTGAATAAATTGATGGATTCGTACTCCAACCGAATTATCCGCGTAATCATGTCGAACCTTCGAAAGGCAAGTACCCGCGAAGAAATGATTTCTATCACTAAAACATTAAAAGATTCATTTTCGATAGACATTCCAGAACATGAGTAAGAAATACATTGTTGCTACCCGTCCGAGTTTACTGGCTTACACGCAAACCGAGCAAACTGTAAACCTGCTCAGAGCGCAAAACCCCGACTGCGAATATGAAATTCTAAAATTCAGTACGCATGGCGACAAGGTTACCGATAAGCCACTAACAGCTTTTGGTGGAACGGGTGTGTTTGTAAAGGAGCTTGAGAATGCCATTTTGGAAGGTAAAGCCGATTTTGCTATTCACAGTCTGAAAGATGTGCCGAGCATTCAGCCCGACGAATTGGTTTTGGCTGCTTTTCCACAACGCGAAAACCCCTGCGACGTGGTTCTTACCCGCGACGGAAAGTTGCTGAGCGATCTTGACGAAAACTGTGTTATTGGCACCGGGAGTCCACGCCGCATTGTGCAAATTGCTACGGTGCAACCAACTGCTCAGTTTAAAGAAATCCGTGGAAATATAGATACCCGCCTTCAGAAACTGGAAGATGGACAGTACGATGCCATTGTGCTGGCTGCTGCCGGACTAAACCGTTTGGGTAAATCCATTCAATCAAGTTCAATACTTCCGACCGAAGTTTGCTTGCCTGCAATTGGTCAGGGAGCCATTGCGATCGAATGCCGCAAAGACGATGCGGAAACCATTCAGATGCTTCGTTCGATAAATCATACCGAAACTGAAATTGCTATCACTGCCGAGCGGAGCTTTATGCTCACAGTTGGGGGTGGTTGTAAGTTTCCGTTGGCCGCTTACGGAACTATTTCAGGCAATACGCTTCATCTTGAGGCTATGACCGGCGATCATAAAACCTATAAAATGGTTCGCTTGTCCGAAGACTCCACTATTGATAAAGCAGAGGAACTTGGCAGGTCGCTTGCCGCGAAAATCATTGCGGCTGCGGCCGAAAACGGAATTATGCTGCAACCATGAAACAGCCGTTGGAAAACAAACTCATTATCTCCACCCGACCACTTTCGGACGATGACTCAATCAAGTCTGCATTAATTGGGAAAGGAGCTGTTGTGTTGGATTTTCCAATGATAAAAATAGTTACAAATGAATTAAATACCGAAATCCGGACTGCTCTGGCGAACATAAGCTCCTACAATTGGTTATTATTTACAAGCAAAAATGGCGTGGATAGTTTCTTTCGGTTACTGCAAAATAATCAATCAGAAAAGCCTGTTGAACTACCTAAAATTGCTGTAATTGGCAAAACTACGGCCAGCGAAGTAGTAAAGAACGGGTTTCAACCGGCATTCGTTTCAGCCGGAAATACGTCGGAAGACTTTATTGCCGAATTGCAACAGAAACTTACGCTCAACGATAAACTCCTGCTGGCTTTGGGCGAACTGGCCGATGCAAAGTTTGAAAATGCATTGGCTGCAACAGCCACACTGACGCGAATAAACGTATATAAAACGATAGAGACACAGATAAATTCTGCTGAAATCATTCAATGTATCAAGCGCGATGCGTACGATTTACTTGTTTTCACCAGCCCTTCGGGTTTCAGAAACTTTGTAAAGGTGATGAACGAAAACGACTGCAGAAATAACTTCAGAATAGCCTGCATTGGCAAGACAACTGAAAGAGAGGTCTTAAAGCAGGGCTACACTCCACTGATTGTTTCAGCAAAATCAAGTGGAGATTTTTTTTCGAATGAAATAGAAAACTATTTTATAAAATACACACATTAAATTTCAAGATTATGGCATTTCCAGTAACAAGACTTCGCAGATTAAGGATGAACCCTATTTTACTTGACATGGTTTCCGAAACCACCGTTTCGGTAAATGACTTAGTAATGCCTTTGTTCGTTTGTCCGGGTGAAAATGTAAATAATCCTATCAGTTCCATGCCGGGTAACTCGCAGTTATCTATCGATTTATTGGTAGAAGAATGCGGCGAGATATTGGCCTTGGGCGTAAAATCAGTTTTGCTGTTCGGAATTCCCGAAAGCAAGGACGAAACAGGTGCTGTGGCTTGTACACACAATAGCATTGTGCAAAAAGCCATCAGAGCATTGAAAGAAAAATATGGCAAGGAATTATTGATTATTGCCGATGTTTGCAACTGCGAATATACCACGCACGGACATTGCGGAACCATAGTAAACGGCGAAGTGGACAATGACCTGACACTGGAAACACTGGCGGCTCAGTCCTTGTCGTTGGCCGAAGCCGGTGCGGATATTATTGCACCAAGCGATATGATGGATGGTCGGGTGCAAAAAATCAGAAAAACGCTGGACGATAATGGATTTCAGAATACGCCTATCATGGCTTATTCGGCAAAATATGCGTCGGCCTTTTACGGTCCGTTCCGCGAAGCAGCCGAATCGGCTCCAAAGTTTGGTAACCGCCGAAGTTATCAAATGAATCCGGCTAACTCCGACGAAGCCATGCGCGAAATTGAGCAGGACATTGAAGAAGGAGCAGACATTGTGATGGTGAAACCTGCCATGAGCTACCTGGATATTATCCGCCGGACGAAAGATACATTCAATATCCCGATTGCAGCGTATAATGTGAGCGGTGAGTTTTCGATGGTAAAAGCTGCCGGAGCTAACGGTTGGGTGGACGAAGAGCGCATTATGATGGAAATTATTACGTCTATAAAAAGAGCCGGTGCCGATATTATTATCACCTATTTTGCGAAAGACGTAGCAAAGTTTTTAAGTAACCACTGAGGCACTAAATGCACTCAGACACACAAAGAAATTTCTTGTGTATTTAGATTTTAAGCGGTAAAACAAATAAAAATGAATTAAACTTAGTGCAATTCAATGTTCTAAGTGCCTTAGTGGTAAAAAAAATGAATACAGAAAAAAGTAAATCAGCATATAAAAAAGCCTGCGAGATAATTCCCGGAGGTGTAAATTCACCGGTAAGAGCATTCAAAAGTGTAGGGGGCGATCCAATTCTTATCAGTAGCGGTAAGGGTTCCAGAATTACCGATATCGACGGAAACGTGTATATCGATTATGTTTGCTCGTGGGGTCCGCTCATTTTGGGACATGCTTACGAACCAATTATTGAAACCATTAAGCAAACAGCTGAGCGAGGTACCAGTTACGGTGCTCCTACTTTGTTGGAAACCGAAATGGCTGAATTGATTGTGAGCATGGTGCCTTCTATCGAAATGGTTCGCATGGTGAATTCGGGAACGGAAGCTACCATGAGTGCTATCCGCTTAGCTCGTGGTTATACCGGACGAAGCAAAATTGTAAAGTTTGCCGGTTGCTATCATGGTCACGGCGACAGCTTTTTGATTAAAGCCGGTTCGGGAGCCATTACCCTGGGTTTACCCGATAGTCCCGGTGTGACTGAAAGTACAGCTAAAGATACCTTGATTGCTGAGTATAATGACCTGGCTTCAGTAGAAGAATTGTTTGCTAAATGTGGAAACGAAATTGCGGCTATCATTGTTGAACCGGTTGCGGCTAATATGGGTGTTGTGCTTCCCGCTAAGGGATTTTTGGAAGGCTTGCGACGCATTGCTACCGAGAATAACGCTGTGCTGATTTTCGACGAAGTAATTACCGGTTTCCGTTTGGCAAAAGGTGGCGCGCAGGAATATTTTGGTGTTATGCCCGATTTGACTACTATGGGAAAAATTATTGGTGGCGGTTTGCCCGTTGGAGCTTACGGTGGTAAAAAAGAAATTATGAGTATGCTGGCCCCGCTCGGACCGGTTTATCAGGCAGGAACATTGTCAGGTAATCCGTTGGCTATGGCTGCCGGAATTGCTATGCTTAAGGAATTGAACAAACCGGGCTTTTACGCCGAACTGGAACGTAAAGCAGCCAAAATGGAAGAAGGATTGAAAGAGAATCTGGCCAAAACCGGTCACAAAGCGGTGATAAACCGGGTTGGTTCTTTAATGACTTTGTTCTTCAATGATTCGGAAAAAATAGAATCGTTCGACGATGTAATGAAATCGGACGGTGAGAAATATGCACGCTATTTCAGAATGGCGCTCAACGCAGGAATTTATTTGGCTCCGTCGCAGTTCGAAGCTGCATTTGTTTCCAATGCCCACAGCGATGAGGACATTGAAATAACCCTAAAAGCCAGCTTATTGGCTCTACAACAACTTTAAAAACAGAAAATGTCTAATTCAATATTCCGGGACACCATTCTCGGCAAAAAAACAGAAAGACCACCGGTTTGGTTTATGCGTCAGGCCGGACGTGTTTTGCCTTCGTACCTTAAACTTCGCGAGAAGCATAGTTTCCGCGAATTGATGCTCGACCCGGAACTTACCGCTGAAGTAACTTTGCTTCCGGTAAACGATTTGGGTGTGGATGCAGCTATCCTTTTCTCCGATATTCTGGTTATCCCTGAGGCAATGGGTATGGATCTGAGTTTTACCGACAAAGGACCTGTGTTTGAAAATCCGTTACACAAGATCAATGATAAACTTGCTGCGCTAAAACCCGATTCGTCGAAATTAGAGCATATTTATAAAGCCATTGATGTAATCAAAGGCCGGAAACCTGCTGATGTAGCATTGATTGGTTTTTGTGGTGCTCCGTTTACCACTTTTTGCTATATGGTGGAAGGTAACAGCACGAAACACGATTTTGCACAGGCAATCAACTTGTTTTATAACGATCCGAAAACAACGGCTCAAATCTTTGAAAAGATTACCGAACTTTCGATTGAATATGCTACCACACAGGCTGCACATGGTATTGACACGTTCCAGTTGTTCGAAACGCATGCCGGATTAATTCCGTCGGAATTGTACATTGAGCGCGTTTTGCCTTATGTGAAACGCATTACCAATGCCGTAAGGGAAAAGAACGTGCCGGTTATCTTTTTCCCAAAAGGATTGGGAAATGGTATGGCGAAAGTGAACTTTGACATTGCCGATTTTGTTAGCATTGATTGGCAATTCTCTATGACCGAAGCACGCCGCATTATCGATAGCAAAGTAGGACTTCAGGGCAACCTGGATCCACGTTTGTTCACAATAAAAGATCAATCGATTATCGAAGCCGAGTTGAATAAATTCCTTCCGTTTGGCAAGGAAAATCAAAACTGGATTTTCAACACCGGTCATGGTTTATCGCCCGATAACTCAAAAGATAATGTTCAGTTTGTAATAGACTGGATAAAGAAAACTAACTGGAACAGAGACTGATTAATTCATAATTGATAATTCACAATTCATAATTAAAAGGTCTAAAACGCTTAACAAAAACATGCAAATATCATCGTCATTTTTAGACAAATACAATAAGCCGGGACCTCGCTACACAAGCTATCCGCCCGCAACGAGCTTTCACACCGGATTCGATAACCAACAGTATGTGGATGCCCTCGAGAAATCGAACAACGACAAGCCCGAGAGCATTTCGGTGTATATTCATATTCCGTTTTGTCCGCAACTTTGTTTCTTTTGCGGTTGCAACACCACGCTTTCAAAAAGCAATCAGACTATTCGTCGGTACATCGATGCTGTGTTGAAAGAAATGGATACTGTTTTTCAGCATCTCGACAAGTCGCGCAAGGTTTCACAGATACATTTTGGTGGTGGAACGCCTAATTCCATTCAGCTTTTTTACCTCGAAGAAATTGTAGATAAAATCAAGGCTACGTTTGCTTTTACCGATAATCCCGAAATTGCCATCGAGTGTAGTCCGGCCTATTTGCAATTGGAGCATATCGACCATTTGGCAAAAATAGGCTTTAATCGCATCAGTCTTGGAATTCAGGACTTCAATAAAGATGTGCTTGATGCCATTAATCGCAGACCTTCGAAGTTGCCGATTGAAGATGTAATAGCACGCATCAAGCAAAACAATATCAAAGAAAATATCGACCTTGTTTACGGTCTTCCGCTTCAAACTGTTGAAAGTTTCAAGGGCAATATTGAGCGCATTCTGGCTTTGCAGCCCGACCGCGTTGTGACATTCTCGTATGCTCACGTTCCGTGGGTAAAAGAGGCCCAAAAGAACCTGGAAAAATACCATTTGCCTGATGCTGATGAGAAGATTCATATGTTGGAAGCCGGTTATAACTTATTGACAGAAAACGGCTACAATGCCATTGGCATGGATCATTATGCCAAACCGGACGATGAATTATTCCTGGCCAGTAAAGCCAAAACATTGCACCGTAATTTTCAGGGATATTGTACCCGCCAGACTACCGGACAGGTTTATGCGTTCGGAACGTCGGGTATTTCGCAGTTGTGGAGTGCTTACAGCCAAAACGAGAAGAACCTGAACGCCTACATGGATATGGTTGAGAAAGACGGATTGGCAGTTGTTCGAGGATACTCGATGTCGGCTCAGGAAACGATTATCCGTGAAGCTATCAACGAAATTATGTGTAACGGTCGGTTAGATTTGAATGAAATTGCACTGCGGTTGGATACCCAAATTGATGTCATTAAGCAAGAACTCGAATATAATCCTGCCAAATTGCAGGAGTTTATTGATGACAAATTGCTGACTCTCGACAACGATGTGATTCAGGTAAGTGGAGATGGAATGATGGTTGTCCGCAATATTGCCATGGTTTTCGATCCACTGCTGAAAGTGGAAGAAAACAAATTCTCCAAAACAGTATGACGGGAATTTTGCTTATAAACATGGGGTCGCCCGTGTGCCGGTGCGATATGAAAACGTTTTTGAACAATATGTTTAACGACAAAGCCATACTGCCGATGCCGTCAATTCCGCGTAAACTGGTAGCTAAAATTATCAGTACAACGCGTTACAAAGGCTCGTGGGATAAATATAAGCTCATTGGTGGCTCGCCGCTGATGAAGTCCATGGACGAGATTAAAGAAGCATTGGCAGCCGAGCTTGGTAGCGATTACTATGTGAGCAATGCTTATTCATACAGTACGCCAAGTGTGGCGCAGGGTGTACAATTGCAATACAATCAGGGAATTCGTGAAATGATTGCCATTCCGGTGTATCCGCAATACAGCATTTCCACCAGCGAAAGCGTGATTACCGACTTGCGGAATGCCAACAAATCGTTCAAAGATATGAATATCCGCATTGCCGGAAGTTTCTACAACGATCCGAATTACATCGAATACTGGACTGGGCAGATTCAAAAGTCGATAGAAGAGAAGAAACTCACGAAACCGCATTTGCTTTTCAGCGGTCATGCCATTCCGGAATACCTGATACAAAAGGGCGACACCTATGTGCAGGAAATCTCCGAATCGGCTCGTTTGATTTCCAAAAAACTTGGGTTGACGCATGATATTTCGTTCCAATCGAAAATTGGCCGTGTAAAATGGGTTGGGCCTGATACCAAAGATAAATTGAAAGAGCTGGCACAACAAGGAATATCTGAAATCCTGATAATTCCCATTAGTTTTATCAATGAGAACCTGGAAACGTTGTACGATTTGGATGTGGAGATTGTGCCTTACGGACGAAACGAGTTGGGTCTCAAAAACCTGCACCGATCAAATATCCCCAAAAATATAAAACCGCTGGTTGAAACATTTAAAGCCGCGATTCAAAAAATAGAATTATGAGTTCAATTCACGAAGTAGACGTAGTCGTTGTGGGAGCCGGATTAACCGGACTTACAACGGCTTTTTACCTGAATAAAGCCAATGTGAAATTTCTGGTGTTGGAAAAAGCTCCGGTTGTTGGTGGTGTAATTCAATCCGTTACGGAAAATGGCTTTACATATGAACAGGGTCCTAACACTGGCGTTGTTGGGAACACAACTGTGGTAGAAGTATTCGAAGAACTGGCCGATACATGTACGTTAGAATTGGCATCCGACACCGCTAAGAAACGCTTTATTCTGAAAAACGGCAAATGGGAATGTCTTCCGCAAGGCCCGGCTGATGCTATCAAAACTCCGCTGTTTACGCTGAAAGATAAATTCAGAATACTGGGCGAGCCTTTCCGTCCGGCAGGGAAAGATCCACATGAGAACCTGGCTTCGTTCGTAAAAAGAAGAATGGGGCAAAGCTTCTTTGATTATGCTATCGATCCGTTTATCATCGGCGTTTATGCCGGCGATCCGAATTATTTGATTCCGAAATATGCCTTGCCTAAGCTATATAATTTAGAACAAAAATATGGCAGTTTAATTGGTGGTTCATTCCGCAAAGGTTTTATAAAAAAGACCGAAGCAGAGAAGAAAGTAAACCGCAAAGTGTTTTCGTGCAAAGGTGGTTTGGCATCGTTACCTGCAGCTTTGTACAAATCTATTGGAACAGAAAATGTTGTTCTGAATGCTCAGGATATCACGGTTCAACCTACTTCGGAAGGCTATACAATAACTGCCGAAAAGGGTGATGATCAGATTATGATTCACGCAAAGAAGGTAATTTCTACTGTTGGAGCATACGCGTTGGAGTCGATGTTGCCGTTTGTAGATACAGCCGCTATGGAGAAACTTAACTCGTTGCATTATACCAAAGTAATTGAGGTTGTTTTGGGTTTCAACAAATGGGAAGGCATTGAACTGGACGGTTTTGGTGGCTTAATTCCGTCTATCGAAAAGCGCGATCTTTTGGGAGTGCTATATATGTCAACCCTTTTTGAAGACCGTGCTCCCAAAGGTGGTGCTACACTTTCTATTTTTATGGGTGGTGTGCGTCGGCAGGATTTGATTGTCCTTTCGGATGCAGAGATCAGGGAAATTGTTGCCCGCGAATGCACCGATTTAATGGGATTGAAGGAGTTCAAACCGGATTTATTTAAAATCATGCGCCACAATAAGGCAATTCCGCAATACGGTGTCGAAAGTGGTGAGCGTTTTGAAACTATCAGGCAACTGGAGCAACAATACGCCGGATTGATTATTGGCGGAAACTTGCGCGATGGCATTGGTATGGCCGACCGAATGAATCAGGCAAAAGCATTGGCTGAAGCTGCTTGTATGTAAGTTATTCGGTAAACTTCGGATTGAAAAGCAGGAATCCGATGTTCAACCCAAAATTCCACTGACTGACAGCAGAACTGTAGTAATTCACATATAAACCGGCTGAAGCAATTTTGAAATTGAACACCAATGAGCTTTCGGCCATAAATTGCGATGATGAAAATGGGGCTGAGAAATGGGCTGAGTTATCAATTCCTGGCAAAATGGTTTTATAGGGAACAAACCAATAGGCTTCAGTTCGCACATGAAGCTGGTCGTTGATTTGGTAAATTGGTTTTACCCCAATAACCCCAAACTGATTGGCATGGAAGGCACCGTTATAAACCGATTTGCTGTGTGGTGTTGGCTGAAATGCAGGTGCCTGAATGAGCGATACTGTATAATTCTGGAGTAGTTTCCGACTTGAAAACATGATTTCACCATAGGTACCAAGTGTGAACTTTTTCGACAAAGGGATATACCGATCGTACTTACCCCGAAACTGCCCCCACAAATCACCACGTTCCGATTCATTTTCATTGGCACTTATTGCCGATTTGAATATTTCTTCTCCTCCAATAAGTTGCACCAATGCTGAATAATTAGATCCTTTGGTTGGATACATAACATCATTTAGCGTGTAGTTTTCAATCCTGGCAAATGCGCTGCCCAACGAAAAGATGCTGCGGTCACTTCTGTCGGTATAAGCCGTCGAGATGCTTTGAGTATAATTATCGGTCAGATTTCCATACCCCACACCAAATTCCAGTCTCCCTTTCATTTTAAGTGGAAAACCCACACTTAGTTTCGAATAACCTTCATACTGATTAAAGTACGACGTGCGGTTATCTTCGTAAAACAAACGACTCCCTTCGAAATAATCGAATTTGTGCAGAACCACAGCCAGCTTCATATACAGGTTCTCCTGACTTGGAACTTCAATGCGGGTACCAATGCCCAATCCATTGTACATTCGTCCAAATTGAGCGTCTATATAGGCCGTTTGAGCATATTCACTCAGGTTCTGGTACGACAATCCGAAATAAGCCTGATTGGAGGTAGATGATGATATATTTCCGCCAATCAATACTTTGAGTTGGTCCTGTGTTCTAACCCGCAATTTCAAGTCAAAGTTCCCTCTGGGAGTGTTGAAAACAGCATGAGGTATTACTTCGAGTATTTTATCGTCCGAGATTAGTTTAAAATAGGCTTCTTTGAAATCTTTCAGGGTAAAAACATCATTTCGGTAATGAAAAACCTGTTCAACATATCGTTTCTGCAGGCTGTCAACTCCTTCCACCTCCACGCTTTGAAACTTCATCTCGGGAAAACGACCAGTAAAATGTCTGCGTTTTTCTGAAATTGAATCGGTACTGATTCTGCGTGAAATACGCGCCTTCAATTCGTCCATATGCTTCATTGTTGAATCATATCCAAGCTGCACCAATTCGTCGACTCTCGAAAAGTTGAACGTATTTACGTTATTCATATGAAAGTGTAGCAACAAGCCTTCTTTGGGGTTTATCGAATAGTCTACCCGGTTCATAATCATATTCTGAACCTGCATAATGATATCGCCTTCATCAGGCTTACGCGGGTTGTTTGAAACGGCACTCCCAATCATAAAATCGGGTTTGAAATCTGCCCGCATCACATCCACAGGGAAATTATTGAAGATACCACCATCAAACAATAATCTGTTGTCAATAACGATAGGTTTAAACACAAAAGGGAAAGTCATGGAAGCACGAATCGCATCACCCAGTTCACCGTAATGAAAAACGACTGCTTTTTTGTTATAAACATCTGAAGCAACACAGCGGAAGGGTATAAATAGTTTATCAAAGTCGCCACCTGCAACTGCATTTGCCTGTGCGCAGAGCGGCACAAATGCATAATTCATTTGACGGGGCGAAATGAGGTTTGTTGGTAAGAAATTTGACTTTAAGTCAATGGAGTCAAGTTTGTTCAACTTGAAACTCATTTCCATAAGCTTGGGTTTAGGGTCGGCGTTGCGGTAGTAATACACATAGTCTTTTTCCACTTCGCCGGTCGACCAGTTTTTGAAATCTTTTGATTTAAGCATGTCAATCATCTCATCCGTTGTCATCCCCATGGCATACATACCACCCACAATGGCCCCCATCGAAGTTCCTGCCACATAGTCAATCGGAATATTGTTTTCTTCCAGCGCTTTAATTACACCTATGTGCGTAATTCCTTTTGCACCGCCTCCGCTCAACACAAGTCCCACTTTTTGTGCCGGTAATGAGCTGGTAATAAACTGTAAACAGATAATAAAAAATAATAACTTTTTCATTTTATGGCCGGGTATAATCAGGGAGTGGAAATATATAGTGTATTTTTACAGTTCGTTTGAAATAACAGGTAGAATCAGACTGCAAATATCTTAATAAATAGCGAGAAACAGCAAATTTTCGGGTTGAAATATCGTTAAATGTATTTTTGTTGCCTTTTTAATCAAAACATTAGCAATAAAGGCAGGTAATTTAAAACAATATAGTCTGACAAACGTTTACATTCACAATTATAAAAACAGATTAGTTTATGAGATACGGTTTTATTTTTGTTGCGTTAGCAATATTCATTTCATTCAATGCATATGTAATAACCCGCGGATGGCAAGCATTGCCTTCCGCTTCTGCGTTACGCCCCATATACATGGTTTCACTCATAGCCCTTTTTCTAATGATGCTGGGCACCATGATTTTCGGAAATGCTTTACCTCAGCCTGTTGCAAAGGTGGTTAGTTTTGTTGGGTTTACTTATTTCATTCTTGTTGTGTACTTATTAATATCCTTTCTGTTGGTAGATGGGGTACGTATTGCCAATTATTTTATTCATTTCGCACCTGCAGGAATGCAAATTTTCCGCTTGTGGGCCATGGTTGGTACATTGGGAATAATAAGCATAGCACTGGTTTGGGGCAATTACCGATTTAATCATCCACAAATAGTAACACTCAATTTGAGCACCGATAAGCCGAAGCAAAACAAGACGTTGAAGATTGTTGCTGCAAGTGATATTCACCTCGGCATTTCTATCGATAAAAAAAAACTGCAGCGATACGTGCAGATGATAAATGATCAACATCCCGATATTGTGCTGCTTGCAGGTGATGTAAGCGATCGGTCTATTGTGCCTGTTATTCGTCAGAATATGGCTGAGGAGTTGCGGGCTATTAAAGCGCCTCTGGGTGTGTATGCTATCAATGGCAACCACGAGCTGTACGCCGAAACACCCAATGCCACTGCCGAATACCTGAAAACTGCCGGAATAAAAGTGTTGAGAGACGAAGTGAGTTTGGTGGATAGCAGCTTTTATGTGGTAGGTAGGGACGACAGAACCAATACGCAACGTAAGAACTTGTCGGAATTAGTAACAGGAGTCGACAAAAACAAGATGATGATTTTGTTGGATCATCAGCCATACCATTTGCAAGATGCCGAGCAAAATAGTTTCGATTTGCAGATTTCAGGTCATACTCACAATGGGCAATTCTTCCCGGGCAATATAGCCGTGAAAAGAATGTATGAACTGGGATATGGCTATCTGAAAAAGGGCAAAACACATTATTACGTTTCCTCAGGCCTTGGCATTTGGGGACCACAATACCGCATTGGTACACAATCGGAACTGGTGGTGATAAATTTGAAATACTAATGTGATGATGTGTTGATGTGATAATAAGAGTCAGTAAACTCATCGTTATTTAAAAGATAATGTGCCAACAAAAGAATTTTCTTTTCTTTTATTGGCACATTATCAAATCAACACATTATCACATCAGCAAATCATCACATCATTATCTCTTTCTTTTAAAAAACTCCTTCACCAATTTGCTGCACTCGTCTTCCAACACGCCCGAAACAACTTCTGTTTTGGGATGAAGAGCCAGCGGGGCAAAACGGGCAAAGCCACGTTTCTCGTCAGCTGCTCCGTACACGATCCTGCTTATTTGCGACCATCCCAAAGCACCTGCACACATTACGCAGGGTTCCACCGTTACATAAAGCGTGCAATCGGTCAGGTATTTTCCACCAAGGAACTGTGCTGCGGCTGTTATGGCCTGCATTTCGGCATGAGCTGTAACATCAGTTAGCGTTTCCGTGAGGTTATGACCACGGGCAATTATTCGCCCCTGACATGTAATTACTGCCCCGATAGGCACTTCATCCCGTTCACCGGCTCGTTGGGCTTCCTGCAAGGCTTGTTTCATGAAATATACGTCGGGATTAAGCTCTTTGGAGTCGTTTTCGGAGTAATAGGATATGGACATAGGATTTTGTTGTTTGCAGATTAGAAGAATACGAGTTAGAAATCGTTAAACGCGCTGCAGATTTCGTCTCGACAACTGTTTTGGTGTTAACCGCAGCGCAGATTTTGTCTCGACAGTTGTTTTATTGAAATCCGCAGTGCGGATTTAACCATTACGAGTGTTTTGGTGAAACCAGCGCTGCGGATTTTAGTTCGATCGTTGTTTTATTGAAATCTGCAGAGCAGATTTTGTCTCGATAACTGTTTTGGTGATATCTACTCGGTAGATTACTCAAATGGGTAATAAGGTATCTGTATCAGATATCATTTTAGATTTTTGAATTGTTCATTAAACTTAAATAATGGGTAGTCAATAGTGTATATCTTATTGGCATTGTCAAAAAATTCAATAAACAAATGATCATTTTTCATGAATAGATCACTTAAATTAATGTCTTTATATTTCATATCGTCAAATGAAATTTTTAGAAAGTCTGATTTAATATCGGTGTATTTGAGATTTTGTAACGATATTTTATCAATGGTGATTTTTTGAGATTTTCCAGACAATCGCTTTCCGAAATACAATGAGATTCCTTTCTTGTAATTTATTTTTGATGAGACAGAAATTGAGAAAACTTTAGGTTGGGTCTGTGTTTTAAACTTGACTATAGTAAAACTTAAATAATCAACTGGATTTGCCACAGGATATGGATAATCTAGTGTCATAAGATAAGCTTTACTGTTTTCTTGAATTTTCCATGTCAAATAAGTGTCAATATACTTATTGATTACCGTTTGATCTTTGGTTGAAAAGTATGTTTTATCGAGGCCATTGACAATACTATTCAATTTTGACTCAATACCATCTTGCTGGAAGTTCAAGAAAATAGCAAAAAATATAGCAAGTAATCTCATTGACAATTTTTTGATTATTCAACCCCTCCGGAGTTGGTTATACTTACTCTTATCATCCCCCAGTTTCATTGGGGTTATTTACAAACTATCAACTGATTTTACACGTCTTCTTCCACCACCAGGTTGTCAATGATAAAGTTTTGACGCTCGGAAGTGTTTTTACCCATGTAGAATGACAATAAATCCTGAACAGCATCTTCCTTTTTCAGTGTTACCTGATCCAGTCGAATATCTTTGCCAATAAAGTGTTTGAACTCATCGGGCGAAATTTCACCAAGACCTTTGAATCGGGTAATTTCGGGGTTTGCACCAACCTTTGACATGGCCGCCAGACGTTCATCTTCGGAGTAGCAATAGAATGTCTCTTTTTTGTTACGAACACGGAAAAGAGGCGTTTGCAAAATGTAAACATGTCCCTTTTTAATCAGATCGGGGAAAAATTGCAGAAAGAATGTAATCAACAATAAGCGAATGTGCATTCCGTCGACGTCGGCATCGGTAGCCACAATTACTTTGTTGTAGCGGAGGTTTTCAACACCATCTTCGATATTCAACGCTGCTTGCAACAGGTTGAACTCTTCGTTTTCGTATACTATTTTCTTTGTCAGTCCGTAGCTGTTGAGTGGTTTACCACGCAAACTAAATACTGCTTGTGTGTTCACATCACGGCTTTTGGTGATAGATCCACTCGCCGAATCACCCTCGGTAATGAATAGGCTGGAGTTTTCGATGGCTGCATTTTTATTTTCATCCTTCGAAAGAGAATCGTTGAAATGCACCCGGCAGTCGCGCAGTTTTTTGTTGTGCAGGTTTACCTTTTTGGCACGTTCGCGGGCCAGTTTGGTAACGCCGGCAATGGCTTTACGTTCTTTTTCCGAATCCTGAATTTTCTGCAATAAAATAGCCGATGTGTCGCTGTTGCGGTGCAGGAAGTTATCCAGTTCTTTTTTCAGAAAATCGGAAATAAACTTATTCACCGAGATACCTCCCGAAGGAGACATGTCGCGCGAACCAAGTTTTGTTTTGGTCTGACTCTCAAAAACCGGCTCTTCAACACTTATAGCCACAGCGGCAATTATTCCGTTGCGAATATCGGTTACCTCCATATTTTTGGCATAGAATTCCTTGATAGTACGCGCCACTGCTTCACGAAATGCACTTTGGTGTGTTCCACCCTGGGTTGTATGTTGTCCGTTTACGAACGAATAATACTCTTCGCCGTACTGGTCGCTGTGCGTAAATGCTATTTCAATATCTTCTCCTTTCAGATGAATAATGGGGTAGAGCGGTTGAGCGGTAATGTTCTCGTTCAGCAAGTCGGTCAATCCATTTTTCGAAAGGATTTTCTTGCCGTTGAAATTAATTGTAAGCCCGGTATTGAGGTACGCATAATTGCGCAACATGGTTTCGATAAACTCTTCTTTGTACACATAGTCGTTGAAGAGTGTATTGTCGGGCACAAAGTACACGTAGGTTCCGCGTTCGGAGCCTGACTCGTCAAAAACATCGCTGTCAGTAACCAGTTTACCCTGAACGAATTCGGCACGTCGGGTTTGTCCATCGCGGTAACTCTGAACAATGAATGTAGAAGAAAGAGCGTTGACAGCTTTTGTACCAACACCATTCAAACCTACCGATTTTTTAAATGCCTTTGAATCGTATTTACCACCGGTATTCATAATCGATACAGCATCAATCATTTTGCCTAACGGAATTCCACGCCCGTAATCACGTACTTCTACATGGCCATCTTTTACACGCACTTCAACGTTTTTTCCGGCACCCATGCGGTATTCGTCGATACAGTTATCGAGTACCTCTTTGAGTAATACGTAAATTCCATCATCGGCATGTGTTCCATCACCCAGCTTACCAATGTACATCCCCGGACGACGACGGACATGTTCGAGGCCTTCGAGGGTGATAATGTTGCTATCGCCGTAATCGACTTGTTGCATTTCGTTTACAAATTCTTCCATGATTTAATTAATTCATAATTCATAATGCACAATTCATACCTTATGAATTATAACATTGGAGAAGTATTGATAAAATAATTATTGATTACACACAAAAATACAAAGACTCTGATAATTTCCAATTATGCATTGTGAATTATGCATTATCAATTATCTCGCTATCCAACTTTCCGGATTTTGCAGATTTCTGCCATTCCAAACCTGGAAATATAACTCGGTTTTATTTTCATTTTCATCATCCGTGTAAATCTTTCCAATAGGCTGTTTAGCATTTACATGTTCTCCTTCGCGCACATAAATCTGAGTCAGGTTGGCATATACGGTTCGGTAATTTCCGTGTGCAATAATCACAAGGCTGTTTGAGCCGGGGAAGAAACCACACTTCATCACAGTTCCTTCGAAAACGGCCCGGGCAGTACTTCCGGAAGGTGTTTGTATGTAAATACCCTTGTTGTTGGTTGTCACATGTTTCAGCACTGGATGTTGCTGAATGCCATAATGCCCACGGATAAATCCGTTTGACGTTGGCCAGGGCAATCGTCCCTGATTACGCTCAAAATTACCCGACAGTAGCGTTTCCTCTTTCGTCATGGCAGTAACCGAAGCATTGTTTGAGGCTTTGGCGTCGGCATTAGCTCTGGCAGTTTCAGATGCTGCAGCTTTTACTTCCGCTTTTGCGTCGGCTTCCGCTTTTTTTGCAGCTAACACTTCCGCTCTCGAGGCTTCTGTTTTGGCTTTCGCATTCTTTTCTTCGGCTATTCGTCTTTTCTCGGCAGCGCGTTGCAATGCAAGTTGTTTTTCCTGCTCGGCAGCCTTTTTCGCATCGGCCAATCGCTTTGCTTCAGCTGCCCGTTGAGCATCTTGTTGTTTTTTCTGAGCTGCAATACGTCTGGCTTCGGCCTTCCGGATTTCTTCGGCTATCAATCGTTCAATTCGGTTATTCAGATCATTTGCTTTCTTCTGTTGAATTTTCTGATCGGCCATTAGCTTCTTTTCTTTCTTTTGCAGGTCGGTAAGCAAAATCTTTTCGTTTTGTTCATCTTTGGCCAGTACCTGTGTTTCAGTTTGCTTTTGCTTCACAACTGTGACTTTGGTTGTTTTATGCATCACCAGACTATCATTTTTCAACTGAATCTGCACCTTTACCCGTTCAATATCCAGCACTTGTTTTTTGCGATATTCCGAATATTCCTGCAAATAACGCAATCGGCGAAACGACTGATCGAATGTTTTCGACGAGAGCACAAACATGATTTTGGCATAGAGGCTGCGGTTGATATGAGCTTCCTGAACGAGTTTTGCATAATCGTTCTTCAGCTTTTTCAACTGTACTTCCAGGCGGCCTCTTTCATTGTTTAAGTGTACAATCTCTACATCCAACTGACCAATTTCGGTATTCATGTTTTTTATCAGCACTTTTCGTTCATTGATATTCTTGCTGATAATAGTCAGTTTGTTCAACGAGGTACGTTTTGTCTTTTTTGTTTCGTTTAGCAGCTTACTTGTTGCTTCCAGGTTTTTAAGCGTTTGTTTGCGCTGCATTTCCAGTTCCCTCACCGATTGTGCCTGAGCTGTGAAAGCCAGTACAAACGTTGTGATAACCAACAAAACTATTTTAGAGAGTGATTGAGATTGCATCAATTTGTTGTTTTTATAAATGATTTCAACTTGTGAGTTGGGTTATTTTTTCAGTAGGTCGTCAATGTTACCTCGCGTAAAACGATCGGAACTTGTGCCCTGCATTTTTATATCGGTATTAAAATCCACTTTCAGAATAGATAAATTACAGGACATTTTTGAATTTTCACTGTTAGCCGAAACTAAAATATTCTGCGGAAAGTTTACTCCGTTTGTGTTTGTGTAATCTTTATAGGTTGTGCTGAGGTGATAATCACTCTTTTTTACATTCAATTGTACAGAAGTAATTACATTTTGTAGCGACAGTTGAGTACTTTGGATTAGATTTCCATTTTCGAAATTCAGTGTTTTGGCCAGATTATCTACAGCCACCAACTTACAACTGTCTGCCTGTATTTCCCTTTTCCCTACACAGAAAAACTGTGCAGTTAATAGGCTCTGAATGCTATAATAATCTACATTAACCCCGAAACGTTTGCTGAAGTTTGAATAATCAACCACATAAAAGCGTCTGTTCATTTTATCGAAAACCCTCATGCTGTCGGGCAACAACTCGGCTTTTAAAACCTCAACTCCCAGAAATGGTTGAATGGAAATGAATATAGCCGAATCCTTTTTTATTTTGCAGGTAGCCGACACATTGAACGTGCGATCTTTCATTTGCAGCTCCAGCGAAAGTTTGCTGACATTGGCAGTTTTGAACTGCGGTTGTGTTTTCTGGATTTGCTCTATAAGCTGAAATATGGGATTTACTTCCTTCGTTGAAGTTTTAGAGATAGTTCGTGTTGTTTTACACGAAACTAAAACCAGTACAGCCAGTAATATGCTTAATTTGTATTTCATTTTTTTATGTATTTGGGGTAATCACCAATTTAGGATTGTTATGGTCTTACCCACCCTTTATTTTCAATTTTCTTTTTTAACTCGTCCGTTTTATTTCCGGCTTCTAATGACTTTTGCCACATTTCAAGCGCTTTGTCATCCATTTTCGACATCCAAAGAATGTCGCCATAATGCTCAAGAATCACGCCATGCTCTTCCTCCTTCGACAAATTATCCATAGCGCGTTCAATATAAAATTTTGCCAGCGAATAATTCCCTTCCTGATATAAAATCCAGGCATAGGTGTCCAGATAGGTACTGTTCTTGGGTTCAAGTTCTACCGTTTTGGCACTCATGCGCTCGGCCTTCTTCAATTCGGCTTTTTCCAGCGAAAGATAATAGGCATAATTATTCATGACCATTATATTCTTCGGATTGGCTGCCAGCGATTGTTCGTAGTTGGCAAATGCCGAATCTTTTTTCTCCAGTTTGAAATAAATATCCGCTATTTGTGCATAAAAATTACTTTTCAGTATGTCCTGTTCTGTTGGTATCAAAGGCAATCCGGTTTTATATGTCGCCATGGCTCCGGTGTAATCAGCCAATTGATATTGTGCTATGCCTCTGTAGAAATACCAAAGCGGTTGTTTGGGCAAATTTTCAATGGCATGTTGAGTTACCGACATGATTTGATTGAAATTCTGGTCCGAAGTATAGCCCTGAATTAACCGCAACCAGGTTTGCTCATTTTTCGGATTGATATTTATCATTGTTTCCAGCTCCGAAATAGCCTCTGCATTTCGTTTTTTATACTGAAGAAAGACGGCATAATAGCCGTGAACCTGTTCTTCCATTGGGTAGCGGTCGACCAACAACTTAAACAAACTTTCCGTTTCGTTGAGTTTGGTAGAGTCCTGCACCAGTTTTTCTACATATTGTCCCAACACCTGCACCTTGGTTTCTGCGTCAAGTTGCTCGCTCTTCAGAGCACTCACAATTGCTTCCAGTGCTTTCTGCGGTTCGTTCACCGTATTGTAGTATTCCGACAAAGATACATAAACAGTTGCATTTTGCGGATCATCTTTCAAAACCTGTTGATAAACTTCAAATGCATTCTGCAGCATTTTTTGTTGCATAAAAATATCGCCACGCAACACTTTGTACCTGGAGTCGGTAGGGAATTTATTTACAAGTTTGTCAATCTCAGCCGTACCTTTCTTTTGCTTGTTTTGCATGTAGTACAACTGGAATTTTTCGATAGAAATGGCCTGATTTATGCCCGAGATGCCTTCCAGCTTATCTAATGCCGCAATTGCTTTGTCGTATTCCTTTGTTTCTTTGTAGAATGATGCAAGCATGCTGTACACATCTTCTTTGTTCGGATACCGTTTCTGAAGTTCTGTTGCTACCTGAATGGCCTTTTTCCAGTTTTTCAGTTCCGAATACATCGAAATGAGCTGCACGTTATACCACCAGTTTGTCGGGTCGTATTTCACCGCTTTTTCCATGCACTTCAGCGCCTCATTGTTCAATCCGGCACCTGAATAGAGTATTCCGGCTTCCGACAGCGCACCTGCATCCAGTGAATCGATAGCCAGGCACAAGCGAAAGGTTTCCAGTGCCTGGTCGTATTTCTGATTGTCCTTCAGCCTGATTCCTTCGTAAAAGTAATAATCAAATTGGCGTTGTTGAGCTTCCGACAAGTGGTTTACCACCGGTTTGGCTTTCGGAACTACAGTTTTGGCTGTTGAGAAAGAGCAAAAGGCAACAACAAACAAGCAGAAAAGAAAATATTTTTTATGCATATGCATCGTTAGTTCAAAAGTTTAGTTCATAATTGACTCTCACACACGCCTTAGCTAACAACTGTCAACTCTGAACTGTCAACTAATTTAATGTTTTCCGGTATGCCCAAAACCTCCTGCACCACGATTGGTCTCGCCCAATTCGTTTACCTGAATCCATTCGGCTTGTTCGTGGCTGGCAATCACCATTTGGCAAATACGTTCACCGTCGTTGATAATAAAATCTTCAGCCGATAAATTGATAAGTATCACACAAATTTCACCGCGGTAGTCGGCATCAATTGTTCCCGGAGAGTTCAGGATTGTAATTCCTTTTTTGATAGCCAAACCGCTACGGGGACGAATCTGTGCTTCATACCCTGCCGGTAATTCTATGAATAATCCGGTGGGAACCAGTTTCCGTTCCAGTGGTTTCAAAACAATTGGTTCGTCGATATTGGCGCGAATGTCCATTCCGGCCGACAAAGCGGTGGCATATTCCGGCAGTGCATGTTTTGACTGATTGACTATGTTGATTTGCATGAATTGTGAATAATTTTGAGTTTAACCACAAAAATACGATTTTTATCCATAATCCTCTTTATGAACGTTCGAAAAATATGTTTTTTTCAACAACCGATTTGTTTTAGCTGTAAGATATTAAATCGGTTTCGGCGCATTTTTTTGTTTCGTTGGCTTTATACAAGCTTTTTTTAATCAACTAAATTGAAACAATTACAAATTTGACTTATCAAAACCCCATTTCTACTGAAATTGCTTGCACGGCTATTGGTGCGAATATACTTTTGTGCATGATTTTAAACCAAACAAATAAATTTTGATGTATGATTCAAATTTACTTCTCGCTAAAATAATAAATAAATAATAATTTTAAAAATTTACAATTATGAAAAAGCTCATTTTTTCAGTTCTTGCATTAGCCGCAGTAATGGTATCGTGCACAAGCAATGAGGAACTTGCCGCAGGAGTTTCAAGTGCTTCAGGTTCAACTTCAGCCACAGTGGCTGCTTATGTAGCCGAAAATTATCCGGCAACTACTATTGTTTCAACAACTACCAGCGGCTCGGTTGTAACAGCCACGCTGAATACCGGCGAAACACTTTCGTTTACTAAAAACGGTTCGTTGATTTCTTATTCAAACAATGCGGTTGAAGGTATTGATGCCGATAGCCTTATTGTGACTGACAGCACTTCAACCGATAGCGAAGGCAGACCTCACCATCGGGGTGGTCACGGCGGAGGTCGTGGTCATGGTGGACACGGTGAAGGAGAAGGACCTGAAGGTCACGGACCAGACAGCTTGCAGGCAGGTGGTGAAGGTCATGGACACCCACGTCATTTCGAAAACGAGATTGCTGTAGATTCACTTCCGGTTATTGTTAACGATTATATTCTTGCTAACTATTCCGGTTATAAAGTAATTCATGCTCAGGTTGATACTATTTGTCAGGGAATTGTAACCGAAGTATTGGTTTGTACAACTGCCACAGAACCGGTTAAACTGGTATTCGATGCAAGTGGAGTTTACTTGTTCAAAGCGCAAAGAATTAAATATGCTGATGTTCCTGCTGAAGTTTCGGCGGCAGTTACTGCTAACTATTCAACTTATAGCGTAAAGAAACGTTCTGAAAAATTCACGTTGGCTGACGGAAGTATTCAATACAAAGTATTTATGTCGCTGGACTCAACCCGTAAATCAGTTACTTTCAATGCCGATGGTACTGTAAGCTGCGAAAAATAAGAAGCAGATCGTAGATTTTTGTAAAACACCCCGATTGGATATTTCAATCGGGGTGTTTTTTTTCAATTCTGTTGAGAAACATTTATCCTGCCTTCATTGTTCCAGTGCATTAATTACTGTACTTTTGTTTCTCTAAAAAATAGAATTCATGGCTCAACTCAATCAACCCCTCACAATTAAATCGGTTACTTTCAAAAATAGAATTGGCATGCCCCCAATGTGTCAATATTCTGCCATAGATGGATTTGCGAATGACTGGCATTATGTTCATTACGGAACAAGAGCAGTAGGCGGTGCTGCCCTAATTATAGTTGAAGCGACTGCCGTTGTTCCCGAAGGTCGTATTACTCCATTCGATTTGGGAATCTGGAATGATGATCAGATTGCAGAATTGCAGAGAATAGCAACATTTATTCATGAGCAAGGTTCTGTAGCAGGCATTCAGCTTGCACACGCCGGACGAAAAGCCTCGCACGATTCGCCCGCTAAAGGTGGAAAACAACTGACAATAAGCGAAGGTGGATGGGTGACTGTTGCTCCATCAACCATTCCATTTGATGCAGCGGAAATTGCACCTGTAGAACTTGATAAGGCCGGTATTCAATCTGTTATAAATGAATTTCGAGCAGCAACTTTACGATCTAAAACAGCCGGATTTAAAGTTATTGAAATTCATGGGGCGCATGGTTATTTAATTCATCAATTTTTGTCGCCACTATCCAATACCCGCACCGACGAATATGGTGGAAGTTTCGAAAATCGCATTCGCTTATTGAAGGAAATTATTTTAGCTACACAAACTGTTTGGCCTGCCGATTTACCGCTGTTGGTTCGCCTCTCGGCAACCGATTGGGCAGAGGGTGGCTGGAATTTGGAAGAAACAGTAAAACTTTGTGCTATTTTGAAAGAAATGGGAGTGGACCTGATTGATTGTTCTTCGGGCGGAAATATAGTTACAGCCAAAATGTCTGTTGGTCCCGGTTATCAGATTCCGTTCTCCGAAGCCATTCGCCAAACAGGAATTAAAACGGCAACTGTTGGACTTATTACAACAGCTGATCAGATTTCTGAAATTCTCGAAAACGATAAAGCAGATTTAGTGTTACTCGGCAGAGAATTATTGCGAAACCCCTATTTCCCATTAAAAACTATTGACGGTATAAATTGGCCGACTCAATATTTACGTGCTAAATAACCAAATGAGCCTTCGAAATTTCGAAGGCTCGTTTGGTTTATATTACAGATTTATTTGATGTTATTTTCTGAGGAGCAATGGTTTTATAGCTTTGCGCCAAATGGCATATCCTTTCAGGTTCATGTGCAACATATCCCCTTGAAATAGCTCAGGTATTGGTTTTCCTTCGGCATTCAGCATCGGATGAAAAATATCAAGAAACCGGATGTTTTTCTCCGTCAGAATATAATTGCTTATAAGCGTATTCGCAGCGATTGCTTTGTCAATATATTTTTCGCGAGAAGGACTTGGCTTAATGGATATGTAAATAATAGGTACTTCAGGTAATTTTGACCTGATAATTTTGACCAAATGTTTGGTTCTGATAAAGATAGAATCTGCTGTCGTGGCATCGTTTACGATATCATCTTCACCCACATAAATCACTATTTGGCGTGGTTGATAAGGAAATACAATATCTTTGGCGTAATAGATTATATCATTCACAACTGCGCCGCCTATTCCACGGTTCATAACAACAAAATCGGCAAAGGTACTTTCCAAATCATCCCATTTACGAATGCTGGAACTACCTATAAATAAAATTGGGTGAGCCGGTGGAGCATACAGATTGTCGTATTGTTTGATAACCTGCACATCATCCCAGAACCTCGGCTTTTCCTGAGCCGACAACTCAACTGCAAAACTAATTACAGAAAGTATAATTGCAAGCACTAATTTTTTCATGTAATTTGAATTTATTTGAGGTGAATGGGTAGTTGATTGATACAAAAGTAATGAAAATTTATAGACGAACTCACTATCAACTCTTTCCAATTATAATGGCGAATCTTTAAAACTCAAATTGTGAAGGTTTACAAATTTATTTTCTTTTACGTGTAATACAACAGAATTTTTGACACTCTGGAAGAATGGAGAAAAATCAAAAGCAATAAGAGTTAAAAGAATCAACTTTATAATAAATAGTTTATGTAACTTTGAGGCCTAAAAACCTTCTTTTTCTATAATTTAATCTCAAGAAAATGCGTACTAATATGTTTCTGACAAATAAATACCATCATTTACTTCTTGTTTTGTTATTTGCTGCAATGACATCGTGCAACGCCAGTGCAAAATCGAACAAAAGTGTACGGGTAGTTGAAAAAACCGACACCTGTCGGTTGGATGCGGGCAATACGTACGAAGTGTTTGTGCCTGAAACCAGCCCAAATGAGAGTTTAGCCTTACTTGTGATAGTGGATGCGCACGGTGCTGGAAAATTTGCACTCGAGAAATTTAAAAGTGCAGCAGAGAAATATCCAATGGTATTGGTGGCTTCTAATACAGTAAAAAACGGCTTTGCAGGTTCAGATCAGGCACTGCAAAGCCTTATCGATGATGTGCGGCAAAAATATCCGGTTGGAAAAACACTTTTCCTCACGGGTTTTTCGGGTGGCGCGCGCATGGCGTTGAGCTATGCATTGGGGCATCCGGTTGATGGACTTATACTTTGCGGTGCTATGGCAGGCAGAGACCAGTTAGCTGCACTTTTGTGTCCGGTTATTTCCATTTCGGGCATGGATGATTTTAATTTCGCCGAGACCGCTCAGTATCTGTTTCAGGAAGACAAGATACCTGCCAATTTGAAAATTGAACTTACCCATGCTTCCCACAGTTGGCCTGACAGTCGGATGCTGTCAAATGCGGTTGGCTTTTTGCAACTTTCAGCATCGAAGGACGGCACTTTTTCTGATACAGCATTGCTAAACTATACCCACCAACAGCAAACACGTATCGACTCATTGAAAAAGCAGGGTGACTTTGTTCAAGCTGCACTTATAGCTCGTAATGTGGCTTCAGCTCCGGCATTTGACCCCAACAAAACATTCGTGTCCACATATAATTCGTTGAAAGCGGATAATAACTATATCAACCGCATGAACAAACTGAGTAACTGCCTGAATACAGAAATGACTGTCCGTCAGAAATATATAGGTGCATTTACTACCAAAGATTTAGCATGGTGGACAAATGAAATAAAAACTGTAAATCAGTGCATTAAAACCGAACGAGATTCTTTCGATGTGGATATGTATCGGAGAATAAAAGGTTTTTGGGGTATTGCTTGTTACTCGCTTTGCAAGCAAGCTGTTGCACAGCATAATATCGAAGCGCTTCAGAAAACGTTGGGTATTTACAGTGCTATTGAACCTAACAATGCGGATATGTTCTATTTTTCGGCCTTTCCGGCATATTGGAAAGGTGACAATAAATCTACTATAGATATTTTGAAAAAGGCCATAAAAAAAGGTTTCTCAGATAAAGAGCATCTGAAAAGTGATTTTTCTACAGCTATTTGCTCTGCCATTTAAAACAACCGGCTCGGAATTAAAAACAACAACAATCAAAGACACAATCATACCATTGAAATATTAGTTCAAGCTTATCCTCCTTTAATTCTTGCCGAGTTTGTTACTCCCATATGACCATTTTGTGTCTGTAATTTGAAATTAAATAATGCTATCTTTGGCATTTAATTACAATCCCTGTGGGTTAACCTTTTACGAATAAAAAGTCATATACATGAAAGTAAGCAAAATTTCAGTTTCAATCCTTTTGTTGTTTGTATTCTTCAATCAACTTGTTGCACAAACTACCAGTTCAAGTAGTAACCTTGTTGCTCAACCTATTCCTGACCGTACAGTAACATATAATGTTACCGATGCCGGAGTAGCAAAGCCAATAATATGGGGATTGGATCTTGCATGGCTTAGTGAGGCAAATATTCGGAGGGGTATAGCCTTTATGGGGGCCGATAGGGTAGACGTAGTGAGAGCATCCTTTCAACCCACACTTCCGTTGGTCAATGGCGACTTGCAAACAGCACAAATAACCGACCTAAATACCCGCCTTAATCTGATTGATTTGACGGGGACTAAAACAAAAGTAGCTTTAAACTGCGACCACCCCAGCGTTGATGCATCGTATGTGGGAAATGCTGTGAATTGGGCTGCACTGATAGATGCCACAACAAAGCGTGTTCAGGCTCGTGGTCGTACTGTTGTTTCGGTATCGCCATTTAATGAGCCGGATTATACAGCAACAGGACAAGGTACAAATGCTGATTTTTACAATATTTGCGGTGAATTGAGAAAAAACACGCGTTTTGATAGCATCCGAATTTCAGGTGGCAATACATTAAACTGTGATCAGGCATTGCCTTGGTACAATTATTTAAAGGCCAGACTTGACGAGGGGAATACCCATCAACTTGCAGGAACCTTTGACAATTTTGCTAACTTTTACACAACCGTAAGGGCCAACGGTGATCATGCAACAGGCGATGAATTGCATAATGTAATGGAAGCAATGGTTGGAGTTGAGTATGGTATGCAAACAGGTATTTGGTGGGGTACTGCAGAGCTTGCGCGTGGCGAATTTGTAAAAGCGAGTGATGGTGTGCGACTTGGCTACGCTGAACACCGCCCTAATTGGACAGCAGCATCAGTTTATCGTAATCTGGATGGTAAAATTCAAGCCTTTGGAGGAACGTCAGAACGTCAGGCTGCAACAACAACGTATCGCTTTGTTTCAAAAGACAGGGATGTATATTACGATGGCTATGGTCCTCAACGTGAATACACAATGGTTTTGCCGGGTGGCACCGGTTATCAGGTTGGTCAAACCAATGCTGAGCGGGTTGTGAATGTAACCTGGGGAGAAGATATTCAACCGGTAATTAATGGACGCTATAAGTTGCTTAACCGCATGAGTGGGTTGGTTATGGCAGTTCCTTTGGCTTCAACAACTGCTGGTACTTATCTGCGCCAATATGCCAATGTAATTGGAACAACCACAAGTTCAACTTCACAACAATGGAATGTAACTCCGGTAGATTCGCGCGTAGGTGGAGATTTTAGTTACTTTTCAATTACGAATGTAAATAGTAGTCTGGCTACGGATGTTTTAAATTTTTCATTGGATAATGGTGCCGCAGTAGAGCAATGGACAGATTCGAAAAGCACTAATCAACAATGGTATCTAGACTATGCCGGAGATGGTTGGTTTTATATCCGAAGTCGCCAGAGCGCTAAATGCCTTGAAGTTGCATCACCCTATTCAGCCGGATCAGCTATTCAACAAAGAGATAAAGGTGTTTCAACAAATCAGCAATGGCGTCTTATACCAATCGATGCACCAGTTGAATTTGTCGCGCCAAGTGCTCCCGGAAGTTTGACAGCAACACCGAATGCCACATCAATACGTCTCGACTGGACTGCAAGCCCCGAGACAGACGTCGTTGGCTATACAGTTTTCCGTTCAGATTCTACCGGTGGACAGTACAACACCATTGCCCGAAACGTGGCAACCACATCGTTTGTTGATAATACAACTATTGCAGGTAAACCCTATTTTTACACGGTAAAAGCAACTGATAAATTGCTCAATCGATCCATATACTCCAACGAAGTATCAGCTACAGCAACCGGAAGCAAAGATCTCGTAACTCGTCTTCAATTTGAGGGAAACAAAATGGATAGCACAGTGAATCTAAATCACAGCGCATTGTACGGAGCAACATCTTATGTTACAGGTAAAGTTGGTTCTCAGGCTATTTCATTGAATGGCTCAACAGCTTTTGTGCAACTACCTGCCAATGTTACAAATTATAAAGAAATAACTATTGCAACATGGGTTTACTGGAGAGGAGCTACAGGTTGGCAACGTATTTTCGATTTTGGCAACGACCAAACTCAATACATGTTCCTGACCCCAAATACAGGTGTAGGACAACTACGTTTTACAATTAAAAATGGAGGAGCGGAACAACAATTGAACTCTACGGCTTTGGCTATTGGAAAATGGAATCATGTGGCTATAACATTGAGTGCTACAGGAGCTCGAATGTACGTAAACGGTGTGTTGGCAACAGAATCCAGTGCAGTTACTATCAGCCCGCAGGATTTTAAACCGGTGTTGAATTATATCGGACGCAGTCAGTTTTCTACAGATCCGTTGTTCAACGGTAATATTGACGATTTCAGAGTGTATAACTATGCATTATCGGCAACCGAAGTTGGTCAGATTTCGGGTCTTCTTTCGGACGATAAATCGGGTGTAAGCTACGCAAATAACCTGAATTTATATCCGGTGCCAGCAAAGGATATTTTGAATGTGAGCTATTCTTCAAAAAGTACAAATCAATTATCAACACTCTCACTTTATGATACATACGGAAAATTGATTCTAAGCAAGCATGTTGATGCAGATAATCAGGCACAACTTGATGTGTCCAGTTTCCCAACGGGTATGTACATGCTGAAATTGACCAATAGTGAAGAATCTTTGATGAAAAAGGTATTAATTAAACATTGAAAAATTAATTATGCCGAATCGTTTAATCAATCCCTGGAAATCAACAATCACGTTGCTAATGCTATGTTGTGTTCTCCCGCTAAATTTAAAAGCACAGGAAAGCAGAGTTCGTGAAATTAAGTTCAATATTCCGCTGGATTCCATTCGGTTGAGCGATCCTTTTATACTTTCCGATGTCGGTACAAACATGTATTATATGACCGGAACCGGTGGTATGATGTGGAAAAGTACTGATTTAAAGGGTTGGAATGGGCCTTACAGTGTTGTAAAGACAAATCCAGATTCGTGGATGGGACCAAAACCCATGATTTGGGCAGCCGAAATTCATGCTTTTAAAGGCAAATACTATTATTTTGCCACCTTCACCAATCGGGCAGTTCACATTGGCACTTATCGTGGAAATGAAATTGAGCGTCGTGCAAGTCATGTTTTAGTAAGTGATAAACCCGAGGGACCTTATGTTCCAATGGCCGATTCTATCTATTTACCAGTTAATAAACCTACACTCGACGGCACATTTTGGATAGACACAGATGGTAAACCCTACATGATATATTGCTACGAATGGCTCCAAAACTGGAATGGAACAATAGAAAAGATTGAGTTGAAACCCGATCTGAGTGGTTCGATAGGTGAGGGAAAGGTTTTATTCCGGGCAAGTGATTCGCCCTGGAGCCGGGAAAAAGACGAACAGGGAGCAGATAAACCCAATAAAGTTACTGATGGACCTTATTTATTCAAAACGGGAACCGGACGACTGGGTATGATTTGGACAAGCTGGATTTACGAAGTGTACACACAGGGAGTTGCTTATTCGCAGAGTGGCGCCTTAGATGGACCTTGGATTCAGGAGAAAGAACCAATAACCCCGCCAAACTTTGGACATGGCATGCTCTTTCGCACTTTGCAAGGTAAATGGTTAATGTCCGTTCATAGTCATAAAAATAACAACGGAAATTATCACCGTGTACCCCACTTGTTCGAAGTGGATTTGTCGGGCGATAAGCTGGTTATTGGAAAACCATACAATCCGTAATTCCTTTCTTTCTGAAACGAAAGGAGTATGCTTGTAACAAAAAAGTCGCTTGCTATCTAAGATAACAAGCGACTTTGGATATTCGGTGAAGGATGATTATTTGTAAATGTTATTCAGGATATTAGCCAATTGAATGCCTCCACGATATAACATTTCGTCCAGTTTATCGGAAAAGAAATATGCATAATGATAATTACTTGTGTCGGTATAATCATAGTTGTAAATCAAATTTTGAACAGCGTACGATGCTTCGACGGATTGCAATAAACCATGTTTTTTAAATTCAGCCTTGCGTGGTTCGAATTTATCCTGTAGATATTGACTGTATTCTGTGTAGGACATCCGCTGATTTTCAATCAACAAACCATCCCAGGTAGCATGAAGGTTCGTTTTCTTTCCAAACCAGTTATACTCCACACCGTTTCCGCCTTTATCTGTTTTGCGGCCTAAATGCATAGGTTGGTGTAAATCTCCAATAAAATGTACAAGAAATTTTAGCGCTTCAACATCGGATTTATCTTTCTTGAGGCGTGTGCTTAAGGTGTCGATAGCAAAAAACAGGTGTTCGCCTTCAGCTTTTGGATTGTTTAGCAGTTTTTGAATATCTGCCGATGTCATATTATCGTCTAAATCCTGATAATGCCATTGGTAGCTGTAACTGTATTTTTTGTCGCTGCGAATTTCGTCGGCCCAGGTTGCTTCGTATACAATGCCATGTTTGCCAAGCAAATTATCCAATTGGGTACGAGCTTTTTCAGTTAGATTCTGATATGCAATGTCTGCCACAATGCGGTGTCCTACTGCATCATAGGCATATGTACTAAACGTTATTGCCAATAAACAGAGTGTAAGCAGTTGTTTGTTGAGTTTCATCTTTTTATTTTTTAGTAGATCTGATTGAAATTTTGAGAGCGACAAAGATAGAATATTTATTCAAAAATCAGATTAAAGTGAGTTCGTAGAAATCGTTTTTTCATAAACATTAAACTTCTGACGTATAGTCGAAACAGTTTAGGTATAAACATGATATAATTTTACATGAATAAAATCGATATATTTGCATGAATATTGTAGATGGTATTCCAAAATAACCGAACAACTACTTTAGTTATATGAGACAAACGATACTTTTAGCATTGGTTCTATTTCCCGGAATCACTTTCGCCGAGAATCCTTTTTCACCGGATTATAGTAAACCGACACAATATGCAGGTATGCAGTTGGTGTTCAGCGAGGAGTTTAATTATGAGGGGAAACCGGATTCTACAATCTGGAACTACGAAAAGGGTTTTGCACGGAATCATGAACTTCAATGGTATCAGAGCGAAAATGCAAATTGCAAAGGTGGTCGGTTGCTGATTGAAGGTAAAAGGGCTGATTTTCCCAATCCAAATTACGTTGCTGACAGCAAAAACTGGAAAAAAAACCGCGAGAAAGTGAGTTATACATCCTCGAGTATTACAACAAGCAGAAAAAAAAGCTGGCTGTTTGGTCGTTTCGAGGTTCGGGCACGCATCGATACAGCTATGGGGTCGTGGCCTGCCATTTGGTTGCTTGGCGAAAACTACGAGTGGCCTTCGTCTGGTGAAATTGATATGCTTGAGTTTTACCGCCCCGATAATGTGCCGTCTATTCTGGCCAATGTTGCAAGTGGAACCGATAGGCGATGGACAGCAAAGTGGGATGGATCTAAAAAACCGATTGCTGATTTTCTGAAAAATGATAAAAAATGGAGCCAAAAATATCATGTTTGGCGAATGGACTGGACCAAAGATTCAATAAATCTGTATGTCGATAATTTTTTGCTAAACACAACCCTCGTGAGTGAAACTACAAATCCCGACGGAACAAAACCATTTCTTCAACCTCAATATCTCCTGCTGAATCTGGCCCTTGGTGAAAACGGGGGCGACCCGTCTCACAGCAAATTCCCTATTACTTTCGAAGTCGACTATGTTCGGGTGTATCAGCAGCAGGAATAAAAGGAGCCGTTTCACATTATCTCGGCAGAATTTAATACCTTTGCAACGCAAAAATTATTGAACAGATAACTGTTCATTGTTCACTGTCAACTGTTACTAAAATGCTCCCTGTTCAGGATGATTATCATTTGTATTTGAAATTCGAAAAAAGCCTGTCAAACAATACGATAGAAGCCTACGAACGCGATTTGCAGAAACTGGCGGGATATTTGTCGGATGCTCATATCTTGCTCGAAAACGCTACAACTGAGGTATTGCGCGACTTTATTATCGAAATAAGCTCTCTAGGAATTCATCCCCGATCTCAGGCCCGCATTCTATCAAGTATAAAATCATTCTATCATTTCCTGATTTACAGAAATATCCTAGATAATGACCCAACCGAATTGCTCGAAAGCCCCAAAATAGGTTTACGGCTCCCGGAAGTGCTTTCAATCAAAGAAATTGACGAAATTGTTGCGGCTATTGACCTCTCGAAACCTGAAGGGCAGCGCAATAAAGCGATCATCGAAGTTCTTTATGGCTCGGGATTGCGTGTTTCCGAGCTGATAAATTTACAACTGTCGAAACTCTATCTTGACGAAGGATACATGTTGGTGGAAGGAAAAGGAAGTAAGCAACGACTTGTTCCCCTTTCGCCACAATCGTTGAAGCAAATAGCATTGTGGAAAATAGACCGAAACCTTTTGAATATTCAAAAAGGGAGTGAGGATGTTCTGTTTCTTAATCGCCGGGGTTCAAAGCTGACACGGGATATGATTTTTAAAATAGTGAAAGATTTGGCTGAGTTGGCCGGAATTCGTAAAAAAGTGAGTCCGCATACATTTCGTCATTCATTTGCAACTCATTTGCTCGAAAACGGAGCCAATTTACGCGCTATTCAACAATTACTAGGACACGAATCTATCACTACAACAGAACTTTACACACACATAGACGTACATTTTTTACGTCAAACAGTATTAGAATGTCATCCGGTTTATCGTAAGAAAACTGCGGATGAAAAACAAAAATAAAATTGTTTTGAAAAATAAAAATCAAATTATTCAACTTTTTTCGATTGTCAGAGTGCTGACTGTCGCCTTCTTGTTGTTTTCAACAACTGCTTTATTTGCTGAAGAGGAAACAGTTGTTGTGGGACAGGTTTTAAACCGGGCAGATAAAACTCCCATTCAGCAGGTTAATATATATTTTAAAAATTCCACTCAGGTAGTTCAGTCGAATGAAGAGGGTTATTTCGTTATTCGCACAACCGGAAATTACAACACGCTCATATTTTCGTGTGTAGGCTTTAAGCAGGAACAAATAAAATTAAAACCTGGCCAAAGTGTTGGGATTGATGTTCAATTGGAAGAAGATAACACCTTATTGCAGGAGGTTTTTGTCATTCCGGGGGCAAATCCGGCCATGGAATTGATGAAGCGGGTGCAACTGATGAAAAAAGTAAACGATGTAACTCGCCAACAACAATTTAAAGCAAAAAGCACTGAGCAAAATCTGGTTCTGTTGAGCAAAATAAATCAACGGCAATGGAGCAAAAAATTCTTTGATCAACTGAAAAAAGGGAATATCACTAAATTTGATTCTACTCTCGTTGTTCCGTTATATATGGACGAATGCTGCTACGAGCAAACGATAAAAGAGAAAAAACAGCTTTCGAAAGAGATTTTTTCGTCGCCCGAGGTTGGGAAAAAAATTGTGGAGGGATTGGTTGGTGAGCTCTCTGCTGAATTGAATTTCTATGACAATGTTGTCACTGTATTTGGTAAAAGCATGGTGAGTCCGCTATCCAATGTTGGAAATGCTTATTACGATTATTATTTGGCAGACAGCCTTCAAACAACTTCAGGGAAACAATATGAAATACATTTCAGAACCAAAAACGCCAAGAATCTGGCTTTCAACGGTACAATGCATATTGATTCAGCCTCGCTTGCGTTGACTCGCATAGAAGCTGAATTACCCATTCAGGCCAATATTAATTACATTCATAATCTGAGAATTTCCGAAAAATTCATTGAACAATCCACTAAACGTTGGACCCGTCAATCGGAAGACATGGCGCTGAATATGAATTTCGAATTATTGGCCGACAGCTTACATTCACGACCTGAAATATTTGTAAAACGGACGGCAGCTTACCAGTCAGTTGATTCAACCCTTTCTCAATCAGCCGGATTTGCTCAAAGTAATTATAGTAAAGAGACCCTTGACGATAAACTGAAAGATTTGAACAACACGCCTTTGCTCCGTATGGCCAAATGGATTGCCGATGTGATGTTTACAGGTTATATGCAGGTTGGGAAGATAGATATTGGCAAGGTGGAACAGATAATCCGGGTAACCGATTTGGAGGGTTTGCGTCTGACTTTACCGCTCAGAACCAACGAAAATTTGTGGAAAAATGTATCGTTGGGTGGTTATGTGGGCTACGGATTTAGAAACCAATCGGTAAAATACTCCGGCATGGCACAATTCAAGTTGGCGGGCGAGAAACGTCGGGTTTTGGGACTGAATTACACAAACGATTATCGACGTGTTGACTACAATTACAACGACTACTTATTCCGGGAAAACCCATTGATACTGGGCGATGCCGATATCTCAAGTTCCGTGCTTGCCATGAAGTCGGGCGTCAAAATGAGTGAACGAAAGGAGCTCACTCTTTCGTTCGTCAACGAATGGAATTCGGGTATTGAAAGTACATTCTTCCTTCGTTCAAATCAAATGCTTGCTAATCTGTCCATGCCAATGACGCTCAATGGTGTTGCTGTTGCCAACTCGCTCCAACAACAATCGGCTATATTCTCCACTCGTTTTTCGTTTGGCGAGCGAACGTACGACGACCACATGCAACGGATTTATATCTCAAATAAAAAACCGGTTATTTACAGCACATTGGAAGTAGGAAAATATCAATTCGGCAATAAATTGGGCAATTACGGAAAAATCATAGGAGCTGTAAGGCAATTCGTAAAACTTGATGTTGGGCAACTGAACTACATAGCCGAGGCAGGTTTAATTCTCGGAAACGTTCCGTATCCGCTGCTTCAGGTTCCACCGGGAAGTGAGACGGGTGGTTACAGCACTTTTCAGTACAACATGATGAATTACATGGAATATGCAGCCGATAAATACCTGAACCTGCACAGCGAGTTGGTGCTGAATGGTTTGATTATGAATCAAATTCCGTTGATTAAGGAGTTGAATTTGCGCGAAATGTGCTCTTTCAACCTGGCTTATGGAAGTCTGAACACATCTCATAAATCGCAACTTGATTATCCGGGCTATATGAATCCGCTGGATAAACCGTATATGGAAGTAGGTATCGGATTTACGAATATTCTGCACCTATTTACTTTCCAGTCGGTTTGGCGACTCACAGATTTGAATCATCCCGGAGCAACTCCCTGGGGAATTCGTGGTTGTCTGAATTTGAATTTATAACATATAATTTTTTCGCGGCTTAAATTCGGAATGAAACGAATTGAGCGCTAAATTCTTTAAAATATAAATACAACAAATAACAAAAAATTCTATCTTTGTCATTCAATGTCAGCATTTCTGCTGAAAAATAATTTAAACAAAACAAACAACACAATATAATGAAAACAGCTAATTTACAAATTGCTATCATTGGAGCAGGAAACATGGGTGGTGCCATTGCCCGTGGATTATCAAAAGGTACACTTATCGAGGCTAAAAATATACGGGTGAGTGATGTGTCACAGGTTAACCTGCAGGTAATTAATGCATTTGATTCGGAAATTGTGGTGAGCAACTCCAACATTGATATCATCAAAGAGGCCGATATTATTGTACTGGCTGTGAAACCCTGGCTGGTTGAAGTTATTGCAAAAGAAATAGAAAGTAAGATCGACTATAAAAAACAGATTATTGTTTCGATTGCTGCGGGTGTTGATTTCGCGAAACTGACTGATTATTTCGATACCGATGCAACCATGTTCCGCGTCATTCCCAATACGGCTATCGATGTGTTACAAAGCGTTTCTACCATATCAGCTTTCAATGCCAATGCCGAACAGGAAGAACTTGTTTTATCGCTATTTGCCGAACTTGGCAAAGCATTTTTGGTTCCGGAAGCGCAACTCAATGCTTTTATGGCACTTTCTTCGTGCGGTATCGCCTATGCATTCCGGTACATTCGCGCAGCAATGGAAGGTGGCGTGGAAATGGGCATTTACCCAAATGTGGCTAAGGAAGTGGTTATTCAGACTTTGCGTGGCGCCATCGATTTACTTGAAGCCAACGGAACTCACCCAGAGGTGGAAATCGATAAAGTAACAACTCCCGGAGGTATTACCATCAAAGGTTTGAACGAAATGGAAGCCAATGGCTTTACCAATGCAGTGATTAAAGGATTGAAAGCTTCGCATTTGAAATAAGCCATTTTTAGAATAGAATTTTTTGAATCCCATAATTAGATATATAATGGAATTGGGTTGTTTATGAAAAGACTATTTTTACTGTTGACAATTCTTACTATTAGCCATTTTTCATTTGGTCAATTAAAAAATGTTGAATTAGAAGATTCTTTAAAAAGATATGACAACATAGGCCATGGTATTGCGATATCTTTTCAATCTGGAATCTGGGTTCCAATTGGAAAGTTAAGTAAAATATTTAATCTCGAACCGAATATAGGAAGTAAATTGAGTTATCCAATTAATCAATATTTGAGATTAGATTTGGGTATTATATTCAATTTCCCGACTACATCGAAAGGGTACAATTTTCATGTTAACGATTCTACTTTTCGTGTAAAGACTAATTCAGGTAATGCAATTTTGGGATTATGGATTAATCATGAGAATGAAATCAAAAGAAGTATTTATTTTGATAAATACTTTGGAATAGGATATGGTTTTATTGGTACTGATTTGCTGAATAAAAACTCACGAAATGATAAATATTATGATGTTGAAACGGTAAATTTTAATTTAGGATTAGGGATTAGAAAAATGTTTAGGAAGGAGGATTCCTTCGGACTTTTTATGGAGCTTAATTTTGCACCCTATTCATTATTTGGAAGAGTGGATGATAATTTTGGCAATAGTTACATAATCACAGGTATATATTATAAATTATAGCTCATACTACTATGAACACACAAATCAAACAAATTGCTGAAAGGTTGCGCGGATTACGCGACGCGCTTGACCTTACCATTGCTCAGGCTGCTGATAAATGTGGCGTTTCCGAAGCCGATTATGCCCGCTACGAATCGGGAACAAGCGATATTCCCATGAGTTTTATTTGCGAAGTGGCTCAAACCTTTGGAATAGAAACATCTGCTCTTATTTCGGGTACCGATCCACATTCTTTGGCTTACTTTGTAACCCGCAAAGGGACAGGAACAAGCATCGAACGCACAAAATGTTATAAATATCAATCGTTGGCACATGGCTTCCGCAATGCAAAAGCTGAGCCATTTGAAGTAACGGTAGAGCCATGCCATCAAACCATGCATTTGAATACTCATTCGGGGCAGGAGTTTAATCTTGTACTCGAAGGAACGATGCAACTTCAAATTGCCGGCAACGAATTAGTCCTGAATGAAGGCGACAGCATCTATTTTGATGCAACAAAACCACATGGCATGAAAGCACTGAATGGGAAAAATGTGCGCTTTCTGGCTGTGATTTTGTAGTATTCAACCACAATATGTATTTTTAACCACATAGTAACTCATAGTTACATAGTGTCACTTAGTTGTTATAAGTGAACATAGAACATATAGTTTTTGAAAGTATTATTGAAATGCAATGAATGAAAAAATCACACAACAATACATTGACCATTTAGTACATGAAATCATTGGTTGTGCTATTGAAATTCATAAAGAGCTTGGACCTGGATTGTTGGAAAGTGCATATGAAAAATGTATGATATTTCTGCTTGGAAAAAAAGGATTTAAGGTCGAATCGCAATTGGAAGTTCCAATAATTTTTCATGAATTATTAATTGACAGAGGTTTTCGTTTAGACTTATTGGTCGAAAATTTGGTGATTGTTGAACTTAAGGCAGTAAAAGAGCTTACTCAGGTAAACAAACAACAAATCCTTACTCATTTGAAACTTTTGAAAAAACCGAAAGGTATATTGATCAATTTTCATTGTTCAAATATTTTTTATGAAGGGCAACAAACATTTGTCACGAATGAATACGCTAAACTTCCTTTCAAATGACACTATGTGTTTTTCTATGTATTCGAATTTTTTCTATGTGACACTATGTAACTATGAGTTTCTATGTGGTTGATATGTTTTTTTGAAAATAATATATTGGAAACCTGACTGATTTTATCCCACAATTTGAGTTTTTATCCCAAATAAGCAGATTTTAATCCCTGTTTATTGCCGAACGTAATCTTTTGATATTTCTTTGCAACCTCAAATAAATGCTTTAAAGAATTGCTTATGTTAGAAAAGTTCCTGCAACAAACCGAATTCAAAGACTTTGAAGATTTCAAAGCAAACTACAAATTACTTGTTCCCGAAAATTTCAACTTTGCCTATGATGTTGTCGATGCATGGGCTGCCAAAGAACCCAACAAACGTGCTTTACTTTGGACGAACGACCAGGGCGAATGCCGTGAATTTACGTTTGGCGAAATAAAGAAATACAGCGACCAAACCGCATCGTATTTTCAAAGTCTTGGCATCAAAAAAGGCGATATAGTGATGGCAATTCTCAAACGCAGTTACGAATTTTGGTTTACAATTATTGCATTGCATAAAATCGGAGCTGTGATTATTCCTGCCACGCATTTATTGACAAAAAAAGACCTTGTTTATCGCAATAATGCAGCCGATATTAAAGCTATTATTGCTGTAGGTGAAGAAACAATTACCACTCATATCAATGATTCGATGCCTGAGTCACCAAGCGTTGAAATGCTTATCTCTGTTGGGCCTCTCGTTCCTGAGGGCTGGCTTGATTTTCATAAAGGCATTGAGAGTGCTGCACCCTTTACGCCAATTGCAAACGTAAATAAAAACGATGATCCGTTGATTATCAGCTTTACTTCCGGTACTACTGGCAATCCGAAAATGGTGTTGCTTGATTGCGTTTATCCCTTGGCTCACATTATTACAGCTAAATATTGGCACAATTTGCACGAAGAAAGCGTTCATCTGACAATTGCTGATACGGGGTGGCTTAAAGCCGTTTGGGGAAAACTGTATGGACAGTGGATAGTTGGAGCGTGTGTTTTTGTGTACGACCATGAGAAGTTTACACCGGCCGCTATGCTGGAAATGATTCAGACATACCGAATTACGTCACTTTGTGCGCCTCCGACCATTTTCCGCTTTCTCATTCGCGAAGATTTGACCAAATACGATTTATCATCATTGGAATATTGCACCATTGCAGGTGAAGCATTGAACCCTGCCGTTTATGAGCAATTCCTGAAGCTTACAGGCATTAAACTCAAAGAAGGTTACGGACAGAGCGAAACAACACTTTCGCTGTTTACAGCGCCTTGGGTAGAGCCCAAACCGGGTTCGATGGGATTAATTAATCCGCATTACGATGTTGATTTGCTAACACCCGAAGGGCGTACGGCCGAAGTGGGTGAGCAGGGACAAATTGTCATTCGGACTGATAAGAGTTATCCGGTTGGACTTTTCAAAGGTTATTACCGCAATGCCGAACTCACGAATGAAGCATGGCACGATAATGTGTATTATACAGGCGATGTTGCCTGGCGCGATGAAGATGGCTATTTCTGGTTCGTGGGACGGGCTGACGATGTGATTAAAAGTTCCGGCTACCGTATCGGACCATTCGAAGTGGAAAGTGCTCTGATGACGCATCCGGCTGTTGTGGAATGTGCTATTACCGGTGTTCCTGACGAAATTCGCGGGCAAGTGGTGAAAGCCACCATCATTCTTTCGAAAGAATACAAGGATAAAGCCGGCGATGATTTGGTTAAGGAGATTCAGGAACACGTGAAAACTGTTACAGCACCTTATAAATACCCCCGCATAATTGAATTTGTTGAAACTTTACCCAAAACAATCAGTGGTAAAATTCGTAGAACGGAAATTCGGGAAAACGATAGTAAAAATTAATCAAACTGATAGCTTGATGGAGAAAGAGGGAATGGCTGTTCCCTCTTTTTTTGAATTAATATTCAGTCTATTGTATGTATTCTTTGAAAAAACACTAATTTTGTACGCTAAAAAATTTAAATGATAGGAAACAAAACCGGTTATATCGGGGTGATTTCTATCAAAACATAAAAACAATACTTTCTGTATGAAAATAATCAACCTTTCGGAAAATAACTCCGTACTGAATCATTACATTAAAGAAATTCGCTCGGTGGAAATTCAAAAAGATTCCATGCGCTTTCGCCGGAATATGGAGCGGATTGGCGAGATAATGGCTTATGAAATCAGTAAAACAATGGAATACAAGCATGAGGATGTGCAAACGCCTCTCGGAATTTCACCAACCGAAGTTATTGCCGAAGATATTGTAATCTCAACTATCCTACGAGCCGGCTTACCATTCCATACCGGTTTTTTGAGCTATTTCGATCGGGCGGAAAATGCTTTCGTATCGGCATATCGCAAATACAAAGATGCTTTGAAATTTGATATTTATATTGAATATATAGCTTCGCCAAGTTTAGATGGGAAAACCCTGATTATTACCGACCCAATGCTTGCTACAGGTGGTTCTATGGAGTTGGCCTACGGAGCATTGCTTACAAAAGGCAAGCCGGCTAATATTCATGTGGCAACTGTAATTGCCAGTCAACAGGCAATTGATTATGTGGCTGGTCATTTTCCCGAAGCAAATACAACTGTTTGGGCAGCAGCAATTGACCCTGAATTGAATTCGCATTCTTACATTATTCCCGGACTGGGAGATGCGGGCGATTTGGCATTTGGTGAGAAATTATAAGAGTACTTTTTTTGTGAAGTAAAAATGCCTTAGAAAATTAGTTTTCTAAGGCATTTTTATATAGTTAGTTTTTCCCATTCATTTTCCTGATAACGTCAACTTCGGCTTGATCAAAAGGTGTTTTGTCCTGACGGTAAATATCGTGAAACCACAAAACAGGTTCTTTTTCGTTTGGCTTGGGTTCGTCCCAGGCAAAAATGGTGTTGGTTTTACCCGATACAAATCCCCAATTGATGGCGCCTACATTGTTATTTTTCAACAGCGGCATAATGTTCTGGAACTTGCTGTCGTTGCGGCGGGCCATATATTCGGTACAAATCATCGGACGATTGTGGGTTTTCAGCAAATTAATCTCCATTTCATGTTCTTTGGGATTTGAATAGTTGTGGTAAGTAATCACATCCGAATTCTGAATCTGGAATATATTCAGTTCCTGACAGCCAAAATACCAGATACCCGACGAAATTGGTTGCACCGGATTCACTTCGCGTGCCCATTTGAATACATTACGGAGCAATGGAAGAGAAGCAATACCGTGTCCATTATTTCCTGGTTCGTTGTACAAATCCCATAATAAGATGCGCTTATCATTTTTAAAAGTACCCATAATATCCTTTACATATTTTTCCAGTATAGGGAAAAGACTGGCTGTGTCAGCGCGCAATGAAACACTTGGGTCGCGTACCCAGCCAGAGTTATGAACGCCGGGTTTTGGTGCATCTTGTTTCCCAATGGTCGATTCGGGTTTCCAACAATCGTCGAAAAATACAAACATAGGACGAATTTTGTGACTTGCAGAAATGGTCAGGAATTTTTCGATGTTTTTTTTAAAAACGACCGGCTCTGCTTTCCAAACCAAAGAACTCAGGAATACGCGCATGGTGGTGAATCCCAAGCCTTCTGCCCAACCTAATTCTTTGTCGATAGTGGCGGCATCAAAGCTCTCGTTTTGCCACATTTCTATTTGATTAATAGCTGTGCTTGGTTGAAAATTGCACCCACTTGGCCATGGTTGGGAGGCATACCATGCATTTGCTTTTTGTTCAGACCAACGATCAGTAGTTGATTGTTTTTTATTACTTGCCCCCGAAACTAAACTTACGCAGGTAATTAAAGTTAGGAGAATGATAAGATTCTTTTTCATTTTTGATATGGATTATTTAATTGTATTTTAGTTTTTGATAAATTTCCGTGTAGTGAAATTCCCTGAGTTATTACTTAGTTTTAGCAAATAAAGTCCGTTATTGAAAGTTCCTGCGTCAAAAGTCCAATCGGTAGTGGCCAACTGAGTTTTATAAATTGCTTGTCCGTCAATTTTATAAATGGTTAAGTTCGAAAAATCCTGCACATTTCGCACCGTCATTTGCCCGGATACAGGATTTGGGAATAACTCTACCTGATTGGATGATGTTGGGTTTTCAGTTTTGGTTTGACTGTTGCTGTAGGAAGTGGTTATGCTAAAGTTATCAAACAATACGTTGGAATTGAACACCCTTAAACCTACTTTACCATTAATAAACGGATTGGTATCTGTATAATTTATTTTCGGATTATTCATGTCATCAACATATATTTTGATGTTAGCACCTGTTGCTACGACTTTTATTGTGTACTTGGTATTCAGGGCGTAGGTTCCGCTTGCTGTTGCCAGTTGAGTCCAGTTGTAATTTTGTTTTCCCAAAACAATACCTGTGGCTGATAAAGTCACAAAATATCCCTGATAAAAATCAGTACCAAGTATTGGGTCGGTTCCGGCACCACCTAGTGCGGGATTATTTACCCTGAAAATAATTCCGGCATTAATCACATCTTTATAAATAATATCGGTTTGAACCGTATAATCGCTCCAACTTGTATTACCCAGAGCTCTTTTTCCATATCCGCTGATTGATGCTTGCCCTCCAGTAACTGCCCACGTTCCATCAGTATAATTCCAATCCGAACTAAATGAGTTTGTGAATTCATCAGTTTTGGTTACAACAGAATTGTCCGCTTCTTCAATTTGCATTTTGTAAAAATCAAAATCACCGGTAACAGTTTCGACTTTCAGCGTTTGAAAACCGGAAGTCAAACTAAGTCCTTTTACCGTAAATGTTTGCCATGTGTTCACACCACCCGTTGTAGGTAGTGTTATTGTGCCTGTCAGGTCGGTATTGCCTTGCCATATACGTACCTGACTTGTTGCAGAAGTTGTTGCATAGCGTAGTCCCAGATTATAGATACCGGTCGATTTCACATTTACATTGTATTTGTACCATTCCCCGGTTTGATTGGAAGTTATGGCAAATCCACCTTCGGAACAATCCCGAATATCTACATTGTCGTTTCGGATATATTTTCCACCCGTATTACCTGTTGTAAGGTCAGTGTATCCGGTGCCTTCGCCGCCGTTGATGTAGTGTACTGCTTCAATGCTTCCCGGAACAGGTTTATAGATATCAAAAATACCCGAACCGTTCACTTTATTGCTGAATGCGATATATCCAAAATCAGCATGACTCCAGCTTGACATATATCCAACTTTACCTCCAGCCAAATTGCTTGTCAAAGCAGCTTTTTGCATGCCATCTACAAAGAATTTATATGCTGCTCCTGATTTTTCGATACGTATATTGTGCCAAACATTGTAGTTGTAACCTGTTGGTAAAGTGTAGAATCTGGCAGTTTCCCACACATTGTTCATAAGGAAATTTACTTCCAGCTGATTTGTATTGCTGTGAAGTACGGCTATACCGTAATTTTGTTCGTCGGTATAGCCAAACACTGCGCCAAAGCGAGCTTCAGTATTGTCGCGATGTTCCTCTTTAAGCGTGAATTCAGCACTGTAATTTTCACCTGTCGGTGTTGTGTAAAGTGCTTTATGCCATGTTTCGGTGGCTTCTGTGGAAATATCCTGAGTCAGATAATCTGAATTTACAATACTCCAGTTTCCTCCATTGGGCATCTCCCAGTTGGACCCAATAGTAGTGCGCGAAAAGAAATCGACCATATCGGCTTGTTGTATGCCTTGTTGTGCCCATGTGGTAGGTCCAAGCATGAGTAACTTATCGCCATTCCATGCAATCCGATCAAAATTTAATCGACGATAAGGGCCAACACCATAGTCTCCTGCCAAATTATGGTAACAGAAAATATAGCTGTCCAAATCCGGCCCAATAAATGCACTGCCATGGCCCAGGCCTACGAACGAACCTTCTGATTTTATCAAAATAGGATTCTGTGCAGTTTGAGGGCTGAATGTGTTTACAGGCCCTACAGAGTTTTTGGCATAATCAATCCGGTATCCTTTACTGATTACATGATTTCCTGTATACATCAGATAGTAAATGCCATTTCTTTTAAAAACACAAGGGCCTTCTGTCCAGTTGTTTCCCATGCGGGCATTGAGGTTGATATCGGCGCCTATAGTGGTTGGATTTGTCATTGCACAGCCCAGAATTCCGCTTCCATCTGCGTGGTAAAAATACCATTTCCCATCATCGTTGATAAAAACTGAACCGTCAATACTTTTACCGATATTGGCTGTTGCAACAGTAAAAGGACCGGTGGGACTTGTGGAGGTGAGAACATAATGACCGCCACCCGCAGGAGAAGTGTACATGTAGAACATTCCATTTGAATAAACTACTTCAGGAGCGTAAGCACCCTTCGTAATTGCATCGCTGCTGCATGTTATGGCTCCCGACCACGTAACAAAATCTTTTGTCGACCAGCATTTTACTCCGGTATTATTATCCTTTGTGCTGCAATACAGGTAATAAGTTCCACGGTATTTCAATATATACGGGTCTCCAATACCATAAAGATACCATTCTCCACTCATAGTTAATGGATTTGTCCAGGTTTGAGAACTTGCCGCAAAGGTTATCGCCAAAAAGAATAAAATGATGATTTTTTTCATGTTTTTTATTTATACAACTGAATAATAGTAAGTTGTAAATGTAGGTACTATATTCTCATTTTTACACTACAAATAGTCCAAATTACAGTAAAAAATGCTCAGATTTTAGATTTAAAATTAAAAAATAGAATTTCATCAGGAATATTTCCTGATGAAATTCTATGCATATTGAACCAGATTATTTGATAATGACTTTTTGTGTATAATTTGTATGGTTACTTTCAACTTTCACTAAGAACAAGCCTTTCCCAAAGGTAGTATTGCTAAGCTCACTAATTGATTTGTGACAAACTAAATCTCCAGCTATTCCATATACATTAACCATTGCATTGGCATCGGATTGTTTCAAAACGACGTTGATACGATTATTAGAAACTGAGATAGCAGGCTGGTTTTCGGCTTTTACTGCTGATACAGCACTCGCACCGTCTTTTGTGGAGTTGTAAAGTGCTATAACTTCAGTTTGTGTCAATGCTCTTTTGAAAACGCGTAAATCGCTTAATGCACCTTTCCATAATGCGTCTGGCCAAAAACTTTTTCCTAAAGCATTTTGAGTATCATTCAGTGTCTCAATTTTACGGGTAAATCCATTGTCAGCGAATATCTGTTTATCATTGTGGTAAAAAATGATTGAATCGCTTTTGATAACAACCACAGAATAGTTCCATTGATTCAGTTGTATATTCAAATCTGCTGGATCTACATCAAGATCGTACCATGGTCCGGCAGGGTCTGATAAAGTGAAACGATAGAAATTTTGGAACGGAGCTGCTGCTCCATTTACTGGTATTAACATCATTACGTCTTTAGGTTCAGTTTGATCTCCATTTCCAAACGAATAAATGCGTGCCCATGGCTGAATTGCATCCATGCGCCACCATAGAGCTATAGTTATAGCAGTATTGCCGGAAATAAACTGAGGTAGGTTTGCGTATGAGCTACCGTCGAATGTTGCCACACTGCCCCTGACTACGTCATTTTGAAATGTTACACCATGATTTGTTCCATTCTTTCCACCTTTAATGTCGTTAAAGTCGGTTTTTAATGGCCATTGATAATCTTGTGCCATCATAAATTGAGCACAAAAGATGGTGCACAATAAAAGGAAAATGTTTCTGTTCTTCATAATAAATAAATTTAAATGTTAGTAATAAAAATAGAGTTAATAATTAGCATTTTGTTCAAGATATTCGTTATTATCAACTTCATATTGAGGCATTGGCAACACTTGATGTTTCCCCAAAATGAAATTCGAAAAATCAGCATCTCTGGTTTTTAGTTCATCAATGCCTTCCTGAGTTTCCAACAGTCCCCAGCGTTTTATGTCAATCCAGCGAACTGATTCAAGACACAGCTCCAGAGCACGTTCCATTTGAAGTCTTTTCAGAAATAAAGTTTTGTCAGAAGCGGCTGCGGCAATTTCGGGTACGGGGCTATCAGCCATTTTTGTATGGTTTGTGCTTGGGCGTGTACGAACTATATCAACATATTTCACTGCGTTTGGTAAATCATTCAATTGCGCCAGACATTCGGAATAACTAAGTAGCACATCGGAATAGCGTATTACTCTATAGTTTATAGGTGAATAGTAATCTGTTACCGTTTTGAAATAATCATCGCCGTATTTGCGGAAGAAACATTCTGTTTTTAACCAGGTAGATTTCCATTTTGAAATAGTACCTGCAAAGAGTTTCTCTGTCGGAAAATCTTTAAATATGTCTGGATAAATTAAACTTACACGTAACCGGTCGTCAATGGTTTTTCCGTTAACCGATACATCTTTGGTTGGTTCTTTTTTGTATTCAGTAATCAACCAGGTACGTGGTTGTCCGTCACACCAACCAATACCTCTTGGAGCAAAAAATTGTGACCGGGTATTTCCCAAAGTCATGTATGGGACATCATCGTCAAGCATACTTCCGTTGTTCCTATCCATTTCTTTTTGGCTGACAGCAGAAAACTGAATCTCGAAAACCGACTCAATATTATTTTCTTTGTAATGTGTGAAGTTATCGAAATAGTTTGCCATAAGTCCGTAATACTGTTTGCCATCACCTTCTACAAGCCAATAGAAGGCATCTTTAGCCTTTTGCCACTCGTGCATTTGCATATAGGTTTTTCCCAGCAGAGCATAAGCTGCCCCTTTTGTTATCCTCCCTTTATCAATTTCGTTCCATTCGACAGGTAAATCAACAATGGCTTCATTCAAATCTTTAATAACCATTGCATTCAAACTGTCTGTATTTGCAACTTTATATAAATCGCCCGGGTTTGAGGGTTTCAATACTATCTCGGCTTGACCAAAGAGAACATTCAGCGTAAAATAGTTGAAAGCACGAATAAACTTAGCTTGAGCTATGAATTGCTTAATTTGTGTGCGTTCATCTTCGGTTTTCACTGCAATATTGGGACTGTAAGTAATTACTTGATTGGCTTCAAAAATTTGTTTATAAGCCGATTTATAGATAAGCGATCCTCCTTGTATGAAGTTGTAGTTGCTGTATTTGAATTTTGTCCAATCAGACAAATCTGTCCAGGGACTATTGCTATAACCCTCGTCCGAGCTCAAATCATATCTGAAATAAATCCAACGTCCCCAGTTTCCCGGGCGTGTAAATTGTGAATAAGTAGCTGTCAATCCTTGTTTTGCTTCATCAACTGTTTTCCAATAATTGGCTACAGTTGGTACATTAGGGTCTGTCAAATTCAACCCGTTTTCGCTACATGAAAACAAGGATGCTATAATTATAACCGGAAGTATTATTCTTTTTAACATGATAGAAGTATTATTAGAAGGTTACATTAATTGTGAACAAGTAAGATTTTGGTGTTGGGTATGATACTCCGTCAACTCCAAACTCAAGTTTGTAATTGTTTTGAAATTCCGGATCCAATCCTGTGTATTTGGTGAATGTGTGAAAGTTTTGAGCCGAAATTGCAATTCGGGCACTTTCAATATTCTTGTAGATTTTTTTGATTGGAATATTATACCCTAAGGCTAATTGCTGGATTTTAAAGAATGATCCGTCCTCAAGCCATATATCATAAACCGGCTTCACATTTCTGTCATCGGCATACAATAATCTAGGCATTGTTGTATTTGTATTTTCAGCAGTCCATGGATTTATTCCTTTTACATAATTGGAGTTATCTGCGAATCGTTCGGTAAGAGCCCGGTATCCATTCCATATTTTTTGCCCAAATGCTCCGAACCCCTGTAATGAAAAATCAAGGTTTTTGTATGATGCGCTTAGATTCAATCCAGCCTCTAATACTGGCCAGGGACTTCCCGCTATTTGACGGTCACCCGCTTCCGAAATAATACCATCATCGTTATAATCAACGAGACGAAGGTCGCCTGGTTTTGCGTTGGGTTGAATGACAACGCCTGTTGAATTTACATGCTGCTGTACCTCTTCAGCTGTTTGGAAAATCCCATCGCTCTTTATCAAATAGAACATTGCCAGAGGTTGATTAATAGTTGTTTTACATAAACCGGTAGTAATAGACTGATCGAAATAAGGCAAATCAAGAACTTTATTTTTGAGTTTAGTGAAATTTGCCGATACAGAGTATTTAAAATCTCCTATTTTATCATTCCAGTTAATTTCTAACTCAACTCCACGATTTTCAAGGGTTCCGGCGTTAACCCAGGGATCTCCACCATCGTTTCCGGTAGCCAGCAAGATTGGATAATTCAGTAACACATCTTCGGTTCTGGCAATAAAGTAGTCACCCGAAATCTGTAATCTGTTCTTGAAAAAACCTAATTCTGCTCCCAGATTTGTAATTTTTTTAGTTTCCCAGGTCAAATTACTATTTGCCAATTGACGTTGAGTAGCTCCTGCTTGCAAATTGTCGGCGCCGAAAGTATATAACGGATAGGTGGTTAGCTTCCCACTGTAGTCGTATAATCCGGATAATGCACCCCAGTTTGCAATTGCAGAGTTACCTAATGCTCCGTAGTTAGCTTTTAGTTTCAAGTTGCTCACAAAAGGTACATTAAAGAACTTTTCGTTACTAACTATCCAGCCTAAAGCTACCGAAGGGAAGTATCCAACTCTCAATGCCTTTGAAAATTGCGAAGAAGCATCCCTGCGAATTGATAAACTAACGAGATATCTGTTGTCATAATCATAATTTAAACGACTGAAATATGATCGTAAGCTAAGAGCCCCTTTAAGCGGATTAATAACAGTTGTGTCGGCATTTGTTGCGTCAAGAATTTTTAAACCACTATCATCCCAAGACGTGAAACCTTTAATTTCAGTTGATTTCCAAAAATAATTCTGATCCTGACGACTTGCACCAAGCATTAAATTAAATGTATGATCCTCTATCTTTTTGTCGATTGTTATGAAATTTTCTAAAAGAATTGACTGATACCGTGCGTGAAAATCGTAATATTTGTTTGGTTCATAGGGTTGATTCAGCGTCCAGTTTCCAACTGTCCTATACTGATTGCTTCCATCAATGCTTGTTTCATAACCGAAGCTAGCCCGATACTTTAACCAACTGGTGATTTGTGCTTCACCATATACTGTGCCTCTGATACGGGTGTTTCTGTTTTCGATTCGAGATAAGTTCTGAACGGCTATTGAATTTGTTCCAAATGTTCGTGCTCGAGCTTCGTCACCATATCCAAATCCACCAACATGTGACGTGTCGTATACGGCCATATCAGGAGTCATTCGAATTGCATCGGTCAACGGATTGCCACTTGAAGAAGGCGTTACCTGTGTTTTAGTAATTGCAACTTTTTCGCCAACTAAAAATTTACCGGATTTATACTCGGTATTCACGCGTAAACTGTATCGATCAAGATTGGTTCCGATGCTTGTGCCTTTTATATTGAAATAATTGCCTGATACTAAGTAGTTAAACTTTGAAGTTGCTCCTGAGATATCAAGATTGACATCTTTAGAAAAACCTCGTTTCAATATCTCTTTTTCCCAGTTTGTACTATTTTTATAGTGATTTTGAGGTGTTAATCCGGCATTTTTATATGCCATGTCGTTATATTTAAAGAATTCGGTGGTATCCATTAAATTTAACCCGGGCAAAATATCCATCCCTATTTTTGAGGAGAAGTTTACACGTGGATGACCTAGTTGCCCTTTTTTAGTTGTGATAATAATAACCCCATTGGCTGCGCGATTACCGTATATGGCAGCTGTAGAAGCATCTTTCAGAATTTGAACCGATGCTATATCATTCACATTTAAATCTCTTATTCCACCAATGGTTATCTGATCATCGATAATATACAATGGTTCACCATTCCCAAAGTTACCGATACCACGGATCTGAACTGTTGGTTCGGCACCAATTGATCCGTTCGATCGTATTTTTACACCCGAAGCCAGACCTTGAATTGCATCTCCAACCGAAAGAGCACTTGTGTTTTTTATAGCGTCCGGCTTAATTACCGACATAGCTCCTGTGAGATCTTTCTTTTTAATTGAGCCATAGCCAATCACAACTAACTCATCAAGAGTTCTATCCGATTGAACCAGTGTTACATTTAATTCCTTACTTTTACCAACTTCTATTGTTTGTGGTTGGTAACCTACCATAGAAAATGTTAGTGCCTCGTTAGCGGAAGCTGCTATTGTAAATTTACCATTGCTATCGGAGATTGTACCTCTGTTTGTGTTTTTTATAAATATACTTACACCTGGAATTGTTTCACCCGAAACGTCTCGAACTGCTCCTGAAACTTGTACTCTGTTCCCAATTCCGATTGCTGCGTTAACTGTATTGTTTTGCCCCATTGCAACATTTACTGTAAATGCTAGAAAAAGTGCGAAAAACAATTTCAGTTTAATTCGTGTAATTAAGTAATTCTTGTGATTCATAATGTATAAGTTTTATCAAAATTATAGGTGTTTAAACTACGTGAATTTTATTTGAACGAATTTATTAGATAGGGTATTTGAAGTGTTTTTTTGTCAACTACTACATCATCAATACCCGTCATTGAGTTTTTGACGAATCGTAATCCGATTATAAGTGTTTGTCTCGGAGTTGGGATAGAGTCGTTATGGTGGGCATGAAATACATATTGATAATTCCCGGCTTTGTCCTTGAATAAATCTCCGTGTCCGGTACCGTTACGACCGATTAACTCTCTATTTATTATCGGATTGTTACCAGATTTTTTCCAGGGGCCCATTGGAGATTTGGAGGTTGCATATCCCACCGCATAGTCGATATTTCTAAAATCGTTGGCAGAATAGAACAAGTAATATGTTCCATTATGTTTTATAACGGTTGGTCCCTCCGAAATCGGAGGCGCAGGTACTCTTTTTGTATCCTCCCAACCATCTTCGGCGGTGATACATTCTTTAAGGGTTTCGGTTTTAATGCCCGAGAAATCGTCCTTAAATTCAGCTACAAATATTTTATTTCCACCACCTAGTCTGACGTGATAAAGGTATTTCTTTCCGTCCTCGTCGAAAAAGAGATAAGGATCAATTTGTTTTGTGTTGCTTGGGAGTGAGGTCACATTTTGTTGTATAAATTGACCATAAGGCGAATTGCTTTCTGCTAGAGCTATATTTTCGTTAGCTGTATATAGCATAAAGAATTTTTTGTTGTAGGAGAATATTTGCGGAGCCCAAAAGCCTGTTGACCCAAAAGTATGGCTACCTTTTGTCAGGGCATAACCTTTATATTTGTTTTGTTTGGGTTTCTCCCAACTTTTCAAATCTTTTGATACTAAAACCGGAAACCCCGTTTCTGTTTGTGATCCATCGTCGGTTCCATACAAATAGTAAAGATTATTGTAATAAAAGATGGTTGGGTCGGCTATGTAGATTGCTTCCCTTTTTTGTGCTGATTTAGCCCCGGAAAAATTAAATGGGAAAACCAATACTGCTAATAGAATAATTATTCTAGTTGACATTTTCATTTTGCATTAAACAGGTTATCAAACTCACCTTGAGTTTTTGTTCTGCAAATCTAATGGCAATAGATTTCTTTCTATGAAACATTAATATCAATTTATGGAACAAACGTACGAAAAACACCAATATTTTTCATGTTTTGTACACCCGTTGCATTTGATGATTAATTCGTTGTATAAAATTTCAGCGCAAATCAGTTATCTTTACACTTAATATAAATTGAATACATAAACTCAAAAAAATCACGTTGAAAATGTTGAAGCGATTTGTAATTTGTTCTATTTTTCTTTGCTCGTTGGTCAAACCGGAAGCTGCTCCGTTTTCCTTCCGTCATTATAAAGTAGAAAATGGACTGTCGGAGAATTCTGTTTTTTGTTCTATTCAGGACAACAAAGGTTTTATGTGGTTTGGGACAAAAGATGGGTTAAATCGTTTTGATGGGCAAAATTTTGTCGTTTATCACACAATCCCGAAAGACAAAAACTCTATAGGCAATAATTTTATCAGGTCTTTTCATGAGGATAAGAATAAAGCCCTTTGGGTGGGAACCGAGAAAGGTATTTATCAATATAGTTATCTGCAGAATAACTTCCAGCACTTTGATAAAAAGACGAGCCGAAATGAGTCTCCGCAATCTGTGAATGCTATCACAGAAGATTTAAAGGGGAATCTTTGGATTGCAACAACTTCGGGTTTGTTCAAATTTGAACAGGGAAGTAATAGGCTCACATCCTACATGCACAATCAGGGAAATAAAGGTTCTATTCCAGCCAATTTTGTGAGTTGCGTTATTTGCGACAATAAAGGAATTGTTTGGGTAGGAACTTTGTCGGGTGGACTTAGCCGCTACAACCCAAAAACAAATAATTTTACAAATTTCAAATTTTCGGATGAAAACAGATCATACAGTAATAGTGTTTTGCGAATTCTTGAAGACTCGCAAGGCAACCTGATTTTGGGTACTGTAAATGAAGGGCTCATCTTTTTTGATAGAATAACAACTAAAAGTGAGAGCTACTTACTGGAAACATCGCTCGAACGAATTTACTATTTTCGGGACATTTTTGAGTATTCACCAGGCGTATATCTTGTTGGATCTGAGCATGGTTTGATTCTCTTTGAGCAATCGACCGGAAAAATCACAGAAATGAAATCGTCAACCCTGGTGCCCACTTCCTTGAGCGATAATGCTATTTATTCCATATATAAAGATCGTGAGGGAGGAATTTGGGTGGGAAGCTATTTTGGTGGAGTTAATTACATATCTCCAAAATCAAATCCATTTGAGTTGTATTCACCTTTGGAATATAAAAACTCCGTTAGCGGTAAAGCTATCAGTCAGTTCTGTGAAGATGCTTCCGGAAATCTTTGGATAGGCACAGAAGATGGTGGTCTGGATTATTTTGATGTCAAAAACAATAGCTTCAAATGTTATAATCATCAGCCGGGGAGGAATAGCTTATCGTATCATAACGTGCATAGTTTGATGCTGGATGGTGATAACTTGTGGATTGGAACATTTGCAGGTGGATTAAATATCTTAAATACTAAAACCGGCAAATTTAGCTTTTACACATCAACAAATGATATTCATTCGCTTAATGATAATAATGTCTTTTCGATCTATAAAGATTTGACAGGAACTATTTGGGTGGGAACCATAACCGGATTATGCAAATATAATCGGGCTAATAATAATTTTGATCGAATTCCGGTAGTAGCTTTAAATACACACATCTACGACATTGTTCAGGATCATTTAGGACTAATATGGGTAGCTACTTACGGTAGAGGTTTGTTTTGTTACAACCCACTGTCAAATGTATGGAAACAATATGTGAATGATCCGAATAATCCGAAGTCAATTTCGCACAATAAAGTAATATCCATTTATATCGACGAGAAAAAGAGACTTTGGTTGGGAACAGAAGGTGGTGGATTGTGCCAGTATTTATACGATAAGAACTGTTTTGCGAGCTACGACGTTAGTTCTGGCTTGCCAAATAACGTTGTATATAAAGTGGTGTCGGATCATGATTATCTTTGGCTAAGCACCAACAAAGGTCTGGTTCGTTTCAATGTTGACAGTAAGGTAATTAAGACATTCACCAAAGTAGATGGTTTACAGGGAGATCAGTTTAATTTCAAATCGGGCATAAAAACCCGAAGTGGCAAGATCTATTTTGGAGGAATAAATGGGTTTAACGCTTTTTATCCTGAGCGACTTATCGAAAACAAGTATATTCCGCCTGTAGTAATTTCCAATCTTCAGCTATTTAATAAAAATGTAATCATTGGCGATAACGATTCACCTTTAAAGCAAAGTATTTCGTACACCGATGAAATAACCCTGAATTATAATCAATCGTTTATAAATCTGGAGTTTGTAGCATTGAGTTATTGTGCTCCTGATAAAAATCAATATGCCTATAAACTGGAAGGGTTTGATAAAGATTGGAACAATAGAGGCAATGATCATAAAATCTCTTATACTAACCTGCCTCCCGGTAAGTATACTTTACACATAAAAGGTTCCAACAACGATGGCGTTTGGAACGCCGATGGTGTGAAGTTGAAAATAAATATACTTCCTCCGTTTTGGGCAAGTCCATTGGCATTGTTTCTTTATGTAGTTATTTTGGTGGGCGGTTCCTATTTTACGGTCAAAAGCTTTAAAGGCAAGCAACAGAGAGAGAAGCAGCTTAACCTTGACAGAGTACATGCCGAAAAGGAAATTGAGCTTTATAATGCCAAAATAGATTTTTTCACCAATATCGCTCATGAAATAAGGACACCACTCAGCTTGATAAAAGCACCATTGGACTATATTTTAAAAAAGTACACTGACAAAGAACTAAACGAGTATTTGTCTGTGATGGACAGAAATACAAATAGATTAATGTCACTTGTAAATCAACTGCTTGATTTCCGTAAAGCTGAAAAAAACAGTTATACCGTAAATTTTAAGCAGACAAATATAAATGAACTTTTACAAAGTATATACGAAAGTTTTAAGTATTCGACAGATAGTAAAGTGTTGACTTTTGAACTGAATTTACCAGAAATGCCACTAATTGTGAAAGCAGATGTAGAATGTATCACAAAAATAATGAGTAATCTGCTCTCTAATGCAATTAAGCATGCAAAGGATAAAATAACATTATCGTTAGTTGTTGATGAGGGGAATCCTGACAATTATCAGATACAGGTCTTTGACAATGGTAATGGAATAAATAGCTCAGAAACTGATAAGATATTCCAACCATTTTATCAGATAAAAACAGATAAGAAACAAAATCAAGGTACCGGAATTGGCCTCGCTCTGGTAAAGCTGCTTGTAGAGATACACGGAGGTAACATCAAGGTGGAAAGCGTTGAAAATGAGTTTACCAGCTTTACGCTGAATTTACCTATGATTAAGGATATGGCTATTGAGGCTGAGGCCGACCTGCAGGTTCTGAATCAAATTATAATGCCTGACATTGCACCAAAGGAAAATAAGCAACATGTTTCTTATTTCAATACAGAATTGCCATCCATTCTCATTGTTGAAGATAATGAGGATTTAAATGGATTTTTGGTAAACTACTTCAAAGAAGATTACTCTGTATTGACTACTTTTAATGGTTCCGAAGCCATTAAAGCGCTTGAGAGTTTTTCGGCAGATATTATTATAAGCGATATTGTAATGCCTGAAATGGATGGGTTGGAGCTGTGCAATTTGCTGAAAACAAATACCTTGTATAGTCATATTCCGGTAATTTTGCTAACTGCCAGAACAGACATCAAATATAAAATAGAGGGTTTGGAACATGGAGCAGATGCCTATTTGGAAAAACCATTCTCGGTTGAACATCTCGAAGCTCAGGTTTTAAATTTACTGGAGAATAGGGAGAAACTAAGAGAAAATTTTATCAAATCTCCTCTTACACCTATAAGAACTATTGGAAAAAATAAAGCCGATGAAGCCTTTTTGTTGGAAATAACTTCAATTATTGAGGCTAACATTACAAAAGTAGACTTTCAGGTAGATGAATTTGCAACGCAAATAGGAATGAGCCGGTCAAATTTTTATCGGAAGGTAAAGGGAATATCAGGGTTAACTCCAAATGATTTTATTCGGTTGGTAAAACTAAAGAAAGCCGTTAAACTAATGCTTGATGGTGAAACCAGAATAAACGAAATATGCTTTATGGTTGGTTTTAATACATCGTCCTATTTTGCTAAATGCTTCCGAAAGCAGTTCGGCATCCTGCCTAAAGATTTTATCAAAAACAAATAGCGTGATCACAATCCAGTTCCAAAAGTAAGTCTATTGATTTCTTTTAGGACTGGATTTTTGAAAACGAACAATCTTAAATCACAACTTTTCTAATCATCTCTTTTGAACCATCACTTAGTTTGACCAGATAAATTCCCTGGGTTAATACTACAGACGCTTTTTCAATATCCCGGATTTCTTTGATAATAGTTCCTGAAGCACTGTAAATTGTTGCATTCAACGGACTCGTTGTTTTATTTTCGATTATAAGTTGTTTGTCTGAAGTGCCAATGTTTACTCCCGACATAATTTCTTTTACTCCCGTAGTGGATACATTGAAGGATTTAGCAATAGCAAATGCACCACCCGTGAAGTTGGCATCTATAGCCTGCACTGTCCATTCGTATGTGCCTTCGGGAAGGTCGTTTAGCACCCATTTTCGGTTTGTAAATACATTGCCTAAGGCCGCAATACGCCTCCAGCCATTTGTGGTCCCGCTCATTATTGCCATGGGGTTATAGAGAAATTTTCCTGTAGTTTTATTTTTTAACGATAGGTTGTAGGTGAGTGCAGCTTGGACTGTTTTGTCGTCAAAAGCCGGATTCCAACTAAGAGTTACTGTTGTATGATTTCCATTTTGGGCAACCACACTTGTCAGGTTTGTAATTGTAGATGGTTTTGCATTGATAGTGGCTGACTGATTCAGGTAAAAGCCGCAAATATTGCGGTTATATTTTCCAATTTGTGTAGCCTGGTTTCCATTGAATCCGGTAATCAGCAAATCAATTCTACCATCGTTGTTGAGATCGGCAGTTTCAATACTACTTTCTGATACTCCCGGGAAATCGGTGTTACTTAGTGCGTTTTCAGCAAATATAAAATTGGTGGCATCAGTACAAGTAAACAGCATGGTTGCTTGTCTGGCCTTTGTGTTGCTCCAACCGGTGAGGATGATATCGAGCTTTCCATCGTTATCCCAATCCACCATGCGGGCTCCATCTCCAACGCTCAGTTGGCGGTAATCATTGAACGTTGCCTTTACTTCTAATACGCCTTTGTTGTTTTTATACAAGCGATAAATGTCTGAACTTGCCTCACCATTTGCGCCACCATCTCCATTAAGCAATAAATCCAACCAACCATCACCGTCTACATCGCCCCAAACCGATGAGCCATATCCTTTCTGAATCAGATTTGGTTGTGCGATGATACTAAATTTTCCTGAACCATCATTTATATAAATAGCCGAATATCGTTGTTTTGCAATATCATCCCAGCCACTTATAAATAGATCAATATGCCCGTCGTTGTTGAAATCAATGGTTGTAATATCAGCATCAACCAGATTCAGTGCCGCAAAAGAGGACTGATCTTTAGTGAAAGTTCCATCGTTGTTTTGAAAAAAGATAGTACCTCCATTATCTACTCCGTTTCCAAAAACATAATAATCCAGCAGACCATTGTTATCGAAATCGGCAAATCCACAGGAAATGGTTGCGCCCGTGACATCGAGAGTGGAGCGGGTAAATACCCCTGTTCCATCATTCATGGCTATTCCACGACCCAATTCGCTATTGCTGCTTCCATTGAAAATTACATCCAGGTTTCCATCACCGTCTAAATCGGCCAGTTTGATATCGGCTGATTGTCCCGGAATTATAACATTAGGTGTTCCTGCCAATGAATAGGTTCCATTGTTATTGACCAAAAGTGCTTTCTTCTGAATTTCACCTTGTTCATTTTTTAAAACAATATTGACATCACCCACAGCATTGATTTCGGCTGATACAGTATTGGTATTGTGTGTTGAAAATTGTGCGTTCGCCATTGTGCAGAGCAAACAAAATGTTGCAAGAAAGCTGTGTTTTTTCATCGATTTTCAGTTAGAGGAACAAATCAGTTATTGATAGTTGGACTTGTACGAAGGCCTTTACTTGGTACTCCTCCGGCAATTTCGGGCCAACCGTTTATCCATGTCATTTTATCCATGAGCAAAGGGCGTCGGGTAGCACCGCCCGGCAAAGTTGGTTTTGCAACATCAATGGCGTGATACAGAAAATAATCAACTCCGGCATCATCGGTAACGATTTTAGAATTATGTCCCGGCCCCACCCAGCCACTACTTTGATTCCCTGTAAGAAAAGCTGATCCTACTTGTCCATCGTTAATAATCGTATTTCCATTTTTGTCATAGTATGGACCTTTAAAGTTGGTTGCTACAGCCACATTTACATGGTATTGGCTATTTGCTCCATCGCAACAGCTGCCTAATGACCCAAAGAAATAGAACTTTCCGTCTTTTTCGCGAATATAAGAAGCTTCAAATGCATTGCCTGCTATTTTGAATTTACTGCCTACTGTAGTTTTAAAATTGGTAGATAACTCAATGCCATAAATGCCACTGAAACTACCCCAGAATAGATATGATTTTATAGAATCGCCTGTTCCCGTTTGAAAAAAACTTGGATCAATGCTGTTTGATACTCCTATTGTTGACGAGTCGAATACTTTGCCCTGATCGATAAACGGCCCTGCGGGATAGTTAGAGATAGCCAATCCAATACCAGGATTGCTGTCGCCCCAGGTAGAAATACTGTAAAACATATAATATCTCCCATTCATATACGTAACATCCGGAGCCCAAATGCCACCGTCGGTTCTCCAACTTGGCCGGGTTGTGAATGCATCTTTTACAAATTGCCACTGAACAAGATTTTTGGATTTGATAACCGGCACTAGATGATGAACGCCATCGGTCCATGTATTTTCAGTTCCATAGGCATAGAACCACCCATCGCCAGCACGAATTACAGATGGGTCAGCAACATCCGGTTCAAAAATAGGATTCTGATAGCTTTTTGCTCCGGCTGTAGTTCCCTGAAGTTCGTAAGCCCCACCGTTATTCATGTAAATGTAACTTTTGGGTACCTGAACTCCACTTTCGGTATTCACTCCACTGACAATAATATCGAGGTCGCCATCATTATCAATATCAGCAGTAGTAATATCGCCATGTTGAAGTCCAAGTGAGGCATCGAAATGACTATACTGCGCCGCTATAAAGTTAAAATTGCTAAGTATTAATGCCAATATGGTAGCTCTGATTGTTTTCATTGTTTTAGTTTTTCAGCATAAGTAATTGATTCTTATTCTCGGCAAAGCTTTGTTTTCGACTTCACCTGAACAAAAATAGCCATAATGCAGGAGATAATTCAAGCTTGAATAAAATGAATTGTTTTTTGGTCATTTTATTCTAAAAGCGATTCATTAATAAGATAATTAGCCTCTTTGTCGAGATTGAAATAGTTTTTCATCACAATAAAGCTATCAAATGACAGAGGCTGACTCCATATTATTGTGGAGTCAGCCTCTGTTATGTATTTTTCAAAACCGCTTACTTTTTGTAATACTTCAACGCTTCCGGCAGCAATTCTTTCAGTTTGGCAATACGATTTGCATCCGAAGGGTGTGTACTCATAAATTCCATAGGTGCACCTTTTGAGTTTGCCGCCATACGTTCCCAAAATGTAATGGCTTCGTTCGGATCATAACCAGCCATAGCCAGGAATATCAAGCCTAGTTGATCAGCCTCATATTCATGCTTGCGTGAATAAGGCAACATAACACCATATTGAGCTCCAATTCCGTAGATTGTGTTAATTGTGGCACGAGTAGTGGCAGGTTTATCTGTTAGGAGCGCATCGGTGATTGAAGCGCCGTATTGAAGTACCATTTGTTGGCTCATACGCTCGTTGCTGTGTTTGGCTACTGCGTGAGCAATTTCGTGACCTAAAACCACCGCTAGTCCAACTTCATTTTTAGTGATAGGCAGAATGCCTTCAAAAACAACTACTTTTCCGCCCGGCATACAAAATGCATTTACCGAGGTGTCTTTTACCAGATTAAATTCCCACGCAAAATTAGCTACTTCTGCTGACATGCCGTTTGCGTTCAGATACGCTTCAACAACTGTGGAAATATTCTTTCCAACTTTTTTCACCAATGCAGTTTGAGTTTTATTGGTCGAAGCAGGGACAGAGTCAATGAACTGCTTGTAACTTTGAAAACTGGATGTTAATACTTCAGAGTCGGAGACTAATAACAATTGTTTACGACCGGTAAGTAAAACGGTTGAACATGAGACTAATAGAATGCCTAATAACGCAAAAAGGATTATTTTTTTCATAAGTTGATAATTTTATGGGTGAACTTCTGATTTCTAAATGTAAACTTTTATCTTTGCAAAGATAATTATTCCGCTTTAGTTTTCTTTAAATTGACGTGATTTTTGTTTTTGCCGGCATAATTACTTATTTTATTCAATATCAACCTGACATGAAATTTATAAAAATTCTTCTTCGATACTGGGAGTCTATAACAATTGCACTCGTAATTTTATATTTGTCGTTTGCCCCGCCAACTACTTTTGATAAAGTTCCTTCTTTCAATTACGAAGACAAACTCGTCCATTTGCTTCTGTATGCCGGATTAACTTGTGTTTTGATGTATGATTTCAGAAAATACGCTAAAATAAGCAATACTAGTAAATGGGCATTTGTTTTAGTATGCTTAATTCTTCCCATTTTTCTGGGTGGTGCAGTTGAAATTTTGCAACCTATCTATTTTGCGCCACGAACTGCCGAATGGACTGATTGGTTGAGCGATATTTTGGGTGCATTACTTGGCTGGGGAGCAATGGCCTTGCTGAAATTAACTCCAAAGTCGTTTTCAAGTCAGTTAAAATAAACAAGGTATAATCTTTAACTTTGGAAGTGCGCTATGAGCGACGAAACCCTGAAATATAAAATTGGCATTACCCTGATTAAAGGAATTGGTAACAATTTGGCTAAGAACCTGATTGCGTATATTGGGAGTGCCGAAGGAGTTTTCAGAGAAAAGCAAAAGAACCTGGCTAAAATTCCGGGTATCGGCGATGTGCTTTCAGCGGAAATTGTTGCCCAAGATGTTCTTAAACGAGCAGAACAGGAAATAGAATTTATTGTAAAAAATAAAATTCAGACAAGCTATTTTACCGATCGCGACTATCCCTATCGTCTGAAGGAATGTCCGGATTCTCCTATAATGCTCTATTCAAAAGGAAATTGCGATGTGAATAGTGGTAAATTTATTGGAATTGTCGGAACGCGTAATGCTACAGAAACAGGGAAGGAAAATTGCAGAAAACTAATTGCTGATTTAGCCGTGGCGCAACCAAATGCGGTTATTGTGAGTGGATTGGCCTATGGCGTTGATATTTGTGCCCACAAAGCAGCACTTGATGCCGGATTGGCTACAATTGGTGTTGTGGGACATGGGCTGGACCGGATTTACCCTGCTGCACACAGACCCACGGCCGTAAAAATGATTGAGAATGGAGCGTTGCTCACCGAATATCTTAGTCTGACGAATCCCGATAGACCAAACTTTGTGCAACGAAACAGGATAATTGCCGGACTTTGCGATGCCACGGTTGTGGTTGAATCGGCTGTGCGTGGCGGGGCACTTATTACGGCCGAAGTAGCAAATGATTATAACAGGGATGTTTTTGCGTTCCCGGGACGCGTAACGGATGAATGGTCGGCTGGGTGTAATGCATTGATTAAGAATAATAAAGCATCGCTGATAGAATCGGCTGTTGATATTCTGAAGTTTATGAATTGGGAAAATCAAAATTCAACTTCAAACCAGTCTGTTCAAATGGCATTGTTCCCGGACCTTTCTGATGAAGAACAAGCAATTGTAACGGCCTTAAGGCAAAATTTAGATGGCTACCAACTAAATGAACTTGCTATTCTTTTGGAGAAACCAATCAGTAAAATTTCGTCCTTATTACTCGAAATGGAATTTAGAGGTGTTGTGAAGTGTTTGCCGGGGAATTTATATAGAATTGTGAAATAAAAGAATATTTCTTTCCCAAAGTTTGAAACGTTGGGAAAGTAGAATAAGAAAATATGTACAGCAAAGAAGAATTAAAGCAATTAAAGAAGGAGTTTTGGGAAGGATTTGGAACCTATTGCAGCCATATTCCTGCATTGAAAAGGCGAAAGAGCAAGTTTATGTTGTACAATACCAAGATGAAAGGGGTGGAGATGAAATTCGATGCAACCCGGGATGGTGCATTTGTAATTTTGGAAATAAATCTGCACGATGCCAAAGCACGACTGGAAAAATACGAGCAATTTGAGCAATACAAAACCATTATGGAAAAACAATTTCCAGAAGGATTGATTTGGGATTTTGCCTATATTCGCGAGTGTGGCACAGAAGTTTGCCGAATTTATACTCAAAAAACAGGAATTGACCTGCATCGGCGTATTCAGTGGATGGAATTCTATCAGTTTATGTCCGCCGAAATGCTGAAATTGGAAAAAGCATTTAAGCTTGTAAAGGAAGCAATTGAATAGATTTGATTTGTATTTGAATTTTTATTCTAAAACGGCTTGCTGTAACTATTTTTGTCTATTTCTGTATCAACTTATTAAATTTAATATCGCCTGAAAATCAATGTGTTTTTTGTGTCGATAAAACAAGTTTTTTTTGTAATTTTGCATCCCATAAATAAACGAAAAACGTAAAATGGAAAAAAAGCAAATCAAAAGAGCCTTAGTATCTGTTTATCATAAAGATAAACTTGACATCATTATCAAAAAATTACATGCCGAAGGAGTTGAATTTATCTCTACCGGCGGAACACAATCCTTTATTGAATCACTTGATATTCCTTGTCGTGCTGTTGAAGATTTGACCGGTTATCCTTCCATTTTGGGCGGTAGAGTAAAAACGCTTCATCCAAAAGTTTTTGGTGGTATTTTAAATCGTCGCGATTTAGAACTTGACAAAGCTCAGATTGCTGAATACGAAATCCCTGAAATAGACTTAGTTATTGTTGATTTATATCCTTTCGAAGCCACCGTGGCTGCCGGAGCCGACGAACCAACAACTATCGAAAAAATTGATATCGGCGGTATTTCGCTGATTCGCGCAGCAGCCAAAAACTACAATGATGTTGTTATTGTTGCTTCGCAAGACCAATACGAACCTTTGTTCGATATTATTTCGGCTAATGGCGCTGTTACATCGTTGGAAGAACGTCGTTGGTTCGCCAAAGAAGCTTTTGCAGTTTCTTCGCATTACGATTCAGCTATTTTCAACTACTTTGACGGTCAGGAAGAATCAGCTTTCCGTTACAGCGAAAACAGTTCAAAAGTGCTTCGCTACGGCGAAAACCCTCACCAACGCGGTGTTTTCTTTGGCAAATTCGACGATATGTTCGAACAATTGCAGGGAAAAGAAATTTCGTATAACAACTTGCTTGACATAGACGCAGCCGTTAATTTGATTAACGACTTTGAAGATATTACATTTGCTATTTTGAAGCATAACAACGCTTGTGGTATTGCTTCGCGCCCGGTATTAGTTGATGCATGGCAAGACGCTTTGGCCGGTGATCCGGTTTCAGCATTTGGTGGTGTGTTGATTACCAACGCCATAATAGACAAAGCTACGGCTGAAGAAATGAACAAAATCTTCTTCGAAGTGGTTATTGCACCAGATTATGACCTTGAAGCCCTTGAAATTCTGGGACAAAAGAAAAATCGCATTATCCTGATTATAAAAGAGGCGAAAGCGAAAACGCAACAATTCCGTTCTATTTTAAACGGTGTGTTGGTTCAGGATAAAGATTCACATACTGAAACAGCTGATCATTTGAAAGTTGTAACTGAAAAAGCACCAACCGACGAAGAAATTGAAGATTTGTTGTTTGCAAATAAAATTGTAAAACATACAAAATCGAATGCCATTGTGTTTGCTAAGAACAAGCAAATGTGTTCAAGCGGTGTAGGTCAGACTTCGCGCGTAGATGCATTGAATCAGGCGATTGATAAAGCTGAGGCATTTAAATTTGATTTGAAAGGAGCGGTTATGGCTTCGGATGCATTTTTCCCATTCCCTGATTGCGTACAAATTGCATCAGAGGCAGGGATTACAGCGGTTATTCAACCCGGAGGATCAATTAACGATAAGCTTTCAATTGAAAACTGTAACGAAAACGGATTGGCTATGGTAACCACCGGATTCCGTCATTTTAAACATTAAAACGAAAAAATATATCGGCTGCTCACCAGGGTGGTTGACATTTAGACACTAAAATATGGGATTATTTTCATTTACACAGGAAATCGCTATTGACTTAGGAACAGCCAATACGATTATCATTCACAACGATAAAATTGTTGTTGATGAACCGTCAGTAGTAGCCTTGGACAAACGTACCGATAAATTGATAGCTATCGGGGAGCGTGCACGCCAAATGCAGGGAAAAGAAAACGAAGGTATTCGCACTGTTCGCCCGTTGCGCGATGGGGTAATTGCCGATTTCTACGCTGCAGAGTTAATGATTCGTGGTATGATTAAAATGATTCCAACAAAGAATCATCTTTTTTCACCAACGCTTAAAATGGTGGTTTGTATTCCTTCGGGAAGTACCGAGGTGGAAATTCGTGCGGTACGTGACTCGAGTGAACATGCCGGTGGTCGTGAAGTGTATATGATTTATGAACCAATGGCAGCAGCAATCGGTATTGGTATCGATGTGGAAGCTCCTAACGGTTGTATGATTGTGGATATAGGTGGTGGTACTACCGAAATCGCGGTTATCTCGTTGGGTGGTATCGTTTCGAACAAATCGATTCGTATTGCAGGCGACGACCTTACGTTGGACATTGTTGAATACATGGGACGTATGCACAACATTAAAGTGGGTGAACGTACAGCGGAGCTTATCAAAATAAACGTTGGAGCAGCATTGACTGATTTGGAAGATGCGCCCGAAGATTATATCGTTCACGGTCCAAACCGTATGACGGCTCTACCTATGCAAGTTCCGGTTTCGTATCAGGAAATTGCTCACTGTTTGGAAAAATCAATTTCGAAAATTGAAGCTGCTATCCTGAGTGCATTGGAACAAACGCCTCCTGAATTGTATGCCGATATTGTTCAACGTGGTATTTACTTAGCCGGTGGTGGAGCATTGCTTCGCGGATTGGATAAACGTTTGACCGACAAGTTGAACATTCAATTCCATATTGCAGACGATCCATTGCGCGCAGTAGCGCGTGGAACTGGTATCGCGTTGAAAAACGTAGACAAATTCTCGTTCCTGATTCGATAAAACAAAATTGAATTTTCGGTAAGTACAACAGGATAATTGTGTACTTATCGAAAATTTTTGTTCTAAAAACATTCATTTTTTCTTTCTGCAGTTTCGGCAATCATGAAGAATCTTATCAATTTTTTGATTCAGTATAGTGTTGTGTTTTTATTTCTGTTTCTGGAAGTAATCTCATTCACCATGATTGTAAAAAACCAGGAATATCAAAAAAGCATCTTTCTCTCATCGAGTAATTCTGCCGTTTCGGGCATGTATGAATGGAGCAATTCTGTGGTGGAATTTTTTAAACTCCGCGCTGCAAACGATAACCTATCCGAAGAAAATACTGCACTTAAAAACCAGATTATCAACTTGGAAAACAAGTTGTCGACACTGGAACCACGAACCAAAGATTCTATCCATTTCCGCATTCCTCCCGAAATGGAATATCAGTTTATCTCTGCAAAAGTTATCAATAGCTCCACCAACAAGTTACAAAACTATATTACGTTGAATAAGGGTACGCGCGATGGCATTCGTCCGGATATGGGTGTAATTAGCGACGAGGGCGTTGTTGGGATAGTGAAGACAGTCAACGATAAATTTGCTGTTGTAATTCCGATTTTGAATCCCAAAATAGAGATAAACTGTAAGTTTAAACGCAGCAACTATAGTGGTCCGCTCGATTGGTCGGGCGAAGATTATCGATACGCAAACCTCAAAGATATTGCTCGCCATGTGGAACTTGCACTTGGCGATACATTGATTACAAGTGGTTATACAAGTACTTTCCCTGAGGGAATTCCGGTTGGTAATATCGAAGATTTTAAAATTAAAGAAAGTGATGCTTACTACAATATTAAAGTGAAACTGGCAGTAAATTTCAGGACACTTTCGCATGTAAAAGTTATCAACTATTTGAATTATAAAGAACAAAAAGACCTTGAAAAAGCGTCGGAAGAACAGAACAATTGACAATTATATCATTTGCAATTTACTATTTAGAGACCTCAAAATGGGAATGGTAAATTGTAAATATCCAAATAGCAAATTTAAGAGATGCCCATAGTACTTCAAAATATATTTCGTTTCATACTACTGGTACTTTTTCAAGTGCTGGTGCTGAATAATATCCAGTTTTTGGGATATATAAATCCGTATGTATATATTTTGTTTATATTGGCTTTACCCGTACAAACTCCCCGTTGGTTTGCTCTTGTTCTTGCTTTTGCACTCGGACTTACAATAGATGCTTTTTCAAATACCATGGGGATGCATGCCTTTGCTGCTGTGATGGTGGCATTTTTACGTAACGGAACTATCAAGTTGTTTACCGCCATTGAAGAAGGTAATAATCCAACCCCTTCGTTCCATACTTTTGGCGTGAGCGCTTACGTAAAATATGTAGTACTGCTGATATTTGTTCATCATGCTACGCTGTTCTTACTCGAAGCATTTTCATTCTATCATTTTTGGTTGCTCCTTGCAAAGATTGTACTTAGCTCGTTTGTTACAGTATTACTCGTTTTAGGAATTCAATCGCTAAATAAAAAATAGACGATGATTAACGATACGCTTCAAGGCAGAAGAACAGTGATTGCCATAATCATGTCAGCTGTTATTGTTTTGTATATTTTGCGATTGTTTACTATCCAGATTATAGATACGCGATACAAAGAGGGTGCTGATAGTAATGCTTTTCTGAAAAAGACACAATTCCCTCCGCGTGGTCTTATTTATGACCGCAAACACACGCTTCTTGTATATAATAAACCAGCCTACGACATTGCTTTGATAATGCGCGAAATACGAGGCCTTGATACACTCGCATTTTGTAAAGCACTGAATATTGATAAAGCTGAGTTTATACAACGAATAGAAGATGTAAAAGACCGCAGAAAGAACCCCGGATACTCAACTTACACCCCACAACTTTTTATGAGTCAGTTGAGCATTGAAGATATTGCAACGATTCAGCAATCGATGTATAAATTCCCGGGATTTTACATCCAGAACAGAACATTGCGTGAATATGCCTATCCGATTGGAGCACACGTTTTGGGAAGTATTGGTGAAGTATCGCAGCGTAAAATCGATAATGATGATTATTATAACCGCGGAGATTATGCCGGAAGAGATGGGATAGAATATACCTACGAAGAGTCGCTGCGGGGTGAAAAAGGAGTTGAAATTCTGTTGCGCGACGCAAAAGGTCGCATAAAAGGCAAGTTTGAGAATGGGAAAAAAGACATTGCACCCAAAGCCGGTAAAAATCTGACTTTGACGCTCGATATTCAACTTCAACTTTTGGCCGAAGAGCTTTTAAAAGGAAAAATGGGAAGTGTTGTTGCAATTGAACCGACTACAGGTGAGATACTTGCCATGGTTTCGAACCCTTCTTTTAATCCGGCAATTTTAGTGGGTCGACAACGGTCAAAGAATTATAACGCATTGCTTCACGACCCTACTAAGCCGCTCATGAATCGTGCTACTCAGGCACTTTATCCTCCGGGATCTTCTTTTAAAACTGCAGAGGCTTTGGTGTGTCAACAAATGGGGGGGATAAATGAGCATACATACTTTCAATGTAACGGAAAGAATTCGTCACCCATTCGTTGTACTCACTCCCATGGATCTCCTGTAAGTTTGCTGAGTGCCGTAGAGGAAAGTTGTAATCCGTATTTCTGGAATGCATTTAGAGCAACAATTGAAAAAGATGGATATGGTTCACGAAATATTAATTTTAGAACCCGCTATGATGAATGGGCCGACAGAATGAAAAGTTTTGGATTAGGCGAAAAGTTTACCGACAGCGATATATATGAGCAATCGCGTGGATATATTCCAACTCAAAAATACTATAATAAGTTATACAGAGGGGAAACAGGCTGGCGGGCTATAACTATTCGTTCGAATGCTATCGGGCAGGGCGAAGTGTTATCTACTCCACTCCAAATGGCTAATTTGATGTGCGCTATTGCCAACGAGGGTTATTATATTAGTCCACATTTGAATCGTTGTGACTCATTGCGGAAGAAAATTCACTATTGTAAAGTTGATAAAAAATATTTCCCTATCGTATTTGAGGCAATGTGGCGTGTGTTTGATTCGGGAACAGCTGTTGCATCCAAAATTCCGGGCATTGACATGTGCGGAAAAACTGGCACGGCAGATAATAGTCATGGCAAACCTCACTCTATTTTTGTTGGTTTTGCTCCGCGTGTGCATCCAAAAATTGCAATAGCCGTTGTTGTTGAAAACGCTGGATTCGGCTCTATGTTTGCTGCACCTATCTTTAGTTTACTGGCGGAACAATATCTCACTGGCAAAATAAAGCGACCTGAATTGCTTGAACGAACAAAAAATACAGTTACAAACGCATATGTCCAAGAACGTTAGTATTAAATATGCATTAGACTGGACTACAGTGGCATTTTATGTTGCTTTGGTTCTTATGGGTTGGATTAGCATCTATGGCGCCAGCTATAATTTTGATCAGTCGAGCATTTTTGACTTTAGTCAGCGTGCAGGATCTCAGTTTATTTGGATAATGACAGCATTTGCCATTGGTGGTATGCTGTTATTGGTCGACTCCCGTATGTACGACTTTTTTGCTTATTTTATATATGCATTTGCCATAATACTGTTGATATTTACCATTGTTGCACCCAATTCAATTGCACCGGATATTAAGGGTTCCCGTTCGTGGCTGGTATTTGGGCCTGTGCGCTTTCAACCGGCCGAATTAGCTAAAATAGCAACTGCATTGGCACTCTCAAAGTTTATGAGCTCGTATAACTACAAACTCAAAACATGGAAAGATTTGCTTCCGTTGGGTATGTTTATTCTGCTCCCAATTGGCCTGATCATACTTCAGCACGAAACAGGTTCAGCACTTGTGTTTTTAGCTTTCCTATTGATGTTCTATCGTGAGGGGATGAATGGAATTGTACTCCTCTTGGGCACGTTTGCAATTGTACTTTTTGTTATTGTAATACGGTTTAGCAACATACCCATTCAGGTTGATAGAGGTACACTTGGGTTTATTGCTGCCATGCTCATAATCTTGCTTGTTCAGGTTTTTTATGCTATTTTCTTTGGCCGGAATCAGAAAGAAGCAATCATCCTTTTGCTGGGGAGCGTTGTGGTTGCAGCCATTTCGTATGTTATAAACATATGGTTTCGTGTCAATTACAACTATATTTCCATCTTTTCGATTGTGGCATCTTGTATTTATTGGATTTTTGTAGAACTTCTTAATCGTTATAGAAAATACTGGTTCTTGATTTTATTCTCAATAGGGTCTGTCTTGTTTTGCTTTTCGGCAGACTATCTTTTTGAAAAGGTTTTGCAGCCTCATCAACAGGTTCGTATCAAAGTGTTGCTCAATATGGAAGATGATCCAACAGGTGCCGGATACAATGTAAATCAATCGAAAATTGCTATTGGTTCGGGTGGTTTTTGGGGAAAAGGTTTCCTGAATGGAACCCAAACCAAACTAAAATATGTACCTGAGCAAGATACCGATTTTATTTTCTGTACGGTTGGCGAAGAGCACGGCTTTTGGGGTTCAACCCTTGTTTTGGCTCTGTATTGGCTGTTTTTAATGAGATTGCTTAAAATAGCAGAGCGTCAACGTGAAACATTCAATCGAGTGTTCGCGTATTGCGTAGCAAGTATCTTCTTCTTCCACCTGACTATCAATGTGGGAATGGTGCTTGGTATTATGCCCGTTATTGGTATCCCACTTCCATTTTTCAGTTATGGAGGCTCTTCACTTTGGGGTTTCACCATTTTATTGTTTATTCTGCTCAGGCTCGATGCATCCCGGCTTGAGCGAATGTGGTAAATTTTATTACACATCTTCTCAAGCAAGACTATTTTCCCTGTATCTTCTTTCTTTAATTTGGTATTAATACCTTAGTTGATTCGCAATCAATTAGGTTTATTTGTGTGCTTCAGCATTTATATCAAAAACAAGATAGTAACAGTCAAAACGTTTATTTTTTAGAGTTTCCTTTCCACCTATCTTTGACACATGAACAAAGAATTTGTTCATGTAACCTTATTTTATATAACTTCTAATCATTTTCTATCATGAAAAAAATTACACTTTTAGGATTAGTTATGCTTTTGTCTTTTTTCACGTCTCCGGCAAAAGCTGAAATCAACTTTGATCTGACCTCAGTTGGTGGTACATACACGCTTGATTATGCCGCTTTAACCGCTGAAAAAAACAAAGCTCAGACTGACAGATGGATTACTGTAGTAAACTATGGCGCTAGTGGAACCTCTGGAAAATGCGGAACTGCAACAGCTACTTTTGATATTAAAACAGGTCGTACAATTGCATTTTACTTAGCTAAATGTGATAAAATGACTATTTCTGCGAATATAGCAACCGGGCGTGGTTTGACATATACCATTAACGATGGAGTATCAACAACACTTGCCGGAACAGGTGCCTGCGTCGATTACGTTGTTAATGTAAATTCGGAAGCTCCTGTGAAAATTATTGTACAAGGTTTAAATAGCAATAGTGCCTGGACATCGTTTTTCTCCTTCTCGTACGCAGCCAAAACTCCAACTATATCGGCTTTTAAAATTAATGGAACACCCGCTGTTATTGATCAAACAGCTAAAACTATCGTCTTGCAAATGCCTTGGGGTACTGATATAAGTGCTGTAACTCCTGAAGTTACAATAAGTTCAGCAACTGGTTACACTCCAACTGGTGCTCAGAATTTTACAACTGGACCAATTGTATATGCTGTAACAGATGGCACAACTACAAACAATTATACAGCTACTATCACAGCCAAATCTACAGTTGATACAGATAAATCAATTACTTCTTTGACTGTAAATGGCAGAACGGCAACCATCAATGAAGCAACAGGAGCAATTACTTGTGAATTTCCAAGTTTTACGGGTTCATTAGGCAATTGGCCTGTGGCATTTACATTAAGTGGTACTACATGTTCGGCGAATTTCACATCTGGAAATAACTACGATTTTCTTGCAAACAACACACAAACAATTACCGTTACAGCTCAAGATTTAAGCACTAAAGTGTATACTATTACCCCGGCAATCTCTACCAAGAAAAATATTGGAATGCTTACTCTAAATGGCAAAGCTGAATCTTATGATAATCTTTTACTTTCAGCATTTAGTGATTATTATGTAAGCTTCCTGACAGCAGCATCAACTGCTCCGACTGATATAGCAGCATTTTATTCAAATTATGATTTAATTGTGTTGCATGCCAATGTGAGTGGGACAAATGCTACCGGAATTGCCACAAAAGCGATGGTAGGAGTAAAACCGATACTAAACTTAAAAGCATTCTTCTACAATTCAGGAAGATGGAGCTGGTCTACTGCCACACCATTAAGTTCGGCGGCAGGGCTTGGTAGTGCCGATGTTGCAACGTCACTACAGTCACATCCTATTTTCAGTAATGTGAATTTTACAGGAACTACATTGTCATATTACGATAATTTGCCTGTCACAAATGTCAATGGTACGCAATGGGCTGCTGATTTGGCAACATTATCTGGTTTCACATCACACACAATAGCAACTGCGGATGGTATTACTGGTATTCAGGCTCATGAAATACAAGACAATTTGAGTGCTAAATTCTTAATGGTTGGCCTTAGCATGGAAAGTAATAACTACATGTATTTCAATAGTAACGCAATAAACGTACTGAAAAATGCAGCTGCATATTTGTTGAATCCAGCTGCAAAATACAACTATACGGTTACAAGTTTAAATAATATGACCGATCAAAATTCGATTTATTATAATAACAATGTAATTTATAACCCCAATCAGAAATCAGTTGTAATTTATAATACCTCCGGAGTAAAGGTGAGATCAGCTAACGGAAAAACCATTCATACTGAAACATTGCCTAAGGGTGTTTATTTGGTGCGTACAGATAATGCTAATGTGTTGAAGTTCATCAAATAATTGAATTTATAATTACCTTTGTTACGCGTTGCAAGTTGTTAGTTGCAACGCGTAACTTCTTTAATTACCTTTTATCATCTACCTAAATGAGAAAATCAATACTTTTATTTGCATTCATAGTGGGTGTTTTAGCTGTAAATGCTCAGTCACTTCCTTCAAAGATTCAGGTTCTGACACAAATGAAACTGGCAAATACCTATTTCATGACGAAGTGGCCCGATCCTACTGCGGTGATTGTAACGAATAAAAGTCGTCCAAGTAATTTGTGGACTCGTGGCACATATTACGAAGGTCTTATGCAACTCTATTATCTCACACAAGATGCCACATTGCTGAAGTATGCTGTTGATTGGGGAACGTTTCATAAATGGCAACCAACCTATACAGGAACCGTTGCCACCCGAGTTGCCGATAACCAATGCTGTTTTCAAACATTCCTGGAGCTCTATCAGCTCGATCCGACCAAAACCGAACGAATTGCCACTGCGCAAATCAGCATTGATGCAATGGTAAATTCTACCAAAGTAAACGATTGGTGGTGGATTGACGCCATGCACATGGCAATGCCGGTGTTTGCAAAGTTTGGAAACGTGAAGAGTGACAATAAGTATTATGAGAAAATGTACAATCTGTACAATTATACTAAAAGTCAGGCAAAAGGAGTAGGGCTGTACAATGCTGCCGATTCGCTTTGGTATCGCGATAGTGTGTACCTTCCACCAACCAAAAGCCCGAACGGTTTGCCTGTGTATTGGTCTCGTGGGAATGGGTGGGTGTTTGCGGCTCTTACACGGACGCTCGACGTGCTGCCGGCTATTGCGCCTCATCGCGACGAATATGTGTCTGTATTCAAACAAATGGCAGGGAAACTGAAGCGAATTCAACGTACGGATGGTTTCTGGAATTGTAATCTGGGCGATGCGAATGATTATGGTGGAAAGGAAACATCGGGGACCGTGTTTTTTACCTACGGACTGGCCTGGGGGATTAATCACAACCTGTTGGACTCGGCAACCTATTATCCGATTGTTGTAAAAGCCTGGAATGGCCTTATTGCTGATGCTCTGCATGTAAATGGTTCACTCGGTTGGGTGCAGTCGGCCGGTAGTAAACCCGCAGATGGCCAGCCGCTTTCGTACGACAAAATGCCCGATTTCGAAGATTTCGGATTGGGAGGTTTCTTGTTGGCGGGAAGTGAAGTATATAAGCTGACTAAAGTGATAAATGGAGCCACAACTGTTGCTGAGCTGAATGCGAATGATTTACAGCTATCAGCTTACCCAAATCCTTTTGCACAATCTGTTCGCATAAGCTATGAGGCAGCAACGACTAATTCTGGAGTAAATATATTGAATGCGTTAGGACAACGGGTTTTCAGTTCGAATGCACACACCTCCGGTGATGTAAGTTTTTGTTGGAATGCGAAATCTACAAATGGCAATTCGCTACCAAACGGACTTTACATGGTTTGTGTCACTGATGGTAACCGAAAGCAGGTACGAAAAATTGTATTGGAAAGGTAACGCAGACTATATAAATGAGAAAACGGGTTTCGAAATTGCTTCGGAACTCGTTTTTTATTTTGGGGTTGATACTTGCAGAAATAAAAAAAGGTAATAATTGAAACTCAATTATGTACCCCCTTAAAAACGCGAAAGGTAGTAACGCCTTACTACCAATCTTTGTTAACCTTAAATCTAATACTATGAAAAAATCACGATGCAAAGATAAAGCGTATTTTGGACACTTGCAAGAGTTTTCTGAAATATTTTCAATAAAAGTATGTTTTATAACATACTTTTATGTTTTTATCCTGAAATTGTCCGAAAAATGAGCCAATTTTACAAATATTAAGAAGATAAATACCCTGAAAATACAAACGGAGTGATCTTTTGGGTCACTCCGTTTGTGCAAATTCATATTTTGAGGATTAAAACCCGATAGCTTTCAACCCTAATCCCGTTTTTTCGTCCAAACCAAACATCAAATTCATGTTTTGAACAGCCTGGCCGGATGCACCTTTCAATAAATTGTCAATCATGGATACAATCAGCAGTTTGTCGCCGTGTTTTTCGAGGTAAACAATGCCTTTGTTGGTGTTCACAACCTGTTTCATATCCGGATTTTTATTTACTACGAACGTAAATGCCGCATCTTTGTAGAAATCGTTGTAAAGCTTCTTAGCTTCGTCAAGAGTCAACGCACAGGTTGTGTAAGTAGTTGCATAAATCCCCCGCGCAAAATTTCCACGAACGGGAATAAAGTTCAACGACTTCTTGAAACCGGCTTGCAACTGACGGAGCGATTGTCCGATTTCCCCCAAATGTTGATGATCAAAAGCTTTGTAAATGGAGATATTATTATTTCGCCAGCTGAAGTGCGATGTATCCGAAGGCTTTACGCCGGCACCGGTTGAACCGGTAATGGCATTCACGTGAATTTCGTCGGTGAGCAACCCGGCGGCAGCCAACGGGAATAAAGCCAGCTGAATGGCGGTGGCAAAACAACCCGGATTTGCAACGCGTGAAGCGGTACGGATTTCGTCGCGATTGAGTTCGGGCAGTCCGTACACAAAATCGTGGTTCGGACTTTTAGCACGATAATCGGTCGACAGATCGATAATTTTTACAGAAGCAGGAACTTCGTTGCTGTCCATAAACTTTTTGCTGTCGCCATGAGCTGAGCAAAGAAACAACGCATCTACCGACCCAAATGGTAATTCAGACGTAAATACCAAATCGGTTTCACCAATCAAGCCGCTGTGAACGTCGGCAATGGGGTTACCGGCATTGCTGCTACTGTTTACAAACACAATTTCCACGTTGGGGTGGTTAATCAAAATGCGCAATAATTCACCGGCAGTATAGCCTGCACCACCTATTACGCCTACTTTAATTTTTGTCATATCCAGAAAATAAATTATTTTACAATATAGAATATATGCGGGAAATTAAGATTATCCACGCAATCAATACCAGCCACGTCCACACCCAATAACTGAGTTTACGGTTTTTATGGCGCAATGTATACATCAGCAAAACAGTGGCAAACACGCCTCCCAGAGCTTCCAGCAAATGCAAGGTTCGTTCGGGAATTCGTCTTCGACTCTTTCTTGCTGCATTTTTGTCAATACTAAAAACAAGCCCGCTAAGTAAATTGATAATTACTAAATAAACTATTTCGAGCTTCATCTACGTTTTATATTCTTATTTTGATAGTTGCAATTAATCCTGTTTTGATCCTGTTGGAGTTACAAATCCTGTATCGTAAATAACTTCCACGGTGCTGTCATTTGCTTCCACGGTGCCTCCAGTTGTGAAAACGGTACATTCAGTTGCTCCCACGCTACATACTTTTGCTTCCACGGTGTATCCAGTTGTGAAAACGGTACGTACAGTTGTGAATACGGTGCATTCAGTTGCAAATACGGTACTGCCAATTACGTCCACGGTGCATCCGGCAGTATCTCCGGAATTTGCGTTTTCAATAATTCAACTGTCAAAAGGATTTATTCTTCCAGTAAATCCGGTCTCAATCGCTTGGTTCGCTCCACCGACTGTTGGTGATTCCACTCGTCTACTTTGGCCTGATGCCCCGAAAGGAGTATGTCCGGCACTTTCCAACCTTTGTACTCTGCCGGACGGGTATAAACCGGAGGCGCAAGCAGGTTGTCCTGAAACGAGTCGGACAGCGCCGATTGCTCATCGCCAATGGCTCCGGGAATAAGGCGAACAATGGCATCGGTCATGATAGCCGCCGGAAGTTCGCCACCCGTCAGCACAAAATCGCCTACCGATATTTCTTTAGTAATCAAATGTTCACGCACACGATGATCGATACCTTTGTAATGCCCGCACAGAATGATTAGGTTTTCGGACATCGACATGCGGTTAGCCATTTTCTGGTCGAATTTTTCACCATCGGGCGAAGTATAAATCACTTCGTCGTAGATACGTTCGCTTTTTAGTTTGCTTATTATACAGTCAATCGGTTCAATTTGCATCACCATTCCGGCGCTGAATCCAAACGCATAGTCGTCTACACGACGGTGTTTATTGGTTGTATATTCCCGCAGGTTATGCACATGAATTTCTACAAGCCCCTTTTCTTTGGCACGTTTTATAATGGAAAAATTGAGCGGACTATCCAATAATTCGGGTACAGCGGAAATAATATCTATGCGCATTTAAATCGATTAATAACGAATACTTAATAAGTATCAATTTAGTGTGCAAAGGTACGGAAAATGTGCTAATATACCAATGTGGTGATTTATTGATGTGAAGATGTGATGATTTGCTGATTTGCTGATGTGATGATATGTTGATGTGATAATGTGATGATATGTTGATGAGTTTATCCGTAGATCAGTTGATGTGGTGATATATAGATTTCTTTAATCATCACATCAGCAAATCATCACATCATCACATCACCGAATTAAAGATTGTGTGCCATCCATTTGCGAAGGATATCGGGCGATTTACCACAACGACGGGCGTAATCGAGAAACTGATTTTCGTCTATCTTGCCCACCATAAAGTATTTCGACTTTGGATGTGAAAAATACAATCCGCACATCTGTTTCAGTCTAATATGTGTGAATTTTGTTTCTCGTGTTTTTTTACTATTTTTACATTCAAAATCAACTCCTCGATAGTAATAGTCACCTACATTCAACACATAGCTATTACAGAAGGACTGAGTTCGTTGAACCGGGTTGGGGCTCGAAATTTTTTTTCTGAAAATTTTCAGTCTGCATGATAATTTTAAAAAGAATATGTATAAAGTAAAAATAATATCTTCTCTTTTTATTGTTGTATTTATTAATTTTCTATTTCTGGCTAAATATACAGTACGGTTTACAAATTATTCATTGTTACTCTCGTTTGTAATTTCAATTATTTATTGTCAGTTTTATTTTTATAGAGACAAAATTAAACTCCGCGAAAATTACAGAAATAAAATTATCTTCTTTGCTGTTCTCGGTTACGTATTATTTTCGCTACTTCTTTTTCAACTATTTCCATTGTCTGGCGTTAATGTTGATCGATATAGTGTAATCACTTCATTTTGGGATAGTTTCTTTCAGTCGAAATACGTATACCTTTCAAAATCTCATCAGGGAAATATGCCGGGACCTATGCCTTTTTATTTTATCTTGGCTCTGCCTTTTTATTTTATGCATGAGTTGGGTTATTTCTCAATAATGGGTTTGATTGTTTTCGTTCTTGCTTTGAAATATTCGAAGGTTAAAAACAACCAACTAATTATCGGGGTAATGATGCTGATCGGCTCTGCCTTTCTTTTTTGGGAAACAGTGTCCAGAAGTAATATCTTGCTAAATAGCAGTCTTGTTCTGTTTTCGTTGTTGATCTTTATGAAGTCACTTAGCATAGTGAAAAATAAGCATATATTGCTTAACGGTCTGATAATTGGTCTGCTACTGTCAACAAGAAATGTTTTGATAATCCCCTATATTGTATTGTTTCTTTACACATTGAAGGCTAAAATTTATAGTTTCACAGATATGATTAAGGTCTCGCTAATAATTCTGGTTGTTTTCGCGTTAACTTTTACGCCCTTTGTTGTTAATCATTATCAGGAGTTTCTGAAAATAAATCCCTTTATTATTCAGTCGTCTTCTCTAATGCCAAGTTGGTTAAGCTTTTTATGTGTATTTTTCACAATATCAACCTTATTCTTTACCAAATCGTATGATGATGTTTTCTATTTTAGTGGATTGTATCTTTTGATTACTATCCTAACCTATCTGGCCTATCATATCTGCGTAGATGGCTTTCATAATGCATTTTACAAAAGCAATGTGGATATTTCATACTTTCTTTTATGCATTCCTTTTTTTATGTTTTATTTGTTGTTTGAAAAGAAAACGCCAGTTGGTATTAGTAGTGCTAAATAATTGTCAATATTTTATTAAGAATCGAGTAAATGATAAATGGGAAGAAAATTATAGTGGTGATGCCTGCCTACAATGCAGAGAAAACGCTGAAACAAACTTATAGAGAGATTCCTTTCGAAATTGTTGATGATGTTATATTAACGGATGACTTTAGTCTCGATGGCACCACTGAAGTTGCAAAAGAACTAAACATTCGGGAAATTCAGACACATGAATCCAACAAAGGATATGGTGGAAACCAGAAAACCTGCTATAACCGAGCTCTTGAGTTAGGTGCTGATATTGTGATTATGTTGCATCCCGATTATCAATACACACCCAAACTGATATATTCTATTGCTTATATGATTGCATCTGGTCTGTACCCGGCCGTGTTAGCGTCAAGAATTTTGGGTAAAGGTGCTCTTAAAGGTAATATGCCAATGATAAAATATGTAGCTAACAGAATATTAACTCTGATACAAAACTTGTTGATGCATCAAAAAATGTCAGAATATCATTCGGGGTACAGAGCTTTTTCGGCCGATGTGTTGCGGAAAATAAACTATAATAGTAACTCGGATGATTTCGTTTTTGATAATGAAATGATAGCTCAAATTTTTTATTCTGGATTCGAAATAGGTGAAATAAGCTGCCCGACGAAGTATTTTGAAGAAGCATCGTCAATCAATTTCAGAAGGAGCGTTGTTTATGGACTTGGGGTGTTACGAGTTTCAGTGGTTTATTTTCTCTGCAAACTAAAAATAATGAACTCAGCACTTTTTCAACATGTCCAATGATCAATTCAAAATACTCCTGAATAAATTATTTAAAGACCCTGCCTCAGATCATTTTATTCAGATTTTCAGGTATTTGATTGCCGGATTTATAGCATTTTCTGTGGATGCACTGTTGCTGTATTTACTAACCGATTATTTCCATATTTACTACTTACTATCTACCGTTTTTGCATTCGCTTTGGGATTGTTAGCGAGTTATATTATTAATGTCGTCTGGGTATTTGATAACAGAAAACAGAAACAACAGTCAGTAGAACTCGTCATTTTTATTACTATCAGTGCTGTTGGGCTGGTAGTGACATTTGTTTTGATGTGGTTCTTAACATCTGTTCTGTCTATATTCTACCTTTATTCCAAAGTTATCACCACAGCAATTGTTTTTATATGGAATTTTATTGCCAAGAAAAGAATTCTTTTTTAAGGCTTTGTTTTACTTTATACAATGTAGGTTAACGTGGTTTTTTGGCATGGTATCTCGTGGCTGTTGCGTAACCCATCATTTTATATTTTACTCATAAATATGGCAGGTAACCGTCTTTGAGGCTTGCTATTCTTCGATTGAGGAAATTAAAAGCAAACTCACGTTATGTTAAGTCTCGTAAAAGAAGTAATATTCAGAAAAGAGGATTAAGAAGAGTCTAATTCGTATTATGGAGATGAATAGTAATGCATGTAAATGGTACCAATATCAACCAACTATTGATCGGTCAAGCAGCTTCACTTAATTTTGTCAATAATTGGGTTTTGGTCTGCATTTTTGAAACAGAATATTTATTTCATTGTACCAGTCGTCCAAAAGCGATAATTTACGCCCAATGTTTAAAGATTGTGTGCCATCCACTTGCGAAGCACATCGGGCGATTTACCACAGCGTCGGGCGTAATCGAGAAACTGATTTTCGTCTATTTTGCCCACCATAAAGTATTTCGACTTTGGATGTGCAAAATACAATCCGCACACCGAAGCGTTGGGGAACATAGCTCCATTCTCGGTAAGTTGAATACCCACCTCGCTGAACCTGAGCAGTGGCTCCAACACAAAAATAATAGATTGGTCGGGTAGGGAAGGGTAACCTACAGCCGGACGAATACCGCTGTATTGCGTTTTCAGCATTTCCTTGATAGTCAGATTTTCGTCGGCTGCATAGCCCCAGTATTTTTGACGCACTTCGGTATGAATCCATTCGGCAGCCGCCTCTGCAATACGGTCGGAAAGGGTTTTAGCCAATATGGAGCGATAAACATCGTCTTCTTTTTCAAACGTCTCTGCATAGGCTTCCACGCCCTGAACGGTAGTGGCAAACACACCGAGATAATCGTTTTCGGGAGCAATGAAATCGGCCAGCGCATAGCAAAAACCGTCGGTTGCTTCGTGTTGCTGACGAAGAGTTGGGATGGTAATGGTCTGATCGCCATTTTTCACCAGAATATCATCACCATCGGCATAGGCATCGAAAACGCCAAAGCTGGCATTGACACTAACGATTTTCTCGTCCAACATTTCGCGCAACATTTCCTGCGCATCTTTGAAGAGCTTCAAAGCTTCTTCGGCTTTTGGGCGGTCGGCTTCGGGGAATTGCTTCAACCAACTCATTTTGCACGAAAGGCAATCGTGTACGGTTTCAATCCCTTCGAACCTGCCAGGCATACGCCATGCCATGAAAAAGAATACCCAGTCGATATAAGGCACTATTTCACGTAAGTCGATGTCGGTAAGTTGAATAAGTCCAAGTGTATTTGGTTTGGCAGGAATGTATTTCATTTTTAGTTTTATTTTTGCGTAGGGACAGGTCGCGACCTGTACTTACAAAGCGATTATAAGTCATTAGAACACAAAAATACACGAAAAAGTTGTAAGTTTGTGGTTTATGAACCCATTAAAAAGTAATTCAATCATGAGAACGTTTTTATTTAGCCTTGCAATGTCAATTGTGGTTTTGGCTTCGGCTCAAAGCTCTTCGAAAGTGAATCAACCCAATGTGCCGATGGTGCTGACATCATTCGACACCATTAAATTGCTTGCACCCGACACACTCGGTGGTAAACCGTTGATGCAGGCTATTGTGCATCGTAAATCCGATCGGACGTTTGATTCACGCAATCTTTCGCTGAAACATCTTTCGGAGATTCTGTGGGTGGCTAATGGTATCAATCGTGCTAACGGGAAGCGGACTGTTCCATCGGCTATGGCTCAGTATCCACTGCAAACCTACGCGGTGTTGGCCAATGGAATTTATTTCTATAATCCGCAGAAACATCAGCTGGAACCGGTTGCAAAAGGAGATTTTCGTAGTTTAGCCGGTAAGCAAACCTTTGTGGACACAGCTCCACTCAATTTGCTTTTTATTGCCAAAGCCCGCAATGCGAACGATAAATTTGAAATGGCGATGATGGATTCAGGCTATTGTGGTCAAAATGTGTATCTGTATTGTGCTTCCGAAGGGCTAAAGTGCGTTGTGCGAGCCGGAGCTAAAGAGGCCGAACTGCTCAAAGCAATGAACTTGGATACAAACTATAAATTTATCTTAGCCCAAACAGTGGGTTATTGATCTGCTTTGGTAGAATAATAAAACAGCCCCGGACTTTTAAATTCGGGGCTGTTTCTATGTATAAAACTAATTCAATGAGATGTTGTCTAATCGTAGAATCTTTTGTTCTTCAATTTTTTTAAGCATGTCTTCCGTTGGAACAAATTCAACAGCTAAGATTTTTTCGCCCGTAACAGGATCTGTCTGATCAAAATGTGGGTAGAACGAACCAAAGGCTGATTTTACCGAATAACCCTCTTTGAGTCTTTCGTACAGCACTTTTTGAAATTCAATCATAGCTGTTTTCACAGTTTCCCGGTCGTAATTCGAATTTGCAATAATTATATCAATAATATCATTCAGAGACATCACGCCGGTTAATAACCACTCCGGTACTTTTGGTTTTTCGTTGTCCTTTTTCATAATACTGCGATTTAATTAGTTTAATCAATCCGTTTTCATAAAGTAGGTATGCTCATTCCTGTAATTTTGCGGTATAAATCAAGTGCATAAATGTCGGTCATGCCCGAAATATAATCCAATACCGCCATTATTTTGCCATAAACTGTCGGACTATTGGTTTCGTATTGTTCCGGTATTCGCATAAGAAGTTGTTTTGAATATGCTTTTTCCGGGCTCAAAACCGCTGCTACCAAATGCTCCAGCAACGTAAGAATAATTTTATACCCCGCCAGTTCTATGTCTAACACTTCAGACGAGCGATATATTTTGGCAAAGGCCATCTTTTCACATTTTTTATACGCTTCGGCCGAATGTTCGGGCAATTGCTTGATAAGTGAAGCTGAAAAAGTACCGTTGAGAATGGCTTCTTCGTTGTCAGCAAAAACAACAGAACATTCGTCGATAAGTTGCCCAATAACCGACGAGCGCAGGTAGGCAATCTGCTCGTTTACATCCGTTACCATGCTCATTGTTTCCTGACGACGGGCTTTCCGTTCGTCGTTGAAAAATCCGAGAAAAAGATTTTTTGTTTCGTCGGTAGTCAATATGCGTAGCTTATGCGCATCTTCAATATCCATGATCTGATAGCAGATATCATCAGCAGCTTCTACCAGATAGACCAGTGGGTGGCGGGCATACCGATTTGGATTATCAGGAGAACGGGGAATGCCCAGTTCAGCAGCTATTTTCTCGAAATCAGCTTTTTCCGAATCAAAGAATCCGAACTTTTGTTTTTTCGGATCGGAATAAATGGAAGCGTAAGGATATTTCACTACAGAAGCCAGCGTGCTGTAAGTTAGTACAAACCCACCCGGGCGACGACCATTGAACTGGTGCGTAAGCAGGCGGAGTGCATTGGCATTCCCTTCGAAGCAGATAATATCTTTCCATTCTTCACCTGACATTTTATCAATTAAATGCTGTCCGGCTCCTTCCGAAAAAAATGTAGCAATGGCTTTTTCGCCCGAATGTCCGAAAGGTGGATTTCCCATATCATGAGCCAGGCAAGCTGCCGAAACAATGGAACCAATTTCTTCTAAGTAAGGAGTTTCGATATGCTTTTTTGCTTTCAACCGATGTGCCACATTTACGCCTAACGAACGGCCAACGCATGCAACTTCCAGACTATGGGTGAGTCTGTTATGCACAAACACACTTCCCGGAAGTGGAAAAACCTGTGTTTTATTCTGAAGGCGACGAAAAGGTGCTGAGAAAATCAACCGGTCGTAATCGCGCTGAAATTCGCTGCGGTCGTCATCCCGTTTGGCGTGATATGCTTCTTGTCCGAAGCGTTTGGTGGATAGAAGTTGAGTCCAATTCATTCTTATTATTGCGGCATATGATAATTCTTCAATTCTTTTTGCATTTCCTTGCTCTTTCCATCGGTCACCCTATCCATCCAGCGCCAAAAGTTATGACCATGATTCATTTCCTTGGTATGACATAACTCATGAAGTATCACATAGTCGACTAAATGAACCGGTAGCAGCATGAGGTAAAGCGATAAATTAATGCTTTGCGATTGCGAACAGCTTCCCCAGCGGCTTTTGCTCGATTGGATTTTTACGGTGCTGAAAGTAAAACCGAATTTTTGTGCTAATTGTTTTGTCCTGTCAGGAAGCAGCCGTTTGGCTTCTTTGCGCAAAAAGTGGCTGATGCCATTCCAGAAATATTGCTGAGTTTGGGAATCGTTGCAATTGGTTCCGAGAGGAAATTCAATGGTTAATGCACTTGATTTCAGAGAGAAATATATATTCTTTCGGGCAACAGGTTTTGCCTCTACAACAAAAGTGAGTGTTTGTAAACGCGAATTCTCGTCGATGATGATATTACGTTTCTCAAGTCCTTTTTCAAGTTTCTGTTGCTTCTGAATTAATTTTGCCCGAATGGAATTGATAAATTTTAAAGCATCATCATGAGTTGCCTGAGGAGGTAATGTTACCTTTAATCCGGAGCTTAAAATGCGGACACGAATATGTTTTGATCGCTCATTGCGAACAAACTCAATAGTTCCTAACTCAGCATCAGATAGCATAAAATATAAAAAGCGAGATTAAAATAATTCTTAAACAGTACAAAGGTACATTTTTTTCGAGCAAATAATGGGAGTTTATTAGTTGAAACGAATAACTTTGCATAAAATTTTATAATGTCGCAGAATTGTCAGCTTTTTGATGAAAGTTGTTCTGTTTGAAATAGATAATTTATTAATTAATATGATTCAGGCTAAAAATATCCACAAAAGTTTTGGTGAGTTGGAAGTGCTCAAAGGTGTTGATTTAAATGTTACAAAAGGAGAGATTGTATCAATTGTTGGTCCAAGTGGTGCCGGAAAAACCACTTTGCTACAAATTTTGGGAACACTTGACAAACCAAATAATGGTGATGTGTTGGTTGATAGTATTGATTTCAGCAAATTAGGCGAAAAACAGTTGGCTGCATTTCGCAATAAACACATTGGATTTATTTTTCAGTTTCATCAACTTTTACCAGAATTCACAGCGCTGGAAAACGTAATGATTCCGGCTTTGATAGCCAGAAAAGATGTAAAAAAGACCACAGCCAAAGCAAAAGAATTGCTTGACTATCTCCAACTGACCGATCGAATGGAACATAAACCAAGTGAACTTTCGGGTGGTGAAAAGCAACGGGTGGCGGTAGCACGAGCATTGATTAATGACCCCGCCCTGATATTGGCAGATGAGCCTTCAGGTAGCCTGGATTCCAAGAATCGCGACGAACTTCACAAGTTATTATTCGATCTAAGGGAAAAATTTGGACTGACAATTGTGATTGTAACGCACGATAAAGAATTAGCAGCCTTATCGGATAGAGTTATTGAAATGAAAGATGGGAAAATAATACAAAATTAATTAGTAGTCCGGTGAAAACTTCATATTGAATTCATATTAAAACTACTAACATGCATAATAAAACTGTCGAATGTTCCGCCTGCAACAATGAGAATTGCCTGATAAAAAAACACAGCAATTCAGAAGCAGTACAACCTTATCTTAAGCTGAAAAATACTTTTAGGTGTAATAAAGGGCAACAGTTTATTCTCGAAGGTGCTCCGGTTAGTGGTTTGTATTTTATATACAGTGGCGATGTAAAAGTGTATAAACACACAGCCAATATGGATTCACAGATTATACGGTTTGCAAAAGAAGGAGAAATAGTCGGTCATCGTGGATTTGGTACCAATTACGTTTATGACATAAGTGCAAGTGCATTGTCGGATACTGTTTTGTGTAATTTTTCGACCGATGTACTTATTGAAATGTTGCACAAAGCACCACCCTTGATGTTCGACTTTATGTTGTTTTATGCCGACCAACTTCAAAAGAGTGAAGCGAATGCTAAGCGCTTTGCGCAAATGAGTGTACGGGAAAAGGTAGTTAACGGGTTATTGTTTATCTACAGAAAGTTCGGACAATCTGAAGGTTTTATAAACATCATTCTTTCTCGTAAAGATATTGCCGACTTTGCCGGAATAAGTGTTGATCAGGTTATTCGCGTCATTTCAGCACTAAGAAAAGAAAGTTTACTGAATATTTCAGGGAAAAAACTGGGTATCGCTGACCTTGCTAAATTTGAAGCCGAACTGAGCGACAAGCATTATTTTCTTGAAGGTTGATAAAACCAACTGCGTTTCTAATTATTAAGGCTGGTTATTCTGATATAATTTATTACAACTGATTTTTCGAATAGGCACGTTAGGTATTTGGGTGGTCATCACTTCCCTGAATCATTTTATGGCAATGGAGAAGGGTTTTGAGGATTTCGTCCATGTATTCGCTCACCGCTTTGGGACTTCCGGGCAAGCAATAAATCATCGATTTATCGGCCACTCCGGCAATTGATCTGCTCAGGGCTGCCGAGGCAAACTGCAAACCGTACTTAACGCGAATTACTTCCATAATACCCGGAATTTCTTTTGTCAGCAGCGGTTTTACCACTTCAGGAGTAATATCGCGTGGTCCTATTCCGGTTCCGCCGGTGGTGATAATAAAGTCGGTTTGGAGTGCAATGTGCATTTCGAGCAACTGTTGAAGAGTGGTTGCATCATCGGGTATTATTTCTTTCGTAATGGCTACTTTAGCTGACGCATTTTCAAGATAACTGTTCAGTTTTTCTACAATTACTTCTCCGCTTTTATCTTCGTAAACTCCTTTTGAAGCGCGGTCGCTGAGTGTTACCACAAGTGCTGTAAATTCTGCCATGGCTATTCTTTTGTTTTGGAGATCAAACGTATATCCGAAATTTGCATGTTTTTATCCACTGCCTTGCACATGTCGTAAATGGTGAGCAGCGCTACCGAAACCCCGGTGAGAGCTTCCATTTCAACCCCGGTTTGTCCGCCGCAAACGGTGGTACAGTTTGCTTCAATTCCGTTTTCATGAATCTCAAAACTCACATGTACCTTCGAAAGCAATAAGGTATGGCACAGGGGAATAAGTGAAGGGGTAGATTTCGCAGCCTGAATGCCGGCAATTTGTGCCACGGTCAGCACATCGCCTTTTTTCAGTTCATTGTCCCTGATTTTCCGAATAGTTTCTGCTTCGAGTTGAATAAAACCGCGTGCTTCTGCTTTGCGTTTTTGCACAGGTTTCTCGCTCACATCCACCATGGTGGCTTTGCCGTTTTTATCGATATGACTAAATTCGTTCATATTAATTTCTTTCTGATTTCAAATAAGTATCATAAAAACAAGTTCACCGGCTTTTAGTTGGTTGATATCTGGTTTGACAATAACAAAACCCTGTGCCAAATTCAGTGCATTGATATGTGCTGATCCGTTAAAGTCAACATGTTCTGCCTGTCCCTGTGCATCGATACTTACGGGAACATACAATTGACGGTTGCCTTTTTTGCGAACAATATCAGTAGCCAGTAGTATTTGAACCAACGAAGGCAAATAGGAATTTGCACCCGATAGTTTAAGAATAACCGGTTCGACCAGCACTTTAAACTGAAGGAACGATGAAACCGGATTCCCCGAAAGTCCGAAAATAAGCGTATTCTCCAATACCGCAAAAAGCACAGGTTTGCCCGGCTGCATATTCAGAGCCGATATTTTTATTTCGGCACCAATGTTTTTCAATACAGCAGGAATAAAATCAAAATCGCCAACAGAAGCTCCACCGGTAATGATAATAACATCTGCTTTTCCAATGTTCGCTTTCAGGCTTTGGCTCACCAACTCAAAATCGTCCGAAATAATTCCCTTGTAACTGACTTCTGCACCCGCTTCGGTCAATTGCCCAATGAGTTGCGAGGCATTGCTATTGCGAATCATGGCTCCTTGGGGCTTTTCGCTTGGTTCGATAAGCTCAGAGCCCGAACAGAAGAAGCTAACCGTAGGCTTTTTCGTAACCGTAGGATTAACAACGCCATAACCGGCCATGATAGCCAAATGCTGTGGGCGAATGCGCGTTCCGAGTTCCACAACGACTTTCCCGGCTTTCCCATCTTCGCCGCAATAGCAAATATTATCCTTTGTTTTTTCTGCTTTAAAATGAACTAACCCATCGGAAGTAATAATAGTATCTTCCTGCATAATGACACAATCAGCTCCCGGAGGAAGCGGTGCACCGGTAAAAATCCGGTAACACTCGCCGGCTTGTATTTCTTCATCAACCATTGTTCCGGCAGCAATCACGCCAACCACTTTCAGCGGTTTCTGCAAATCTTCCCGCTTGCAGGCATAACCGTCCATGGCTGATTTGTCGAACGATGGTTGGTCAATGTCAGCCACAATTGGTTTTGCCAAAATGCGCCCCAAACTGTTGTTTAACCCGATTTCCTCGGTTGCTTCCAATGGCTTGATTTGAGCTACTGTTAAATTACTTTGGTCTATTGTAATCATAAATTTATTTTCCAGGTTTCATTGTTGAATGATACAAAGTTTTCAGGAATTTGTAAATTTCCTGCTTCCGATACCAATACCTTGTCGGCCAACGGGAATAATTCTACGGCCGCAGGTTTTGGTTCTGTTCCGTTGGTATGTAACATTACAAACACAGCCGGAATTAAATAGTTTCGTAAATTTCCCGATTCGCAAATTATCGGAACATTTCCGGGTATAAATTCAACCAGTTGTTTGAAAGCCTTATAGACATATTCCCGGTCTGCTTCGATAAAAAACGAACGTATAGCCCCGGCTTCGAGCATGCGTGCAGAGTCTTTTTGTGAGCTTACCTGCGTTTCCTCAAAAATCCGGAAATCTGAATTCTCGACGAGGCAAAGCGACCCCACCTGCTCATGAAAATGGTTGGATATTTTTATGCACACGGGTTTTAGGTCTCCCTGAAACCAACTACAAACGGTGGTCACAAAAGTTGTTTTGCCACAGTTGCGACCGGTGCCGGCAACCAGTAAAACGTTCGGATATCTTTCTGAATTATGCTCCATTATCCCAATAATTCTGCAGGTGTGTTTACATTCTTAAGTTCCTGAACATCGGTGTCCACATGTACATAACAGACCTCTAAGCCGGAAAGCATTTGCTTCAACGAATAACGCCCGGCACGAATAAAAGCTTCGAGTGTTGGAATTATCGATATATTGTAAATGGCATACAAAGGTTCAGGTCGACCATTTACCAACGGCACAATGGCATCATAATCATTGGCTATGCTGAGGAGTTGGGTCATCAATTCACCATTCACCAATGGCATATCGCAGGCTAAAATCATGTTGTACTTTGCACTGCTTTTTTTTAGACAACTATAAATACCGCCCATTGGGCCAATTTCCTTCACCTCATCTTCAACTACGGTGAAATCTGCAAACTCAGGAAAGGCAACATTACTCGAAATAATTATCTTGTCGCAAAACTGCTGCAAGGTATTTAAAACAGGTTTGTACAACGGTAAATCATTGTACAACAAAGCATATTTGTCTTTTCCCATGCGCGAAGACTTGCCGCCACACATTAATATTCCGGTCAGTTTATCAGTCATGCTGAGGGTCAATAACAGGTTTTAAATTTAGATTACAACCCGACAAATACCATATCGCCCTCGATTTTCACCGGGAAAACGTCGATATTGTTGCAGCTATCATTCAGGCATTCTCCCGTTTCTAACGAGAATGATTTCTTGTGAAACGGACAAGCCACTTTGGGTTCGCCATTGGCATCGCCAATTAATCCGCGCGAAAGTGCCATTTCCATTTTATGTGGACATAGGTTTTGACAAGCATACCATTCGCCTTTTTCGGTGAAATTAAAAATGGCTATTTGCTGTCCATCAATCAAAGCGGCTACACCGCCATTCTCTGGTACATCGGTTGCTTTCACTGTTTTATGCCAGGTAATTGCTTTTGTTGGGTTTTCTATGGTTGTTGTTGAAGTCATAAGAGTTCTGAATTATGCATTATTAATTGTCAATTTACCAAGGTGTTGGCATTTTTTGGTTACGCATTGGAACAAATTTTATACTGCTGTCCGGTTCGTCGGAATTGGCAAACGCTTTAAATTTAGCTCTCAGTTCCGGATTGTCAACTACTTCTTTCCACTCGCATTTGTAGGTATCAACCATGTATTGCATGTCTTTTTCAAACTGTTCGGCCATTCCCAGCGAATCGTTTATAACCACTTCTTTCAAATACTCCATGCCACCTTCCAGTCCGGCAAGCCATTTGGAAGTGCGGGTGAGGGGAGAAGCTGTTTTGATATAATACATCAGGAATCGGTCAAGATATTTGATACAGGTTTCTGAGTCGATATCCGAGGCCATAAGTTGCGCATGAGCCGGATTTGCTCCTCCGTTGCCACATACAAATAAGTTCCAGCCTTTTTCGGTGGCAATAATTCCAAAGTCTTTTCCACGCGCTTCGGCACATTCGCGCACACAACCCGACACGCCCCCTTTCAGTTTATGAGGTGAGCGAAGTCCTTTGTAGCGGTTCTCAATTTCGATAGCAAAACTCACCGAATCGTGCAATCCAAACCGGCACCAGGTAGAACCAACGCAGCTTTTCACGGTGCGCAACGATTTTCCATAGGCGTGTCCGCTTTCGAAACCTTCGTTGATAAGTTCTTCCCAAATGGTAGGCAATTGATCTACCCGCGCACCAAACAAATCGATACGCTGACCGCCGGTGATTTTGCAATACAAATCGTACTTTTTACCAATACGGCCAATCACTTCCAGTTTCTCGGGAGTAATTTCGCCACCCGGAATACGCGGAACAATAGAATACGTTCCACCGCGTTGGATATTGCCCAAAAATTTATCGTTAGTATCCTGAATTTGTTGGTGTTTTACAATCGGTTCGTTCCAAATGCTGGCAAGCAACGAGGCTGTGAGGGGTTTGCAAATCTCACAACCGGCACCGTGTCCTTTTTTATGCAGCAAATCGGTGTAAGTTTTAATTCCTTCCAGTTTCACAATATCATACAATTCCTGGCGAGTATAATCGAAATGCTCGCAAACCACTTTCTTGGTATCCTTACCTTGTTTTTTTAGCGTAGCAGTGAGTATATCGTCCACCATAGGCACACAACCACCGCAACCGGTTCCTGCTTTGGTGCATTTTTTTAATCCGGCAACAGAAGTCACATCGTCATCTTCAATGGCACCGCATATTTTGCCTTTCGTTACACCTTCGCACGAACAAATAACGGCATCGTCGGCCAAATCGAGTACGCTCAGTTTAAAACCACCACCCTGCGATGCACCTGTCAGCAGGCTTTCGGGATTGGGCGGTAACAGGATTTTATTTTTATAAATCTGCAAAAGCATATTGTAATCGGCAGCATCGCCCACCAAAATACCACCCAACAAATACTTTCCATCCGGCGATATATTGATGCGTTTATAAACATGCGTAAACTTGTTTTCGAGCATTAATGGAATGCAGTCCGGAGTATTACCCAGCGCATCGCCAAAGCTGGCAACTTCAGAGCCAATTAATTTTAGCTTGGTAGACATATCGCTGCCAGTGAACGACTTATCATTTCCATTCAATCGCTCAACCAACACATCTGCCATCTCGTAACACGGAGCCACCAATCCCCAAATCATCCCCACAGCCAATGCACATTCGCCAATGGCATAAATACCCGGAAAAGTTGTTTCCATTCCTTCGTCCACCAAAATACCTCCGGCTTTACCAACTTCCAGGCCGGCCTTAACCGCCAACTCGTCGCGGGCTTTTATACCCGAGGAAATAATAACAATGTCGGTATCAATTGAAGTCCCGTCAATAAATTCAACGCCTGTTACTTTTTCATCTCCTAGAAATCGGGCAATGTTGGTGTCGGTAATGATATTCAACCCGTGAGCATCCAGTTTTTTGTGCAAAAAGGAAGCACCTCTTTTATCCAACTGACGACCCATTAACCATGGATTTCTATCCACAATTGAACATTCAACACCATCGTCCATAATGGCTTTAGCAGCTTCCAATCCTAATAAACCACCACCAATGACCACTCCCTTTTTGGCATCTTTCACATATTCTTTGATAAGTGCCAAATCGTAAATGGTGCGGTAAACAAACACTCCGTCTTTCTCGCGGCCTTCGATGGGTGGCACAAAAGCCGACGAACCTGTTGCCAACACCAGGATGTCATAACTTAGCGCACTTTCATTATCGAGCAATGCCGTTTTTTTTAATTTATCTATATCAATGACTTTCGTGTTCTTGATTACCTCAATGCTGTTTTCTTTGTACCATTCTTTAGGTGCCAAATGCAAATCTTTCACCGGCGTACCGGTATAGTAACTGGTGAGGTGAACGCGATCATACCCGTAATGAGGTTCTTCGCCCACCACCGTCAATTCAAATTTATTTAGCAAGCCGGCGTCCACCATTTTCTGGCAAAACTTCACCGCTGTCATTCCATTTCCTACAATTATTATTTTCTCTTTCATGCGTTCATTTTTATTTATTTTTTGTTGTCGCATGGAACTCGCATATCAGACTTTTATCCATATCGATGAATGTCTGCGTTCATGCTCGTTTCATAATCATTTTTTATTACCTATACCCCAATACTTTAATGTTTTCACTCTTATGTGGCAAATGCCGTTCATTACAGCTGCTTCAGAATTTCCAGTACCGAAGCCGGTAGTTTCCTGCCGGATATTGCCATCATTCCCTCCTCAGATATTTTCTTAGTCGTTTTCTTTACAATATCAATCACTTTTTCCGGTTCGTGCTTCGCTGCAAATGCCGGAAGATACCATTCCACGAAAACGATACATGCAACATCTTCCAATACTTGTCCTTCAATGTGTTCTTTCTTTCCGCGATTTTGAATTATGTCGCTGATTTTCTGAATATTATTTGCTGATATGCCAGAGTATCCGAGTACGCCGGTCATTCTGGTCAGTTGGTAATCGAGCACTGCTTTGCGCCACTGATAGTACCCTTTTTTGTCCATTGGATACAGGTTGCGGGCTATTGCCCAACGTTCTAAATGCTGACATTGAGCTGCCAGTTTCATTTTATAATCAGCATCCACCGAAAATTCAGTCAAAACCTTCAACATGCGCCGGCTATAAATCAGTTCGGCAGGCACTTCAACTCCATCAACAAGCTCTTTGTTTATATCTTTTGCATGTACTTCATCAATGGCTAAACCCGCTTTTTGGTATAAGTCTTTTGTTATCATTTTCTTTGTTGTTTTAGCATTACTTATTGTTTCATAGATTCAGATTAATGATGGTGTTCATGGTTATGAACCGAGCATTTACAATCGCTGTTGTTTCCCCATTCGTTGGTGCCGTCGGTAAAATGCTCATTTTTCCAAATAGGAACCTCATATTTTACCCGATCAATAATGTATCGGTTGGCATCATACGCTTCGGCTCTGTGCACGCCACATGTAATCACGATTATGGCGCAATCGGTAATTTCCAACCGCCCAAGTCGGTGAATGCAGTAGGCATCGTTCAGCTTCCACCGTTCTTTTGCTTCAGCCACTATTTCACCGATTTTCTTCTCAGCCATAGGTTCGTAAGCTTCATATTCCAAAAAATCCACTTCTTTGTCTTTGTTGCTCAGGCGAACTTCTCCGCTGAAAATCACCATTCCACCAGTGAGCGGACTGCGTAATGATTCAATTGCTCCAATCAAATCAATGGGTTTATTGGTAAGGTATTGTCTGTTTTCCATGTCATCCTCCGCTAAATGGTGGTAATACAATTAGTTCGCATTTCTCAGTAATAATAAAGTCTTTAGGCACAATGGTTGAGTCTATTGCCAATTGTGAAATATCCAATACTTCCTGAGCTTCCGAATTTAGTTCCAACAATTTGTCAATCACTTCATTCACCGAAATTCCTTTCGCCAGTTGTAAACTAATCGAATCCGAATAGAAGGTTTTCAGCCCTCCAAAAAACCGGATGATTATATCAATTTGTTCCATATTTATCCTCCAATTGATTGCATTGTTCTGGTGTTTCCTGCAAAACTTTGCATTTGTTTGTGTGTTAATGCTTCTGCCAACGCTTCGGTCAACAAATAAGCTTTTGTGTTTGCTTTCAATTCTATTGCTTTTAAGCTGCTCAAACATCCATAAATGTTGCCATAACTGTCCAATCGCAACCGATCGCAATCTTTGCAAAACGGCGTAGAATCGTTGGCAATAATTCCAAATGTTTGTTGGCCTAAAATGCTCCAGTAATGTGCTGTTGCATGATTTTCTTTCGGTAATGCATGAATTTCATATTGTTCTGAAATGGTATTCAGCATTTGTTTTTCCGAAAAGAAAAGTTCTTTGTAAGAATGATGCAAAGGCCCCATCGGCATTAGTTCCAGAAAACGAATGAGAATGTTTTTACTCATTGCAAAATCCAGCAAGGGCACAATTTGATGATTGTTCACTCCGTTCAATACCACTGTGTTGAGCTTTACTTCCAATCCACAATCGATAGCTGCATCAATCGACCGAAGCACATTCTCCAGTCCCGGATTCCGACTCATTTTTTTAAACGTTTCCACGTCCAACGCATCGAGCGAAATATTTATAGAAGTGAGACCCGCATCGCGCAACTGTTCTACCTTGCTGTAAAGCATGTGTCCATTGGTGGTCATCGCTATTTTTCCAACATTCAACTTCTTTATTCCGGCAACGATCGTCAGCAACTCCGGATGAAGCATCGGTTCACCACCCGTCAATCGAATAGTTTCCAGTGCCAACTCATTGTTCAGATTTTCAATTAGCTGAAGCAATTCAGAAACGGGAAGAATGGTCTGTTTCCGTACATAATTTTTCGAAACAGGCGAGTTATTTTTCGATCCGTCGGCGCAATACAAACAGGCGTAATTGCATTCGTGCGTTAAACTCACACGAAGCTTTTTGAATGTTCTACCATATATATCGTTCGTTATCATACCTGTGCGTTTTTTAGTAGTTGTTCGAAATAAACCGGTTTAAAATAAGCTTTTGGTGCGTCGCACAACCGACATTTAAACGTGTCAGGCAGTTTGTCAAACCGCGTTCCGGCGGGGATATCGAATGCGATCATTCCTTTCTTTTCGTCGTAAACAGACTGGCAATGTTCACACTGGTAAACCAATGTTTTCGTCTCTTTTTTGTCTGACTCCGTTTCAATAACTTCCGAACTTTGCAAATAGTGACTATAGAATTTTAATGTCAGTTTCTGTAATTCCGCGGGAATCCTGTACCAGGGCACAAAGGAAGAAAATGTAGTGTACTCACATAAATTAGAGTTAAAATTTCTCACATACAGAATCTTATAAAATGCAAGCAAGTCAATTCTGTTGATTAATTTAATACCAACTTTACGTTCCAACTGAATGGAATAAAACGAAAAATCATTTTTGGCTTTTATGCCGAAAGTCAGTCCGTAAACACAAACATCCACGCTGTCGAAAGCCTTTACAATTCGGCGTTTTAGGCGGAGTGCCATTTTATTTTTGAACGGTAAATGCCAGTTCATATCAAATGAAGAGTGGCGCATGTTTATCCCAAATTTTCCAAGTAATTGATCCCAAAGGATAAGGTCTTTTTCGGCTATTTCCTTTACCATAAATGACTTCCACGGTGTGATGCAGATTTTTGAAATGCCTGTTTGTAAGCACAACGCACACAATTTTTCCAGGAAGTCAATTTCATATTCGTTATTGCGCCAGTATAATCCTGCCCAATAATTCTTAGAAGCATGCATTTTCCCAAATCCTTCGTAATCGTGACTGTATTTGAAGTCAAGCCGTGGTTCTTGTTCCACTTTTCGATTGTTGTACTCAACGCGATGTTGCAAGAATTCGAACCAATCCGATACATTTCCCCGTCTGAAATCGGCCCAAAAGCGCTCCAACGCCTGTGCTAACACACAGATATCATCGCTCAGCACCATCACCGGCCAACGAACCGGAATCTCATCGTCGGTACGGCGGATATACAAATACCAATAATGCTGAATAGGCGAAGCAATGAAATTCAGTTGCCCGAACATAAGCGGCACCAGACTTTGCTCCGGATCGGCAATGTTTACCCGTAATTTCGGTTGATAATTGAATTTTTCCAGCACATACAAATAGTTTCCCGACGAAAGCCAGGAGGTTGAATTCATAATATCAGCCGAAACGTACGAAGAGACAATATTCTGAGATCGAAGTCCTTTATTGCCATAAACAATGTAATCGCTATCTATTTTTTTGAATGCTTCTTGTACTTGGGGCATTAGAGCCGATTTCACATCAAAAAGCAAATCCTGACGCGATCCAAAATGCACTTTATCACTACCGGCTAACTTGGCTATTCCAAGAATGCGTGACAAATGAGATGGAGTAAGAATTCCACCTTTGGCCAAAACCCTGATTGTTTGTTTCTTTCCTAAACTCATAAGGCTAAAATGTTTTTCTGGGATTCTAAGAATGCTTCAATCTCGGGTCTGCACTTTCCGCAACCGGTTGCAGCACCCGTTGCTGTCAGTAATTCCTCAAACGTGATATTGTTATTTTTCTCAATGGCTGCCAATAAATTGCCTTCACCTACTTTGCGACATTTACAAATCACTTTTCCAAGAGCGGGCGATGGGGCTTTGGGCTTGTTGGCCATATTGTATTTCAGTCGGGCTACCAGAATGGCCTTTACTTCGGGGCGGCAACTACCGCAACCCGTTCCGGCACCTGTTACCTGACAGAGTTTCTCAAAGTTGACGGTTTTATTGTCAATCTCTTCCCACAAATTGCCTTCGCCCACACTGTTACACGTACAAACCAACCGACCTATAACTGGTTTTATGGCTTTTCCGGTACGTAGTAACTGTTTGCGCTTTTCCGACAATTCAGTTTTTTGTTTGATGAGATCTTTAAACTCAGGGAATTCCGTTTTGTCACCCAACAAAATGGCACCCACCATAATGTTATTTTGGATGATGCATTTCTTGTAATACCGGCTTGAGCGGTCGACCAGAACAATTTCCTCGTAAGATGTGTCGTTTGCCGGCGATTCGGTAATGCCAATGGTACAAAGTTCTAAGCCCGGATATTTGAGGATGTTCACGTTGGTTGAACCCGAGAAATTGGCTGAAACATCGCCACACAAATGACGCGCTGCAACAACGGCCTGTTCTTCGGCCACAATGCTGATTCCATACAAAGTATCGTTATGTTCGGCAATTTCACCAATGGCATATATCGAGTCAATATTCGTTTTCAGGACATCATTCACCACCACACCACGTTGAACTTTTATTCCTGCACCTTTAGCCAATTCGGTATTCGGACTAATGCCAATAGCCACAATCACTGCTTTCGCGTTGATTTTATGGCCACTTTTCAGAATAATGGTCAACGTCGAATCTGTATTTTGAAGAATGGTTTCGACTTCATCATTCTGATAGAGATTGACGCCACTTTCGAGCATTATTTCCTGAAGAATCTCACCCGAAATTTTATCGAGCTGGCGGTTCATCAGTCGCCCAACCCGGTTGATAACATGGATGTCAATATCTTTTGTGTTCAACGAAGCTGCCATTTCCAATCCAAGCAAACCGGCACCGACCAGTACCACACTGTCGCCTGGTTGGATATGCTCCACAATTCGCTCGGCATCGCGACGACTCCTGACTGAGAAAACCCCGGGGATAGTCATATCAATGGCAGCCGAAACGGTAGCTTTACTGCCTGTTGCCAATACCAACTTGTCGTAGCTGTGCTCCACATTATTCGAATCAACAACCACTTTACGGTGACTATCAACTCCTGTCACCCGGTTGTTGGTGTGCAGAATCAAACTCAGTTTGTCCAGTTCGTCCTGACTGATTTTTTGCAGGTCTTGCCATGTTTTTGTACCGTACATAAAATCGGGCAATAGAATACGGTTGTAAAACGGATCGGCTTCATCCGAAAACACATGAATCTCGTCATCCGATTTATATTCGCGCATCGTGCTCACCAATTTAAAGGCAGCATCACCCGCTCCAACCACAATAATTTTTTCGGCAGGTTTTACGTATCGTTTAATATTGGCAATGGTATATTTAAAATCCGGTTCTTTGGATTGTGCATCCACTCTCGATGATGTCAGGTTGTTGGCTCTCAACAAGTCTGAGCCGGCAATTTTGCCCCAATGCATTGGAACGAAAATAATTCCCTGTTTAATCTCATCGGTTATTTTTGCTTTTATACGGGCATTTCCGTGCGGCGTTGTCAGTTCTACAATTTCATTTTGCTCAATGCCATAGGTCAATGCATCATCGGGATGTATTTCGATAAACGATTCGGCAATGTGCTGGCGCAAGCGACTCACTTTCCCCGTCCGGGTCATGGTGTGCCATTGGTCGCGGATGCGACCGGTGGTCAATATCAACGGAAAATCCTCAGTTGGCGCATCCGAAAGATTCTCGGGCTCCGGTGCATTTAGTTTTGCACGCGAATCGGGAGTATAAAAAATGTGATCGGTAAATAAACGTTCAGTGCCGGCTTCTGCCCCTTTAGGATAAGGCCATTGTGCAGTGCCGTTTGCTAGAAGCAACTCATGACTCAATCCACTGATATCAATGCGTGTACCGGCTGTCAAAGCGGCGTGTTCAGCAAAAACGTCAGCGGTAGTTTCAAAATCAAATCCTTTGAAACCCATGGATTTGGCAAAGTTGCACAGAATTTCAACATCACTTTTGGCTTCTCCCGGAGGATTTAGCACTTTGCTCAGGTAACTAATCCGTCGGTCGGAATTGGTCATTGTTCCTTCTTTCTCCGACCAACCGGCAGCCGGCAAAATCACATCGGCATACTCGCAGGTAATGCTGTTGTTCGAAATATCCTGAACCACCACAAAACGAGCTTTTTTCAAGGCTTCTTCCACCAAATGCGCATTGGGCAAGCTCACCAGCGGATTGGTACAAACAATCCATACCGCTTTCAACTTATCTTCGGCCAATGCCTCAAACATTTGAGTAGCAGTGTAACCCGGTTTTGATGGAACAGAAGGTACCTCCCAAAATTTGGCGACCTCATCACGATGTTCCGGATTATCCATATTCCGGTGAGCCGGAAGCAAATTACATAATCCACCCACCTCGCGACCACCCATGGCATTTGGTTGTCCGGTAAGCGAGAATGGTCCGTTACCCGGTTTTCCAATTTTTCCTGTAATAAGCGATAAATTGATGAGTGATGTATTTTTGAAAACGCCAATAGAGCTTTGGTTCAAGCCCATAGCCCACATACTGATAAACCCTTTCGACTCGGCAATATAGCTCGCCGCCAGAATGATTTTATCAACAGGAACTTTGCAAATATCAGCCACTTCGTCTAAAGTGCGCAGCATCACTTGTTCTTTCAAAGCAGTAAAACCATTGGTGTGGTCTGCAATGAATTCGGCATCAATCTTTTCGTTTTCAATCAACCAACGGGCAATGGCATGGTGCAAATAAACATCCGTTCCGGGTTGAATTTGCAAGTGCAAATCTGCCGAAGAAGCCGATTGTGTACGACGGGGATCAACCACAATAATTTTGATATCCGGCTTAGCCACTTTGTGCGCTTCCAATCGGCGGAAAATAATCGGGTGACAAAAAGCAGGATTTGCTCCGCTAATCAGAAAACAGTCAGCTAATTCAATATCGTTGTAGGAAATGGGCACCGAATCTTCGCCCAACGATTGTTTATAACCAACCACTGCCGAGCTCATGCAAAGGCGCGAGTTGGTATCAATATTATTTGTACCGATAAATCCTTTTGCCAATTTATTCACCACGTAATACTCTTCTGTCAGCAGTTGGCCGGACACGTAAAACCCGACAGAGTCAGGTCCAAATTTATCTATAATGGATTTGAAAACCTTTGTAGTACGTTCAATAGCAGCATCCCAACTCACACGGGTTCTCGGACTTTCTTTATCCCAACGCATTTCGGGATACAGGAGTCTGTCCGACTTATTCTCAACAACGTAATTTAAGTTTCTACCCTTGGAGCACAACATCCCTTTGTTTACAGGATGGTTGGGGTCGCCTTCCACCTGAAGACGCCCCTGTAGATCGGTACTCAGCAGAATACCACATCCAACCCCGCAAAAAGAGCATGTACTCCTTTGTTTTATTTGTTTTGCTATTGACATAAATCCGTTTTAAAATACGATTTATTTTACTCTTACTTTTTCTGTTACAGCTTCCAATACAGCTTCCGTATTCTTTTCAAATAACGGAACAATGAACAGTGCTGTAAATGCAACCGCTGAGATCCCCATTCCGATATAGAATAACCCCGTTTGGTAAGTCACATCTTGCATTTTGAATACGAAGGCCATTAGAATAGCACCTAAGTTCCCGCCCGCACCAACAATTCCCGACACAATACCTAATTTTTTCTTGTTTACATAAGGTACTACGGAATAGGTAGCTCCGTTGCTCATTTTTACAAACAAGGCAAACAACAGCATGGTTGCTATAGCAAAAACCAAGGCTTCGATATGCGAGAACAACATAACGCCAAGTCCTTCGCAGAATACAAATCCGGCCAAAAGCAGACTCCTACCTTTCAACCCTGATTTTTTATTTACCATGTCGCTAAAAATTCCACCCAGAGCACGGGCAAATAAGTTCATAGCTCCAAATGAGCCGGCAAGGATACCTGCAGTAACGAGACTTACACCGAACTTATCAATAAAATAAAGCGAGGCAATATTGTCAATGGTTATTTCCATTCCAAATGAACAGCCATAAATGAGGAATAAAATCCAGACACGGCGGTCTAACAACACTTCTTTTAGACTTGTTTTTTCTTTGGGGACGTCGGCAGTTTGTTTTTCCAGATCGAGAATGTTTCCTTCGGGTGTATCCTGAGTAAACCGGTAATAAACAAATGCCATAATAAGCATAGCTATACCAGGTAGCACCATGCTGTATCTCCAGGCCATGTGTGGGCTCAATCCGTAAGCAATAAATCCGCCAAAAATCAATGGCATAATAATTTGAGCTAAACCGCCGCCCAGATTACCCCAGCCTCCAACCAACGCATTGGCCGAACCAACTATGTTTGTAGCGAACATGCGTGAAGTATGATATTGCGTAATTACAAATGAAGCTCCGATCACACCGATTCCCAATCTGAAAATCATAAACGACTCATAACTATTGGCAAAACCAATGCAGATAACAGGAATTGAACCGATAATCAATAAACCGGTATAGGATAAACGGGGACCAATCTTATCGCATAGCCAACCAAAAATCAGTCGGGCAAAAATGGTTATAGAAACCGAAGCAATAATGATATTCCCTATCTGGGGCTTGGTTAAATGAAACTCTTCTCTTACTACCGCCATTAACGGCGCTATGGCAAACCAGGCAAAGAAACATACCATAAACGACATCCATGTGATGTGAAAAGCACTCATTTGTGGGCTTTTAATGCTGAATAATTTGATTTTATCAGCTCTTCCGTCAGTTATTTTTGTACTCATAATTGTAGTGTTTGAATTTATATTCCGAATAATTAAATAGTTGTATGTTAGAATGCTACAATAAGTCCGGCAGTTATATTTCCGGTACTTGCAATGGCAGGATTTTTTGAAGTGTTATAGGTATAATCGAGTAGGATTCTCGATTTGTTAGGTAGCCAATAATTCAGTCCAATCAGGTATTGGGTATTTCCGGTTGTTGCAATCGATTTATTTGTTTCCAGAAAATCGTATTTTAAAATTGGTTGGATGTTTTTAGTGACAAAGTATCCAGCCATGGCATAATATCCGGCAGCATCTATATTATTGGTTCGGCCGGTAATATATTCTCCTCTGAATAAGGCTTTACCATCATCGTATTTTAATCCGACCGCTGCTCTGCTTTTTTCAGTTTTAGTTGCTTCAGGACCATATTTACCGGTAAGGTAAGAAGCAGCAAAGCTTAAGGGTTTAATCGGGTTTATGTAGACGCTCCCCAATACATCGATTGTTGAATTGTCATCCACCGTATTAAAAGTATTACCATTAAATGCCGCAACCTTATAATCAATCAGATTATATCCGGTTTTCTGAAACACACTGCCATTAATGGAAATCCCAATATCCCGCCCTTTATTCTTTACTCCATTTGTTGCAGATATCAGATTCGAAATAATCTGAGAATTTTCTGCCGTCTCAAGGGTTTTGGGTACATATTGATTTTCGAATGTGTACGGAACTTGAAACTGTCCAACTTGCAAACCGATATATTTCAATGGTTTCCATTCAGCATAAGCATCCAACACTTGTGGCGAACCTGCCAATTCAAACCGCAACCTGTAGTTTATGGTTTTTGTTGCATTCCCGATTATATCCACTATGGCATTCTTGACTTCGAATCCATTTTTACCAGTAACAAAAGTTGGGCTTGTGCTTTGAAACCTGGCGTTTATATAGCCACTTATTTTGGGTAGATAGGGAACAACCGCTGCTATTTGCTTAATACTGTCTTTTCTTTCTATTTTCAATTCAGCTTTTATATTCTGACACAAGGTTAAGAACAGTCCTGCTGACAAGATCAAACTTTTTTTTACCTTCATACTTTTTAAATTTTAATTATTCAAATCACATAAGAGAATTAGATACTTTTACGATACGCTTGACAATTATGAATCAATTGTTGTCATTATGTTATTGTAATAATTACAAAAGTAGACAAATGACATAAAAAAACATGCAATTACACCATATATATAGCATTTTGTGCTATTTGCTATCGTAATGATATTATTCATGTGCATATTGTTTCAAAAAGAAAGTAAAAATTGAGTTTGTGTGTCAATATGAAAATATTTGATATTTTTCTGTGTCATAAAATATGAAATGTATATATTTTAATTTCAAATAGTAATATTTTATTATGAGATATTTTATGATTTAAAGCCGTTTTCGGCAAACAAATCGTCAAAATAAATAAAATGTAATTTTCCAGGGTAGGAAAATTACATTTTAGGCTAGCTGTTTGAAGATTTAAATACGAAGCAAATTGTTGAAGAGAAACACAAAATGGAAATAAAACGAAAGTGATTTCAGCTAACTAAAACCAATGAAAGAGTGGAGGGTAATTTATATGGTTTTTAAAATCTTAACCGATTTAATCCCCAATTTTTGATGAAAGGGACTTGTATAGTTGGGAAAAATATGTTGATAACTAAAGAGTTCATTTGTCCCGAATCTTTTAATAGCACTGGAAACTAATATTATATGATTGTTCGTTTATCCATTTGAACAGGTTCTTTAGTCTTGTTTTAGTCCGACATTCCATAAACCGGGAAGAAAATAACTATATTTGTATACTATTTGAGTTGGTTAGTATTTTCTTTTGCCATCTTCAATACTAAAAACTCGCAATTTGCCGGGCTAAATAATGTAGTTTCTTGTATTGGTGAGGTAAAACCTAACTTTGGGCGTTGCAAGCACTGTGAACATCACATACTACGAATACTAAAAACCTAATCTGAATTAAGAATATTATCTTGTTTTACAAGACTTTTATTTTAGCTGGTTTAACCCTCGAGGAGTGAAAAACTTTTAGCTGGTTATAAACAAGATAAAAGGAAAAATAAAATATAGGCTGGATAAGATAATTAGTAGTCCCGCCGGGACATCAAAATACTTAGTTTTACTTTCCTCGAATTTGTCTGAAACCCTTTGTTTGTCCGTCTGAAACCCTTATTTATCGGGCATTTACGAATAAGAGAAATAAAGTTAAATAAAGACCAATAAGAAATTATTCTTACCATTATTCTTACCAGAGTTGTATGTGTGGTAAGAATTTAATATATTTGTAGTGTGTTTAACCAATCATACATACTACAATGGCAAAAATTAGTTTTTACCTCACCAACCCAAAGACAAAAAACGAAACAAATCTTTATTGTCTTATCAATTACGGACTGTATAGCAATGAATCAGGCGCAAAAAAGTATTTGCCCCTGAAATACTATACAAATGTAGTTATTATTCCCGATTTATGGAATAAGGACTTAAACAGGGCAAAGGAATCAAACAAGTGGGCGAACCCTGAAACGTTTGATATTAGTATTCAGGCGGTCAAAGAATCAGCACGAAAGAATTACAACGCTATTAATTCAGAAATTGAAACCTTTGAACGTACGGCAAAGGAATTAATCAGAACACTTTCCGAAAATGGAAATGTACCCTCACACGATAAACTCCGATCTGAATTAGATAAGATTTATAAACCTACCAAAGTAACCACCGCACAGGGCGAAACTCCAAAGGAATTTTTTCCGTTTATCGACTTTTTTATAAATACCGCAACCCGGAAAGAAAACACGATTAAGAGCTACAAAACACTAAAGAATAATTTGTTAGAATATCAAAAGGATAATAAAACTACTTTGACATTCGACCGAATAGATATTGACTTTTATAACTCTTTTATCGACTACCTTACAAAACCCAAAACCATAAAAACAAAAACCGGAAAAACAAAAACGGTTGCGGGACTATCAATAAACACCATCGGCACACGTATAAAGATATTAAAAACCTTTTTGAGTGCTGCAAATGACAGAGGAATAAACGTACCGACCGACTATACAAAGAAATCATTCAAAAAACCAAACGAGGAATCATTTTCTATCTATCTGAATGAATCTGAATTGAGGCAAATGTATAATAAGTCAGATTTGCCCCTTTATTTGGAACGTGTGAGAGATTTATTCCTTATTGGTTGCTATACAGGTTTGAGGTTTTCCGACCTCACACAGCTCAAAAAAGAGAATATAACAGCCGACAATACAATAAATATTACTACGCAAAAAACGAATCAAAAAGTAGTAGTTCCAATCCACCCGGTTGTAAGAGAGATTTTTAAAAAGTACGACTATAAACTCCCGAAAATCCCAACGAATCAGAAATTTAATGAGTTTTTGAAAGAGGTTGCAAAACTAGCCAAAATAAAAGAGCCTATTACAATGGAATCAACAAAGGGAGGTTTTAAGGTGTCTGAAACTACCGAAAAATTCAATTTAGTAACTAGCCACACCGCCCGCCGTTCCTTTGCTACAAATGCCTTTTTAATGGATATGCCGAGTATTTCAATAATGAAAATCACCGGACATAAAACGGAATCGGCGTTTATGAGATATATAAAAATGAGTGCAAAAGATAACGCTATCAAAATGCAATCACATAAGTTTTTCAATCCTATGTTAATCGCTAAATAATGGAAAAATCACACTTTGTTAATATGGGGGTTAAAGAATTACTCCATGAATTGTTGGAAAACGATAATGTTCAATTTGGAGAAATTGATATGTATAACCACATAAGGAAATCCACTAATAATTTTGAAATAAAGTGCGTACAACTATTATATGTTGATTTATTATGGTTTATCGAAGATATTAGTATGACGTATGAAAATGAAACTTACCCATTATATATACTCTCTGAATTAAATAATTATCACCCCCACGATTTACTTAAGTTTAGAAATCCCAAAGTTATTATAAGATTAAAGGAAACAATTAATTATGCTCATTGGGAAGGACACAACCAAAATGAAAATAAATTATCGACATATTTAGAATTAGCTAGCATCTTGAATGCGAACAATTATAATTTAGGATTGAAATTAAAATATAAAATAATTCATATTAATGAATATGTGAATATGTTTAACGATATATTAAAACAGCTAAAGATTGATATTGAGGTGATGATGAAAGATGACGAATGGAGATTGAAATTAGTTAGGGAAAAAAATGTACCACAACCAAAACAACCGCTAACATTTATCGGACTTTTCAAAGATGAATATAAAGGTAAAATTCCAATGTTTTATAATAGATTAATAGCAAACGGATATATTGATAAAAATCATAATTGGAGAGAAACCGATATAAAAAACGAACCCGCAAAAGTGTATTTTTGGTTAGTAAATAACGGCGTTATAAAACCTCTAATTAAATCAACTCCCGCCCTTATATGTTTCTGTAAGGAATTTGGTATAACTGCATACAATGACAACGAACCAACGCCACCCACAGAAATTAGAGCCGTAACAATCAAAAATCTATTAAAGGTAAAAAAATCTATTTCAAGCGACGAAAAGGAATACTTTCAAAATGTTTTTTTGTCGTTTTTAATCAAATAAGATATTCCGTTTGTTCCGTTTAGTTCCGTTACGGAAAAGGAATATAAAATGCTGAATAAGAACAAAGTAATTTCGTGCAAATTCTAAAAACAAAAGAATATGCAAACAGAAATTATTTTATCAGGAATCAGTAACGAACAGTTACAAGACAGTATTAGAAATACTGTAAGAAGTGAGTTTGAAAAACTATTATCAGGGTTAACCACAACACCCGAACCCGCCCCCGAGTTAATCACTCGAAAAGAAACTGCCGAGATTTTAGGTGTTTCATTGCCCACCCTTTCGGAGTGGACTAAAAACGGAACTATACCCGCCCAACGTATCGGCACACGTGTACGATACAACCGAGCCAACGTTTACGCATCTTTGAAAAATGTTGAAACCCTTAAATATCGGAGGGCGTAACATGGCAAAGAAGTGTTTAACCGCAGCAGCAAAAAAAGGCGTTTTCGTTCAAAATGCAATCCACACCGACATATTTGATTTAATGCCTGAATCAGGCGCAAATTTACCCTTTTCTTATTTCCGTAGAAGTTTACCCATACAGCCGTATTTAATCGCACAGGGCGCAAAGTATGTAGTTGAGAGCCACAAAGGAATCACAAAGGTTTTGCACACCGGATTAAGACCTACCAAAGTAAACGGAATCTATTCCGGCGATGTATTTAATCCACAAACGAGGTCGAAAAGTTTGATTTTGTTTTGTTTCAACTCTGCCGAATGTAGTTATACAGCCTATCTATTTGAGGGATATTTCCCAAAAAGTCTAAACAAAGTACTAAACGAAATTTTAGCACTATGATAGACAACGTAACAACTAAACCAGTAGTTTTAAATATCGGAACTGACAAGCCGGAAACGGTCAAAGGGTTACGAATAAGACCGATTAAAGATAATTTTTATTCAGTACGTGGAAGTTTCCATAAATACAAAAACGAGGGACTACATAACGCTGATGATTATACGTTGAGCGATTTTAAAAACACCCTAAATCAGTTGTTTGATGAATTTGATTTGAACCCTGATATTGCGCCCCTGAATGGTTTTGAGTTTGGTGTGAATATAAAACTACCAACGAACCCTAACATCGCCTTAAATCGCCTTATTTTGCACAAAACCGAAATAGGGAACAGGCAAAAAGAGTATAAAGAATTTGAGTATACTAATCATTCATTAAAATTCTATAATAAATCAGGATTGACCAAAATAGAGCCGTACCAATCAGGAAACATTTTGAGAATTGAAATCAGGGTTGAGAAAATGGAATTTATCAGGAATCAAAAACACGTTTATTTAACCCGAATATCCGACTTGTTAGATGTTGGGGTATGGGAACGATTAGAACAAATACTAATTGAAACGATAAACGACTGTTTGATTATTGATTTTTCAAAAAAAGAAATCAGTCTATTGTCAACTGATAATCATATTCAATACTTACAATATGCAAACCCTTTGTTTTGGGAACGATTATACAGCGAAACGAGGCGAAACCGCAACAAATACACCCGAGAGAGGGCGAAGTGTGAGGCGTTTATTAATAAGTACAGTAAATCAACTCTAAAGACTGATATTATAAACCTCATTAAAAATAAATGTATGGAGTTACGGGATGTTTCAAAAGCAAATGAAGTAGTAAAAAAGTGGGACAAATTGACCATAATTAAAACTACAAACGAGCCTGAAAAGTGGGACAAATTGACACGTAAGATAAGAGGTCAAAATGTACCAACCCGCACCACCGCCGAAACACGCTGTAAGGGTTGCGGTCGTATCATTCTGAACCCTCGAAAAGGTCAGATTTATTGTAGCGCAAATGTTGTCGGATATAACGAGGCTCACAAATGCAGGAACAACAACAGTAATATCCGAAATAACACAAAAAGGTCAATCAGGCGGGTTTTATCTATTCCTCTGATGTTTGATTTGTCGGAAACAATCGCACCGGAAAAAAGAATGTATTTGTGAATTGTTTTTGGACAAATTGGACACCTTAAAAAGGGGAAAAACAATAAAAGTGACCAGTACGCACGCATACGCACACGCACGAGGGTAAAATAAGAAAATAGATAAATAAGTTCTCTAAAGTTTTAGGTTTAAATTCAAAATTTAATCAATATGCCAAAATATCCAACTCACCCATCCTTGTACGATAGAGTTTTAAAAATATCAATAACAAAACTTGTCGGTTGGGGGTATTTAAAACCGAATCAGAGGATTAATACAAATATGGTTTGGAGTAGTAACGGCGAAACAAGAGGTGAAATAAAGATTTTAGTTGATACGACCGAAAACGATAATATGTTTATTGAATTAGATTATAAATACAAAGACCAACCCCGACATTATAAGATTAATATTGTATCAACCAATTCTAATTTAGGAAAAGGAAAGATTTATTATTTTGTTTGCCCTCACACTCAAAGACTTTGTAGGAATCTATATTCAATTAGTGGGTATTTTTACCATCGGCGGGCGTTTAAAGGTTGTATGTATGAATGTCAAACACAAAGTAAAAAATATCGATCACTAAACTCACAATTTGGCAGTTACTTTAAATCTGATAATATCTACGAACAACTGCATAAAAAGAATTTCAAAAAAACGTATGCCGGGAAACCTACCAAACGATATTTAAAACTAACTAAACAATTAGAACTGAATAAAAGAAGAGCAATAGACTACAATGAATTTGAACGCCTATTATATAGGTAATTGAACTCGCCTTGCCTTTTTTGCGCAAAAGAAAAACAGGTTGACTATTCATAACGACAATATTTTTCTATTTTATCGAAATTAACGTTTATATGTAAAAAAATATGTTTATTTTTGACGGATAACCAATTTAAAATTGAATTGATATGAAAAAATTATTAGTTTCTTTGGTTGTTGCATTTTTATTTTGTGGTTGTAGTGTAATTTCGCCTGAATATACTTTTAAAATTAGCGGTACAAGTGGGAGTTATTCAGTGACCTTTTCAGATTATGGTGGAACATCGCAGTTTGACTGTGGGAATAAAGAGTTTAAACGCTCAGCAATTAGTAATGATACCTATGTATTATCGGCACAAAACAATAATTCTACAGGAACAGTAACTGTAAGTTGTTATGTTGGCAGTGAATTATTGAAAACTGTTACTAGTAGTGCTCCTTATGGAATCGCCTCAATTAGTGGAACGTGGTAATTTATTGTTTAATTTAAACCGCTACATTTATTTATGACTAATAAACAATTTAAAACTATATCAATATGAAAAAACTACTTATCCCTTTGTTCTTGTTTTTTTGTTTTTCTTGCACAGATAATACGACTTATGATTGGGCATTTACATTAACGCAAACAACATCGGCAAGTCCTAGCATATCCGGCTACCCAAAAACTGTTGTTTCAACTACTTTTCAAAGCTGCACAACCAAAGAAGCTGAAGACGTAGTTTCAAAACTTACAACAAAATCAATCACTACTTCTGGAGGTTATACAGTAACTATTGACCAAAAGTGTGTGAAATGCCTGAAAAGTCAATATGTAGCACCACCAACTACGACTACCGTAACTACCAAATTGTAGTGCATATCTATATGTTGATTAAACTTTAACCGCAACAATTAATTTTGTGGCGGTTTTTTATTTGTGGGGTATATAAAAAAAGCGGTCAGGAACCACCCCAACCGCAAATTGTGTTTAACCCACCAACGGCAAACCGTAGGAAAGTGATACAAAGATATGTTTTATTTTCAGATACTCAAAACAGGCTAATGAATAGAGTTTTGTTGACTGTTTATTTTTCTCTATTTTTGCACCTGAATAATATCAAATCAAATCTATTCTTACCATTATTCTTACCAAAACAAGAGATAAAAGTGATTATGTATTTGATAATCAGTGTTATTTTAGTAGTCCCGCCGGGAATCGAACCCGGATCTAGTGTTTAGGAAACACTTGTTCTATCCATTGAACTACAGGACCGCTTTTAGGTGGCACAAAATTACATTTTTTGCATCACATACGCAACGAACTAGAAATGCTAAATGAAATAAATAGCAAAATGAATCACAATGGCTAAAAATAAATTCTTTGTAGTTTGGGAAGGTAAAGAACCCGGAATTTATCGTTCGTGGGAAGAGTGTAAGCGTCAGATTCATGGCTTTGGCGGAGCAATTTACAAAGGATTTGCTACCGAAGCCGAAGCGCGCGAAGCCATGACTTCACCTTGCTGGGACTACATCGGAAAAAATGCCAAAACGAAAAAACCAACCCAAACTGAGATTGACAAAGTGGGAAAACCCGATTTTGAGAGCCTTTCGGTAGATGCAGCCTGCAGTGGAAATCCGGGGGTAATGGAATATCGCGGTGTTTACACTAAAACCGGTGAGCAGGTTTTCCATCAGGGTCCTTTCAAAGATGGAACAAATAATATAGGAGAGTTTCTGGCTTTGGTTCATGGCCTGGCCTTTTTGAAACAAAAGAATAGTCCGTTGCCAATTTATACAGATAGCAAGACTGCAATTGCATGGGTAAGAGCTAAGAAAGCCAAAACACTTTTAGAAAAAAATGAGGTTAATGCTGTATTATTCGACCTTATTGCAAGAGCTGAAACCTGGCTTCAGCAAAACGAATTCAGTACAAAAATCATGAAGTGGGAAACTACCGTTTGGGGAGAAATTCCTGCTGATTTTGGAAGGAAATGATCGAATTAATACAATGTGAGGTCTCACAAAGGTAGCAATAACAATTTTATTATTTAAAGAATTTATTTATCCCCGGAATTGTTCTTAGCGGAAAGTCACGCTTCACGAGTAAAGCTAAGAATACAATCATAAGCACTGTTTTTAGTCCAATGTTCAGAAAAATGTAAGGAGTTTCAATAAACAAACTTACTACAAAAAGCAAAACAGTGACTCCTGTGTAAAGCCCAATGGTTTTCAAATCGTACCTGATTGGCATGTTTTTTTGGCCGTAATAATATGAAACAATCATCACGACTGAATAACAGATAAAAGCTGCCCATGCCGAAGCTATATAGCCATATTTTGGTACGAAGATTATATTTAAGAGCACAATGATGATTGTTCCAAGCACTGAAAACCAGGCACCATAAATAGTTTTGTCGGTGAGTTTGTACCAAAGTGAGAGGTTGAAAAATACTCCCTGAAAAATAAAGGACATCAACACGATTGGAATAACATTTAATCCCGGCCAAAAACTCTTCTGAATGATAAACTTGAAAATATCAATGTAGAGAACCATGCCCAGAAAGATTAGCAGAGAAAATAATATAAAGAATTTCATGGCATCTGCATAAGTTTTCAGGCTGTTTTTATCTTTCTGTTGAGCAAATATGAAAGGCTCATACGCATACCGAAAAGCTTGAGTAAACATCATCATGACCATGGCAATTTTCGAAGTTGCACCATAAATTCCGAGTTCTGTTTTACCCAATTCTCCGGGTCTTAGAAAAGGAAACAAAATTTTATCAAGATTCTGATTCATAATTCCGGCAATACCCAAAATGAGTAATGGGAAAGAATATTTTAATATAGGCTTTAGAACCTGAAAATCAACCTTAAATGTACCGATGAATATGTGAGGTGCAAGTATCAGCGTTTGAATGATAGTGGCAAGAACATTTGAGACTAAAACATACCCAACACCGCACTGAGGATTATAGAACCAGCTAATCGTTTCGGGTGCATGATGCATTAACCACGGACAAGCTACAAGGAAAAAAATATTAAATGCAATATTAAAAATGACATACAGCATCTTTAATACAGCAAATTTTATAGGTCTGTTGGTATATCGGAGGTATGCAAAAGGAATACATGCAAAAGCGTCGATGGCAACAGTAACGCCCATCATGGTAATGTATTCGGGATGATTGGCGTAGTCAAGAAAATTTGAAATGGGAGTTTGAAATACAAAACACAGGAGGATAAAAATAAGAGAAGTAAACCCTACCGAAAGCATTGTATTGCCGTAGACATCCCGTTCGTTTTCTTTGTTTTTATTGGCAAAACGGAAAAAACCGGTTTCCATTCCATAGGTCAAAATAACCAGTAGCATTGATGTCCATGCGTATAGGTTTGTGACAACACCATAATCAGATGGTCCGCCACTTAGAAAAAACGTATAAAAAGGCATTAGCAGCCAGTTCAGGAATTTTCCCAGAATACTACTAACTCCATAAATGGCGGTATCTTTCGCCAGTTTTTTTATGTGTTTTTCTGCCATAAACTCGTTTGCCAATATTGCTATGGCTTTGCGAAAATTGAAATTTTATTTCTTTCTAAAGAAATTAATCACTTTTTCAACCAATTTTATCTCCGGTGAAGGTTCAAAATCTTCTGCTTTCAGATACCCCTTTTCCAACAATAATCTAACCGCCTCTTCAGCTTGTTCGGAGCGAACCTGAAGCATAATTCCTCCATCTACCAGGTTGATATAGGCCCGGTTAATCATCTCATTTTTGCCGAAGCATTCTATTCCGCAGGATTCGAGATAAGATTTTGCCATTTCAAAATCAATTGACTGGTTAAAGCTTCTGATTGTTATCAATTCTTCCATAAGTCATTTGTATTAAGGATTAAATAATGCTTATTTTCTTAGCTCTTGCTCTTGTCTTTATATCAAAATAGCGTTCCTGTTTCTCCTAATTTCACCTTTCCAAGATGCCTGTATGCAAGTTCTGTAACCTCACGACCGCGGGGTGTCCGTTTCATAAAACCTTCCTTAATCAGAAACGGTTCGTATACTTCCTCTAACGTGCCGGCATCTTCGCCCAAAGCTGTGGCAATGGTGGTTAACCCGACTGGTCCGCCACTGAATTTGTCGATTATTGTATTCAGAATTTTATTATCAATTTCGTCCAACCCAAATTTATCAATGTTCAGTGCTTCAAGGGCATAGCGTGCAATTTCAAGGTCGATAGTGCCATTGCCTTTTACCTGTGCAAAGTCGCGAACCCGCCGAAGCAGTGCGTTTGCAATACGGGGCGTACCACGACTCCGGCCACCAATTTCCAAGGCTGCCTGATTTTCGATAGGAACATCAAGCAGACGTGCAGAACGTTTGATAATCCCTGTAATTACTTCAATATCATAATACTCAAAGTGACAATTTATTCCAAAACGGGCACGCAAAGGAGCTGTGAGCAAGCCACTGCGTGTGGTAGCACCAATCAGCGTAAATGGGTTTAAATCAAGTTGAATGGAACGAGCGCTTGGTCCCTTATCTATCATTATATCAATGCGATAATCTTCCATGGCTGAATACAGGTATTCTTCCACGATAGGACTCAACCGATGAATTTCGTCGATAAAAAGCACGTCGTTTGGCTCCAGGCTTGTAAGTAATCCTGCCAGATCACCCGGTTTATCGAGCACCGGACCCGATGTGATTTTAAAGCCTACGTTCAATTCGTTGGCAATAATGTTGGAAAGCGTGGTTTTGCCAAGTCCGGGAGGTCCGTGCAGCAACACGTGATCAAGCGATTCGGTACGCATGCGAGCCGCTTGCACAAAAATTTTCAGATTCTCGACAATTTTGTTTTGTCCGCTAAAATCCGAAAAAGTGAGTGGCCGCAAAGCGTTTTCAAACTCTTTTTCGCCTTTTTGATTATTTCTTATGTCGAAGTTTTCTTCCATTTTTATTTTGTCAATTCCCTGAATACATCTTCCATACTACGCTCAACTGTCTTTATTGTGAAAAGTTTATTTTTTGTTTTTACTGCAAAATCAAAAATTTCCGACCGAATATCGGTTGAAGCCACCAGCGTGAAATGTATATTTGTTATAGCCTTCACTTCTATGATGTTTTCGAGTTTCTCTAATTCGCCTGATTCGACAGGTTTTGCAAACTCAACTTCCAAATGAAAACTGTTTTCGTCAAATGCTCTGATTTTCGAAAGGTCAGCATAATCGGCTACAATATCACCTTTGTTTATTATGATCACACGGTTGCATATAGCTTTAATTTCCTGCATAATATGTGTGCTGAGCAACACAGTTTTGTCTTTCCCGATTTCCCGAATCAAATTTCGTATCTCTTCCAACTGATTTGGATCGAGTCCGGTTGTTGGTTCATCCAGTATCAGCACTTTTGGGTTCGGAATCAGGGCTTGAGCAAGTCCAACCCGTTGTCGGTAGCCCTTGGAGAGTTGCCCTATTTTTTTCTGAAACTCAGATTGCAAACCAACTTTCTCAATCAACTCATTCACCCGCTGTACTTTATTCTTTCCCAGCTTGTAGGTATCTGCCACAAAGAGCAGATATTCTTTCACATACATGTCGGGGTAGAGTGGATTTTGCTCCGGTAAATATCCAACCAATCCTGCTGTTTCCAGTTGATTTTCGTTTACTTCCATCCCACAAATCTTAGCAGATCCACTTGAATATGCCAAAGCTCCGGATAGGATCTTCATTGTAGTGGTTTTGCCCGCACCATTTGGACCGAGGAATCCTACAACTTCGCCTTCACCAATTTCAAAATTGATGTCGTTGAGTACGGTTTGCTCACCATATTTTTTTGTAAGATTTGATATGCTTATTGACATTGAAAAAATGGATATTTGAACGTTTGGTTGACAATGAAATGCTTATACCTGATAGTTATTTCTTACTGAAAAAGAGATTAGCCAGTGAATTCAGGATGTAAAGCACAATGATTATGGGAAATGCGCCAAGTTTAAACAGTGCAATCATAATAACGCATTGAATCAAAAATATATATTGCACTCTGCTATCTTTCCACTTAAAACTTTTAAACTTAAGCGAAAACATAGGTATTTCAGTAACTAAAAGTCCGCTCATACCGATGATAAGCGCCAAAATCAGCCAACTATTATCAATCATAAAATCTGGAAATGAAAAGCCAATGCCAATCCAAAAAATGGCGTTTGCAGGAGTTGGCATTCCAATAAATGAAGTCGTTTGGCGTTCGTCGATATTGAACTTGGCTAACCGAAGTGCCGAGAAAACAGGAATTATAAATCCCGCAAAAGCCAACCACGCTGGGAGTGAAGTGTGTGACAGCAATGAAAAAGCGACAACCCCGGGAGCAAGGCCAAAACTAACCATATCGGCTAAGGAGTCAAGTTCTTTTCCCATGGGGGAATAGGCATGGAGAGCACGGGCAGCAAATCCATCCAGAAAATCGAATAAAGCTGCGAGTAGAACCAGTCCGAAAACTGCCGGATAGTTGCCCAGAAAACCATAATATACCGCTATACTTCCGGCAAACAGATTGAGGCATGTAATGAAATTGGGGATGTGTTTTTTAATCATGTTCATTATGGTTTTACTCCTTATTTTTACTGTCAATCCAGATTGTTACGGGTCCGTTATTCACCAAAGCCACTTTCATATCGGCGGCGAAGGTTCCTGTTTGCACTTCTTTGCCCAGTTGCTGACTCAACGATTTACAAAAATGCTCATAGAGCGGAATGGCGATTTCGTGTTTGGCTGCTTTGATATAGGATGGGCGATTCCCCTTTTTGGTCATAGCGTGGAGCGTAAACTGGCTAACTATCAATAATTCACCATTGATATCCACCACCGATCGGTTCATCACTCCATTTTCATCATCGAAAATGCGTAAACCAACTACTTTTCCGGCTAGCCAATTGCTGTCTTCGAGAGTGTCATCATTTTCAATCCCAACCAAAACCAATAAGCCTGCCCGAATCTGAGCTTTTATTTTCCCATCTATCTCTACAGAAGCCTCATTCACACGTTGAATTAAAATCCGCATTTATTTAAATTGATGTATTTATAATCAACAAAATTACGAAAAATTATTGATAGTCTATTTTTGCAGCATTTGGCTTTAAATTATTTTCGCATATTCAATAAAAAAGACCGTTGTAATTGCTCACAACGATCTTTCTAGTCTGTTTTTTGTTCAGTTTGAATTACATCTCCCACTGTTCGCAGGTCGAGATCAAATCATCAAATGTTTTGATTTTTGATTTTGCCTGAACTTCAGCAATTTGTGCTTCTACAGCGCGATCGTATGTTTCATCTTCAACGGCACGAATTACTCCCATTGCAATCGGCATATCAGGACCTTCCATCATGGCCAGTTTGAAATGAAGTGTAGTATCTTCGCAAGTTGCATCATGAACAAGCAGGTCTTTTTCGGTTACACCATTTTCGCCAATTGTTACAACTTTCAGATTGAAACCGTTCAAAACAAGTCCTTTATCTCTGTCTTTTCCGAAAATCATTGGTTTACCATCTTCTAAAAAGATCAGGCGGTCAGCACGTGTATCACGTTGAGCCAACCAATCATGCGCACCATCGTTGAAGATGACACAGTTTACAAGGCATTCTACCAATGAAGTCCCTTTGTGTTTAGCAGCAGCTAACATGGTCGATTGCGCGTTCTTTAAGTCAACATCAAGCAGTCGGGCGAAGAATGTGCCACGCGCGCCGAAAGTAAGCTCTGCGGGGCGGAAAGGACGCTCTACGGTTCCGAATGGTGACGACTTAGTGACGAATCCTTTTTTTGTGGTTGGAGAATATTGACCTTTTGTTAAACCGTAAATCTGGTTATTGAAAAGCAATACATTTATATCTACATTACGACGAACGCTGTGAATGAAATGATTTCCACCAATTGCCAAACAGTCACCGTCACCGGTTATTTGCCAAACGGTAAGTTCAGGATTAGCCACTTTTACACCGGTAGCCACTGCGGCTCCACGTCCGTGAATGGTGTGAAAGCCATAACTGCTTGTGTAATACGGCAAACGTGATGAACAGCCAATGCCTGACACAACAGCTGTATTATGTGGAGCTATTCCAAGGTCGGCCATCACTTTTTGCAAGGAATTTAGTACGGCATAATCCCCGCAACCCGGGCACCAACGAACGTACTGATCGCTTTTAAAGTCTTTGGCTGTATATAGTACTGATTTTACTTCTGTAGTTTCCATAATTTGAATTTTCTTTAATTACCGACTAAGTTTTGGATTACAATAATTCGCTGAAATCAGCCTCTAACTCAGCCACTGTAAATGGTTGTCCCTGAACTTTGTTGTATTGCAGGAATTCAACTCCGGGAACTTTCGAGCGGAGGAAAGTTGCAAATTGTCCACTGTTCAATTCACACACAACCACTTTTTTGTAACCCTGAATAACTTCTACAGCATTCTTTGGAAGTGGGTTGATAAAATTGAAATGTGCTAATGCAATTTTCTTTCCGGCTTTGTTCAGGTTGTTTACCGCAGTCATTAAATGTCCGTGTGTTCCACCCCATCCAATTACCAGCATGTCGGCATCAACGTTTCCTTCCACTTTTACATCAGGTAGGAAATTGCTTATATAGTCCACTTTTGCCTGACGTGTATTCACCATTTTTTCGTGATTAAACGGATCGGTAGAAATACATCCGGTTGCGTAGTCTTTTTCCAAACCACCATTGCGGTGTCCGAAACCTTCTTTACCCGGGAAGCTCCAATAGCGAACTTTTGATTTTTCGTCACGCGAAGTTACCTTCGTGGTGTCTTCCGTACCCGCTTTTGCGTAATTCGGTTTAATCTCAGCCAAATCAGCCAGTTTTGGAAGTTTCCAAAGCGAAGTTCCGTTTCCGATAAATGCATCAGTCAACAGAATGACAGGTGTCATATGCTCAAGAGCAATTTTACTTGCCATATAGGCATAATGGAAACAATCATCAGGTGTTCCGGCAGCCATTACAACAGCTGGACTTTCACCATTACGACCGTAAAGAGCCTGCAATAAGTCTGTCTGTTCTGTTTTTGTTGGTAAACCGGTTGAAGGGCCTCCACGCATAACATCCACTACTACCAAAGGTAATTCTGCCATTACTGCCAGTCCAATTGCTTCTGCTTTCAATGCCAATCCGGGACCTGAAGTACTTGTTGCAGCAAGGCTTCCGGCAAAGGCAGCGCCAATTGCTGAAGTGATACCGGCAATTTCATCTTCTGCCTGTACAACTTTCACACCCATGTCTTTGCGGTTAGCAAGTTCGTGCATAATGTCAGTAGCAGGAGTGATAGGATAACTACCTAAAAATAATTGTAAGCCTGCTTTTTGAGCCGCTGCAATCAATCCCCAGGCAGTAGCTTTGTTACCGCTGATACTTGTATATTTTCCTTTTGGAGTTTCGTGCGATTTTTCAACAAGGAATGTTGAAACGGTGAGGTGCAAATTGTTTCCGTAGTTGAAACCATCTGTCAATACTTTTACGTTTGCCTCAAGAATTGTTGGCTTTTTTCCGAATTTATTGGTTAGGAAATGAATTGCCTGATCAATAGGGCGGTTGAACAACCAGCAAATCAAACCAAGTGCAAACATGTTTTTGCTTCGCAAAACAGTTTTGTTATCGAATCCAAATCCATCGAGGCTACTTTGTGTCAGCGACGAAAGTGGAGCCGGGATTAATTGTATTGTATCTGAAATGGATAATTCTGCAAAAGGATTTTCGGTTGTGAAACCGGCTTTTTCGAAATCGGATTTCTCGAATGAATCAACATCGTAAATAATAACTCCGTGTTTCTTTACACCAGTGGCATTTACTTTCAATGCTGCCGGATTCATCACCACTAATACATCGGCATCGTCGCCCGGAGTATATATTTTACTTGATCCTAAATGTACCTGAAATCCTGATACGCCTCCAACTGTTCCCTGTGGAGCACGAATTTCAGAGGGGAAATCAGGAAAAGTGGAAATTTCATTTCCTAATATGGCCGAGAGGTTAGAAAATAAGGTTCCTGTGAGTTGCATTCCATCTCCAGAGTCACCCGAAAAGCGCACCACTACATTATCCAACTCGGTAGTTTTCGTTTTATCCATTTGTTATTTTGATAATAGTATTATAAGTTTTCGATGTTTGCAAATGTAATCATTTGACGTTAAAACTGCAATTTTATTAACCTAAACATGCATAAACACCCGATTTTATTCAGTTTTTGCAAGTTTGTCTGTATTTTTATTCAGACGGTCTCTGTTTTACTAAAATTGCTTGTTTGGCAATTTAGAATTGCAGAATGAACTACAACTGAAAAATTGTCAAACAAGCAGTTATTTTTCAGTCCGACTATTATTGAAAAATAATAGTCGGTTGAGATAACAAATTAGAAGTCCGCATTGTTCGGTGTACGTGGAAAAGGAATTACATCGCGAATATTTGACATACCTGTAACGAACAATAATAAGCGTTCGAAGCCAAGACCAAAACCAGAGTGAGGTGCAGTTCCAAACTTACGGGTTTCAAGGTACCACCAGATATCTTTTGTCGGTACGCCCATTTCGTCGGCACGGTTTTTCAGTTTGTCGTAGTCTTCTTCGCGTTGAGAACCACCAATGATTTCTCCGATTTTGGGAAACAATACATCCATGGCACGAACAGTTTTTCCATCGTCGTTTTGCTTCATATAGAACGACTTAATCTCTTTCGGATAATCAGTCAGGATAACCGGTTTCTGGAAATGTTGTTCAACCAGGTAGCGCTCGTGTTCCGATTGTAAATCGGTTCCCCAGCCAACCGGGAATTCAAATTTATGTCCTTTGGCAATGGCAGCCATTAATATTTCAACTCCTTCAGTATAGGTAAGGCGTTTGAAATCGTTGTTTACAACAAATTGTAACCGTTCTATCAATTCTTTGTCGTACATCGAGCTAAGGAAGTTGATATCGTCTTTGCAGTTATCCAATGCCCATTTCACACAATATTGAATAAAATCCTGTGCCAATTGCATGTTTTCTTCAATTTCGTTGAATGCAACTTCAGGTTCAATCATCCAAAACTCCGATAAGTGACGTGGAGTGTTTGAATTCTCGGCACGAAATGTTGGTCCGAATGTATAAATGGACCCCATCGACATGGCGGCCAATTCGCCTTCGAGCTGACCCGATACAGTTAAACTGGCTTGTTTGCCAAAGAAGTCGTTGCTGTAATCTATCTGACCCGTTTCGTCTTTCTTCAAATCGTACAGGTTCATGGTAGTCACCTGGAACATTTGTCCGGCACCTTCGCAGTCGGAAGCTGTAATGATGGGAGTATGGAAATAAAAGAATCCACGTTCGTGAAAGAAAGTGTGAATTGCCATTGCCATATTATGACGTATACGGAACACGGCACCAAACGTGTTTGTGCGTGGGCGTAAGTGGGCTATGTCACGCAGGAATTCCATAGTGTGCCCTTTCTTTTGCAATGGATATGCTTCGGGATCGGCAGTACCGTAGATTTCAATTTTTTCGGCCTGAATTTCTACCGATTGTCCTTGTCCAAGCGATTCGACCAATTTTCCGGTAACACTGATACAAGCTCCGGTAGTTATTGGTTTCAGATATTCGTCACCGAATTTTTCATTATCTGCTACAACCTGAATATTGTGTATAGTCGATCCATCATTCAATGCAATGAAACTAACATTTTTATTACCACGGCGGGTACGAACCCAACCTTTTATATTCACTTCGGCACCAAAATCGGCTCGCTTAAGCGCATCCACAATTATCGTTCTGCTCATAAATTTATATTTAAAGAGAAAATCTGTATTAAAATTTGAATTTGAGATTGCAAAAGTACTAATTTTCATTGGAAAATCAGCTCTTTAGAAACAAAAAAGCACCACATTCAGACTGAACGGGTGCTTTCTGTAGAGGTATTGTAGCAATTATTTTTTGGTTTCCATGTTTCCAATTTTGCTCATTGCGCAACGGAAGCCAATATCATTTGTACATTTATCCTGATCGAGGTAGCGGCGTGTTGAAGGATTTAACCAGTAAATTCTGTCTTTCCACGATCCACCTTTGTAAACACGCGTTTTATCTGTAATTTTCGGACGTAGAATGTCGGTAGGATCACTTTTAATTTTGCTGTTCAAATTAGCTAATCCGGTAGAGTCAGCAATTTGAAAATCAATTTGCGACATTGGATCACCATCTTTGTAACTACGAACATCATCACCCTTAGCAACCTCTGTTGCAATTCGTCCAAGTGAGTCTATTTTATATACTTTATTTCCAAGTTCATCAACGTTTGAAACGATTGGAGTTAAGTATACATTTCCTCTGAATGAGTTATACTCAGAAACATCATCATTCGAAGTTGAACGGTATACATCCATTACCCATTCGTTTACGTTACCCGCCATGTTATACAATCCGAAATCGTTTGGATAATATGAATTTACAGCTGTTGTAATTGTAGCGCGGTCGTTCAGACTTCCTGAAGTTCCCATCATATCACCTCGTCCGCGAACAAAGTTTGCCTGCATTTGTCCCAATTGTCTTTTAGTTGGGTTTCTGGCTTGTGCACCCGACCATGGGTAAATTCTTCCTTCGGCAACATTTCCGTTTTTACCTGAAATAATAGCATATGCAGCAAATTCCCATTCAGCTTCAGTAGGCAGGCGGTATTCAAAGAACAGAATTCCATCCGATCTGTCTACTTTACGGTTTTGTCCGTACAAATCTTTTTTGGGATTTTTACCGGCTACAGGTTGATAAGTTGACTGATTCAGGTATTTCTGTGTGTTAAACACAAAGTTGTTGGCAATTGAATCGTGATCTGTCAGATTTTTTAATTTCGAAAAATCCGGTGCAGCGATAATTCCTGCTCTTACAAGAGCTAACTCATTTACACGGTCAGTACGCCAGGTACAGTAATCCATTGCCTGTTCCCAGGTGATACCTACAACCGGATATTGATCGTATGAGGGGTGCGTGAAATAATTTTCAAGGTATGGCTCATTATAAGCTAATTCTTCGCGCCAAATTTTATCGTCGGGCATTGATTTAGCCACCAGTCTTGGAGCAGTTTTGCTAAAAACCAATTTCATCCAATTGGTGTACTCGCGCCAATCAACATTTCTGATTTCGTATTCGTCCATATAAAATGAACTTACAGTAATTCTTCTCGCTCTGCTATCACGTGGGGCGGTAATATATTCTCCTTTTTCGCCCATAGTGAAAGATCCGCCTTCGATGGAAACCATACCACTTGGAACTTCTGTAATATAATCTTTCTTTACAGAGAATCCGGTACTGGTTTTATCGTTGTAAGACCACCCTGTAACGCGGGAATAACTTTCGTTTGCAGGTTTACCAATACAACCGACTAAAGTTATCAAAAAGCATGCTGATGCTAATTTAGCAATGGATTTCAATTTCATAAATGATATGATGAATTAAATGATATGAATTGCTTTAAAACAATTTTGCAAAAATAGTGATTTTTTCCTGTAAATTGCTAGTGAACTGCAAATTTTTCACAATTTCAAAAAAATCTCTCGCAATAATAACTGAATTTTGAATAAAAACGTATACTTTTATCTAATAATTTCTATTTTTTGACAATAGTAAGCTTCTGTCGCCATAATTTCTTACTTTTGCAAAAGTAAGAAAAACCTTTTTCAATTGTGTTGTTTTTCTCAAAATTATGAGTGTTAATCCTCTGCAAATTAAATTGAATAATGAGTTGATAGATTTATCAACACCCATTGTTATGGGAATTGTGAATGCAACTCCGGATTCATTTTATAAGGGAAATCGTTTTACATCCGACAGAGCTATTTTGCATTGTGTTGAAAAAATCCTGAAACATGGCGGTACTATCGTTGATATCGGCGGATATTCAACAAGACCATCAGCCGATGTTCCTTCGCTTGATGATGAGGTAAAACGGGTTTCTGAGGCCGTAGAATTGATTCTGCGTGAATTCCCGACAGCATTGATTTCTGTGGATACTTTCAGATCTGCAGTTGTAAGGGAAGTTGTTCGGAATTACAGTGTGGCAATGATTAACGATGTGAGTGGTGGAACGTTGGACGATTTGATGTTTGAAACTGTTGCGGACCTGGGAGTTGCCTACGTGCTTATGCATATGCGGGGTACACCACAAACAATGCAAAACCAAACTCAATACGATGACGTTGTATCAGAAGTGTTGCATTTTCTGGAGAAAAGAGTTGCTCAACTTCATTTGTTGGGCGTAAATGATATTGTAATTGATCCGGGCTTTGGTTTTGCAAAGACTGTAGAGCAAAATTACGAGTTGCTGAACAAGCTATCGTATTTTCAGGAATTAAATGTACCTGTATTGGCTGGAATTTCGAGAAAATCGATGTTGTATAATTTGCTCGGAACAGACGCAGAAGGAGCATTGAATGCTACAACAGCTGCCAATATGATTGCTTTGATGAACGGGGCCTCGATTTTGCGGGTTCACGATGTAAAGGAGGCAATGGAAGCGATTAAAATTTATAACTACACAAAAAATAACGGGTAATTAAGATTTAATAAATGGGATTCCAAATAGGTTTTAAAGATATTGTAGATATTTTTTTGGTGGCTATATTGCTTTACCAAACCTTTAAGCTACTCCGTAGAACCGGAGCTGCCAATGTCTTTTTGGGTATTTTAGCCTTTATTATTTGTTGGTTTCTGGTTTCATTTGTATTTAAAATGGAGCTTCTCGGTGGTATTTTCGATCGGGTGGTGAGTGTTGGAGCTTTTGCCTTAATTGTTCTTTTTCAGGATGAGATTCGACGATTCTTTTCACGTATTGGTACCCGTCGTAACTGGAGTACGCTAACATCTCTAAAACGATTTTTTGGAGCGGATACGAATCAGAATGAACAGGTGGATTTTGATTTAGTGCAGCTTGTACTTGCCTGCCGGGGGTTGTCAAAAAACTCTACAGGTGCATTAATTGTTATCACCCGCACACATAGCCTTGATTTTTACTCACAGTCAGGCGAACAAATCAACGCCACTATAAACTCCCGACTCGTTGAAAGTATTTTCTTTAAAAATAGTCCGTTGCACGATGGAGCGCTGATTATTTCGCAACGACAAATGAAAGCGGCAGCCTGTATTTTGCCTGTGTCCAAAAATCAATCTATTCCGCGACGAATGGGGTTGCGGCATCGGGCTGCATTGGGTATTACCGAGCATACAGATGCAATTGCTATTATTGTTTCCGAAGAGACCGGGCATATTTCGTATGCCATGAACGGGCAACTAACCGTCAACGTGAAGCCCGAACAACTTGAGCATTTCCTGTCGGAAGAACTGCAGAAATAAGCTTTAATTATCAGAAACAAAAAACCGGAATTGCAATTAGCAGTCTCCGGTTTTTGTTTACATCATATTCTATATTACTCCACTTCCCATTCGAATATGCCAGCAGCATTTTTCTCTTGTAGTTTTACTTCCAATTTGAGGGCTTTGGTAACTACGGGTTTAAATAGTACTTCGTTACCCATGCCTTTTTCTACACCGTAAGCTTTGGTGTTTTCCGCCGGTTGCCATTCGCCGTTTTTGTCTTTGTAATACACTTTCCACGATTGTGGTACGCGGCAACCGCCCCAGGGAGCGTCGTCGAACCAATAAACGGTGGAGCGACTAATGGTTTTCTCGGCGGCAAAATCGTACGAAATCCATTCGGTAGTGCCTTCTTTTGGCCACCAATGGTAATACGGAATGCTGCGGTCATTTTCGTCTTTGGGCAGAAGTCCGTCGTTGATAGCCGAAATAGATTTAGCTTTGTGCGAAGCATTTACTTTGCTTTCCGATGCCACGGTTGGAGGCATGGCCGGACGGGTAGCACTTAAATCGACCGGTAACCAAACAGCCATATCGCCACTGCCACGATGTGCCCAGGCGTAGTAAGGAATCATTGTTAGTTTCACATCCTTGGCCACCAAACGGCCTTGAACATCGTAGCTCAACGACTGCGCATCGGTTTGAATGGTGTTGATTCCGTAGAGCAATTCGGGTTTGCTTTGTACGCTGAACTCCGGTTTTTTGTTTAGAATAATGCTGAAAATATTGAAGTCATTATCAGGCCATTCGGCACAATAAACAATAGGCCCACGCTCAATGGCAATTTTTCCACGGTCGGCTTCCACAGCTGGATGCGCTTTTACGGTGCGTGGCTCCATATCGAAATGAACCTCTACTTTATCGCCTTTTTTCCAAGTGCGATTGATGCTGAAATAGCCTTTTTCAATGGTACTTGTCACCACTATTCCATTTACTTTTACGGTATAAGCCAATGTTTTTTTATCGGTATAACTGTAAAGATTTCCCGGAACTACATCGCCTTGCACCCAACCCGGAACGCGGATTTTTAGCGTAAAGTCCTGTTTTACTTTTGATGAAACTTCGAGGTTCACATCACCAGTCCATGGATAGTTGGTGCTTTGTGTCAATGCCACGGCCTTGCCATTTACATTCAGGTTAGAATGGTTGGCCATAAACAGATTGACATACACATCGGCATTATGCACCGCGTAAATATAACCAGGAACGGAAGGAATAAAGCGGGCAATGTTCGACGGACAACAGGCACAACCAAACCAGGGTTGGCGTTGGTGCTGACCGATAGATTCCAATGGATTGGGGTAGAAGAAACCACCGCCATCGAGCGAAACGCCCGCAATTAGCCCGTTGTAAAGCGTGCGTTCCAACACATCAAAGTATTTGGCATCGCCATGAAGCAGGAACAAACGGTAGTTCATATACACATTGCCAATGGCAGCACAGGTTTCGCAATAGGCCGACATGTTGGGCAATTCGTAGTTTTTGCCAAATGCTTCGCCATTGCCGGTAGCGCCAATTCCACCGGTGATATAAAGTTTTTTGTTGACTATGTTGTCCCATATGCGGTCGATAGCATGAATGTATCCGGTGTCGCCGGTAAGCGCGGCCACGTCGGCCATGCCGGTGTACATGTAGGCAGCGCGCACGGCATGACCCACCGCTTCGTCTTGTTTCACCACCGGAATGTGCGATTGACTGTATTCTTCTTTGCGGTCGGTATATCCGCGCTTGTCGAGCAGGAATTTAGCTAAGTCGAGGTAGCGTTTTTCGCCTGTCAGTACATATAGTTTACAAAGAGCCATTTCGGCAATTTGATGACCCGAAACCACTGTAATTTGTCCCGGCTTGTCGCCAATGGCGCGTGCAGCACAGTCGGCATATTTGATGGCAATGTCCAGAAAATTACGTTTCCCGGTGGCTTGATAATGTGCGATGGCACCTTCGAGCATATGTCCGAGGTCGTACAATTCGTGGCTCAAATCTTCTTCTTTTTCCCAACGTTTGGTGCCCGACCATTCGTGTGGATGTTTAGGATTCATGGTTCGTGCGGTGTACAAATAGCCGTCGGGTTCCTGCGCTTTGGCCACAATGGTAAGCACGCTGTCGATATATTTATGCAGTTTTTTATCGGGGAAAGTTTGCATGGAATAGCTGGCGCCTTCGATCGTTTTATACACGTCGGTGTCGTCGAACGAGAAACCTTCCACTTTATACGATTCGCTTGGGTGGGCAGCTTTTACGAAGTTTTGGTAACGTCCGGTTTCTTCGCATTTGCTGAAAGCGAGTGGAATGGTCACTTCGCGACTGGCTTTGAGGCGTTGTCCCCAGAAAGCATCGGTAACTTTTACGGCTGTGAATGGCACCGGCGTAATGGGATATCCTGCATTTTTCTTCACTTGCGCCTGGAAACACAAGCTCAGGCTGAGTAATACGGGTAAAAATTGTTTTCGCATGATAATATAGAGTTATTGGATTTTGAGCTAGAAAATAGTTTTTGTTTGAATGGCCAAAAGTAATTATTTTAAATTTATTGAAAGGAAAAATTCGTTTTATAAAGGTGGACAAAATTTTTAATTCATAATTGATAATGCACAATTCATAATGCGTAACTTCCGGCAATTCATTTCTTCCGTAATTTCTTATTATCAGAATTCATAAGTTGAATAATTTCCTGACCAGTCATTGCTTTGTCGTACAAGCGGGCTGTGGCAATGTATCCGCTGAAGTTTTCGGTTGGCTCGCCGGATGCTCCAATCAGTATGTCGCCTTTTTCCACATAAAGCGAAATGGGCGTTTGGGTATTGAGTTTGCCATCCACATACACGTTTTCCAATGCACCGTCGAAAGTAACCACAATATGATGCCATTTTCCGGCTGCGGGAATTTCTTTGTAAGGCAAATCTACCGCACCATCGCCATGTGCCACCGCGCCATAATTGCCTTTGCCGTACATCAATGCCGCATAAGTGGCTTGCAACATGTTTTCGCGCGAGTTCCATACCAACAGGCATTCGCCCATTTCTACCGACGGATTATACACCCAAACGGAGGCGGTAAACGGCGAGTTCCAATCGAGGCTGGAAGGTGCTTTTTTCGACAGTTGTAAAAAGCTGTTGCCGTCGAAGAATGCTGCTTTTACACCATCAATTACTTTTACCACCGGATTTCCATTTTTGATGAAATAACCGCCCAGCTTGCCTTTGTTCGGAATGTTGGAAACTGGTGAACCGACTTTCAGCGCATCCACACTGAAATCGACCAACAGGCTTTGCGTACTTCGTGCTCCTAGTTCAGCCGTCGATGCCGAATTTTGAAAAGCAGGAGTTTCAAACAAGGTATCGTAAATTTTCAGGTTCCACACAGCAGGAATCATACCCGATTTTTCGGAACCGACAATTGTTAGCTTCACGTATCGGGCTGTTGCATCTTTATCGTCAATCATGGGGCTACCGCAACGACGGTTGGTGGTTCTGTCGGCAAACAACGTCCAATGCTGGCCGTCGATAGAGGTTTCAAGCTTGTATTGGTAATAAAACGTTGGGTACTCAAACTGTGTCATCACCCGTTTCAGGTTTTGCACTTTGCCCAAATCCACCATTAACCATTGCGAAGCCGTACTATTGGCAGCTTTCCAAAGTGTTCCGTTGTTATCGTCCACCACATTTTCGGGCGAATAAATATAGTTGTAACCTGCAGGACTGTATGGAGTTGCATTGGAAGCCAAGTGATATGACGAACTGGTTGTTACCCTAGCTTTGTAGGCCAAATTGGGCGCTGTGATTTGATTTTTGCCCAAATACCCAACTCCCGCGTGTGTGGGTAAAACCTTTTCGATAGTTATGCTATCTGAGAAAACCAGTTTATCGACACACACCTGACGAAACTCGCCATTGGTGCTGTGCGGATTATCATGACGGTGATAGACAATGTAATAGTCGTTGCCTTCTTTTAAAACTGAATGATGTCCCGGCCCATCAACGGATCCGTCGGTGTTTGTCACCAGTATTGGACTGTTTTTCCCGGGTTTAAAAGGGCCTTCGGGTTTATCGCTGACCGAATAATGCACGGCGTACGAACTCAGCCGGCAATCGCCCGAAGAATACATCAAAAAGTATTTGCCGTTTCTTTTTATCGGATAAGCTGCCTCAAACGCCTTGGGTACCTGAGCAATGGGGATGGTAGCCGTTTTGAGCAGGGAGTGCATATCTTTCGGGTCGATTTGGGCAAATCCCATGCCGCCAAACGAAGTGCACCAGGTGCCAAAATAGGAATAAATTGCCCCATCGTCGTCCACCAGAAATTGTGCATCCAGCGCCGGAAAATCTTTTTTGGACGTGCCGGCCGGAATAACTGCCTGTCCGCCATTTACGGGTAAGAATGGCCCCATGGGCGAATCGGAAACGTAGCCGTAAATATTGCATCCCATTTCGCAGTTTCCCATGTAATAGTAATATTTTCCGTCGGCTGCCTGAAACACATCGGGTGCCCAGCAGTTGTTTAAACCCGCAGGTAATGCCAGTTTTATTTTATAGTTATACCAATTCACAAAATCTTTACTAACCCAAACTGTAGGCTCACCCGAGGCCAGTTTTATGCCGTCGGTGGTGGAGTAAATGTAATAGGTGTCGCCAAATTTGCGAATGGTAGGGTCGGCAAAATAGCCGGGTAGGAGAGGGTTGCCAGTGTTTGGCTTTGGTTGTGCATATCCGGCATCTAAGTTCAGAAAAGCTATCAGATATAATAGAGAAATAAATCGTTTCATAATCAATTTCATTTAAAAGTCAAGAGTATCCAACAGTACGGATACTGTTGGATATTTTCTCGACGCAAATTTACCTTAAAAACTAAAACCTATAATTCAAACTAACCGCAAATTATTAAAAAACAAAAATTTATTATCTATCTATTTAATTTATTCTATCTGATTCCTTCCGGATAATTAGCTATGATACCCGATAGGTAGCTGACCCTGTTTGTTAGCCATAATTTCATATGCTGAATTTCGGTCGCATAATTTTTATCTATTGGCCAACGCATGGCATTGTGGGCCATGGCACTGGCAGTACCATCGGCGTAATATTGTGTTGTTTTCCAATAGTTGCTCATAATTTTATCCTTAATGGCGAGCCATCGGGTTTTATATTCAGTCACGAATCGTTTGCTTCGGAACATATCGGTGAAAAATGAAGGTACAGCATAACCTTTGGTATGATTTACCGGGTCTGTTCCAAGTACCAACTCCTTATAACTTGTAAAATAGTTGTGTCCGGTATACATTGTCGACCAATCAAAATCGAACCCGGCATCAAAATCCCAAAGTGGCCCAAAAATCCATTTTCCGCCATTATTTTTATATAAATAAATGCTGCGTGGAGCATCTACTTCTACATTGTAAACCAGTTCCTGAATGAGCATGTAGTCAATAAACGAATGTATATCCAATAGTTTATCAACATCATCATAGTTTCCGGTTTTCATAGCATTCTCCAACAACGCAAAATCACTCTGAATCGTTGCAATTTGCGTGATGGAAGTAATTTCGGGGCTTTTTACACATACCGGCATTCGATAACCGGTCGACCAAAAGTTGTCTCCACCACTTGGGTTCAGTTCCGGCCCATCATCGGCATCGAGCGATAATAATACCCCTTCTTTGGAATCAATGGCTACACGATTACTACCTTGTTCTACCTGCTCTGTGAGTAAATATAATCCAATATTATCATCGTTTAAGGTTACTTCCACAAAACGTGAATGATTTGTATATGGAAGCCCGAGTCCTTGTCCTACAGTAAACACAAAGGTATTCATCAATTGAGTCGGGTCGCGGTAGCTGGCCAGCAAAACCCAATCTTTTTCAGATTTTAAACCCAGAATCTCTGCTTTACTATCCAATTTTATCCGATACGGCTTTTTGGGGTACCATAGCCAGGTAGAGTTGCCTCTTCCCCGTATGCCGCCCGTGCCGGTATAGTTCCAGTCACTTCTTCCCGATTTCAAAGTAACTGTACATTTCACATAGGTCTCGCGCGAATCTATCGGAAGTTTATTTTCCGTGGAAATATTCAGTTTGGCAACCAGAAAACTGTCCTTTAATGCAGCAGTCAAGGTATCAACAGGTACAACTTTCGTTGTATCTGTTGATATTTTTCCCCCGGTGTTTTTCCCTGGCTCGTCGTTTTCGGCGCAAGCTGTAAACAAAATCAGAATAGAAAAAAAGAGAATAGGTATAAAATGTGATTTCATTACCTGATTACTTTATCGTAACATTGAATATAAATGTCACCTGATATTGTTTTGCAGCTTTGGTATATACAAATGCTTCTTTGATTGTATATTTATCGCCGGCTTTGCTTTTTCCGGGATATTGGCCTATGGTAAACTCAAAATTAGCTGGCACAAGTTCGGCAAATAATTTGCTGTCGTTTGTACCTCCCCAGCCAATTACATTACCCGTACTATCAAACCAGAATCCATAACCGTTTGCTGTAGTATTGTAGTTCAGTGCACCTGACGATTCTGCTGCTGCAAAGGCAATTTTACCCTCTGCAGGTAAGGCTTTTGCGGCAAGCAATGCAGCTGAAATGGCTGAAGGTTGCATAACCAGTGCCTGAGCTACTTTGGCAATATCTCCGTTTGAATTCAGACTGACTGTGGCTCCTGAATAAGCTGCTGCATCGGCTGCAAATGACAGGTTATAGGTCAATGTCAGGTCTTTTGGAGTGTCATTAGGATTGATGGTGATATTACCCAGTAAATCGGTATTTGTAAACTTAACCGAATAAGGCCATTGATCATCGTCACTTTCTTTTTCGTCCCAGGCGGAGGGAGTGTAGCTGGATGGTGCTCCCAGTACAACCAACCACAGATTTTTGCAATTGGCAGGTACTGTGAATTGTACATCACCAGCCGTTTTTCTGTTCATATCACCATATACCCGCTGGCCACTGTTCAGTAATGCAACGTAGCCATATCGCCAACCGGCACGTGTAAGTGAACTGCTGTTGTATTTGGTCGTTGTAAGGGTTTTCCCATCTTCGGAATATTGTCCGGGATCACCTGCAGCCAATGCTGAACCCGGAGTCAGAGCTGTAAATGTGGTTGTAATCACGGTACCGGCAGCCGGAACGTTGAGTGGAATTACATTATAACCGCTGGTGCCGGGACATTTACTGTAAGCTACCTGATATGTTCCATCAGCTTGTTGGTAGAATTTATAAGTGTGTTTTCCAATGTAGTTTGCTCCATTTGCCCTAATGGCATCCAAATCCCATGTAACCAATTTTGTTGCCATCTCGTATAGCTGAGCATTTATCTGGTCTACAGAAAGTCCCTGCAAACGCATATGCGTCTGAATTGGATCTTCAGGGCTTTTGGATTCACGCCAAATCCTGCCAATGTATTCAATTCCGTATTTATCAGCCAGGTAATAGTGAATAAAATAGCTTGCATACCGTTGCCATTCGTGACCTATATGGCGATGATAGTTATCCATATAAACGCCAAAATTATAAGAATCGAATGCCTGTAATGGGTACGACTGATAAGATTGCCACTGAGCAGTTTGCTCCCAAAAACCATTGCCTCCATTTCCACCATATCCGTATCTGAAACCGTGTGTGTAATCGTTGGTTATAGTTCCTCTGGCTAATAAATCGGCATATACCTGATATTGAAAACTATGACCGATTTCGTGAGCAATTGTTGAACCAACGGGTTTACATGTTCCCGGATTAACCCACAACGCACCAATCACATCATCATATCCACTACCGGTTGCCAACCATTCGGTTTGGTAAAGCAGGTATATCTCCATTTTATATTTATCCAGATTTGATTTGCCAACTCCCACTTCTGCAAACTTCAGCTTGTTAACATTCATATCGTAAAATTCTTCAGCCCGCAGGAGTAAATCGTCAATATCAATGCGCATTGCATCGGGAACGGTTGTGGCATTGGGGTTGCTACCAAATCCGGCTTCCCAAAACACAATGAAGTGTGTGGATTGTTTGCTTCGTACAAACGACCATTTGCTATCGCTGCGGAGCATATCCATCCCTTTAAATTCCTGCGGTTTATAATACTTATCGTAATCTTTAATATCGGTTGGTTTAAGAATGACCACTTTTGATGAATCTGTGGATGCTGTATCAGTTTTACCCGGTTTTATGTCTTTGTCCGACCCGCAGGCAACCAAAGTAAAAGAGGTAGCTCCCATCAGGGAGCAGAGAAAGAGGAAAGAAAAGCATAAGCCGAAAAATCCCGGCTTATGCATTTTTGAACTATTGTGAATCATTTTCATGCTAATTTATTGAGCTGTAACGTTGAAAGTTATGTTGAGCGTGGCAGAGCCGCCGTTGTAAGTTGCAATCAGTTTTGTTACAACGCTGCTACCAGCTACACCATTATCGGGATGATTACCACCGAATACGTATAACTCTGTTTCGCTATGTCCGATACTACACCAAACCAAACCCTGAGCCCAGGCACCAGGCGTACCGTCTGCTTTTATCCAATAACCGGGTGCATCGGCTGTATAAGCAGGTGCGGTTTCGGTTACACTACCCTCATACAATTTAAGATCGCCGGATAAAATAGCCTGATGAATCTGATAGGTTGTTTTTTTGAATGCATCGCGAAGAAAATCTTTGATATCCACTTTCACACTTGCGTAGTCGTTGCTATAAACCTTGCTCATGCTTATACTTTTCTCAACGGCTTTTGGGTCTCCCGGAAGAGGTGTTTCAGGGTCCTGATATGATTTGACATTGATTTTTATTTTCAGCATAACAATTTTGTTATTCGCCATCAAACCATACTGAATTGTAAGTGTTTGTCCACCTTTTAAGTGACTAGGAAACTGTCCAACACCAATTTTATCATCCATAAAAATACCAGTCGAAGCATATACGCTGGCACTATCTCCCCAAGCTCCAACAAATCCATTCATATCATACCAGAATCCTTTAGGATCAGCATTGGTTTCCTGATTATAACTACCATCCGGATTTAGTCCAATAATCTTCACATCCCCGATAGAACTTACACCCAGGTCGCTCAATGCCTGTGCCAGATTAAACTGAACCGAATCTGCATCGTAGGTACTTTTGGCTAAAACATCAAGAGTAAGGTCCTGAGTTCGAACGATTGGTGCTGTAATTTTGCCCGGAGCTTTTGCATGAATAGTAATAATAACGGCCGCACGTTTTTCGTTGTATTTCAGGCATTCAATAATCTTCAGAGTCTGTCCATCTGTCAAATGACCCGGATACTGACCAACGCCAAAGGCACCTGTCTCTGTGTTGAATTCAGCGAATACCATAGCAGTTGTTCCCCAGGTTGTAACATCTCCATTAGTATCCCACCAGTGTCCCCATGGAGCATTTGTGTTGGTTGCAGTTCCTAAATCTTCGTGAGTTGAGCCCTGGATAGCAAAGCCTTTAATTTCAAGTGCTCCACTTTCGCCGGCTATACCGGCTACGAGTTGTTCTTTGGTTATTCCAAAGAGTGTCGCAATTGAATCCATGCTGATAGCCACTGTTGTACCATCATACGAACTTTGACTAATGGTTATATCGGCGTTGTATTTAAGTATCAGGTTGGCATTTACTCCGGTCAATTGAGCTTCTTTGATTGAATCCTGACGAGCCATTTCAGCTTTTTCTGCATCGGTAAGAAAATGTAGTTTGCTGAAATCGAAGTTGTCTCCGCAACTAACAAGTCCTGTCATTAGTAACGACAGAAATGTAATGTATAAATATATTTTTTTCATTGTTTTTTTCTTTTTGTATTACAGGTTGTTGACCCGATTGCATTTTACCGGGCCAACTACCCGCAACTGAATTTATGACTTAATTCGAAGCACCTGAATATCCGGTGTTTTGTTTGAGCGAAATATTAGCATCTATGGCTGATTTTGGAATCGGGAAATAATTCCAGAATGTCTCTGTGGTTGCGTTTTTACAGAACCACGATTTACCATTAAATACGTTACGTCCATCATTCATTGTGAAACGTACCAAATCCTGACGACGGTGATGTTCACCGGCAAATTCCCAGGCCAAATCGTCAAGTAATCCACCCAGTTTAATATCTGCTCCTCCTTCACTGGTAGTTACATACGAAGCAGGATCCCAGTTTGCATAACCTTCAGATGTATATTCGCGATGTCCGTAGTCGTAGTGGCTACCACCTTTTAAATCGGCTACAGTTCGGATTGCTTTTGCAGCCGATGTAAATGAACGTTTGCGAACATCGGTAATCAGGTCGGCAGCAGTTTGTTCATCACGGCCAATGCGTAACAGGCATTCAGCTTTAATAAACATGGCATCAGCTAGTCGGAAGAAAGGTACATCGTCGCCATACGTTCCACCATCGCCGGCTACAACTTCGTATTTCACAAAACGATAGCCTTCCTGTTGATAGGCACCCGGATTGTCGATAGAGTGAACTTTTAACGAGTAGTTAAGTACTCCCTGTCCCGACCAGTCATCAGCGCTGAAAGGTATGGGTGCGCCCGATTGTGGAATGGTTTTACCACTTGCATCTTTGGTTGCCGCTTTTTGTACACCACCGGTCCATGTATATCCTAAGCGGTTGTCGCTGGCATCGTAGCTTTCAATAAATTGAGGTATAGCGCAGCTACCGTTCCAGGGTGAACCTGTATAACCATATGCAGCCGCTCCGGCACCAACCAAACATTTATTAACCAGGTAATTATGACTGGCATTCTTCTTGTCCAGTGGTATTGCAAAAATGACTTCAGGCGAAGTAGATATATCTTCTTTGAAATTATCGGAATAATTTGGAGCCAGTGCATAGCCTCCATCTTTCAATACTTCTTCCACTTCGGTCAACGCTTTTTCGTAGTACTGATTATCATTGGTATTGAAGTAGGTATTATAATTCAGATAAAGCTTCGCAAGCACCATATTGGCAGCGTATCTGTTAGGATATCCAAATACTTTTTTTGTTCCCAAATCCTCTTTTACAGCATTCAACTCGCGTACACAGAAATTGAAGATTGTATCTGCAACAACCTGTTTTGGCAGGTAACCTTTTGGCAAATTTTGAGTTGTTTCAAGAGGTACATTACGGAACGCATCAAGAAGCACATAATAATTTAAAGCGCGAATAAAGCGCATTTGTGCCTGATCTCTGCCTGTTTTGGGTAATACATCGAGGCATTTGTTTGCATATCCGATTCCTACGTAAGCATAAGTCCATAAAGCATCAATATGTCCAAGACTTGAATTCCAACTATGTTTGTGCATATTTACATACAAATCACCCCAACCAATACCAATACGTTTGGGAGTCATATAAGTATCGGTACATTCTTCATTTAAATCGAAATAACCGTTCCAACCCCAGTATAAAAAGCGGAACTGTGCATAGGCTTCACCCATCATATAACCTACAATGGCCGGGTCTTTTACATCGATTGTTTTGTCGGTCAATACATCGTACACATTTTCCGATACATCTGTACAAGCACTGAATGTTAACATTGAGCCTGCTATAAGACCCAAAATAGAATATTTTAGTAGTTTCATAATACTCAAATTGTTAGAAGTTAATAGATAGTCCGACTGTGTAAGAACGGATGGTTGGATACTTATCGCGGTCGTCAATACCAGGAGCCCTGAAATAATTAGATACCTCGGGATCTAATCCTGAATACTTGGTAATACAGAATAAATTCTGACCACTTACATACAAGCGGGCAGCCTGTATATATTTATTTATTGCCTCGGTAAGCGGGAAATTATAACCCAATGTTGCACTTGATAACTTTACAAAGTCCCCATTTTCAATGTAATCGCTCCAAACGCCCTGCGACATAGAGCTTGATAATTGTACTAACTTTTGTTTTCCGGTGTTGGCATCCATAACTGCGGCTCCTGTAGCATCTACTGCTCCATACCAGTTAGCAGCCGATTTTAGTCGGTTGTAGGCGATAGAATTATTTTCGTAGAAAGCACGTTGTGCATTTAAAATCTGGAATCCAAACTGACCGGTGAATTGTAAATTCAAGTCAAATTTTTTGTAACGGAATGTATTGTTCCAGCCGGCATACACTTGTGGAAGTCCATTGCCCAATCGTTGGCGGTTGGCTTGTTCGTTATATTTGGTATCAAACTCTTTAGCTACCCAGCCTCCGTTTCCGTCAGAAACCTGCACCAGTACAAAGCCATCTTTGCTAACACCTACTGATTTTAATCCCCAGAAATCGCCTAAACGATGACCTACTTCCATACAGTGAGTTGCTACAGAGATAGGATCGCTAACGCCACCTTCTTCTTTAAAGTTGTCGGTAACATACAAGTCGTTTGATAAGCTTAATAACTTGTTTTCGTTGTGTGAGAGAGTCAGCGTTGCATTCCATTCGAAGTCTTTATTTTTTACCGGAATAGCATTAACCATTACCTCAATACCATTGTTACGCATTTGTCCGACATTTGCTGTTGTTGTTCCATACATATTTGGTGGTACTGGTACAGCATAATCGAAAAGTAAGTCTACAGTTTTCTTTGTATAAAGGTCAAGTGATCCACTCAAACGGGAATTCAATACAGCCCAGTCAAGTCCGATATTTAACTCACGTGTAGTTTCCCATTTTAAATCCGGATTTGGATTTTGAGCCACTTTCAATGAAGGTGTCCATACGCCATCTTCGCTTAAGTGCTTTCCGTAAGAATCGTAATCAAATGTTGTCAGTGAGACATAAGATAAATCTGGAATTTCACCTGTAATACCATATCCCGAGCGAAGTTTCAAATTATTGACCCAGGTGATGTTTTTCATAAAATTTTCGTTGCTGATAGTCCAGCCAACTGAAGCTGCCGGGAACGAGCCCCACTGATTGTTTATTCCAAACTTAGAAGAACCTTCGCGGCGCAAGCTTACCATCACATTGTATTTGTTGTCGTAAGCATAAGTTGCCCGGCCAAAGAAGCCAATGAGGGTATTATCATTTTTATAAGAGCTCATGCTGGCTGAATGATCTTTGTCAGTCAGATAGGTTCCCTGACCAAGGTTATTGTACAGATACGATTCTGATGGGAAGTTTGAATTTCCAGCAGCAAACCCATCGTAAACGTTGTATAAATAGCTATAACCAATAAGAGCAGAAACACGATTCTTTCCCAGTGTGAAGTTGTATTTTGAAGTTAACTCCATATTATCACTGCGTCCTGTATTGGATGACTTGGATGCAGAGCCCCTTACTTTTCCAATTGCCTGACTGTAGAACTTACTGCTGTAATAATTTTCAGAAGTCGACCCGTTTTCTTTTGATGAAAGCATTAAATTGGTCTGCCATCCTTTTATTGGTTCAATAGTGATATTCCCTGTAACACGTGCGTAATTTGAGCGTGTATCTCCAATTAATTCATTTTGGATCTCTACCGGATTATAATATTGAAAACGGCTGAATTCTTCGTAATACGATCCATCAGCATTGTAAATAGGGGATGATGGATTGTGAATCAGTGCCTGGCGGTAGACATAAGCATTGTTGTTATTTGTGTTTTTGTGTGTACCATACAGTACGCTTATATTGAATTTTAAGATATCGTTCAGGGCGTATCTGCTGAAGTCAAGTTGTGCTTTCAGATTACGATTATCGCTTTTACGCATAATACCCTGTTCGTCAGAATAGGTAACATTAGCCGAATAGGTCGATGTCGAACTTCCTCCATTAAATGACAATGAATGATTCTGTGTGTAACCAGATTTACGTGTAACAGCTTTCAACCAATCTGTATCATATCCCTCGTACGGAAAGCTTGTGCGACCATAAATAATATCGCTGGTGGTCATAAAATCTGATTTTTTATACCACTCTGATAATGACACGTAGCTACTGTAAATTACACTTGATTTGGAGTCACGTCTGCCCGATTTGGTGGTTATCAAAATTACTCCATTTGCACCTCTTGTACCATAAATAGCTGCTGCAGAAGCATCTTTTAATACGTCGATAGACGCAATGTTGTCAGGAGCCACAGTGGTGAGTGAACCTTCTACATTATCTACCAGAACCAGCGGAGACACATTCCCTGCTATGGTTCCAATACCGCGAAGCATAATGCTGGAAGTAGCATTTGGGTCACCTGATGATTTTACAATACTAAGTCCGGCAATTTTACCTTTTACCAGTTCGGCAGCATCACCAATTTTACCCATGGTAAAATCTTCGGCTTTTACGCTGGCAACAGCGCTTGTTACATCGCCTTTGCGTTGTGTACCGTAACCGATAACCACAACTTCGTCAACCAGTTTCGTGTCTTCCTGCAAAACAACTTTGAGAAAACTTTCTGATTCGACATTCACCTGTTGGGTTTTGTATCCGATAAAGGAAATAACCAGCACAGGATTATCTGACTTCAGGTTCAATGAGAAACTACCATCGGGTTTACTGATGGTTCCGTTTGAAGTTCCTTTTTCTTTGATGGAAGCTCCAATGATTTCTTCGCCATTGCTGCTTACAACTTTACCTTTTATAACAGAGACTTTGGGAGCCGGAAGCGCTGTCTCTACTTTTATGGCATTCGCGGAGTTTGCCATTAATTGACCGAGATTACAACCGGCCAGCAACATTGTACATGCTGCGAGCTTTAACACACTGCTACTGAAATAGCAACTTGTTCTTCGATTTTTATTCATACATTTAAATTTAAGATTATATTGAGTTTTGTGATTTCTTATTTTACTTTCCATTCCAATACTCCGCCCGATTCACCTTTTTGGAGCTTAGCTTCAATTTTTAGTCCGGTTGTTTTCACCGGTTTGAAGTTCAGACTGTTGTAGCAGTCTTTCAGCGTAGTGTATGGCTCGGTGGTTTCTACTTGTTTCCAGTCGTTTCCGGCTTTGTAATATAGTTTCCAGCTTTCGGGTACCCGGAAATTGCCGTCGTACTGGTCAATGTCGAGCCAGTAAACCTGCACGTTCGACACCGTTTCTTCTTTTTCGAATTCGTAGGCAAGCGTTTCGGGCGTTCCCCGCTTCATCCACCAGTAATGGTATGGCTTGGATATGTCCGACGAGCTTTGTGGTTCCCATTGGTCGTTCACTCCCCAGGTTGGTTCTTCGGGCGATGCAATAAGCGTTGCGCCGGTTTGGATGGGAGCTTTTATCACCATGGTTTGTGCTTTGGAGGCAATGGTTGGCTCGGGAGTTGGGCGTGCCGCTTCGGCTTTCACCGGAATCCAAACGGCCATTTCGTTGGCACCGCGGTTTTGCCAGGTGGAGTAAGGAATGGCGGTGAACGGTACATCTTTCTGAACAACGCTATTTCCGTCATTTTCCAATTGGCGAGCCGTTCCGCTAAGCACCATCACGCCATTGAGCAAGTCTTTGTTGAATTGAAAACTAATAGGCGCATTTTCAGGAATAAATTTGTTGAATACATGTTTATCGGCCTGGTCGGCACCTTCGATGCAATACATGATAGGCCCACGTTCGATAGCCATTTTGCCTTTGTCGTCAGCCACTTTATCGTTGGCTTGTATGCGGCGCACGGGCATTGGCAGTGCCAATTCCACGCGGTCGCCTTTTTTCCACTGGCGGTTGATGGTGATATAACCTTTGTCTTTGGTGGTGGCAACAGCTTTGCCATTTACCAATACCTGAACGGGAGTTGTAAGTTTGTCGGCAAACGCATATAAATCGGTTGGGACAGGACTATTCTCAGCCCAGCCCGGAATGCGAAGTTTGAGTGCAAATGCGATTGATTTTGCCGGATTTACGGTGATAGCCACTTTGCCATCCCACGGATACTCCGAAACCTGTTTCAGTTCCACGTTGTTTTTCTGAACAGCAATGTTGGCTGTGCTTTGGCAGTATAGGTTTACGAATAAATCGTTGCCCAAAACGGCATAAGTATAACTCGGAACCGAAGCCACAAAACGGGTGATATTGCCCGGGCAACAAGCGCAACCAAACCAGGCCTGACGCTCGTGCTGACCGGAAGATTCGAGCGGATTGTCGTAGAAAAACTTATTGCCGCTCAGCGAAACGCCCGAAATCACACCGTTGTACAGTGCCCGTTCCAATACGTCGATATATTTGGCATCGCCGGTGGCCAGAAACATACGTTCGTTCCAATACACATTGGCAATGGCGGCGCAGGTTTCGCAGTACGCTTGTTGGTTGTGCAGTTCGTAGTTTGGTCCGAAGCCTTCGCCCTGAGCGCGTGAACCGATTCCGCCGGTGATGTAGAGTTTTTTCGAAGCCATATTGTCCCAAATGCGGGTCAAAGCCTCAAAATAGGCGGCGTCGTTGGTCAAAGCTGCCACATCGGCTACTCCCGAGTACAAATATCCGGCCCGCACAGCGTGACCTTTGATTTCGTCTTGTTTGAGAATGGGTATGTGATCCTGGCTGTATTCATTCAGGTGGTGACCGTCGGTTCCACGTCCGGTTTCTTCTACAAAATACTTAGCCATAGCCAGGTAGTTGGCATTGCCGGTGACTTTGTAAAGTTTTGCCAATCCCATTTCTACAATGGGGTGACCCGATGGACGGTGAATTTGTCCGGCGTTTGGCCCGAATACTTTGCAAACCAAATCGGCATTTTTGATGGCTACATTGAGCAAGGTACGTTTTCCGGTAGATTGGAAATGCGCCACAGCTGCTTCGTACAAGTGGCCTGAATTGTATAACTCGTGGCTGTTTATTTTTTCCCAACGGGCTTTTCCCCACCAACCGCTGAGGCGGGCGCATTTGTTGGTAACGCATGTGGTGATATACCCATCAGGCTCTTGTGCTTTGGCTATCAAATTAATTACGCTGTCCAGATATTGATCCAGCTTTTTGTCGTATTTAGCCGCCAACGAGTAGGAAGCACCTTCAATGATTTTATAAGGATCGGTGTCGTCGAACGGAAAATCACCTTTATGCTCGCCTTTAATAAGTCCGCCTGCAAGTGCAAAATTATCGAACCGGCCATTTTTCTCACATTCATTAAATGCTGATGGAATGGAAATGGTGCGGTTTATCTCGATGCGTGGCGACCAGAACTGATCGGTGAAATGTACCTTGTTGAAAGGCACTTGAAAGATAGTTTGTTTTTGTTGTTTTTGAGCAGAAGCAGTAAGCAGAACTGCAGATGCTAGTGCCAAAGCAGAGACGTAGAAACGGATTTTCATGTACAATATTTTTTAAGGGCAAAATGACGTTGCAAATGAACGTATTTCATTTTAGTAAGGATAAAACAATAATCTAATTAAATGGTAAAATAGTCTAAAAGAGAATTCAGAATGCATAATTCACAATTCATAGTTATCTTGCAGTTTTTCAGATTGAATCACGAGTAAAGAATACCATAACATTTCAAGATTATGCATTATGCATTGTGAATTATGCATTAATCACGGGTGTATTTTATTATTTATTGGCAATTGAACTTCGGTGAAAAAGCGTAGCAGGAAAGCATACATTTCCGGGTCGTAGTTCTTTAGTTTTTCGCGGCGGTTTATTTCTCCGTGTACGCCATTCACCGGATTGGCCCAGCGGTTGCAATTGAAAAACGATTGCACACACTCCGCAAAATATTCTTCTTTGTTGGTCATGGCGTAGGTGTTTTTCCACAGTCCTTTGGCTCTGGCTTTGTCCATAAGACCCTGTGATTTTTCGTTGAAATCGGGGTATAATTTAGTCAGTGCGGCGGTATGGATGATGTGCGAAAATTCGTGTACCAATATATTTTCACCTTCGTATCTGTCACCAAGCAGGCATATCAGATTTTCTTCGCCACAGCTCGCTGTTGGGCGGTTGATTCCGGTATCGTCGCCAAGTCCGCGTGCCCGTTTGTTCCAATACGCTATCGAGTCGGGCGACGAGCAAATGTCGGCATACTCCGGTATATCGCATGTTTGTTCGTTGGCTCCGAGAATCATTACATAGCTTTTGCGGTCGGTGAGTGCTTTCAGAATTTCTTTTTTAGCAAGCATGGCTTCTAAAATTCCGGCAGCGGTTTTTAGCGCTTCGTCGTTTACCTGTGCCGAACTAACTACCGGAATACCGCTGGCATCCACATACTTTTTATAAAACTTATTCATGTTCAATGAACCCGGCACTTCGCTCACCGTTCTGGCTTTTCGGTTCAACGCCAGGCGAACCATCAGCACGCCATGAGCCGGTATTTTCTGATTCATTATTGCGTTGGTTGTACCAATCATTTTGTGTTTCCACAAATCACGAACAGCGTATTCGTTTTTGTTGATATTTATATCGGTGGCAAAATACATGGTATTCTTTTTCCAATCATAATTCAAATTCCATTCTTCGTCGGTACGGTTCAGGAAGCACACAGCAATTTCGTTATTATCAAGCGGTTTGGCCCAAATTTCCCGTTCGCCCATGTCCATAAACCGAATGGCCTGTTGCCCCAGTTTGTCCTGATTGACAGCTATTACCTCTTTGTTGGTCAAAATCTCCCGTGTTTCGGCGCTCATGCTACGCAGGTCATTTCCGGCCATAAGCGGTGCGGCCAACATGCCCCACATGCTCATGTGCGTAACATATTCGTCGTAGGTCATATCGCCGTTGCCAATTTCAAGCATTTCGGCATCGTTCCAGTGTCCGGGGCCTGCGTAGGGATACAAATCGGCGACAGCATCAATAATATTCAATACACCCACGCCGCCCCAGTCGAATTTACACTGAAAACAGTCGCGAATATCGGGTGTGGTGCGCCACAAGTGGCCAATGCCTTTTCCCCATTTCCAGGGTTGGTTTTCGCCCCACTCGCAAATGCTGAACACAATAGGTCGGCCGCACACTTTCAGCGCGTCGCTCATGGTTTTGTAAGCGGCTTCGGCATTTTGACCTTCGCTGGAGCACCAGTCGTATTTCAGGTAGTCGACGCCCCATTTGGCATACTGGCGTGCATCCTGAAACTGGTATCCGCGACTTCCCGGACGGCCCTGACAGGTAAGTGATCCGGCGCAGGAGTAAATTCCAAGTTTAAGGCCTTTGCTGTGAATATAATCCGAGAGTACCTTGATACCGTGAGGGAAATTGGTTGAATCGGCCACAATGTTGCCGTCTTTGTCGCGATTCACCTGCCAGCAATCGTCAATAACAATGTACTCGTACCCGGCATCTTTCATTCCGGAGCTGACCATGGCATCGGCCATTTCCATGAGTAATTTTTCGTTTATGCGGCACCCGAATTTATTCCAGCTGTTCCAACCCATGGGCGGAGTGGCTGCTAATGCATAAAAAACCGAGTCGGTATGAGTTTGTTGGGGGGTGTTTTGGGCATTTAATGCTGTAGGTAGCCATGCCACAGAGAGCAATAGGATTAGAATTTTGAATTTCATCAGAATTATGGTTACTTTTTATGATTTTCAGGTGTTTTGATTCGAAGGCAAATTAACGGAAAACTTTTCTGAGGAAATAACAAAGGAGTCTATTCTGATGATAAAATAGTCCAAAGTTGCAGATCGATTTTTTTTGTGTAATTATCGCAGAATCAGCATTAATGCCCTTTTTTCTGGACTATATTGTCATTTTATTGTATTATCCTTACGGGAGGGAGGCAGAATTATCGTAATATTGCATTTGAATTTGACCGCTGAACTTTGAATTAAAAATCAATATGGAAATGAAGAAATATACAAGGCTGATAATGTTGATATGGATGGCTTTTGCTGTTCAGCTTATGTGGGGTGGCACGTTGAGCTTTCGTCATTATACGGTTGAAGATGGCCTGAGTTACAATACCGTATCAAGTATTATTCAGGATCGGCACGGATTTATGTGGATTGGTACCGAGAACGGACTAAACCGCTTCGATGGATATAGTTTCAGAGAGTACCGCTCGGCACGTACCGGAAAAAACGCTATGATAACCAACCTCATAACCAGTCTGCTTGAGGATGCTTCGGGTACTATCTGGATTGGTACCGATGTAGGTATTTATACTTTCAACCCGTCGAAAGAAGAATTTGAACATTTTACAATGAAGGCCGCCGATGGTTCTGTAATTAATACAACCATAAATAATATCGTATCGGACCGGTTGGGTTGTATGTGGATTTCGACCTACGGGCAGGGGGTTTTTTCATACAATCCCAGGTCAAAAAGGCTCGACCAGTACAATGTACTTATCGAGGGTATGAGTTCCAATCGTTTCGACCAGGTGAATCAGGTTTATGTCGACAAAAATAACAATGTGTGGGCTGCTTCCAAAGCTCCTGAAAATCCGTTACTGCGTTTCGACAGACGGAGTGGAAGTTTCCGGTCGTTTCCGGTACAGCATAAAAACTTCACCGTATATAAATTTTTTGAGGATTCGCAGCATAATTTTTGGTTGGGTACCTGGAGCAGGGGCATTTGCAAGCTAAACACCAACACAGGCGAAGTTGTATCCTATTTGTCAGCCGATGCACCCGGAGGCATTTTACACATCCACGAAATCAACGAATATAAACCGGGGATGTTGCTTATCGGCTCCGATGATGGATTGAGTTTGTTTAATATCAACACGCTATCTCACCAACTATTCAGACCAAACGAATCGGACCCTGCATCTATTTCCGATAAATTTATCTATCCTATTTTCAAAGATCATGAAGGTGGATTCTGGATTGGAACTTACTTTGGCGGACTCAATTATTTATCCACAAACAGCGGGCTTTTCGGACGTTATTCGCACTCACGCTATGCAAATTCGGTGAGCGGAAATGTGGTGGGTAGGTTTGCCGAGGACAAGCGTGGCAATATCTGGATAGCTACCGACGATGGAGGACTAAATGTATTGAATACGGCAACAGGGACTTTTTCGGCCTACCTGCCCGGCACCGGAAGCAATAGTCTTTCGTACCACAATGTTCATGCATTGTGCTGGGACGACGACTTGTTGTGGATAGGTACTTACTCGGGTGGATTGAATGTGCTGAACACCAAAACAGGTAAATTTAAATTGTATAATTCCACCGACAAAAATCCGCGTACGCTCGATGGTGGAAGTATTTATGCCATTTTTAAAGATAACGCTAACCGTATCTGGGTAACAAGTATGTCGGGGGTAAATCTTTACAACCGCACCACCGATGATTTTACCCGAATCAAAAAATTTGATGTAACAACTATCGATATCAGGCAGGATAAAAAGGGCTTTATCTGGTTTGCCACACAGGGCAAGGGCATTTACCGGCTCGACCCCCTCAGTGGTAAATGGAAAAATTACAGCAGTGCCAACACCGAAGCCGGCAGCATCCCCAACAATCAGATTAACTGCATTGCCTTCGACCAAACCAACACCATGTGGATAGGAACAGCCAATGGCTTGTGTCAATACAATGCTAACACCGATAAGTTCAGCACGGTTGATATCAACATTCCGAGCCGGGTTATTTGTAGCATCATTCCGGTGGGCAATAATCTGTGGCTTACTACTTCCAAAGGACTCATTCGCTACAATGTTGCGGATAAATCGTTCCAGATTTTCACGCGGAGCGATGGGTTGATGAGCGACCAGTTTATTGTTAATTCCGGCTTTCAAAGTTCCAATGGCACTATTTACATTGGCACTGCCTGCGGTTTTAATGCGTTTAACCCGGCCCATCTCAATCAAAATACCCATATCCCGTCGGTGGCAATTACAGGCCTCGAGATTTTCAATAAAGAGGTGGAAGTGAGTGAAGATGGTCCACTCAAAATGGCCATTGGCAACAGCAAAGAGATAAACCTCACATACAAGGATAATGTGTTCAGCCTCAGTTTTGTGGCTTTGAGCTATGTAACCCCCGAGAAAAACAAATATGCCTATAAACTCGATGGTTTCGACCACGACTGGAATGTGGTGTCGCTTCAGCACAAAGTGACTTATACCAACCTCCCCGCTGGCGAGTACACGTTCAGGGTAAAAGCAGCCAATAACGATGGGTGCTGGAACAACGAGGGCACGCAGATTAAAATAATTATCCATCCACCGTTTTGGCTTACAATCTGGTTTAAAATTCTGTACTTCATACTTTTTGTGTTTGCGGCGGTTATGCTTGTTCGCTATTTGAAACACCGCACCGAGCAACGCCATAACGAAGAAATTAAGGAGTTGAGTCAACAAAAGGAAAAGGAGATATACAATGCCAAGATTCAGTTTTTCACCATGGTGGCCCACGAAATACGCACACCTGTTTCGCTGATTATTGGCCCGCTCGAAAAAATACTGACGAACAATGCCCTGTTTCCGCAGGCAGTAAACAACGATTTGAATATTATCGAACGAAACAGTCAACGATTGCTCCAATTGGTCAATCAGTTACTCGATTTTCGAAAAGTAGAACAAGGATCACTTGTTTTAAATCCGTCCGCCCAGCATATCTACAGTTTGCTGAACAATGTTTGCGAACGTTTTATACCCATTTTCGAGCAAAATCATATCCGTTTCAGCTTTTTATGTCCCGATATGCATTTTCAGGCCGAAGTTGATCCGGAAGCTATTACCAAATCGGTTAGCAACCTGCTTACCAATGCACTTAAATATACCCGCGATAGCATAAAACTGACCTGTCGGAAAAGCGATATCGATAATACCTTCGAAATTTGTGTACAGGACAACGGAAATGGCATTGCCGACAGCGAAAAAGAGAAAGTCTTCGATCCGTTCTACCAGATTCCGGGAAGCAGTAAACAGGGCACTGGTATCGGACTTTCGTTGGTAAAAAGCATTGTAGAAGGTCATAAAGGCAAAGTTACAGTGTCTGACTCCCCCAATTCAGGTGCGACTTTTTGCCTCGTGCTTCCACTTACTTCCGACATAAGCCGGAGTGATGAAGGTGAGCCTGCTATCAACTTCAGTCCCGAACACGACATCCTTCCGGAAGTTGAACCCCCCCCCATACAGTCTCCGGAAAAGCTCAAACAGACTCCTGCACTGCTTATTGTGGAGGACAATGATGATATGCGTAATTTCCTGGCCGATAATTTCAGGGACGAATACAGCGTATTCACAGCCAATAATGGTTTGGAGGGGCTTGCTTGTCTGAAAAATACAGAAGTAAACCTCATTATAAGCGACCTGATGATGCCCGAAATGGATGGACTTGAGTTCTGTCAGGCTGTGCGCAGCAATTACCTCTACAGCCACATTCCATTTGTGCTGCTAACGGCTAAAACCGATCTGGACACAAAAATTGAAGGACTTAATTTTGGGGCCGATTCATATATCGAAAAGCCATTCTCGATTCATTATCTCAAGGCGCAGATAAACAACCTGATTGAATCGCGGCGTATGCTTCGGAAGAAATATTCCCAAATGCCGGTAACGCCTATTACCACCATTGCCGGTAATGCTTCCGACGAGTTGTTCCTGACTAAAATGAATGAGATCATTGAAAAAAATATCTCCAACGAAGCTTTCAGCATCGACCAGTTGGCCGAAGAATTATTCATCAGCCGGTCGGGTCTTTTTTCTAAGATAAAAATGTTGGCAGGCATCACGCCCAACGAACTTATCCAACTTGTGCGACTTAAAAAGGCAGCTGCTTACATCTCGCAACATGATTACCGGATTAATGAAATTGCCTATTTGGTTGGTTTCAATAATCCATCGTATTTTTCAAAGTGCTTTCAAAAACAATTTGGAATGACGCCTAAAGAATTCGAAAATCACCAAAAACAAACATTAAAATAAGACTTTTATAGGTTTCAACCTAACTTTTCCGGTTGCCGTTTGTTATACACATTCATAACAAATTAATCAATAATAATTTAATTGTAAAAATTATGGGTAAAATTTCAGATGCAGTAAAACCGGGTGTTGTAACCGGAGCTGATCTTCAATTTGTATTTAAGGTAGCCAAAGAGAATGGTTTTGCTATTCCGGCTGTAAACGTGGTAGGTTCTTCAACGGTTAATGCTGTACTCGAAGCTGCAAAGGTAGCCAATGCTCCTGTTATGATTCAGTTCTCAAACGGTGGAGCTGCTTTCAATGCAGGTAAAGGGTTGAAACTTGACGGTCACGAGGCTGCTGTTTTAGGAGCTGTAGCAGGCGCAAAACACATTCACACATTGGCCGAAGCTTATGGTGTACGTGTTGTTCTTCATACCGACCATGCTGCCAAGAAACTTCTTCCCTGGATTGATGGATTGCTGGATGCAAGTGAAAAGAACTTTGCCGAAACAGGAAAACCACTTTTCAGCTCTCACATGCTCGATCTTTCAGAAGAGCCTCTTGATGAAAACATCGAAATCTGTGAGAAATACTTAGCTCGTATGAGTAAAATGGGTATGACGTTGGAAATGGAACTTGGAATTACCGGTGGTGAAGAAGATGGCGTTGATAACAGTGATGTTGATAACAGCTTACTTTACACCCAACCTGAGGATGTTTACAAGGTATATGCAGCATTGAGTAAAATTTCTCCAAACTTCACCATTGCAGCCTCGTTTGGTAACGTACACGGTGTATACAAACCGGGTAATGTGAAGTTGACTCCAAAAATTCTGAAAAACTCGCAGGATTTTATCAAAGCAAAAGATGGTTTATCAACCGATCATCCGGTAAACTTTGTATTCCACGGTGGATCAGGTTCAACACACGAAGAAATTCGCGAAGCTATCAGCTATGGTGTTGTAAAAATGAATATCGATACCGATACACAGTGGGCCTATTGGGATGGAGTTCGTGGTTTCGAAGCTAAAAACCGTGACTATCTGCAAGGTCAAATCGGAAACCCTGAAGGTGCCGAAAAACCAAACAAGAAATACTACGATCCACGCGTATGGTTACGCAAAGGTGAAGAGTCATTAATTGCCCGTCTGCAGGTTGCTTTCGAAGATTTGAACGCTATCAATAGCCTGTAAATAAATGGATAGTTGACAGTTAATAGTCGACAATTCATTTTCAATTTCGTAACAAATAAAAGCGGTCGTTTCTTAGTTGAAGCGACCGCTTGTTTTTTGGAATTCCAATCAAACGTACAATTGGTGACATTTTTGTGCAGCGTACCATGACATTTGTCGGGTTTGTCAATTCTGCGGATAGAAACGCATTTGTTCAAAAACAATGTTTTTGTCTTTGCGCAACCGATCAATCAGTTGCTTTAAATCAGTTTCTTCCCAACTCCGCTGAAACATTTCATCGTGTAACAGAATAACAATATTGTTCTTAGTGAATGTTTTATTTGTATTCAGCAGTTGCATAATTTGTCGGTACATTTCATCAACACTTTGTACCGGAGTACCGTCTTCGGCGTGATGTTGCCACTCTACATCCCAACCATAAACCTTAAATCCCCGTGCAGCCAGACTGTCAGCTGTGGCTACCGCATTAATTTCACAATCATCCTGTTTTCTGTTGTTAAACCGCCAGGTATTGCAGGCCGGCATACGTATAATCTTATACTGAATTTTCAGGAATTTCTGGTTCTTCAGAAAATCCTCCGTAGCCTTATGCGGATTGCTGTAAAACAGATTATATTGATCGTTGCCATGTGTAAAACTATGATTGTACTCATCGATATAGGGATTATCTTCGTAATATTTAAAGTAAGTCGCCATATCACGGTCTCCATCAACTTCCGAACCGATTAAAAACACGCTTATTTTTATCTTTTCGGCCAAAATAATACTGTCAATATTCTGGCTGCCATCCAATGGTCCGTCATCAAAAGTCAGGTATACATATTGCTTTTGAGGCAGTGATGATTCCTTTTTGCTGTTTGTAGTACAGGAATAAAAGACAAACAGTACAAGCACAATGAGTGAAAAACTCAAAAAAAGACGATTCATAGGTTTCTGTTTTTTTATTATTATACTCAAATCCGGATTGTCAATTGTTAACTCTTAACTCTCAACTCCGTTTTACAGGTACCCACTTTAGCAGAAACTGTTTTACCTTGTCAGGGTTGTAGCCATTCCCGGTCTCCAATATTCCGCTTTCCTGCACGCAGAGCAGTTCCCCTTTTTCCGACAGGATTATAAAAAACGGATAACCGTATTGTTTGCCTTTTGTTACATACTTGCTGAAAACGGCTTCGTTTTTATTCTCCGGTGAATAATTCAGGTGATAGTACAGGTAGTTTTTATCCAGGATTGTTGCCAGTTCTGCCTGATTGTGAACAAAATAGTTGAAGCGTAAACACCAGCCACACCAGTTTCCGCCACACTGAATAAAGATGTTTTTATGACTTGTCTTTGCCTGAATAATCAGTTCATTCAGTTTCTTCTGAGCATTTTCCTCCGGATGATAGGGTTTGGGCAATGCTGTTCTTTCGGGATAGCTGAATGTGTTGGTGGTGTCGGTTTGTGTTTGAGCGTTTAGTGCCGAAACCAGTAGTGAGAGGCTAAAAACAGCCATCAGTATTTTTTTCATATGCAGCATGTGTTTGATTTTTTTTGATAGAGATTTTCCTCCACAAATGTACTGATTTTTTGATCAAAAGCACGTATGCACCGGATCTGAAATGCTGCTTAGATAGTAAAAAATAAGCGGTAGTTTCAATATAGAAACTACCGCTCGTTTTTTTATTGTCAACTATCAACTGACAACTAATGATTGAATTATGCTTTTCCAGCGCTACCCAATACACTTACAGTTTTGTGAGCATATAATTTTTTCAATTCGTCGCGAGCTGGTCCTAAGTATTTACGAGCATCGAATTCGCCTGGTTGGTTAGCAAATACTTCGCGCACAGCGGCAGTCATTGCCAAACGACCGTCAGAGTCGATATTGATTTTACATACAGCTGAAGTAGCTGCTTTGCGCAATTGCTCTTCCGGAATACCGATTGAATCTTTCAATACACCACCGTATTTGTTGATAGTTTCAACATACTCTTGTGGAACTGAAGAAGCACCGTGAAGTACGATAGGGAAACCAGGGATTTGTTTTTCAATTTCTTCCAAAATGTCGAAACGCAATGGAGGTGGTACTAAGTGACCGTTTTCGTCGCGTGTACATTGAGCTGGCGTAAATTTGTTAGCACCGTGAGAAGTACCAATTGAGATAGCCAATGAATCAACACCTGTGCGGGTTACAAAGTCTACAACTTCTTCCGGACGGGTATATGTGTGGTGTTCAGCAACTACATCGTCTTCAACACCAGCCAAAACACCCAATTCGCCTTCAACGCTTACGCCATGGGCGTGTGCATATTCAACTACTTTTTTAGTCAAAGCAATGTTATCTTCGTAAGAGTGGTGTGAACCATCGATCATAACTGAAGAGAAACCTGAATCAACACAGCTTTTGCACAATTCAAACGTATCACCGTGGTCGAGGTGCAATGCGATTGGAATGTTTAAGCCCAATTCTTTTGCATATTCAACAGCTCCCTGAGCCATGTAACGAAGCAAAGTTTGGTTAGCATATTTACGCGCACCGCTTGATACTTGTAGAATAACAGGAGATTTTGTTTCAACACAAGCAGCAACAATTGCCTGTAATTGTTCCATGTTGTTGAAATTGAAAGCAGGAATTGCATATTTGCCTTCGATTGCTTTTTTGAATAAGTCATTGGTATTCACCAATCCTAGATCTTTGTAATTTACCATTTTGTGTGAGTTTAATAATTTGATAATTTGAGCGCAAAAGTACGCTTTTTCCATTAATAATGAAAGAAAAACGAGCTATATTGTTTTAAATATTGATTATTAGCTCTGTTTTGGTTACGGTTTAAAATTGTAATAATTACAAAAAGTTGTCGAAACTTCGATTAAACATACGATTTTGAACTGTATCAATGATTCAGTATCAGGTCAATCCGTTCGTGGTTGTTGTTTATCTGAGTCTAATTCATAACTTTGCAATTTATTCATCTTAAATTAAAAAATCATTATTTATGGGACTACTTAAAGAATTTAAAGACTTTGCTATGCGTGGCAATGTAATTGACCTGGCTGTCGGTGTCATTATTGGGGGTGCATTTGGAAAAATTGTAGCATCATTGGTTGCTGATATTATCATGCCACCTATCGGATTATTGGTAGGAGGAGTTAACTTCACTGATTTGAAATGGGTGTTGAAAGTTCCTGAAGTTATTGGAGGAGTAAATAAAACGGCTGTAACGTTGAATTATGGAAGCTTTCTTCAGGTTACATTTGATTTTATTATCGTTGCTTTTGCAGTTTTTCTTTTTATTAAGGGCATAAACAGGGTAAGTAAGAAAAAAGAAGAGGCACCAGCACCTGCTCCTGTAAATGAGCCATCAAAAGAAGAACAACTACTGACAGAAATCAGGGATTTGTTGAAAGCTCAATCAAAGAAATAAGGATAAAAGCCCAAAACCAGTATAGAAAAGTATATCTTCAACGGTATATATGTTCACTTTCGTCGGGGAAAAATGATTTCTTCATCGATTTATGCTAGGTTACAGGTGTTTTATGCCTGTATCTTTGCAGCATAAATTTTTAAAACAAAGTTATTATGGAAAATGAAGTAAAAAACTCGTTCCGCACGGGTTACACAAAAGGTCTTGGCTTCGGACTCATTCTTATGCTAATTGGTGTGTTGTTTTTGGGATTCAATTTCGGGCTTATCCCCGTTGCCCTTAAACACGTGATTTTTTCATGGCCAATGTTGTTGATTTTTATCGGTGTTGTACATTACTTTAAACGCCGTATTTTTTCAGCCACCATTCTGGTTCTTATTGGTAGTTTCTTTATCATTCCCAGGTTTATAGATGCTTATCCCGATTATTTCCCGGGCATAAACGGAGGTTTTACTCATATCTATTGGCCATTGTTGCTTATTGCTGCCGGAATTTTGGTTATCACAGGTCGTATTTTCGGACCTAAATGGGGATTCGACGAATGGAATCATCACCACAATCATCACCGCCACGAACGTCACCGTTATCGTCATAACTACGATCAAAGAACCTGGACAGGTAGTGGTGAGGGATTTTCAAAAAACAGTGTATTCGGAAGTGGCGAACATATTGTGCTTGATCCTGAATTTAAAGGCGGTGAGTTGAATGCTGTTTTCGGCGGAATTACACTTGATTTGCGCAGAACGAATCTGCCGGTAGGCGAAACTCGTTTGGATGTGAATGCTGTTTTTGGAGGTGTTACAATCTTTGTTCCAAGCGATTGGTTTGTTGAAACTCATCTGGATGCAGTATTTGGTGGATTTCAGGATAACCGTTTGCCAAAAGAGCCACTTGACACCACTAAAAAGCTGATTATTACCGGTTCTTGTGTATTTGGTGGAGGAGAGTTGAGAAACTAAACTGATAGAGGAATAATTATTTACTGTTCTCAGACATGATTCATCCATTCTTAGAAAATACGGCTAAAACCATTCAATATATACTCATTTGGGTTGTATATGCACTTTTACAAACATTCGTTTTGTATTGGCTCATAGCGTTACCCACCTGGATATTGTTATTGGATGGTTTTATCCATGCAGCATTGTTTGGCTTGTTGGGTATTTTGCTGTGGAGTGTTGTGATGTATGGAAATTATGCTGTATTATCGGTTTTTCAGCGTACAATAAATTATTTGGCTTTAGCCGTATTATCACTTGGTCTTTGGTTGGGTATTGGCTACGGTCTTTTTTATTGGATTTTCGATACTGATTTAGTAACGCGGTTTACACCTTTACTGCCCATGCGGGGATTAACCGGCTTGTTGATTTATCTGCTAATCATTCAGCAGTTTAAATATTCAATGCAACAGCAAACTGACGAAATAGTTGAAGAAATACAACCTGAACCGATAAAGGAGGTGTCCAAATCAAAAGCCGATGAGCATGAATTATTGGAACGTGTTGCTGTGAAATCGGGTTCAAAAATACATGTTGTGCTTGTTTCGGACATTTTGTATTTGCAGGCAGATGGCGATTATGTTCAGATATTTTCGTCGGAAGGTAAGTACCTGAAAGAGCAAACAATGAAGTATTTTGAAGAACATCTTCCTTCAAATCAGTTTGTTCGGGTGCATCGGTCGTGCATAGTGAATGTGGAAATGATTTCGCGCATAGAATTGTACGAGAAGCAAAACCAGTTGCTCACCCTAAAAAACGGCCAGCAAATTAAAACGAGTCCGGCAGGATATAAAGCATTAAGAATGGCACTGAATTTATAATCAGTGCCATTCTTTTTTGTTTAGTATCTGAAACTACTACCTCCCACAAATTCGCGCAACAGCGATGTTGGTGGAATTTCACGGTCGTGAATTGGCACAAAATAGTTCAGAAATTTGATCAGACGATGCGTTTCGGTATATTCGTCGCAATACTTTGGTACTTCGGCCAGAATTGGTTCAGCGTGTTTTTTCAATACAGCCAACTCAAACAATAGTGCTGAATTGAACATGACATCGGCATTTTCCTGATAGGGAAAAATCCATTTCTCTTCACCGCGGCGTACGCTTGGCCAGCGTCCGATTGTTTCGCGGGCCGAGTAATTCCGGAAGCGATAATCGCGAATAATGCGGCGGAGCAAGCGCGTGTCGGCCGTTGGAATCCAGTTGTGATTATCGATGGAAATGGTTGTGAGTGCCGAAACGTAAATTTTGAAAGTTGTTTCTGACGGAATATCCGGTATTAATTCAGGGTTGAGAGCATGAATTCCTTCCAAAATCAAAATACTGTCTTCATTTAGTTTTAGTTTTTCGCCTTTATACTCACGTCTCCCGGCTTCGAAATTATAAAATGGAATTTCTATTTCTTCCCCATTGAGCAACTGTTTTAATTGCTGATTAAATAATTCCAAATCGAGGGAGTGCAGGTGTTCAAAATCCCATTCGCCATTTTCATCCAGCGGTGTTTCATCACGGTTGACAAAGTAATTGTCGAGCGAAATTACCAATGGTTTTAATCCACTAACCATCAGTTGAATAGAAAGTCTTTTGCTAAAGGTGGTTTTTCCGGAGGAAGAAGGACCCGACACCAAAACGAAGCGAACTTTTTCGGCCCGTTGCGCAATCATGTCGGCAATCGAAGCTACTTTCTTTTCGTGCAAAGCCTCTGAAACTTTAATCAGATTGAAAGACTGATTGTTGCGGCATGATACATTGAACTCACCCACATTATTGATGTTCATGATTTTATTCCAACCAACATATTCTTTAAAAATATCATATATTTTGGGTTGGAGCACGTTCTCTTCAAGGAGTACAGGATTCTCTCTGTTAGGAATTTTCAATAAAAATCCATCGTAATACGGGATTAAATCGTAGATGCTGAGATAATTGGTGGAAGGAAGCAAAACTCCGTTGTAATAATCAATAAAATCATCAATTCGGAAAAATCGGCAATAAGGAGTACCCAGAGTTTCGAAAAGGGCGATTTTATCTTTTTGAAGTTCCTGATTGGCAAATAAATCTTTTACTTCGCGGGTTTGTTTTTCTTCGGTGTAAATGCGCTTTCCCTGCGATATTATCTGATTTACCCGTTCTTTCAGTTTGGTAGTAACTTCTTCGCTAATAGGCTGATTCAAATTATCCAGCTGACAATAATAACCTTTTGAAATTGGGTGTTGAATGCGGAGAATGGCTTCGGGGAAGAGTTCCGAAACGGCTTTTGCCAGCACCATACTCAACGTTCTGACGTAAACCCGCATACCTGAAGGAACACTCAGGTCGATAAATTCAATATCCTTTGGTTTGTAAACAAGGAAGTTCAGATCCTCTACTTTGTAATTTACACGGGCAGCAACAACCTGAAATTTGAGGTTGATATTGAGGTCGTTATAAATTTCTATCAGGGAAGTTCCCAGCTGATACGTGTGATAGGATAGTGTGTTTTTGCAGTATATGGTAACCAGTTTTTCCATGTATGTACTTATGTTTATGTGTGTTTTGCATAAAATCGGTGTAAATTTACATCAATTTTTTTAATTGCATTTGTTTGAGTGTCTCTAAATTTTGAATTACATTTGCATCTAATTTTCAAATGAGTATCAAATTGTAACCGGATTTATTTTTCCGTTGTTATGTAAGTGTTTAATCAAACTATAGAATTATGAATTTATTTGATGTTTATCCACTCTTTAATATCGAAATAGCCAAAGGAATTGGCTGTCGTACCTATGATAATCATGGGATTGAGTATTTGGATTTATATGGAGGGCATGCCGTTATATCAATAGGCCATTCACATCCGTATTACGTGCAGAAAATGACCCAGCAGTTGGAAAAAATGGTGTTTTACTCCAACTCTGTAATAAATAAATTGCAGGTTGAATTGGCCGAAAAACTGGGAAAAATGTCAGGATACGAAGATTATTCTTTGTTTCTTGTAAACTCGGGTGCCGAGGCCAATGAAAATGCATTGAAACTGGCATCGTTTCACAACGGTCGTACCAAAGTAATAGCTTTCGAAAAGAGTTTCCACGGTCGTACATCGGCTTCGGTTCGTGTCACAAATAATCCCAAGATTGTTGCTCCGATAAATGAAGGATTCGATGTGGAATTCTACGCCTTGAATGATATTGATGCCGTTCGCAAATCATTGGAAAACAAAGATGTTTGTGCCGTCATTATTGAAGGAATTCAGGGCATTGGTGGAATTAAAATCCCGGATGCCGGTTTTTTACAGGAGTTAAGTGCTGCCTGTAAAGCCAACGGAACCATTCTGATTTTGGATGAGATTCAATCGGGATACGGTCGTAGTGGTAAATTCTTTGCACATCAATATGCCGGTATTCGTCCGGATTTGATTACAGTGGCAAAAGGAATGGGAAACGGTTTTCCGATTGGTGGCGTGCTTATTAGTCCGTTGTTCGAAGCATCTCATGGCATGTTGGGAACAACATTTGGTGGAAGTCATCTGGCTTGTACGGCCGGTATTGCTGTGCTTGACGTTATGAAAGTTGAACACCTGACGGAAAATGCCGAAAAAATTGGTGATTACCTGATTGCGGAGTTAAAGCAAATTCCTCAGATTAAAGAAGTGAGAGGATTGGGATTGATGATTGGAATTGAGTTTGAACAACCTATTAAAGAAATTCGCAGTCAACTGTTGTTTGATAAAAAAATATTCACCGGTGTTACAGGCACTAATACCATCCGTTTATTACCTCCTTTGTGTTTATCCAAATCGGATGCTGATTCGTTCCTGAAGAGCTTCAAAGAAGTTATTCAGAATGTATTAGGAGCTTGAGACAATAGCTGAAATATGAAACAATACCTGATTCTTGTTCTCTGTTTGCTTTTTTCCATTCAAACATGGGGACAGGAATCTGTTGTTTTAAGCAGAGTGACACTTAAAACCGGAGAATCGTATATTGGTGAGATTGTTGTGCAGACTGCCGATATGATCATGATTAAAACCAAACAGGATAAAAAGTATCAGTTTCAGCTCAAGGAGGTCAAAAGCATCGAAAAAATCAGTGCTTCAGATGGTATACAAAATAATTCAGACCAAATGGTATTGGATGTCAGCACTCCTTCCGGAAATTTTAGTGGAATGTTAGAGATTTCGGGTGCAGTTTCCACAGCTAAATCAGGATTTACTTCTTCACCCAATATGCAGGCAAGTTTGGCATTTGGCAATAAACAGGCCTTCGGTAAAGATTTGTTTGTGGGAGCCGGAACAGGCTATAATTTTATCGCCGACAATTCTAATTCACAGACAATTGGGTTGATTCCCGTATTCCTGCGGGTTCAGAAAATACTCACTCAGGACAAAACAGCCCCTTTTGTTGGATTTGATGCGGGTTACGCATTTTCAACGAACCAACTTTATGGTGGAGGAACTTTTGTGAAATTTTCAGCCGGTATTATACATCAGGTAAGTTTTAAAACCGCTCTTTATGCCGGATTTTATGCCGGTTTAAATTCAATCTATTGTTCCAATTTGTCGGAAAAAATAGATGCAGGCACTTTTACCTATAGTGGCACTACTACTATGACAAGTCTTGGTGTAAAAGTTGGATTGCAATTCTAAAGAAAATCTCCTTACTCAGTAAAGCACCATGCTTCCTCCACTGTTTTAGTTCAATTCATATTAAAATTAAACCACATGTATCCAACAGCTTTATTAAAGCTGCTTTTATATTCCTTTGGAGACATGCCATACGCTCTTTTGAAGCAACGGGTGAAGTATTTTGGGTCATTAAAACCGGATGAATAAGCTATTTCCTTGATACTTAAATCGGTTTCTTTGAATAATCTGAATGCGTAATTAAACTTGATGTTTCGAATAAACTCTGTTGGAGTTAAGCCAGTTGTAAGTTTTATTTTCTTTGTAAGTTTCGATTTACTCATAAATAAGTCATTCGCAAACATATCAAGATTATAGGTTTCAAGCATAATCTTCTTCTCGATTGTTTGTGTTGCTAATGATACAAAATTATTTTTTGCTATATTTTGTTCCATATCTGTTTTATTATTAGTGAATTGCGTTAGATTAAAGTTAAGAAGTAATAGGTCATTTCGTCCTGACCAATTTATGTACAGGTACTGTAAATGTACAAACCGATTCCGGCATAGCTTCATAGCTAAATGATTTCTCGCTTATTGTAAATGTTGAAGATTGATTCAGCATATTGAGTGAAGATTGAGCACAGGTGAGAACCTTCGTTATTATTCCAATACCATCAAAAGAACTCAGATTGAAATTGAATGTCTTATTCTCTTTGTGTGAATTACTTGCAATTATGACAAGCTCTTTCTCATCCGGACTTATGGCTGTGAGTACATTGGGGGCATTATTCGGGATGATACGGTAGCCAATTTTCAGGAAACGGCTGAACTGCGCACGCAAGTAAAAATCAATGCCGGGCTCAACCGGATTAGAGGCTTCTTTATATTTGCCGACAAGCAAGCCCCATTGCGGACTATCATCGGCAGCTAATTGCCAGTCAATCCATGCTTTGCAGTTCAACTCCTTGAAGTCGGTAATTATCCGGTCGCAAACAGTGAGCATCTGAAAGCGGGGTGAACCGCCAATAGAGAGTGGGCCTGATTCCGATTGCCATACAGGCAAATTATTGGTTGCCGCCAGCTTGGCAATTTCAGCTCTTTTCGTACCGGCATAGCTGTGTACATCAATTCTGCTTATTTTGGAAAGGATATCGCCTGCCTTTTGATAACCAATCAACCCATCATATTCTTCATCAATGGAATTGGCATCCATGGCACTGATACGGCAGTACGACAACATATTTTTCTGCTGCATTTTTGCATATAGTACACGAATCATCTTGTGCTGGTCATCTTGTGTGAACCGGCAACCTTCCTGTCCTCCATTGGCTTTCCACCAGTTGGAAAAAGGCTCGTTGAAAGGTTCCAGGTTATTGAATGTAATTCCTAAACTGTCGTGATAGTGGCGGGTGACATCGGTCAGATAATCGGCAAAGTTATCGAACATATCGGCTTTGAGGTTGGTAGTCAGACCATCCACACTGCCGGATGCACAGCCACTGACAGTCATCCACCAGGGTGGAGAATTCGAAAAACCAATAACCGTTACATCGTTGATGCCGACATTAGCGATGCGGGCTGCAATTAATCGTTGTAATATCTTGCGTTGATTCGCATCACTTTTCCAATTGTAGGGCGCTGTGAGAGAATCTTTGTAACCGGGCATATTTCCACCATCAGTACGCATGTGCTTGTGATCAAGAGCATCTCCACCACCTATATTAAACCGGAATATATTCATATTCAAACCCGAGACCGGACTTGTTATCCAATTGCAAATCTGTGTAATCTTTTCATCGGAATATCCACCCATAATGTTAGCCCACCAACACAGCGAACCTCCCCACCCATCAATTGATTGGTGCTTATCGAATGGATTTATTGAAACAGAGATTGTTGATGTAGAAATTACTGTATCAGTTTTGAATACAGCTGTTTGGGTTGCAAATAGATTGCAATAAAACAATAGTCCCGTTATAGTGAAGATTAGATTTTTCATTTACTGATTAGATTTAAAGAGAGCATTTTCTGTGTGTACCTTTTTCCTAATTAGGTTCACAGCACATACAGTTTTTCTGAATCCAAAAATAGACCAATTTAAGTAGATGGATAACCCACAAATTCAGCATATATGATTGACAAATTCGTCAATACCTATTTGAAAAGCGATTGTATTCAATTTTTGTGTATTTTTGAGAAAAAAATGGATAATATATGAGAAAATTAGTCCTTATTTTTGTTCTGATAGTTCCTTTTTTATGTAGTGCCAACGCGCTTACAATCAAGAAACTTGAAGTTGAACAAGGCCTTTCCAATAACAATGTAAATGGAATTGTCCAGGATCGTAAAGGATTTATGTGGATTGGCACGCGTGCCGGTCTTAATCGTTTTGACGGTTATAAATTCAAGGTGTTTAAACACTCGATGCTGGTTTCAAATACAATAAACAGTAACGAACTTAATCCTGTTTTTGCCGACAGAAAAGACAATATTATCTGGATAGCAACAGAACGAAACGGGGTAAATGCTTATAATTATGATGAAAATACATTCACATATTACACCCTTGATAATAGCAAAAATTGTATCAGTAGTAACGGTGTGACAGGTATTTCGGATGATAACGAAGGGAATCTCTGGTTTGCAACATACAATGCAGGTGTAGATCATCTGGATAAGAAAACGGGTAAGTTTACAAACTACAATCAGTCGAATGTAAAAGGGCTTGGAAGCGATTACAACTGGTGTGCAACGGATGACAGAAAAGGGCATCTTTATGTCGGACACGTTTTTTCGGGGATGAGTATAATTTCGCTGAAAGATCGCACAGCTGTAAACTACATGGCTAATCCGAACGATCCTAACTCGATACCGAACAATTTTATAAATTGTATTTTCATTGACAGCAAAGAAAGGATATGGGTTGGCACCAATGAAGGGTTAGCCTTATTCAATCCAAGATTAAAGAAGTTTACGATCTTCCGTAAAAATCCGAAGAATCCTTATTCTCTGTCAGGAAACGTAGTGCTCAGCATTGCCGAAATAAATGGAAATAGTTTGTGGATTGGTACCAGTACAGGTGGGATATGCACGCTCAATTACGATGATGAGATTTTTAATACGCCTGAAAAAGTCTCATTCCAGCATATTCCGGTTTCTGATAGTCCAAGTGGGCTATCAAACGCTTATATCGCGGCTATAAAACAAGATTCTTATGGTAATATATGGATTGGTACAGCAGGTGGAGGTATCAATTTCATTCAAAACAAACCTGATTTCTTCAATAAAATATCCTGCCTTCCAAATCAAAGTAGTCAGGTAAGTCTGAGCAATAAACTCGTTTCGGGATTATGTCTTGACAAGGAAGGTAATTTGTGGGTAGGTACCGAAGAGAAAGGAATTGATGTTTTTAAAAACAATGTTCGGGTTCACAACTTCAATCACCAAAACAGCATAGTTCCAGATAATATATCCTGTGCCTTTACCGATTCGGAACAGAACCTGTGGTTTGGCGATGTAGATGGTGGCATAACTGTTTATAATTCGAAAACAAACAAGTTTGTACCATTATCCGGATTTAAAACCGTTGGTGCCCGCATACGATGTTTCTACGAAGACTCAAAACAAAATGTCTGGGTATGTTCGGATAACGGACTTTTCAGTTATAACCTGAAAAGTAAAGAAATTAAATCGCACCATCTGGAAGATCGTACCGGACTGACAGATAATGTTGTGCGCAGTGTTGTAGAAGATAAGAACGGAAATTTATGGGTGGGAACACTTGGAGGCGGACTCAGTATTTTCAATTCATCCTTTAAGCGTATTCATCATTATCCACCGGGGGATGTTATCTATGGAATCAACCATATCTATAAAGATTCCAAAAACAGAATCTGGATAGGAACACGTTACAACTTGTTGCTTTTCAAAACATGCACCGACACAGTTTACGCGAAATTTGGGTTGAAAGAGGGATTTACGGATTGCTACTTTCATGCAATTACCGAAGGAGCTACAGCAAACGACATTTGGGTGAGTACTACCAACGGAATAAGCTATTTGGATGTAGTGCATACAAAAGTGCGTAACTTCAATAAGTTGGATGGGATTCCATTGGGAGATTACATGAATGCTACTGTCACCAAATCGGCTGATGGAACAATTTATTTTGGGTCGCAGAATGGTGTTTGCTGGTTTAATGCATACACAGCTTTTCCTGAGTTGAAGCTACCGGGCATCGTTATCAGTAATATTGCTGTAGCCGACAAAAAATACGCCTACTCGGGCGATCTGATTGATATTCCGGTAAAAGAAACCATCGAGCTTAATCACGACCAGAACACATTTAGTGTATCGTTCAATATCCCCGATTATTCGCTAAACGAGAAAGTTGAATTCTCGTATCAGTTGCAGGGACTTGATGATAACTGGTTTAATGTGCTGAATAACAAAGAACTTACTTTCAGGAACCTACGTCCAGGAACGTATGCACTCAACATAAAATCGCGTTTGCGTAACCAGGAATGGCCGGACACGTACAGCAGCATGACAATTGTTATTCAGCCACCCTTCTGGTTTTCGTGGTGGGCAAAGCTGATTTACGGCATTGGTCTTATTATTAGCGCTTATTACATTACCCGTTTCTATAAACGAAAACTCGACCTGGAAAACTCATATTATCTTGAGAAGAAAAACCACTTGCAGGAGCAGGAGATGAACGATGAACGTCTACGGTTCTTTACAAATATTACTCATGAGCTACGCACTCCGCTCACATTGATTATTGGACCATTGGAAGACCTGACAGCAGATACCAGCTTACAGGCGCAACAGCTAAAGAAAGTCAACTCCATTTATCGGAGTGCTAAGCGGCTACTCGATTTGATAAATCAGATTCTGGAATTCAGAAAATCAGAAACGCGCAACAGACGACTTAGCGTTCATAAAGGCAATATTGCTGAACTTGTAAAAGAGATTGGGCTGAAATACAAAGAACTTAATCAGAATTCAAAGATTGGTTTTTCGATAAATCTTCCCGAAACACCTTTGGAAGTCTATTTTGATACGGAAGTAATTACAATTATTCTTGATAATTTGCTTTCGAATGCCATGAAATATACAACTAAAGGCAAAATTACACTTCAGTTGAGGGAGCAAGGGGAGGGTGATAATCCCTATGTTGAAATTCTGGTATCCGACACCGGTTTTGGAATCCCGACAGAAGCATTGCCACGCATTTTCGACCGGTATTATCAGGTGAAAGGTGAACATCAAATGTCGGGTACCGGCATTGGTCTTTCGTTGGTAAAAAATATGGTCGACTTGCACGAAGGGGAGATTCTTGTAAACAGTATACCGGATAAAGGAACAACGTTCGCTATTCGTTTGCAGCTGAACAATACTTATCCGGAAGCAATTCAGGCTGAGCAAAAAGCCGTGGAAATGGAAGAAGCCGAACTTGAAATACACAGCGATACCCGCCAGTTGATGCTTGTGGTTGAGGATAACGCCGAAATAAACGAATATATACGCGATAATTTTACCGGATCGTTCGATGTATTGGTTGCCGATAATGGTAAAACAGGCCTTGAAATTGCGTTGGATAAAATACCCGATATCATTATCAGTGATATCATGATGCCCGTAATGGATGGTATTGAACTCTGCAAAAGATTGAAAGAAGATGTAAGAACCTGCCACATTCCGATTGTCCTGCTCACAGCCAAAGACTCGCTGCAGGACAAGGCCGAAGGCTACAATGTGGGTGCCGATTCCTATCTAACCAAACCATTTAGCGGTAATCTGCTACGGAGTCGTGTAAGTAATTTATTGGAAACCCGCAGAAAAATAGCACAGTTATTCTCATCGGCTATTGTAAGTAAACAATCTATTGTACAGGAGTCAATCGGGAAGCTCGACAATGAGTTTATCGACAAGCTTACACATATTATTGAGGAAAATATTGAGATAGAACAGCTCAATATTGCTCATATAGCCGACCTGATGAATATGAGCCACTCAACACTTTACCGCAAGATAAAAACACTTACAGGACTTTCGGCTAACGAATTTATCCGTAAAATACGTATGCGAAATGCCGAAAAGCTATTGCTGGGGCGGAAATACAGTATTGCTGAAATTATTTACAAGGTAGGAATCAGTACTCCTGCCTATTTCCGGCAATGTTTTAAAGAAGAATTCGGCGTTACGCCGACTGAATACATGAAGAATTTAATGTCCGATCAGGAGTAAATCAATTTCCGGATATAAAAAACAAACAGCCCCAACACATATTTGTGTTGGGGCTGTTTATTATGCACCAGAGACTGTGTTTACTCCTATTTCGTCTAAGTCTGTAGCTTTTCAGTCGGTGTTTACGTAAGTCTGATTGAAAGGGAAACTTCCCGACATATCGGGATAAGTTGTAAAATTTCTATAACAAGTTGCCTTCTGACTGAACCAAGTTGCAATATTTCTATAACAAGTTGCTTTCTGACTCAACCAAGTTGTAATATTTCTATAACAAGTTGGCTCCTGACTCAACCGAGTTGTGAAATTACTCAGTCATGTTGGCTTCTGACAAAGTCAAGTTACAATATTCCTATAACAAGTTGCCTTCTGACAAAGTCAAGTAGTAAAATTACTCAACCAAGTAGGTCTCTGACTCAACCCGGAAGGTTTCTGACAACTTCGGGTGCGAAAAATACATTCATTGCCCAACTACTGACAGGGTTTTCAACCGCTATCGGAGTTGTATGTATTGATATTTCTTCTCTGGAAACAACTAGGAACAACAAGCGCAACTCATTTTTTGAATTGCGCTTGTTTCCGGGAAAGTAGTGATAGTGGATATAGTGAATTATTTTATTTTGACAAAAGCAATGCTACTGATTTGTTTGTATTGCGGACTTGTGGCACCAAAAGCTGATTTTACATATAGTTTTGCGTCGTTGGCCGTATCAACTAATCCCGTGTTGTCGGTATTCATAAGCGTGTTACGCGAAATACGGGCTGCTTCCAAAGCTGCTTCGGCCGTCTTAGTATCTGTGTTTTTTGCTTTGATTGCATCTAATTTTGCCTGCAATCCTTCCACTTTGAGCTCTGCTTCGTTTGGTTTGTAATCGGGAATAGCAACCAAAAACAACACATACTTACCCAGGTTTTCAATCTTACTGTCGATTGTTGAGTTATGAACTTTTACCTGAGTTATATTATTCCCCTTTGCTTTTTCGGCTGCCAGCTCTTCTTCCGAAAGAAGACCGGAAGCCCGTTTGCCACGCAAATCGCGAACAATGGCTTCGGCTTGTGCGAGGGTTTGAGCAGATACGCCTGCAATCCGCAAGGAATTAATGCTACGTGTAATTAATTTGTCGAAATCGTCGAATTCTACTGCGCGTGCAGAACCGGCATTTTGGAATACAACTCCGGCGGCATTTACGGCATTAATTTCTAATTTTCCCTTTTGCAGCAAGTCGGTGAGTGCCGGAATTGTAAGTGCCGGTTTGGGTGGATTGTAGCCCTCGCCAAAGGTTGGAAAGATTGTTAGTAGTAATTCTAAGTTGGTAACATTTTGTTCGTGGCCAGTTCCATTAGGTGTTTTCATACGTAAATAAGTTTAAAGGGTTCTGAAAATTTTGTTGATTATTATTTTGATTAAAGAGCTAACAATCTGTAAACAATGACTTCGTATTATGTTAACCGAATCGTCGACAAATATAAAAACTTTTTTTTTGAATAAAAATACCCCAAGATAGAAAATTAACGTTATTTAAATTTTATGATATCCGGACAATCAATTTTGAATCAAAAATATTCGGGGGAAAAGTATGATTTTGAATCTTCCTCCTCCTTTCATTTTTACAAAATATTGGATTTGTACTTTGCTCAAAAGAGGTATTATTTATACATTTTTTGTGTAAATAATTATCATGTCCTAAAAATATTTGCTACACGCATATTAACTGTTTGATTTTTAGGAATGTAAAATTTGTGATGTCCTAAATGTTTTTGTACATATATTTTAGTATAAAATACGAAATGTTTAACTTAGTCCATCGTAAATATTACATTTCGTAACGATAATTAATTCAAATGCAATTATTTTAAATACAGACTACAAATCAACAAATATACATACTTTATGAAACATTTACATTTTAAAACATTTTGTGTTATTCTTATTATGTTGTCAATTCTTAGTCAACTAGGAGTAGCTCAGAATGTCGTTAGCTATGCTTACGACAATGCTGGAAATCGCATATCGCGGAAAGTAGTCGTTTATAATACGAATCTTACTCACGCAAAAAAGACTGTTGACCCTCCTCCAGTTGAAGAGCAATTGGGCGAACGAACTATTAAAGTATTTCCCAACCCAACGAAAGGAGCTTTGGCTGTAGACATTAGCGGTGGAAGTGATAAGGATCAACTACGCATCATACTGTACAATGCCGACGGCAAACAACTACTTAACAAGCAAGTACAACAAGGTACAACGCCTGTGAATATGACTGCCTATCCGGCAGCCTATTATATACTCAGGGTACAGGCAGGGGAGAAGGTTACTGAGTTTAAAATAATCAAACAATGACCCTCGAAACCCTTTAAGACGCTGTCAGGGGCAAGCCCGCTGACAGGTCTGATAATATAACCCAGTACGATGTTGAAAGATCTGACTGTGGTTGCAAAATATAAAATCAAACAATATAAAATACAAAACAATTATGAAAACTCTAAAATTGATTACGGCAGTAATTGCCATTCTATTTCTCTCGAATCTGACTTATGCAGGTAGCCCTAAAGTAACTAGCCCGGAAGATAATCTGGCCGATTTGCTGATTGAAAAAATGGGAAAAGATGTAACGCTGACCGACAGTCAGAAAGTGGTAGTGAAACAGAAGCTAACGAAATATATCGTGAAAGTGCAGAATGCACATGCATTGAGCAATAGCAATGAAAAATTCACGAAAAAGGCTCAAGCAAGCAATGAATATCAATTGTCGTTGGATAGTATCCTGACTAATACTCAACGCGAACAACTAAATATAAAGATCAAAGAACGTGAGGAGGCAAAATAAAGTTAGAACAGATTATTCATTTAAAACAATAAAGAAACAAAATATGAAAACAAAATATATACTTATATCAATCCTTATTTCGATTTTTTGTGTGACTTTGACTGCTGCAAATACATATACAATAAATCAAAATCAACCAATTTCTATAACATCTCTCTATACAAACAATGCATCAGAGACTTACAATGTAATAAGTACAGTTACTGACAAACCCTTGTTAATTAACTATACTATCGGCACAGAGTATAGTTTTGATTTTCTTACAATCAACAATGTGGATAATAATGGAAATGTCACGTCGCAGTTAATGAAAATAAGTGGAACCAAAAGTGGAACAATAGCAGCAGTGTCACCTAATGGGCGTGTCCAGATAGTATTTACATCTGATGGGAGTGTTTGTTATGCAAACAATACTAGCCTTTACAGCGGGGTAAGCATAACGTTTGGTGTTGATAACATCAGCGTTTCCGGCAACTCAATACAAGTTGGAGGTAATGGTTATTTTAATGGAAGAGTCGGAATTGGGACAGTAAGTCCCAACAAAAAACTTGAAGTATGGGATAATGGCGGATTATTCTCTTTCTCAGGAAGCAACAATACTTCGGGTTATGAAATAGCCCAAACAATTGATAATACAGGATACAAGTTGAATGTGGGTTCATCTGTGAGAGACTACCGAATTGCGATGAATGGTACAGATAGGTTTACAATTTTACCGGATGGCACTGTAGGTATTGGCACAACTGTAACACCTACAAAACTGAATGTAACGGGTGTATTACGAGCCAATAGTGATATTTATGGAACTGACAAAGTTACATTTCAAAATGATGCCCGATTTACTGTTACCAATACAGCAGTCCCAAACCTAAGAGATGCTTCTTTTTCAATGCCACAATACGGTATTGCTGCACCACTTACTACTTCGTCGGCCGATTTATGGTTATCTGGGAACAGTGGTATACGCATGTTTACCGGAAGTAATGTAAATCCTGCCGTAAACATATTGACGAATGGAAATGTGGGAATAGGGACAGCTGCTCCAAATGCAAAATTGGAAGTGCATGGAACAACAACCATTGGCCAATATACTAATGGGACTGCAGTAATTGATGCCTATAATTCTTATGCATACTTTGGTTGTAACACCACACCCAATGGTATTGCGATAGGACCAACAGGTAGCGTAGGTATTGGAACTGCTACGCCAAATCCGCTATATTTACTTGATGTAAAAGGAACTATCAGAGCCACAGAAGTAAAAATTGTATCAGTAGATAATTTTCCAGACTTTGTTTTTGATCCGGAATATAAACTACCATCATTAGGTCAGGTAAGTAGCTTTATTCAAACAAACAAACACCTTCCAAATATTCCGTCAGCATCCGATGTAAAAGAAAATGGCATAAACATGATTGAAATGCAAAACAAACTGCTTCAAAAAGTGGAAGAATTGACGCTGTATGTGATTGAACAACAAAAACAGATTGATGAGTTGAAGAAAAATCAAAAATAACTTATCCAGCTTCTCCGCCAATTGGCGGAGAAGAAATAGTTCTTTTATTTAAATACAACTATTTTACTTTTGCTCAACTCCCTTACAAATTTAGTTAGAGCAAAGGTAAAATGCAATTCTAAACACTATGCAAATCAACTATAAATACTATATATTATCCATACTACTTAGTTTATGGACTGCAGAAGGGTGGGGACAAAACATACAACCGACATATACTCTCACAAACAATGAAACGGGAGAAAATGTAAATTATGTAGCCAGACAATCCATTACTTTATCACCTAATTTTGGATATACAGCAACGCAAGAGGAAAGTTTCAGCGCTAAAATTGATCCCATGCTGCTTTTTATACCCTCCGTTAATTATGCGAAGCAAGATGGAACAAGCACTGATGCAGCTCATGGTGGTGTTGTGGGAAGCATACCCGGTCAGGTTTCTGTAAGTTCGGGTGGTGCTGCTACCTATAGTTTTCCCATTGAATGTCCAAAAGGTATTATGGGGATGGAACCTAATATATCACTCAATTATAACAGCCAGGGAGGTGATGGCCCATTTGGGGTGGGCTGGGGCCTAGGAGGATTGTCTACTATTGGTAAGTCGATAAAAAGCATATTCAGCGATGGGGCTATAACAGGTATTGAAGACAATAGCGAGATCTTTACTTTAGATGGCCAACGAATGGTTGTTAAAGATGTAGTTGCACATGATGCATCATATAACATTCCAATAACTACTGATGACGAATTGTCAACAAGCCTTATTGAAACGCAACAAGGTTCCACCTATCAGCTACAAAATAAAGATTATTCAAAGATTGAATCTTTTGGGATGGCCGGATATTTAAGCGATGTAGGTGGAGGCCGCTGGACAATTATCTATAAAGGGCCAAGAACGTTTAAAGTGACGTCAAAGGATGGGTATATCAGGGAATATGCTGTAAGTCAGGATGTGTATGGAGAAATAGGTTCGCACCCATTGACATGGTATTTACAAAAGGTTATAGATACAAATGGTAATTACATGACATATACCTATGTGACGGATGAAGGGCAAACTGTATTAAAAAGCATTGATTATACAGGAAATGGCACCAAGCAACCTTTTGAAAGTATTGTGTTTACATACATCAGCAAAACTGCTAATTACACCTATATTGGAGGTACTAAAATAGCAAACAAAGTTCTGTTATCTAACATTCAAATAAAATATAATAATACAACTTTACTTAAACGATATGATTTGAGCTACTTAACAAGAGGCGATAAATACTATTTACAAAACGTAACTCTAACCGGACAGGACAATTTGAAGCTGAATGCCACAACTTTTGAATGGGGTGACGACAACACAGTAATAGCTGTCAATAAGTTAACCGTACCCACCCTACCACAGACAGTTAATAAAGAGGATAGGCATTGGCTTTCGGCCGATGTAAATGGAGATGGATTGAGCGATGCTATCAACATCTATCCAGTAACAAGTATGGTGAATGGAGTGTCACAGACAAAAAACTATTTACAGGTATTCAATGCAACGCAAACGAACGGTCAGGTGTCTTTTGTTATGGATGCAAATGCCAATTATGATGTGGGTGATAATTTTTCGTATGCTAATCTGAAATCATTTAACCCAAGTATTCAGTTTGCCGATTTATATGGAACCAATCAGGAGAAAATAATTGTTCCACAACTCATCCAATCGGGAGGAAACACGATTAGTTTTAAAATTCTAGGTACAGGAACTGTTCAACAGCCCCTACAAACAGGTAATCAAATACCAATTTACAGTATTGGTGATATAAATAATGATGGAAAAGATGAGATTATATATATTGAAAAGGGGAAGGTGAGTGGAGGATATTATCCCGGAAAAATATGTTATAATATTAATGGACAAGCTGTTTGGGAAGATATGCAATTTACATTACCCGATTCTCCAACTTCCATTATTATCTCCGACTTGAATGCCGATGGGCTAAAAGATTTGATGGTACTTACCTATGATAGTCATCAAGCCTTTAGTAACAATGGCGGATTAAAACAAACTGATGGTATTGTGCATCCATCATTTACTACAGTCACAGTGAACAACACCTCAATAAAGTCGAAATGTAATGTTGTGAAAACTGGTGATTTTAATGGTGATGGCCTAATGGATTTCATTATAAATCAGCTTAATTCAGCTGTTTGGTTATTAGCAATAAATGATGGTAATTGGAATTTTAATAATTTATATGACATTACCATATCTACCTCATCTCCAAATGAAATTAGTTCCTATTTTGACAAACAAAAAGACTGTATCATTACTGATTTTAATCATGATGGAAAATCGGATGTAATCTTAATTGATCCTACCTATAATTATTCATCTACTCCTGTTGTATTTGATGGTGACGTACAAACACAGCATTTATATGCAAACACAAGTTCAACATGGTATAGATCTACCGGGTCAAATTTTGTTTCAGTAAAAACAAATACGATTGCAATAGCGCAAAGTTCCGATCCCTATACTCCGAATTCATATACTCCTGATTTTACTATAACTGGAGATTTTGATGGTGACGGACGAGAAGATTTATTGACTCATGGTTGGGATATTTTCAACGGGAATGATAGTTCGGATAAATTGTATTTACACAATGCATATAATACAAATTTTGTAGGAAACCTATTAAAATCGGTAACAAACGGAATTGGTAAAACCATCCAACTGTCTTACCAACCGCTTACTTATACTACCACTTCGGATAATAAAACCTTTTACACCAAAGGCAGTAGCTCGACATATCCTGTAACCGATATTCAGATGCCACTTTATTGTGTAAAGAACATTGCAGTACCTGACGGACAAGGAGGATTATTAACCACGGATTTTGCGTATGCCGAAGCGCGTGCACAACTTACAGGTGTCGGGTATTTGGATTTCAAAAATCAGACAATTAGCAATACTACTTCAAACAAGAAAATTGTTTCTACCACTGATTTGAATCTCAATAGTTATCTGCCAGAAAAGATAACGGAGGAAGTGTCGACAATAAGCAATAGTCCGATTTCTAAAACAGAAAACTTTATCACGAATACACAAACAGGGAACATTTACGAATCGTTACAGAGCAAAACCGTTGGAACCGATTATCTGACCGGATTATCACAAACCACCGAGTATCTGACCTATGATGGATATGGTAATCCTACTTCAATAAAAACAACACAAGGAAATGTTACAAGTACCCAAACCATATCCTACGTGCAACGGGGATCGTGGTGTCCGAATAAACCCGAGAATATCTCGGTAAAGAAAGTATTGGCTAACGGTGACAGCAATACACGCTCGGTTGGATATACTTACGACACGACTACGGGCAATTTGCTAAGCGAAACGGTGGATGCAGGAGATAGAAACCAACGAACAATTGTATATTCATTACCCAACCAATTCGGACAGCCGACGAAAGTGGAGACAACAGCTAATGGAGCTACCCGCACAGCAACCATATCTATAACTCCTTCGGGACGATTTATACAAAGTAAAACCGATGTGTTGGGGCAAACAACTACTTACAATTGGGGAGATACGGACGAATCGCGGGGACTCTTGTTTAGCCAAACCGATCGACTAGGGACAATATCCTACAGTTATAACGGATTAGGGCAGTTGACCCTTACCACCTACCCGAACGGCATGAAATCTGCCACGGCACCTCGTTGGGCCGATACGGGTAATGCGTATAACGCCAAATTCTATGTATATAACGAAACATCGGGTTCGGCACCGCAATATACCTGGTACGATGCACTCGGGCGCGAAGTGGTAAAGGAAACCACGGGTTTGAATGGGAACACAGTCAGGGCATTTACCCAGTATTACTCAACCGGACAACTTTACCGTGTTTCGGAACCTACATTTGCTACGGCTGCGGACAAGTGGGCTATGACCTATACGGAATATGATCCGTACGGAAGACCAAAAACCATAAATACCCCTATGGGGCAAACCAGTTTTGCATACGATGGTACTTCAACAACAATTACTTCGCCAACCGGAACGAAACAAACTGTATTAAATTCGGCAGGGCAAGTGTACACCAGCACAGTGAACGGCAAAACAGTGACATATGATTATTACGCTTCGGGACTGACCAAGTCGGCTACTCCGGCAGGTGGACAGGCCTTGTTGATGGAATATGACCTGCAAGGACACCGGACAAAACTGACCGACCCCGATGCCGGAATAGTGGATAACACCTATAATGGTTTTGGCGAGTTGCTTACTGAAAATCAAAAGGTACGAAATGCAACTGATTATGTGACTACTACAAATACCTACGACGGACCAACGGGATTGTTACAAACCGTGTTGCGGGGTACAGAGACCACATCGTACGGGTATGATGGAATTAAGCGATTAAGTACAATTGAAATTACAGGGAAGAACAAACAAACATTTACTTACGGCGATTATGACCGTGTGACCAAGGTAAAAGAAGAAATAGGTACCCGGGTATATAACAAGCAAGTAGAGTATGACGTGTTTGGTCGGTCCAAAAAAGAAATATTTCCTTCGGGCTACTATACTACCAACAGTTATGACCCTTATGGCAATATGACTGAAGTAAAAGATTATGCCGGCCGTTCTATATGGAAAGCAGTGAACGCCAATGCGCGCGGGCAGTTGCTCAAAGAAAGCAAAGGAGGAAAAGAAACTACTTTTGGGTATGATGACCGTGGATTTACCACTTCGATACAAGCTGCGGGGGTTGTGGATTTGGCTTATGTGTTTAATGACCAGGGTAATATGTTCTCGCGTACCGACAACCGCATAAATCAGCAGGAACAATTTGCTTACGACGAATTGAACCGGCTTACCAACTGGGATATACACCAGACAAGTACGAATAGCTTACTTAAACCGAACAGTCTAACTTATGATGCTACGACAGGTAATATCAGTAGTAAAAAAGACTTGGGATTGGATGCTTTGGGGCAGCCTTTTCAGATGAAATATGCCGAGAAAAAAGCCGATGGGTCAAATTGTGGTCCTCACGCACTCACTACCATTATGGGTCAACCGAGTACGGATTTAGTTCCTACAACGGATTTGAATGTAACGTACACCGACTTCAAGAAGATTGCCACGTTGACCGAGGGCTCGAAAAACTATACTATTAGCTATGGTGTAGACCAGCAACGCCGGAAATCCGTACAGACCGTTAACGGCATAACAACTACCCGTTATTATCTTGGCGATTACGAGGAGGAAGTAAACTCACTTGGCAATGTACGAAAAATCCATTACCTTAGCGGTGCTATTTTTATACAGAATAACGGCAGGGATAGCTTGCTTTATACGTATGCAGATAATCAGGGTTCTTTGATAGCGCTAACGGATGAGAGCGGAAATGTGGTTCAACGTTATGCTTACGATCCCTGGGGAGCAAGGCGTAATCCGGATGACTGGAAGGAAAAAGACAACAGAGCATCGTGGCTCATCAATAGGGGTTATACCGGACATGAACACTTGGATGCATTTGGCATTATTAATATGAACGGGCGCGTTTATGATCCTGTTACCGCCATGTTTTTCTCGCCTGATCCATTTGTGCAAGCACCTGAAAATTGGGTGAACTATAACCGGTATTCATATTGTATGAATAATCCGTTGATTTATACTGATCCGAGTGGATATAATAATCAACCAGTTAATGAGCAATACAAATATGACCCTGCATTAAGTACCAGACCTGATAATCCTTGTACACCATCTATAGCGAGGGATTATCTGAGTAGCTTAAGAAATGGCGGAGGTGGAGGTGGAATTCCAGGACTATTTAGCTCGTGGTTAAATGCATCCATAAGCGGATATGGAAATGATTTTAGTAGCTTTGTTAGTGAGGTTTCGAACAAAGCATATCGTGGTGAATCATCTAATGGCATAGTTACTATACGCTTTAAAATGGGATATAGCGTTGATGGAAAATCGCATCAGGGGTCAGCAGGTGAGGGATTAATTTTACCTGAATTGACTACAATTTGGGGACATATTGATGTTAATATTGGGGAAGACAAGAAGACTAGAAGTTGGACTGATGATATATCTACAATTATTGGATTCTATGGCACATTAGCAACTATCGCAGAACGAAATTGGAAGTTAATGTCAAATGCTGCTCGAGCCAAGTATTTATATGACCTACAAAAATCGCTCAAAGCTCCTGGTGTACGTAATCTAACTAAGAATCTTGAAGCTGGCATTAATGGTAGTTTTAAAAGCCTAAACATTAAGTTGGGGATAGCCAGTGAAGCATTAGTTGTTGCTAATGTTGCCATTAATGGTGAAATAAGACCTTCAGATGTGATGAATACTGTAATGACCGGGGTTGGTATGACCGGTTGGGGAGCTCCTATTGCCGCTGGATATTTTATAGCCGATATGGTCTTTAATATCTCCGACTCCATGGATCAATATGGACCAATTTATGATTTTAAAAAATAAAACACTATGATATTCCTTGATTATATCTTCTATCGTTCTTATATTAATTTATATAAGACAAAGCATAAGGATTACGCAGAGCCAAGATCCATTGGATTTGTATTCTTATACTCAGTAATGATTTTATTCGCTATTGTTATAATAATGAATAATATATTTGACATATATGAATATGGACACTCTGTTAGTCGGCGCACCTTGGCAATATTTGTGATTCCAATAACTTGGATAGCTTGGCATTTCATAGAAAAACATTATAAAAAGTACAGCAAAGACAATTATCAGATTTTGAGAAATCGATTTGATAAAAGTAAGTACAATAAAATAATACCTTTTGGGTTCATTTTTATATTTCCATTTGTTTTGTTGCTTGGTATCCCATTAATATTGTCATTATTGAAGTGACATAAGGTTGCGTAATGATTACATGCTGATGGCGTTACGTTATAGAAATGAAATCGAGAAACGCTACCACTCGTTTTCAACGAGTGGGCGTTTGTTCAACGTTTGTAACGTTGTAATAAAAGAAAAAATTGAAATTACAAAATCAATTCAATCTTTTTTGCCACATTACTAGTAATGCGGTAGTCTGGTTAATTTGTCAGATTTGGCGTTAGTCCTACATGTCCAATATGCAAATCAGATAAATTGACAAAAAAATGAAAGACAGCGCTATTGTTGTACAAACAGCCCCAACACATATTTGTGTTGGGGCTGTTTGTTTTAAAACAATTACGGAATAGTATTTATTCGATAATCAATTTACTTACCTGTACATTTCCGTCGGAAACAACTTTCACTATTCGTATACCTTTTGATTTATCGGGGATAGACACCATATTACTTGTCGATTTTACAGCCGTTAGCATATGTCCGCATGAATCATAAACAAATACGGCAGCAGGTTTAACCAAGCCGTTTATTCTAATTTCGTTTCTGCGAGCGAATATGTTATATGAAACATTATCCTTTACAGTTTTCACATCGGTTGCACTGACAGGCATTAAAAGTCGCACATAGAATAACCCTCCTGCAAAGTTACTGGCATTGATAGCTTCAAACTTCACCGTGATTGTGTCTTTTCCGGCTGTCAGAGCATTTGGAATAGGATATTCAACATTTTTAAACTGGTTTTGATTCCATTTTCCAACAATATTCTCGGTGGCAATAACTGTTCCGTCTACCAGAATATTAAATGAGCGACTTCCTGTTTCATTGCCCCAGTAACGGGCCATTACGGATAAATCCGACTTCTTCTTTGTCAGCATACTATAACTGATATAACCTCCCGAACGGGCATCGCGCCAGAATTCGTTCATATAGTTTCCGGTATAAGAATTTATTGTCGACAGTTTGTGATCAACTTCCGGTTGCTGTTCGCCCGGAGCCACTTTATCTATAGTGCGTAATTCAAGTTCAAGCGCTGCTTTTTGTACGGCTGCAACACTATCAACTACTGTTTGATATTGCGCCTGACTCAATGCCATCCAATACATCATATAACGTGAATCATGAATTTTATAGAAAGGTTGTAGCACTAAGGTTGAATCGGCTTTGTTGGCAAAAAGCGAAGGTGCTTTAAAGTTAAGCGGTTTGCCTGCTATCGGTTTTATTTGTGACAGCAGCGTAGAACGGTCGCTTACCATAATAGGAGCTTGGTCGAGCGAAAGCATAGCTCCATTGGCAATATGCCCCCAACGGCTGTCATCGGCAACCAACCCGGCAAGATCTTCGGTTCCTGTTTTAGCACCAAGCAAAACCGGACCATGCATAATGGCTATATACGACGGTACGTTAGGCAGTTGTTCGTAGGTATTTTCCATGGGCAATAATACCCGAACTGAATCGCCATTGTTCCAGGTGCGGTTGATGGCTATGTACGACTGAGGCGTTGATTGAACAGCCAATGTATCAGTATTGACAAGTATCTTCAACGCTCCGGCTTTCACCCATTTGGGCGAACGAATCATTAGTTTAAAGGCTGAAGGAGCATTGGCAGTAATGATAAGCTTTGTTTTTTCTTCTTCAGGGAAGTTTGTCACCTGACGAATTTTAACGCCTTTATCTTTCCAGTTTAGTTCTGAAGCAATAAAGAGGTTCAGGTACACTGAATCGTTCTGATGGGTATAAATAAACTCGCCGTATTTGCCATGATTTTCCATTCCTGTACCAACGCAGCACCACATAGCCTGATTGGGGGCTGAATAAACCCGGTAATGACGCGGACGGGCAGGTGTAAAATAAACATATCCGCCATGGTCGGGATGTTGTGTTGAGAGGATATGGTTGAGCAATGCACGTTCGTAATAATCGGCATATTTAGCCAGAGGACTAACACGGAAAAGATCTTCGGTGAGTTTCAGCATGTTGTTTGTGTTGCACGATTCAGGTCCTTCCACCACATTCACATAGTCGCTGCTGGCAGAGGCCTGCGGGAAGTACTCTTTACGACTGTTACCCCCTGAAGCCAGACTACGTGTTCCGGTGACAGTTTGCCAGAAGAATTGTGCTGCTTTTACATAAGTTGCGTCTTTTGACACCTCGGCAATGCGTTGAAAACCAACGGCCTTTGGTACCTGGGTGTTGGCATGTACATTGTCCAGGTTATCGCTGCTAACAGCCATGCTGTTCAGAAGTGTTTTATGCGAGAATCGCTTGGCTGCAGTCAGGTACTTTGTCAACCCGGTCATTTGATACGCATCGGCAAAAATCTCGTTCATACCGCCATGTTCAATGGCAAGCATTGTTTCCATTTGCGCGTCGGTAAGTGCCGATGTGATATTCACTCCCCAATCGCAAAAGGCAAGAAAGACTGTTTTAGCTGTTGCATTACCTCCGTATAACCAGGCATCGCGCAATCCGGCATAGGTTTTATGCAGGTTGTACCAGGGCACCCAGGCGGCATTGAAGTTTGTAAATGTCCCAACCTTAAAGGTAGACCACACAGCACTGCTGGAAGGAACCCCACCGGTATAACCCACACCCCACGATGCGTTGTTTGTGGCATTGGCATCCTGACAGGCTTTCAGCTCGGTTACCATATAATCCATAAGGCGCTTACAAGCTGTATCGGCTGTGGCTGCATAGTTGATGGCTAAAGCCGTGAGATAATGTCCTCCAATGTGACCGTCAAGTCCTGCCCAGTTGGCATAACTTGTTCCTTTTGTTGCTAGCCCGGCTTCTTTACGGTAAGGTGCAAGCAATCGGTTTACATCGTATTTCAATAATGTTTGAATATTCAGATCTCGGGCATGTTTAAACGGACCATCCAATAAAGTGACATCGCTCAGTGGAAATTCATTTGGATACAATTTATCCTGTTGTGTTCCGGGTGTCAGATTGGCCGTTTTGTAATTGATTGTATAGGTTTTCTGAGTAGTTCCATCGAGTGCTGTTACAACAATTGTGGAAGTTCCGCTTCCCGACGATACATCCACTGCCCCGGTTCCGGTAACTGTGGTGCCATCTATTGAAGGAATAACAGTTGGAGTTACAGTTGTAATACCCTGGGGTATGGTGGCTGTATAAGTGGTTGTTGCTGAACTGAAAGCTGCATCTAAAATTCCATTGCTTAATGTCACATTGTCGAGAGTGGCTACATTGGAAACTTCGGTCAGTGTAAATCCATCGAATTTGAAAAAACCGGCATCTGCTTTGGTGGTATAGGCAAAATTATAGCCTTTGGTGGTAGATTTTCCACTCACGCGAATACCAATTGTCATGGTGCCGTCAGTGACTTGTTTTACCACGGATAATTTCTGAAACGGCCCATTTTCGGCAGCTGATTCGGCATATCCGCCAAATGCGTAGGTTTCGGTAGCACCAAGAATCGTTAGATTGGCGGCAATATAAGCCGAGTGCGAAGCCATTCCAAACAAAGTTGATTTTGTTGTTCCGCCCGAAGTGGCAAAAAGTCGTTGATTGGTTAAGCGGCCGGTGCTTACTGTAACAAGCGCAGTCACTTTGTAAAATCCTGTTGGCAATCCGGTGATAGTTTGCGAGCATTCCGCGTCGCCAATGGAGGCATTCCAAAGTCCGTTGATGTATGTGCCATCTTTGCTGGCATCACCATCAGTGTTCGGGCCTAACCAGGTATAACCGGTTGCTCCGGTCCAGGTCCAACCAGTTGCATTTCCGGTTTCGAAGCTTGGATTCGTAATTTTGTTTGTGTAACTTGTTTGCGCATTAGTCGTAAAGAACAAACTAATGAAGCAAGCACAAGTCAGAATTGCGGTTTTTCTCATAACAGTACTATAAATAGATTTAATGTTTTCAGTGTAGAATAATTCACACTACAAATTAAATCATTAAATTAGAATTTTTGTTGGACAAAATAAACCAAAAAGGTTCACAAAATACTCAATTCTGTTTGTTTTTGAATCTGTGTGGCTTTATTAGCATAAATCGCTGATAGGGAGATTTTTCAATTAGTTTATAAAAGGAAAAAAGGGTAGCCATCTCTTTTAGATGATTACCCTTCTTAATTAAACTGTCTGATATCAATTATATCATTGCTTGTACTATTTTCCCAAGACTAAGTCCTGATTTTGTCCAAAATCCGGTTAAGTTCAAGAACCTCATCATCAGTCAGATTATGTAACAAGTTATCGGCCTTTTTTTCGAAATCGTCCATATTACTTAGCAGCTGTAAGCCACTTTCAGTAATTTCAACATCTTTCTGACGGCGATCTGAACCGTTTTCTTTTCTGTCAACCAAGCCTTTCTCGAAAAGTTTGTCAATCAGTCGGCTGACATCCGAACTCCGGTCGAGCATTCGTTCTTTCAGGAAACTAATTGAAGATGTGCCCTGCGAACGAAAACCACGCAATACCCGCAGGATATTATATTGCGGCTCAGTGAGACCGTATTTTTTCAATAATTGAAAAAAACTGTATGTCAACTGCTTTTCTGTAAATGTCAGATTGATAAGCGCTTTATGACGCTCGTTCCGAAACCGACCTTTTAGTTCATCTTCAATTTTCATGGGTTTATTATTTCAGTTTCAATAATTCAGGATTACGTAAAACGGCAGTAATCCATACCAGAATTAAAATTACTGAAGGCATAGTAATCGGCATTCCACCAGTCATGTGAATGATGATGGCACCACCCAAATACGAACTTAATAAGATAGTTCCGAATTTATTTGTTTTAGGAACAAGGAATAACAATGCCGATACAATTTCGCCTATTGCAATAATAATACGCCAGTCGGCTAATTTCATTTGAATCATTTGTTCAGGGTGCATAAATTTACCTGATGCGCTGAATAAAAATAAAGCAGTCAATAGTCCTGATATTACCCAGGCAATAATTTTGTTTGTTTTACTTACTTCTGTACTCATAATCTTTGTTTTTAATGTTTAAACTAGTTATCAAAATTCATTTGTTTGAACTTTATGTGTTACAACACACAATCATTCTAAATGTTCAAATAGGAGTGAAGCATAGAGAAAAAATAAGTTGGATAATAGTAATACCTCCGCGTTTTTATGAGATAAAAAGGTGATCTGAAGTCTTATAGTGGCAACATTGGATAAAAACAAACAACCCTCCCCGAATTGACCGGAGAGGGTTGTTTTAATATCTAAAAATAGGACTTAGAGTATAATCTTACTGATTATAAACTTACCATAAATTGTTGTTCGTACCAGATAGACGCCGGATGAAAGATTTGTATTAAATATCCTTTCGTTGTCACCTGCCTGACCCATTGATTTTTTAGATTCAATCAACATACCGTTTGTATTGTATAACGAAACAGTAACTTCAGTTGCATTATCAAGTGTGAAATTTGAAACGATTTTGTTATTGCGAACAAAAGTAGATACTTTATTTCCGTTTATAGTATTTAATCCGGTTGCTACATTTGGAATTTTATAAAGCTCGTAGTTGTCGATAAAGCAAGTATCAGTAATTAATGGAGCGTTAGTACATGAATTGAAATAAATACCTTTTCCTGCTGTAACAGTTGCAGCAGTAGTGAAGGTAGTATCAATTTGTTTCCAACCATTTGTATTTGGTAGTTGGAAATAGATGCTTGCACCACCATTAACACCTTCAATCTGGAATTGGAAAGATTTACCTGCTGTAGCTTTCGAATTTACCATAGCACGAAGGCGATATGTACTGTTTGCAACCAATGCGTTACCATTAGCATCAGACAATGTTCTGTCGATTGAACCGCCATCAGGCCAGCAAGTACCACGAATATAAGCACTACCTCTACCAGAGTATGCTTTGGTATATGTAATAGCTGTTGGTCCCCAGCCTCCAAATCCACCGGCAGCAAGACTTGCAGCACTGAATGTTGGATCGGCAATCATGTTTCCGGTAGCATAAGCCGGAGTATAAGAATTTACGGATGTTTTTACAGGCATAGTTACAGATAAAGTTCCGCTAGTTAACGATACATTTCCTGTTACAACTGTTGTTCCATCCCATGTTGCACTAACTTTTACATCTGCTGCTGCTGTTTTAAGAATGCTTGTTTTGCCAAGTGTAATACCTGCAGGTGCAGTAAGTGTAATGTCGCTTCCAAGGTTTGCACCATTGACAACGATAGTATCAGATTTAAATTTATCATCGAAGTATAAAGCCGATTTACTTGCAGTCAATACAGGAGCAGCTAAACCATCGGTAGTCATAAGTGAACTCAATTGAGCTCCGGTTAATGCGCCTGCATATATTTTCAATTTATCAAACGAAAAAGCAGGGTCTGGATCATTCCAGTTCCATGCCTGGTTTCCACCAAGGGCGATATATTTTAATTCTGAAGCAACATTGAATAGTCCTGTTACATTACTGTTTGCAGTGCTTGTAAATGACCATGAATTTTTTTCTACTCCATCAATAATCACTTTAGCAGTGGTAGGTGTGATTGTAAATGCATAGAAGTGCCATCCCGCAGCATCAATCCACGTAGTAGCAGCAGTACCACTACCCGAAAAATCGGCATAGCTATAATTAGTACTATTAACGGTATTGACATAATCAAAGTTTACCAATCCTGTTTGACGAGTCATAAGCGTCAAGGCAGGTTTTCCGTTTGTAGGATTTGGAGCAATGCCATAAGCACCAAATAAGGCTGACCAATAATAATTAGTAGCATTACTTTTATTTACCCAAAAAGAAATAGTCAATCCCTGTGAACCTGATGTTTGAAAATCGGAGAAAATAGTTTCCGGTAGCTTCAAATAATTAGTACGAACTGCATTTGTTACTGCTGGGTCGTTGTGAAAAACCTGTCCGTGAGCAGCATCACCTGAAGCTTCAATAACTCCGTTACCTACAATGGTTGCGGTTCCAACTCCGCTTTCAAAATCATTTGAATAAAGTAAGGTTTGTGCCTTCGCACCTGTACTGCAAAGCAATGCTGCAGCGACAATAAAACTAATTGATAGTAGTTTTCTTTTCATGATAATTAAATTTAAATTGTTGTTTTTATGGTATAAAGAAAAAAATTAAGTTCAATGTAATACCCACAGATCAATAAATCATTGCAGGTTGTTTAATAGATATCGCAAATTAAGCGAATAATCAGGTGCTAGTGGAGCACTAAATCGTATAATAGGGGCACAAATATCTTTTCTGGAATATTCTTCCCAATTAATTAAAGACTGATTTTATAATGGTAATGTTGTTTTTCGATAATACTTTTACAACTCCAACTCCATGCAGGTTCAACGGCATTGAATCGGATTGAGCTGTTTTTGAGAACATTAATTTACCCGAACAATCGAATACGGCAACTTCATCGCCACTTTTCAATCCTTTCAGGTATTGTTTATGATTAGCGTTTATTATGCTTATTTCGGAGTTGCCCGGCACTACCGACGTGGCTGTTTCTTTTTTTTTTACTTCTACAGTTACCGAATTACCTGTTTGAGGTGCATACACTGTGTTTCCACTGTATTTAAAGCTAAATGTATGCGTACCCACTGCCAGATTACATGCCGTATATACAGCATTTCCCGAGCTATTCACCGGTAATACTCCCACCACTGTATCGTTGTGTGATACTACAAACGAACCTGTTGGTTCAACTGTTGCAGCACCTGTTTTCTGAACCGAAATATTCAACAATACCGTATCACCCAAATTTGCCTGAGGCGAAGCAGCCGACATATTTACGGAAGTGAGCGAAGAACGGTTTTGAGCTGATAAGCGATATAATTTGGCACCATGCGTTTTCACTGAAGGAACGAACTGTGTTCCTGCAAATGTTCCTGTGTCTTTTTTTGCCCATAAGTCACGCACAAGGCAATTGCCCGTAAATCCAAGACTTGCCATATCAACCGACATGGCTGCTGAAGAAGTGATGGAAGGGTCTTGTGTGAAAGCCATAAACTCAACTGTAACGCCTCCCGAGGCTGAAAGCACTTCGTCATCGAAACCGCAATAAGCCTTGAAGGTATTGTAACCGGCCGGTAGATTGAACTGAATGGTAGAATAAGAGTTTACACCATACCCATTTGTATAGGTTTTGCCGTTCACAGTAAGCGTTCCATTGTTCAGGCTTTTATTTGTATGCACCACATCCCAGCCACTAGTACTACTTACAGGAGTGAGCGTGGTGAGTCTGAGCGAGTCGCCATTGGCATTGTAAATAGTTGGGTTAATCCAGTCGGCGTGGTCGTAGTTGAAATTATCACCTGCATCCGTTACTACCAAGTAAAGCTTGGTAGCAGCTGTAATGTCGCCCGTAATGTATTTACCCGGACGTTGGCAGGTACGACTTATTAGTCCTGAATTGGCAATGGCTTTGTTTACATCTACCTTGCGCAGGGTAGGATCTTGCGTAGCAACACAAAATTCCACCGTAGCTCCTCCGGCCTGACTTGTGCCACCATTATCTAATCCGGCAAACGCTTTGAAACGGGTGTAACCCGTTGGAATTTGGTAAGATATAACCGATTTAGCATGTGTGCCTATTCCGTTTGCAAATGTTACTCCCTTTACATTGAGTGCTGCACCCGATATGCTTTTATTATTTGTAATTGTTCCCCATCCGGCGGTGGCCGAAATCCAGGTAAGGCTTGTCAATTTGAGTGAATCGCCGTTTGCTTTGTATAAGGTAGGGTTAATCCAGTCCGCATGGTCATTCGTAAATCCATCGCCACCATCGTTTACAACCAGATACAGCAAGGTACTTTCGGGTGCAATGTTTATGTCGATGTTTACGCCGTAATTATCGGTAAGGCGCGATACGGTTCCGCTACGATACAGCAAGTTTTTGGTAGATATAAATCCATCACCCCCATTGTTGAAAAGGGCAACAAACTTATCACCGTTGTTCGGATCATCGGCAGTCCAGGCAACCTGGTCGTTGGCATTGAACCATTGTTTGTTGTTTACAGCCGTTTTGTGCATGGCAAGCACTTCGTCGTTTGTAATAAGCGATTTTGTAAATGCGTTGTTATCCGGTAAATGTCCGCCAAACATCAAAGGCGATTTGAATATACTCCAAAGGGTCATCAAGGTGTATTGTTCGTCCTGAGTAAAAAGCGTTTGACGATCTACACCACGTTCACCGCGAATAGCAATGTGTCCCAAAGGCAACATATCGGCATCGGGCCACGTACCCGGAGCAATGTAAGGCACCCATTTGTTGCACACTGTAAACGAGTAGTTGAGCTGACTCCAGTTATCCCAGAAATCGTCGACAGTTCGCCACATATTGGCATGTGTGCGGGCGTGTTGGTAGTTATCGACAGGTGTCTCGCCCGGCGACATACTCAATACAATAGCACGTCCACATTGATCAATGGCATTGCGAAGCATCGTAATTTCGTCGGTATGGTATGGGCGCGAAAGATCATCGCACTTTACAAAGTCGACACCCCACGAAGCGTACAAATTAAATATTGAGTTATAATATTCCTGTGCTCCTGCTTTTGGTAACACGGTATAGTTGTCCTGTAACCAGGTACATTGGTCGGCAGTGGTATAAATGTCAGCGGCCGTTTTGCCATTCGCATCTTTAATAGGCAGGTTGTTGGTCACAGCCACTTTAGGTACACCACGCATGATATGAATACCAAATTTGAGTCCTTTGCTGTGAATGTAATCGGCCAGTGGTTTAAATCCGGCACCGTTTACCGACGAAGGGAAACGGGTTGGAGAAGGCAAGTACCGACCGTATTGGTCGTAAACGAAAGTGGAGTTAGCGTAAGCATTGTAGGTTCCGGTTGTCTGGTTGTCGATATACCAACGTATATCCACCACTATGTATTCCCAACCGTATTGTTTCAGGTTGGCAGCCATATAATCGGCATTGGCTTTTACTTCCGATTCCACAACTGATGGTCCGAAGCAGTCCCAACTGTTCCAACCCATAGGAGGTGTGATTGCCCAGGTTTGGAACTTGAGTTCTTTGCCTGTTTGCGCAAAACCGAGAATACTAAACACAGATAATAGAGCTACAATGTAATTTTTTTTCATGCCTGATAGTAATATTTTAAGATTGTACTTTTTTGTAGTGTCAAAAATAGAGTAATATACTATGCAGTGTGATATAGTAATTCGTCAGAGATGGGTAACAAATTCGTCAGATGGGTTAAGAGCTGATTATTCCTGTTATTTGTAATTTAATGGTTGTAAATACATCAACGTTTAGTTGGTGGATGATAGCTGAGTAGCGCTTCCTAGAGGAATGTAAATAAACTCAATACCTTTTCCGGATTTCGGATTCAGATTACGGGAATAACGCATGGTGAGATCATTGTCCCAGTGCTCGTGTACTCCCAGGCTTTTTACAGGTTTTCCATTTTGCATGTATTTTATGCCGGAAGGTGCATGATCGGGTGTTGCCATTTCGAACAGAAAATCATCGGCATTGTCGCGTATCAGAATGCGTGGTACGTTATGATAAGTTGGTTCTGTATTGTTTTTGGCCTGTGCCTGGAGGATATCTATTCCGACCGATTCGATAGCTACCTCGTCGAGTGAAGCAAGCACACATGCCGGCCATTCGGGATTTTCGTACGGGGTTGTTTTGTTGTTGAAAGGTGGATTAGGGAAATGGATAGGATACGAATGCCATTTACGACCACTATACAAACCATCCAAAATAAATAATATGGTTTTCCCACCCAAATTTGGCGATGCAGCTAAATCGACCAATGGCGAATAGGCATTTTTGGTAGCTTCGCGTGTTGGGTTTATCTTATTGTGTAGTTCCCATGGTGCTCTTATTGAACCAAAATGATTTTTGGCACTCAGGGTAAATGCAGTTTCTCCTTCGCCCATTCCTTCCATGTAATTATAAGGGTAGGAGTGAACTTTCAACAAGGCCAGGTTGACAAGGTAAGTTGCTTCAATAATCTGACGGGGAATTTGTTTCGCTTCGTTGTAAGTGCCGAACGAATAAGCTACGCCTTCTTTCCAGTCGGACATTTCAATTCCCTGGTGGTTGCCATAAGCCGGGTTGATGGGTTGGTCGGGAGCTGCTTCACGTTCCTGAACAAAGCGTACATCTTTAAATTCTTTCCACACCTCGGTGAGTATGGCAGGAGCAATTGTGCGTCGGGCATCGTAAACTATAATCTTGTTTTGAGGAACATGGGCATTATGGACTAACTGACGCACCATGGCCAGCACCATTTGTGGAGTGGCATCGGTCAGATTATCTGCTTTGTTTCCACTGCTGTTATTGAGGTTTATTTTTACAGCAACTGTCTCTGTGGGTTTATACCCAAGGTTATTTAATCCACGCGTATTCTTGTTGTAATACTTAAATATCTTATCCCAGGCTTCGTTGTCATTTCTTCCTCCGGTTATCTTTTGCAGCGTTACCGATAACAGTTCACAGACCTTGTCAATATCCGTGTTTTTATCCAACCACCATTGATCTTCTCTCAACCGCCAGTTACCAGCCCAACGGGTTGCTTCGGGATTACGGGCCATCACTACCCTTCCAGGAAATATTCCACGTGCGACACCAACGGGTTTGTTCGATTCACCGGGTTGCCAGCTATAACCTTTTGCTGGTATAAAAGTGCTATCGGCAGCTGCTTCTGCTCCCAAAGCATTGTGTATACCGTAAGGCATTATTGTGAAAAAGCCTATAAGAAGTGCCACTGAAAATACTCCTACCAACGATGCAGCCAAAGGATGTTTGGCCAATTTCAATCGCAAACGCTTCAAAGCAAACATGCTGCTCAGTGTGACAGTAATCCAAATCACGAATGCACTGGCAAGCGGGAAAGCTGCCCGTTGACAAGGATACGTAGCACGTGATGGTTTGGGGATTACCCGTATCAGGAACCAGATTAACGCACCTAAACCTATCAGGAATGTAACCACTTTACTCCATTGTATGCCGACTTTTTGTGACTTGTCATTTGAAAAATCCTCTGTTTTCATACTCGTAAAATTTTACCTGTTATCAATAATCGTTTTTCAACTTAGTTCAACGATTAGTACCACCTTTTACTGTGTTGTCTGTTTGAAACAAAATCATTGTCCTGTAAGTTTATGATGCAGCACGCTATTTCCAAATTAGTGTACTGAACCCTATCAATCTTTCAACATATTGAAGAATGTAACATACATTAATTTGTTGATTTAATGTTGATAGCCGATTCTTTCAAGCCATCGGTAGTCACTGTCAATCGTATATTTCCCGCATTGTGTGTACTTTTAATCACCACCATGGCACGACCTTTCCATGCTTTACGGGTATTGCTCACATACATGTCAGGATCGTTCAGACGGGCATTGTCTACCCCGGCAATTACTCCCGGGCCTTCTACTTTGAAATGAAGTTTGTTTTCAGCATTGGGTTGTAAATTGCCATTGGCATCGGTCAATTCAACAATGACAAATGCCAAATCCTGTCCGTTGGCCTTAAGTTGTTTTTGTTCTGCTTTTAAGCGTATTTTGGAAAGCTCTCCCGCCGTTTTTAGTACTGTTGATTCCACTTCTTTGTTGTCAACAACTCCCACTGCTTTCAATGTTCCTTCGGCGTAAGGCACTGCAAATACCGCTTTGAACTCCTGTGCTTTGGTAGTTGATTTTTCTCCAATAAGCTTACTGTTCAGATAGAGTCGAACGCTTGGATATTTCGAATAAACTTCAACTTCTAACGGTTTCCCCTTTATTCCGGGCCAGGTCCAGCTTTCCCACGTTGGCCACACCGACCACAGCGTTTCCTTTATCGGACCATTATCGGGGTTTGGTTCTTTTACAGCCAGGTAGAGTTTTTCAGTATCGTTCCAAAGCAGGTTTCGGTAATGCGAAATTGGTTTTCGCCAGCCGAGCAAATCCACATCACCACAATAACCACCGTGCCAAGGGAAAAAGTCATGCTCCCAATGTTCGCCTTTGGGTTCGCCGGGATAATACCAGCGACCAATACCCGATTCACCCAAATAATCCAATGCTGTCCACACAATGTCGCCAATCACATAAGGCTGCGTTTGCACTGCATTCCAGTTTTTGAATGCTTCGCGGGGATACGATTCTGTTTGCAGAATTACCCTTGAAGGTACCCGCTGGTGATCTTTTACCGATTCGTGTAACTGGTAATTATAGCCGCAAATATCATGTTCGGCCATCAAAGGGTCAAATACCGACCAACCTTCATTCCAGGTTGTCATGGCAGAAGTTACCGGGCGGGTTTTATCAATGGCTTTTACATATCCAACAAGTAATTTTGCTGTTTGAACAGCCTCAGGTTTTGTGCGTTCAATGATTTCATTGCCAATGCTCCACATCACTACAGACGGATGATTGCGATCGCGCATCACCATGGATTGTATATCGCGTTGTGCCCATGTATCGAAAAGTTTTGCGTAATCGTGTGCGTTTTTTTCGGTTCGCCATCCATCAAAAGCTTCGTCGATTACCAACAATCCTAACTGATCGCAGGCATTCAGGAAAGCTTCCGAAGGTGGATTATGCGATGTACGAACAGTATTGAAGCCGGCAGCTTTCAACAATTCCACTCTTCTGAACTCGGCTCTGTCGTAAGCGGCAGCACCCAGACAGCCATTGTCGTGATGCACACAACCCCCATTCAGTTTGATGGTTTTGCCATTCAGCACAAAGCCCTTATCCGCAGCATATTCAATGGTACGGACACCAAATTCGCTCGTATAGTTGTCAATCACTTGTCCTTGTTTAACCCGAACAACAACATTATACAAATAGGGCGTTTGTGGCGACCAAAGAACAGGGTCAGCAATGGATAAAATCTGAACAATTTCTTTCTCTGCATTGGGTGGAATTAGTGCTCCCAGTCGTTGAATTCCGACTTTTTTTTGGTTTTGCGTCTTCAAATCGGTTATCAACCATACACGCTGTGGCTCGTCCGTTTCGTTTTTAATCCGGGTCTTTACATAAACAATTGCCTTGGAGTCAGATACTTGTGGAGTGCTAATTGTCACACCCCAATGTGCTATGTGAACAGGTTCGGTAACGTTGAGCCATACATGGCGATAAATACCCGAGCCGCTATACCACCGGCAGTTGATTTGCTGCGAATTATCCACACGAACGGCAATCACGTTTTTTTCTCCAACACGAATAAACGGCGTCAAATCGTAATTGAACGAAGTATAACCGTAAGGATGCACGCCCACCGATTTGCCATTGACAAACACTTCGGAATTCATATACACACCTTCGAAGTAGATAGAAACACGTTTTCCGTCCCAATTGGCAGGCACATCGAATGTTTTACGATACCAGCCAATGCCCGCAGGGAAATATCCTCCGGCTCCTTTGGTGGGGTTGTTGATATCTGTTTTCCCCTCAATACTCCAGTCGTGCGGCAAATCCAAACTTCGCCATGCGGCATCGTTATAGTTTGCAGTACTGGCTTCAGGCGTATCACCCAGGTTGAATTTCCAGTTGTAGTCGAATAATTGGTTGCGCTCAATTCCTGTTTGCTTCTGAGCAGTTACTCCTGTGCATACCAGTGATAAAAGTACGGCTGTTGCTAAAATCTTAATGTGTTTATGCATATCTATTTTTGTTTCGATTCAAAATTATATTCACCCGAACCCACTTCATATATCGCCCGGTCCTTTTCCATTCGCAAGAACTTTATACCTGTTGATTTAGCAGCGCGAATACCGTTTTCTGTAACACTGTTTTCTGCTTTTGCTGGCACGTAAACAGTTGCTGAAGTATTGGCGGGAATGCTTAGTTTCAAATCAAATGTTCCGTTCTCTCGTTTCCATTCCACACGGATAGTGCCGCTTATGGTTTTGTATGAACCTTTCACCCATTTCAGGTCGCCAACAGGCATGGGTTTGATGATGGATTTTCGGAAACCTGCGCCTTCGGCTTCCACACCTATTCCCAGCAAATCGTGGAAAAACCACTCATTGATCTGACCGGACATAAAGTGGTTTTGCGAACCAAAACTACCCACGCCGGCATCCCATTTCTCAGTAAGTGAAGTAGCACCTTTCTTGATCTGATAACCATAACCCGGTTTCTCAGTCTGGTTATTCATCGCGTAAATTAAATCGGAGTAACCTTCCTGCGCCAATGCTCCCAACAAAAACCGATAGCCCACTTCGCCCGAAGTAAATGCATTTCCACGTCTGCGAATATCAGAAACTAACGAATCGGTGAGTGTTTTCCGGTTTTGTGGATCTGCAATGCCCAAAAACAAAGGCATGGCACAGGTAGTATTGGAACTGGTGGCATAAATTCCCTTTTCGGAGTTGAAGAATTCCTTATTAAAAGCTTTTCGGATTGATTCAGTACGTTCGTTATAAAATTCTGCATCTTCTTTTTTGTCCAATAATGAAGCTATTTTCGACATAATCTGATTGTCGTAGAAAAAGATAGCCGTAGCAGTAAACGACACGGGAGTGAGTTGTGAGCCCCAGGCCGGTTTAGGACCAATATCGTACCAGTCGCCCAATCCGGCAGTGATAATATCATTTTTGGAAGAGCCGTCAAGAAAAGCAACATAGCGTTTCATTTGGTTGTAATAACGACTAAGCAATGAAACATCGCCCGTGAAAAGATATTGTTGCCACGGAACAATGATAAACGAGCTACCCCATTCGGGCGAATTACGGAAGCCGCTATTAATGTCGGGGGTGACAATAAAAAATTCAGGTGCAATATCGGGTATCAGTCCATTCTCCAACTGACAATCGGCCATGTCGTTCATCGCTTTGCGGAAATTGGTAGAAAGGTCGAAGTTATATCGCAGCGAAGGTCCGTTGAGGTGATATTGCTCCAACCAGCCCTGTTTTTCGCGAGCGGGGCAATCGGTCAGTATCGACATCATATTGCTGCGTTGTGCCCAACGAACCAATTGATAAATATTATTGAACAGCTCGTTGGAACATGAAAAAGTGCCAATAGGTTCGGCTGAAGAATGCACCACTATGCCTTTGAGCGTCTCTACGATTGGCAACACACTATCGCCTTTTGCAGGAAAAAGTTCTACCTGCAAATACCGACCGCCCTGATAAAAAAACTGTGGAAGCCAGTGCTCGGATTGATTGTTTGTTGCAAGAGTATATTGCCACCAGGCCTGACGAACACCATCCTGCGTTGCCGAAGTGCGATCCACTGTGCCATCGGCCTTGAGTAATTCAGCCGGAATAATTCGCACCACAGCTCCTGCACTTCCTTTTACATTGATTTCAGGTATAATTGAGGTGTTTTGTCCTAAGTCATATACCCACAGATTGGGCTTGAGCTGTGTGATTTTGATCGGATTTAATGTTTCAATGCCCTTTACCGGAGCTGATGCGCACGACAATCCTTTCAATTCGCCACCCGGACCGGCACATTCAATAGCGGAAGTCCAACGATCGTCAGTTTTCAGGTTTGACTGACTCCAACCTGTAGGCAGAAGGCGTGCATCAAAGTCTTCGCCGCCATAAAAATTCGAATACGTGATCGGACCCGGACTAACCTGCCAACTTTTGTCCGAGCCAACCAGTTGTACAGTGCCGTTTTCATATTCGAGTTGCAACTGAACTATAGCTTTCAACGGACCGAATGTTCCCAGAAACTTGACATATCGTATCGAATCAGGCTGAATATTGTACATGCTGTTTCCAAGTATCAACCCGATGGCATTGGCTCCTGTTTTTATTTGATTGGTGACATCGTAGGTATCGTACAGCACTGTTTTGGGGTAGTATGACCAACCCGGAGCAAGTAAATAGTTGCCGGTTTTAGTGCCATTGATAAACAGTTCATATTGTCCCAAACCGCTTACATGAACAACTGCTTTTTTTAAGCCTGAAGCACTCGAAAACTCTTTTCGAAGCAACATGGACGAGAAATTGGGATCGGTGGGCTTGGGGGCGAAAGCACGAAACTCAGGTAAGTCGCGTCGTAGATTAAAATCACTTTTGGCTGATTTATACTGATGGGCATATTTCTCAGCTCTGGCAGCAGTTATCCATTGGGCTTTCCAGTCGGTGGTTGCCAATATTCCCATTGTCCAGTTGTCCGGTTCGCTCCAACCTGACTCTTTGCCTTTTGCATCCCATATTTTCACTTTCCACCAATAGGTCTTACCCGACAGTAAAAGTCTGCCGGCGTAATTAATCTGACTCATTTGGTCTGATTTCACTTTGCCGGAGTTCCATATATCGCCATCATTAGCCTGCAACTTCTCTGACGATGAAGCAACCAATACCTGATAAGCTGATTGACGTACATTCCTTTCTGTGGACTTTAGCTGAATAGTCCAGCTTAACGTAGGGCAAGGCACATCAATCCCCTGTGGATTAGTCAGGTTTTCGCACTGAAGATGAACCGGCATGGTTGATACCTGTGCTTCAGATACCACTGAAACTACCAGCAAGAAAAACAGTAAGATTCTACGGGGAAACATATTTTGTGTTATTACAGATTAGCTCTAACAATTTAAGATGAACGTTTTGATTTGATTGAACGCTTCTTCATTAAAACTTCATTTTCAAATTCCACTTTGCAGCCAGTTTTTCGGCTTCTTTCTTCGTAATCTGAATGACAGCCGGATGCTTGGGGATGCTGAAATTAGTTGTTTTCATCACTCCTTCATTAAAATGTCCCAGATAAGTAAAGTGCTCAAAGTCGGATGTTTCGCTAAAACCAAAATTATGCGGATTGATGCGGAAAATATCATATATCAATACCCATTTGTTCTGACCAATCCGTTTGAATACGGTTGGTGCCTCACAACCCACTTTTTCGCCATCGCAACGCTGTGGAATTAGTTTATAACCCGTATTGATGGAGTCGGAAATGGCTTGCTCAATGTGAGCTCCCCCGTCGTGCGAGCAAATAAACATGTGGTATTTAGTACCCACTTTGGTAATGTCGGCATCTATATATTCCTTTCCTTCGGTATATTCAAAAATACATTTGGGCAAAGTCTCCATTTGGGTAAAATCCTTGTTCATGTAGGTATAATAGACTCTGGCTTTATCCAAACCAAAATGGATCGTAAAGTACAACATGATTTTTCCTTTTGCTTCATCGTAAATCATTTCGGGCGCCCAGGCGCAACCAATATTTGCCAGTTCCGGAAAAGCCTTATCTACCCGAAGTACGGTGTGTGACCAGTGAATCAGGTCACGTGATTTCAACAACACCAACCCACGGTTATTTCCCCAGCCATAGTCTTTGGCATCACGTTCCCAGAGTGTTGTGCGATAGCCCATTTTCTGAGCATAGATATGCAAATCGGTGAGTGCCATGTAAAACATGCCATCCGGTCCACGCATGATATAAGGATCGCGAATGCCTTTTTGCTCCGCAATGGTATCACCGGCCATCACGGGCTTAGCATTATTTACATCGGTAAAGCTGTAGCCGTCTTTGCTTAACGCAAAATACAAGCCATGGGTATCGTCTTTGAAATACACCATCAGATAAGCCGCTTTGTTTTTCTCGGCAGGTTGTTTTTTCTCTTTTTGAGCAAAGCTACTAACCGTGAGTAATACGGAAAGGAAAAGCGTCAGGAAGCGTTGTGAGTTCATAAATTTTAGTTTGAAGATTGTGTGACAGGTTTCTTTCAATGCTGATTATAATTGTAGTTGCAAAATAACAACAATACAGCAATTTTTACCATGTAAATTCATACAACAACATAGAATTATCAATATAAAAGAAAGCTAATCAGCGCAGTGCCATCAGCCATTTGCACTATGGCTTAAAGATTTGTTTTTTTCGACTACAAGGTTGTCAATCCAATGTACATTGTATCAATGCTCAAAGATAGTGTTATAAGTCCGAATGTACTATGCACAAATTCGTCAAATGAGAGGATGAAAATAGTCAAAACAGGACTTTTCCCGAATACGCATACACAATCTTGTAGTACCTGTACATACACCTGCTACCCCATGTATTGATTTATTTCTGCCACTGTAGTGCTAAATTGCAACACATGCATTGCTATAATACAGCCTGTTATTGTATCACTTTTTTAGTACACACTTGAACCCAAAGATAATAGCCATATAATTAGGTTAATTAAAAAAGAGTGTTTATCTTTGGATTTTAATTATAAAAGGTATTCAAATAATTGATGATTAGTGGTTCTTAAAATAAATAAGAGCACCTGTGTTAAACATATGGTTGATACATAAAGCACTAATAAGTAAACAAATACAAATAAATAACCCCTATGCTAAAGTTTATATAAGGTTACCTAGGTGACGATATAAATTGTTAGCAGTAATTCAAAAAAAAAGAAAAGACTTGATATTAACGTGTAAAAAGTATAGAAAAGACTTTTACAAAAATAAAATGATAGTGGATAAAATTTCAGAAATTCTAAAACTTCTAATTCCCAAATATTATAATAGTTTGACGCGAATTGTAGTGTCGTGCGGAATAGGATTGTTATCAAAACCAATTTGGTTAGAGTTTCTAAATTTCTACACACAATGCAATTTCAATTTTTCAATTATTGGCGAGTATGACTCGTATTTAGGATTAACATTAATCATTATTTCTCTTACCTATAATACGATTCAAAGATATTTTGATTTAAAAGAGAATAGAGAAAGTGTACCTGCCTATAATAAAACTGTATATAATACTATTTCTAATTTTGGAAACCTTTGCCAAGAAATATTTCCGCTTATAAAGGACAATGAATATATTTTCAAAAATACTGGTCAAAATTCGAACATGGGTACTTTAGAGCCTTTAAGAACCGAATTTACTTTATGGAGAAGATTGAGAAGAGATGTCATATTGCCAAACAATAATGCAATAAAAAAGCTTATTGAGGAGAATAAAACACTCATTCCAGCGAAACATAGTGAAACATTTAACAGTATGATTCTTCATATTGAAGCTTTCAATGAACATATTATAAATCCAGGCTTTGACTACAGTGCATTTCAATTTCCCAGAAGATTTGCTGAAATTGTAACCAAAACCTCATTTGAAACCGCTAAAGAAAATAAAGTACTTAAAAAGAAGGTGAAGTGGATTTCAAGAAAACTAAAAACGACATATATCTCAAATTGGATAATATTTGGATCAATTGTACTAATACCAGAGAAGGCAAACGATGTAGATATTGCAGTGTTATTAAATGATTCTATTGACTTTGAAAAAGCCAATGAGAAACTAGCACAATTAAAATTTGACTTTAAATTAAAATTTAAACGCGACTTACATATGTCAATATTTGAAAGTAAAAGCTTAAGTGCGTTTAAGAAATTCTCAAAAAATAACCCTCAAAAAATCGAAAAGAAAAATGGGTAAAGATCTTCATTATTCAATTAGACCATTTATAGAAGCTGCATTGAACTCTCATAATGCAGTAGAGAAAATTCAGCCGATAGAATTAGACGACTTCTACGCTTATAAAATCACAAGGCGTGGAGGAATGTCCAGTGTAATAGTTGTTTTGAGTGACGATTATTATTTTGGTTCTAGCTCACTTTATAACAAGCCAGATATTTTGAAAGATGGTGGGTTCTTTTTAATTGCAAGACCAGAAGCAAGTGGCTTAGATAGGAATGTGCCACAAGAAAAACTGGGAATTGGGAAACTGGGGAAATTATTAGGTGCTTTAAACCGTGAAGATTATTGGAATACTTTTCAATCTAACAACAAAAAAGATAGGCAGAAATAGAACTACTGCTAACACACGCCTCGTATGTTTGCATAATATTTCAAATCAATAAAAAATTGAGATATTTGCAATCAAACAGGGAAGAATTAGCAAAGGGAATAGCAACACACGCCTGATAACAGCAATGTATATCGA
>JAQTTH010000033.1 GCA_028710895.1 Paludibacter sp.
AGCAATAACAATTACTGGTGGTGGAGGTACTGGCGCAGTTGCTACAGCATCTACAAATGCTAGTGGTGTTATTACATCTGTCAACATTTCAAATCCGGGTTCGGGATATACTTCAGCACCGACAGTCGCAGTTACAACTCCAGGGGGTGGATCTGGTTTTATTGCAGGTACTGTTTTGTTTGGTACTGGAGCAATTACGCCAACTATGCCAACACAGTATTCTAATCTTACAATATCAAATACTGCTGGAGTTACACTTCCTGCTGGAGGTACTGTAACTGTTTTAAGTGATATGACTGTAAATAGTCCTGTAGGAGTAACTTTGGGTAGTGATTTAGCGGTAAATGGAAACTTAACGTTAACTAACGGCTTATTGACAACTGGAGCAAATGCTTTAACAGTAGGAAGCAATAGCGGCGCATCGGCTACAAGTTATGTAAATGGTAAATTGACAATGCAGTACACAGCTGCCGGTTCAAAAACTTTCCCAATAGGTAAGGGCGGTAACTACAGACCCGTAACATTGAACTTGACCGCAACTGATGCCCCAAGTACAATAAGCATAGACCAAACAGAAAGTGCATTTACTGGTGCACCATCTAATACAACGGCAGGTTCACGTAAATGGACTATTACCCAAACCGGTGCTACTTCTTATGCTTTTAATTTGACACTCGACGGCACAGGTTTTAGCCCTGTAGGCACACCTGTTATCTTGCAAAACGATGGCAGTAGTGTAAGTTCTCACAGTTCAACCGGAACTTATACTGCTTCAGGCCTTACAAACGTTGGCGAGTTTGCATTGGGTGATTATGTATCCTCTGTTACAGACAACACATCACCAATTGATGGAACTAGTAAGGTCACATTATCAGTGGTAAATAACACCTTGATACTGAATAACATTACTTCAAAAACATCTGTAAGGGTATTTGATACTATCGGTAGATTGGTAAGTAATAAAACGGCTAATGGAAGCTCTATGGAAATAAAACTACCTGCAACAGGTTTATATACAATTCAACTTGAAAATAATACCGGTTCTAAAACAATAAAAATTGTGAACCAGTATTAAAGTCTTATATTATTGATTTGAAAAAATCAGTAAAAGCAATTTAATAGTTCTTTTTACTAAAATAAAAAAAACAATTCTGAATTGACCTCATTTTGGGGTTTGGGAGTCGAAATTTTAAATTGGTAAAGAGAATTATTTAAAAGTTAATTTTGAATAAGTCAATTTGTCCCGATAGCTATTCGGGATTGAAAATCAAATGAATCAATAATTTATGATAAAATCAATAGGTCGTAATTAGCTTATCATAGCATTATTATAAATAAAACGACAATATTATGAAAAAAGTGGCCTCGATTGTATTCCTTCTTTCAGTAATGGGATTAATTTCATTAGCAAATAAACCAAGTTCTAATCTTCCTAAAGATTACAAGGGAAAACCTTTTGTAGATAGTATTTATATCGCTGGAGCACAAGTTATTCCCGGAAGAGTTGAATGTAAGTATTTTGATTTTGGAGGTGAGGGCGTTGGGTATCACGACACCGATTCCATAAATAGAGGAAGTAGTGAATATAATTACAAACCGGGTCATTGTAATGGTGTTACAGATTATGTGTGTCATTTCCGAATGAATGAGGGTGTTGATCTATCCTATACAAAAGAATTTCTTGATTTCAACCATCCAAATCCATTTACACCCCAAAGAAAACAAGGATATATTGGCTGGACAAAAGATGGTGAATGGTGTAACTATACTGTAAATGTATTCAAAGCTGGAACTTACAAAGTCGGTTTGTTGTATTCTAATGCAGCCAAATCGTTTAAACTTTGTGTTAATGGAAAACATGCAGGTGAATTTAAACTAACACTCAAAACGACCAGTTATCACACATGGAACTACGCTGCCAATTTAGGCGAAATAACTTTTAAAAAGGCCGGACTTAATTTAATAACCTTACAATACTGTGGCGAAATGAATTTTGCTTATTTAGATTTCACGAATTAAGTTTTGAAAGTGTTACGCCAATATTGATTCTAAAATTTCAAATTATCATGAAGAATGATTTTTACAAATAACAATGCAGCATTAATAGGGGTTGTATAATGCGACCTAAGTACCTAAGCTGGATAAGCCAGAACCAAGATGTTAGACAAAAGAATAAAGACAAATAATTGAGGATAAATTTATTTTATAAAATATTTATATTGTGTTTATTCTCAATTGAATGTTAGTGTTTTAGTTTGATATAACACTTATATTATGCAAAAAAACACATTAAATTGAAAGATTAGGTACTCGAGTTTATGGTACTAATTTTCACGGTTTCTTCGTTCATTCTAAAAGAGAAACTTCGAAATAATGAAGATTTGCCTTTGCTGAGTGCAAGGGATATTAATTAAAGAACTGATCATATTCCAATTGTACATACAAATGGATGATGATCAAATTTATGAGAGAATTATTAACCGATACATTTGGACATAAAAAGATATTAACAATACATGTCTGAAGCAAAATCCGAATCTGTCAATGTAGAATTATAATCAAATTAAATTACAATGAGAATAATGAGAGTATTTATTATATTGGTTTTGAATTGTATTATTTCAATGTGTTTTGGACAAAGTAGGGTTGTATTGGATAATTATTACAACAACGAATTTGATGCAAAAACTTGAAAATCTTTCCATTACCTCTGGGAAGATACAGGAATGAGTGGCTTTTCGCAACTTGGTGAATTATTTATTCAAAAAGGCGCAAGTATTTCTACATTGAAGGAAAAACCAACTAACAAAAATCTCTCAAAATCAATGTATACATCATTGTTTATCCTGATACTAAACTTGAAACAGCTAATCCCAATTATATGGATGAAATTACTGCCAGAACCATTGCAAATTGGGTGAAAAAGGTGGCATTTTACTGATATTAACGAATGATTCGAAAAATGCTGAACTCGAAAGATTTAATATACTTCCTGAAAGGTTCGGAATGCATCTCGGAAATGAATTGTTACATCCGGAAAAATCAGAGATTGGGAAACCAAGAAATTTCAATAATTGTGCCTCCATCAATTTACCCAATCATCCATTGTTCAATGGAGTTTCAAAGGTGTTTTTAAAGGAAATTGCTCCAATCATATATGTTAAACTTGCGAAATCAGTTTTGAAAGAAAATAATATAACTATAATGGCGGATGCTAAAGTAGGAAAAGTGTTTTTGCAGTTGGAGACCCATGCTATATAATGAATATATTGACCACTGGCTCTTACCAAATGATTTTGACAATTTAAAGACTGCTAAAAACTTAGTTGAACTGCTTATCAAGAAATAAATTGATCAATTAGTAAATAACAAACTAACTAACTAACTAACTAACTAACTAACTAACTAACTTATATAAACTCTATTATAGCATTTTTTTTTGTAGCAGTTCGTTTTACTGGTTTTTTCCTTTGGAAATAGCCAAAATTGAAACCTTTAAAATTAAAATGAAAACCTTATATGCCAAATATGAATTTATCTTTGTCTCTTGTTAACCGAATTAATTATTGTTGAATTCTGTCTTTTAAAATTCAAACATAATTTTTATGTCTTTTTGAAATATACTTTTAAAATTAAATCATGATAACAAAAAAATCACTCCTTTTATCATTTTTATTTCTGATTATTACTAATTCCTTTGCTTTTAATTATACGATAACTTTTACAGGTGTAAGTACTCGTGTTAGTAACGTTAAAGTACAAAATCTAACCAAAGACCCTACAGTAAGTGTTCCAGATAGGAATCTGCTGAATTTGACCGCTCGGCCAACTGATGTGGATAAGCTAAATGACTATAAAGAGTCGGTGAGAATTTATCCGAATCCGATACAAAGCACTGCCACTTTACCTTCACTGCCAATAACGACGGCAACACCTCCATGATCATTCTGAAAAATCCAAAGATAGTAGAGTTTGCAATCAACGTAATTCTACGCCTCTTAATAATGAGGTTACTTTCTCTGATCACTTAATAATTTTAATTAAAAAAAAGAATAGTATACAGATTTTTTACAAACTAAATTAATCAAATTATGCAGAATCACATTTATGAAAAACGTAATGTATTCAGGTACAAATGGCTATTTATAGCATTTGTATTTTTGAGTTCGATGAATCTTTTTGCGCAGAACCTGAAAGTAAGTGGTACTGTTACTGACAACAATGGCGAGCCGATTCCTGGTGTTAGTGTTGTGGTGAAAGGTTCAAACATTGGCACTCTTACCAATGCCAATGGAAATTATTCACTTTCCAATATCCAGAAAGACGGCACTTTACGATTTTCTTTTGTGGGGATGAAAACCCTGGAAATTAAAATTGGGAATAGTACCAGCTACAATATTGTTTTGGAAGATCAGGCCATTACTATTGATGATATTGTGGTTGTGGGTTATGGTGCACGAAAGAAAGAGAGTGTAGTTGGGGCAATTTCGCAAGTCGACAACAAAGCCCTTGTCCAGTCGGGAAACTCAAATATTACCAATGCAATAGCAGGAAAGTTAGTTGGAGTAAATACAATTCAGCAACAAGGAATTCCGGGTGATAATAATGCTGAAATTACTATCCGGGGTTTGTCGAGTTGGAATGGTTCCGCCCCACTTACTTTAGTCGATGGCGTTGAACGTGATTTCACGGGTCTTGACCCGAATGAAATAAGCAGCATCTCGGTTTTGAAAGATGCTTCTGCCACAGCCGTATTCGGTGCTAAAGGTGCTAACGGGGTATTGGTCGTAACGACTAAACGAGGTGTTATTGGAAAACCAAAAATAGAATTTTCGACATCCTCTGGCGTAATGGCAAGTGCCTCACCGCTACCAAAACATGTTGATTCCTATACCGTAGTGTCTGCAAGAAATACTGCACTGATGAATTTAAGTCAGTTTAGCACGTTGGTTTCAGCGCAAGACCTACAGGAATATAAAAACCCTTCGACCCCATTAAATGCCATCCGATTTCCCGATGTTAACTACTATGATCTCTTGGTAAAGCCCGCTGCTCCATTTAGCAATACAAATTTTAATATATCGGGAGGAAATAACTTGTTTAAATACTTTTGTTCTCTTGGAACAAGTTATGAAGGGAGCTACTTTAGGGGAACAGAGTTCAGCGGCTATAATACGGAAGTTAACAACCGAAAATACAACTACCGTATAAATGTTGATTTTAACCTGACAAAGAGTACTACACTTTCATTTAATCTGGGCGGTGATGTTCAACGAAGGACTGGAAATTTAGTTGACCTAAATCAAAGCTGGGCCGCTTTAGCAAATGCAAATACCGCTAAAGAAGCCGCCATTTATCCGGCCTGGGTTCTTGAGCAAATTCCCGATCCTAATTATCCTAATGCGCGAGGTGAAAGGGTTGTCTGGGGTACCGGCTATCAAGCAACTCCGTTGGATTTTTTCAGTAAGCAAAGTTTTACTGAGAAAATAGGTACAAAACTCTACTCTGACATTATTTTAAATCAGCAACTTTCAGGAATAACGAAAGGATTATCTTTAAAAGGTAAATTGTCATTCAATACCTACTATCAGAATCAAGTAACAAGTATCAGCCGGGAAGAACCACAGTCGTACCGGTTAGACTTTACGCAAATAGGAACTACTACAAATCCGTGGTCGCAAAAAGGGGCTACCGATATTGTGTATGTTACTCCTCCTCCTTCTGTAGATGTTGCCGGCAACGGACTTCAGGATGGCTATTACAAAGATACGTATTATGAACTATCCTTAAATTACGACCGCTCTTTTGGAGAGCATAATGTTACCGGATTAGCGTTGATAAATCGCCAAGAGTCGGATAAAGCAGCCGATTTTCCGTATTATAATGAAGGAATTGTAGGCAGGGTAACTTACGATTTCGCCTTGAAGTATTTATTAGAAGTAAACGTGGGTTACACCGGTTCCGAGCGTTTTGGAGCAGGTCATAAATTTGGTTTTTTTCCTTCGTATGCTGTTGGATGGGTAGTTTCTCAGGAGAAATTTTTCGAAGAGCTTGCCCCCTGGATGAATAAATTAAAATTCCGGTATTCGGATGGATTGGTTGGAAGCGACAAGGCAAGTTCACGTTGGTTATTTAATAGCCAGTACAATTTTGGTACAGGTGGTTACCTCTACGAGGACAAAATTGCAAATCCGATATCGCAATGGGAGGAAGCACGCAAACGGGATCTTGGTGTCGAAATTGGCGTTTTCAACAATCTCTTTACCCTAAGCGTTGACCTTTATGATGAATTTCGTGATAAAATGTTACTCACGTCACAGTCTGTAAACTTTCTGGTAGGGAATGATTTTAAGGATTTAAACAAAGGTAGCATCAAAAAACACGGGATTGAGGTAGAATTAGCATTCAATAAAAAAGTTAACAAAGACTTTAATTATTACCTGAAAGGATTTTTTAGTTTCGATGAAAATCGTGTCATTTATAAGGAAGATTTGGCCTATGCCCCTGATTATAGTAAAGCGGCCGGGAAACCAATTTCATACCATACCGGTAATCAACTCGCTGGTACTGGAGATGATGGATATTTCGAAACAATGGATCAACGACATTTATATCCGACTTCATCTTCATGGGCCAATTTATACCTCGGCTCATATAAATACATTGACTATAATGGCGACGGAAAAATTGATAATTCAGATCTCGTACCTAACCGCGGATTGGCTTATCCCCCCATTGCCGCATCGTTTTCAGGAGGCCTGGAATGGAAGAGATTTGAATTCAGCTTCATGTTTATGGGTAACTTTGAAAAATACATAGACTATAGAGGTCCACTTGGAATGCAGGAATTAATGCAAGGTAACTGGTATCTTCATACCCCTCAATTGAATTATTGGACTCCTACGAATGAGAGTCCAACTCACTCGGCTTTAAACTACAAAGGGGCAGATGTTAATATCGACGGATTGTCCTGGCGATCTTCCGATTATGTACGGTTGAAAGAGGTTTACCTGAGCTATAATTTCAATCCTGCCTTTTTAAAAAGAAATTTGGGCATTTCCAATTTAAAAATATATTTAACAGGAAGCAATCTATTGACATTTACCACCTTGATCGAGGGTGATCCGGAAAGTAAATCCCAAAACGTATCAGGGCAACCAGACGGGCAATTACTCTATCCCCAAATGAAAAATTGTCAACTAGGTTTGAAACTGAATTTTTAATTTAAAAAAATCAAACAGAAATGAAAAAGAATATTCTTTATTTGGGTCTTTTTACCCTTCTTCTCACATTCTCAATTACTTCGTGTGATTTTCAAGATTACTTAAATCAGTCTCCGTTATCCGGGGTACAAGAAGAAGAAGTATTTTCAAATTACAGTAATTTAAAAAAGTATTTTGACGCTGTCTATGGAGGAACATTTGCTATTCCAGGGTACGACAATAGCCGCGGAATTATGTCAACTTACCCCTTGCAGTTCAATACCAATGCTAATAAATTCACCATGAATAGCTTAACGGATATGGTCGATGTGCCGCGCGGGCCAAAACCTTTCAAGGCGGGTTCCCAGATCACTGATAATGTGACAGGATTTTTTATCACAGAGCGCGACGGCTTGTTTAAGTGTATCCGAATATGCAATATAACATTACAGAATATTGGCAAGTTGAAGGATGGTGACCCGAAAGCAATTGAAGATATAATTGCACAAGCCTATTTTGTGCGTGCTTATAGCCATTTCGAAGCGTTCAAATTATATGGACCGTTGCCATATATTAATAAAGCCCTTGGCGCAACAGATGAGTGGGATATTCCTCGCCTTCCGGTTCACGATATGCTTAGTTTAGTTGCTGCGGATTGCGATTCGGCTGTTGTCCATTTCAGAAAAGCTGGAGCTATGCGGCGTGATGGAACTGTCGATTACCTGAACAATGTCAATCAGGGTGTTCCCAGTGGTACTGCAGCCATGGCTTATAAGGCGCGTGTATTGTTGTATGCTGCCAGCCCCCTGAACAATAAAGACAATAATGTTGAATATTGGAAAGATGCTGTTAAAGCCTGTGCCGAAGCAATAAATGAAGCTACGATAAACGGCTATAAGCTGCAAATCTACAGCATGAACCCTAAAACAGAGTCTGACGAATACCTTCAAAACTACCACCGTTATACCAACGAACAGTTGTGGGCATGGTCTGCCGGCAAATACGTATATTCTTCCAGTTTCTGGCAATGTCTGCTCAATGGCGTATTCTCGCAAAAAAAAGATTTTTACAACGGTGAATGTCAGACACAGAATTTTATTGACCGGTTTGAAACTAAATGGGGAGATCCTTTGATTACAGAAGCGGACAGAGAAAAAGCAAGGCTGTTGGGTCACTATAATGAGCAAGATCCTTACTCGAACCGCGACCCGCGTCTGACCCTCGATGTTATTTATAATCAGACTACAATTCCTGGAACTTGGCAAAACGGCAAAGCTCAAATCTGGCGTCAGAATGCGCCTGCTCCTAATAATTACGGAGAACTGAGAATTCAGGTAGGGTATGCGTTAGGACCACCCACCACAACCGGATATTATTCACGAAAAGGATGGGGAGGGGCTAGTTATAAAAATGGAAATACTGCAGTAGCAGCCTTTGATCCACTCCTGCGTTTGGGCGAATTGTATCTGAGTTATGCCGAAGCAGCCAACGAAGCCTACGGACCCACAGTTATACCTGCAGAAGGAACACTTAGCGCTATAGATGCCGCCGATCTGGTGAGGATGCGATTTGGTTTGCCACGTTCTTCTTTACCTACTACTCAGCCAGAGTTCAGACAAAAAATTCAGAATGAGCGAATTATCGAACTATGTATGGAGGGTCATCATTACTTCTTTGATATCAGAAGATGGAAAATTGCACCCCAAACACACACAGCCCCTCTTATGGCTATTGATATAGAGAAGGTACCGGTTACTGCTACTTATCCGACAGGATTCAAATATACTCGAATTCCGTTGGAGGATGGAAGACAGGCCAAATGGAAAGATGCTATGTACTATATTTCTTTGGAACTGAACAGTGTATATAAATTTAAGAATTTCGAAGTTTATGAAACATGGTAAACAAATTATTAAAGAAGACATTATGAATGATTATAGAACAATATTCAAACGACCTGTTTTAATTGCTTTAAGCATACTGTATTTCATGTTTTCATGCTTGCAGGTACAGGCTCAGGAAGCTAAGTCGGGCAAAAAAGGAATGCTATCAATAAACTTGATGGTGAAAAGCGAAAACGGTAATCTGCTTCCAAATGCCAAAGTGAATGTAGGAAAAAGTGATGTTTATGCTGAGACTGACAAATACGGAAAGGTTACTTTTGAAGCTACTATGACAGATTTTGTTACAGTATCTTTAGATGATATAGTCAAAACAGTATCCATCAAAGATTTGTCAAAGTCAGCTTACACGATTATTTTGCCTCAATCTAAATTATTTTTATCATCTGATGACATTGTAACTCTTCCGTTTGGCAGAATACTAAAAAAGAGATATATGACCGGAAGTTCGGGTAGTCTGTCGGGAGATGTGTTTGATAAATATCCTTCCTCTGACATTCGTAATGCTTTTACCGGATTACTCCCGGGACTTATTGTTACAGAGAATTCCGGTTCGCCAGGTTTGACGCCTGAGGAATCTTTGGGTTATTTTGGGTCATCTGTACGTACCCAACTTTCGCTGAGAGGTCGCAGTATTCAGTACGTCATAGATGGTATCCAGGCTGACTTATCAGAGGTCCCTTTGGATCCCGAGCAGATTGAATCGGTTTCATTGGTGAAAGATATCGTTGGCAAATCCATCTATGGTGCCATCGGAGCCGATGGTGTGATGATTATAAATACCAAAAAGGGAAGGGGAAATGAACACAAGTTAAAAGTGAATATCGAAACTGGTATGAGTCAGGTTGATCGAATGCCGGAGTTCGTTTCAGGAGCTGATTATGCAAGTCTAAATAATTTGGCACGCAAAAACAGCGGTTTGGGAGAACTGTACTCTTCGTCCGATATTGCAGCTTATGCAAATAATAATCCGTACGATTTGAAATACCCAAGTGTTAATTTCAGGGAGATGATGTTGAAAGAATCGATGCCCTTACAACGGATTAACTTATCCTCAACAGGAGGAGATGGCAAAACCACTTATTATGCCTATTTAGGTTATACCAAAGAAGGCGATCTGTATAAAATTGGTTCCAAGTCAGACTACTCCCGCATCAATGCCAACTCAAATATAAATACTACTGTTAATGAATTCATTAAAGTGAAGTTTGGTTTTGTTGGCGGAGTTTCAACGCGTAATTCACCTAACTATGGATATTATACCGATTTTAGTGATAATACTGGTACAACACAGTTGGGGCTTACGGAGTTTCCGGCGATGTTGGGTGAAATTAATTCAATTCCCCCTATTGCATTTCCCATTTATGCCAACAACGATCCAACAATGAAAAAGCCATGGTATGGAGTAACTTCCAAATATGGCCAGAATCCTATAGGGAACGTCATGCATAACGGCAGCTATACTGAAACGATCAGAAATGGAGTCATAAATATGACACTGGATTATGATTTAAAAAGTTTACTGCCAGGATTAAAATCAACTACTTATCTTGGGTTCAATGTTATAAACGTTGTCCGTCTGGGAAAATCAGAGAATTATGCTGCATATACGGTAACTCCGGACACCACTGCTGCGGGAATGGATACTATTAAGTTAGGCTTGGATCATCTGGGAGTAGACCAATCGGCATTGTCGAAATTGCATGATTTTTACAGTCAGCAAATTACGGTTTATGAGAACCTGAATTATGAAAAATCATTCGGCAAGAATTATATAAATGCTTCTATGATTTTTAATTATGCCTCACACGCCGTTAATGGGTATCGCGATCCGAGTAGGAATCAAAACGGGATTTTGTCCGCGCTTTATTCTTACAACGATAAGTATAGTCTTCATGGGGTACTTAATTATAATGGTTCACAGTATCTTCCGAAAAATAATCGATATGACCTTTTTTCTGCCATTGGGGGTAGCTGGGTGATGTCGGAAGAGTCATTTATGAAGAATGCTTCATTTATAGACTACTTGAAATTGCGTGCTGAGGTGGGTGTGATGGGTTACGAAAAGAACTTTAACGGTTCGCTATTTGGACCTTATAATGAACTGAGCAGCTTTAGTGGCGGAACCTCTACTAACTTTGGATCATCAGGGGCAAATACTTGGTTTGGTGGAACCACAAGTACACCGAGAATAACCACCCTCAGTAGGATAGGTAACCCCAATTTTGGTCTGGAGAAAGTAAGTGAGACTAATGTGGGAATTGATGCCTTACTTTTGAAAAAAAGATTATCATTAGAAGTGAATTACTTCAATCGGGTTAACGATAACATAATTTTACCCAATCTAACTTCGACACCCTATGTTTCCGGATTTGATGGAATAGCCTATCGGGTTAATAACAATAAATCCAGAAGTTCTGGATTCGATTTTGGAATTCAGTACAGTGACAAAATTGGTAAATTAGCCTTTTCTATCGGAGGGAATGGCCTAATTATGAATTCAATATGGCTTAAATATGATGAACCGAAATATCGGAATGCTTATCAATCCCATGTTAATCAATCAACAACTGCGATTAGGGGTTTAAATTATTTGGGCAAATTTCAAACTGACGCAGAGACAACCGTCATTCCACAACTGTATGACGCCGTACTGCATGCCGGAGATTTGAAGTACGAAGATAAAAACGGTGATGGAGTAGTGGATGACAATGATCAGTCAGTTATCGGAGATGGAGCTCCCAAATTACAGTATGCCTTAAACATTCACTTAGAATATAGTGGGCTGGAATTGACAGTGATAGGTAATGGAAGGGCATTCAACGATGTTGTTTTGAATAATAGTTACTTTTGGAACGGATGGGGAGATAATAATTATTCGAAATTTGTGAAAGATAATATTGGGGGAGCATATCCAAATCTTACCTATAACCAGGTAGCCAATAATTTTAGAACCTCTCAATACTGGATGGCAAAAGGCGACTATTTTAAGATTCAGAATGTAGAGTTAGCTTATAGTCTTCCTGAAAAAATTTCACAGAATATTAGTGGTAAGCTGATACGCATGTATTTGAGAGGATCCAACCTTTTAACATTTTCTAAGATTAAGGATGTTGATCCTGAGAGTCTAAATTCTGGAATATCAAATTATCCACTGTTCCGGACAATTACAGTTGGTTTAAGTTTAACCTTTTAATAGTAAATTATAATGAACTCTAAAATATTTATATTATTGTCAATCATAGCTATATCATCGTTTTCCTGCCAAATAGATCCGTATCTAAGTTCAGTTTATACCGATGAAACGATCTGGGAATACCCCGATATGGTTGAGGGATTAGTTGGCAAGCCTTACGATTACATGTCAAGAAACTACAATGATAATGTAGGCGCCATTTTAGACGGTGCTACAGACAACGCAGTGATGACAAGTGCCACAAATGTTATGGCAAAACTCGCAACCGGATCGTTAGTTATTAGTCAGGATCCATTTAGTACTTACTGGAACAACGCTTATAAGGCGATTTACTCGGTAAATTTATTTTTAAAAGACCGAAAAGGCTTTAATACCCGATTCGTGTTAATACCTGCACAGGATTTGCAGATACGTAACCGCTTACAGGGCGAAGCATTTGCGCTTAGGGCTTGGTTTGAATGGGATCTGCTTCAGAAGTTTGGCGGAAAAGATGTGAATGGAGAGATGAAAGGATTTCCAATAGTACTGGAACCGCTTGACATCACCAAAAAAATTGATTTGGCGCGCAACTCGTACGATGAATGTGTAAAACAAATAGTGGACGATTGCGATTCAGCCTATAAATACCTTCCGATTGCTCACCGCGATTTTTTGGTTACAGGTAGTTTAACTTATGCCGGTTCAAAGTATTGGGGAAGAATGGATGGAATTACGACCAGGGCTATCAAAGCATTAGTATATCTCAACTGGGCTAGTCCACGGTTTAATTCAGGCGGAAATATAGAGCGTTGGGACAGTTGTGCCAAATATGCCAAACAGGTGATTGATTTCAAACTCAACGACAAATCCGCAGGAAAAGGGTTTACGACTTACTTGAATCGCGTTAATTGGTTTGACCTGAATTTTGAGGGAATCATCTTCTCATCTCGTGGAAGCGCGAATGATGCTATGGAGCGGATGTTTTATCCCGGAGGATTCTCAGGAAACGGCACAATGGGTGCAACACAGGAATTGGTTGATGCCTTTGGAATGAAAGATGGTTATCCTTTAAATCAATCGCCAACTATTGTTTTCGATCCAAAGAATCCGTATCTGAACCGCGATCCTCGTTTTTACAGTATTATTTTCTACAACAACTTGACTATAAATGGCGGTAATCCGAATACGGTTGGAATGTACACCTTCGAAAATTGGGAAAATGGAGGCAAGGACGCTATGAATGTTAGCAGCACCAACAGTAATACCAATTATTATATTAAGAAATTCGTTTCAAGTACTGTCAATTTTAAAAATTCACCGGTCAACACCCAACCCCACTCTAAATTCTTTATACGTTGGGCACACATGTGCCTTGCTTTTGCGGAGGCGGCTAATCATGTTGGAGGACCAAATAATACCAAGTATGGTCTTACGCCCAAAGCTGCAATAAGTTATTTGCGTCAAAGAAAAACCTATGACAATGCGACAGGAATTACCGTTGATCCTTATTTGGATAAAGTAGCCTCATTGGGCGAAACTGCTTTTGATGCATTTATAAAAAACGAGCGAAGGATAGAAACCTGTTTCGAAGGTACCTGGTTTTTCGATTTGCGACGTTGGAGTACCACACTCAGCGAATTAAATAAACCGGTACATGGTGTGAAAATAGTAAAGAACGCTGATAACACGTTTACCTACGACTTTACCTATGAGGTGCAAAAACGTCAGTTCAGTTCAGCCTATTTACCCATACCATACGATGACATCCTAAATATGAGTAAATTAACCCAGAATGAAGGTTGGGATAGTTGGAAATAATCAAATTAAAAAATAAAAATGATGAAAAAATTAATAATATTTCTGTTTATAGCAATTGGAGTAAGCTCCTGTTATGACGATTATATCAAAGACTTTGATTTTACAAGTACTTACTTTACGTATCAAACCGATGTACGATCAATTGTGTTAGGAGAAGACAGTACCTTTAAGCTTGGGGTAGTAGTAGGAGGATTACGTGAAAACACCAAAGATCGTGAAGTGAGCTTCGTGATTGACCCGACTTTGATTAATCCTTCAATCCTGTATCTGCTCAAAGCCGGCAATTCAAAGGCGGCTATGACTTCGGTAAGTGTATTGCAGCAATTGCCCTCGAATTATTATACGTTAAGTGATGATTCGAAGTTTATTATCAAATCGGGCAACCTTCTCGGAACAATTAGTATAAAACTTAACAGCAATTTTCTGTCCGATGCAGCCTCGTTTGCCCCCAATTATGCTATCCCTTTGAGGATTACCCAAACGGGGTCAATCGACTCCATCCTACCGGATAAAAACTATACGGTTGTTGCCATAAAATACGAAAGTATGTTGTTTGGCAATTATTGGCATGGTGGAGTTACTACCAGAGACTCGGCAGGTGTTTACGTTAAACCGATAACCTATTACACGGCAATACCTTCGAATGACGCACAGGCATGGGCGTTAACGAGTTCTGGCCTAAATTCGGTAACTGCTAACGGCGTTAGTGCAAAAAGCAGTTCGTTAGTTCCGGAAATTAGCCTGACACTGAACAGCGACGGAAAAATTATCGTTAGCGAGGTTGCCGGTGCTACCTACAAAATACTTCCCGATGGCGAAAGCACCTTCAATAAAGCCAAATTACTGCAAAACCGGAAGATATTTTTGAGCTATAAGTACAATGTGGGAAACATTTGGTATTATGCTAAAGACACGCTAACCTTTAGGAATCGGATACGTGATGGATTTAGTGAGTGGCAGGACGAAAATCCCGATCATTACAAATAAACGTTGTTCTTTCAGAATCAAACAGACTGGAAAGCCGGGGTTATCAAAACCCTGGCTCAACAGTATGTCAATTCAAAAGATAATGTAGCCGCCAATTATATCGTTTTGGGAAGAGCTTGACCAGTTCTCTGAAGTGGTTTATAAACATAAAAGGAGAAAAATCATGACACGCATTTACCATTATAACGGATCATTTTCCGGTTCAATAATTTCAAAACAGCTATTTAATTAAAACAACAAAACGATAGGAGAACTATGAGTACAGAAAATCAAACCAAGAGAATAGGTCGGAGGGACTTCCTGAAATACACTGTAAGTTTAACTACTGCCAGCCTGTTTATGGGTTTTGGAAGTTCAAAATTGTTTGCTACACTTGCCCCTAAAAAAGGAGGGAACTTTATTAAAACAATTACACTGAACAATGGCGTAAAGATGCCAATGCTTGGATTTGGTACCCTTACCTTGAAAGGTGTCGAAGGTGCCCGATGTGTTGCGGATGCAATTTCAGCTGGGTATCGTCTTTTGGATACTGCAATGATATATGGCAATGAACTGGCTGTAGGTGAAGGAATTAAACAAAGCGGTATCAAAAGGGAAGAACTTTTTGTTACCTCCAAACTTTGGGTTGTCGATTCAGGTTATGAAAAAACAATGAAAGCCTTTGCCTCCACACTCAACAAATTGGGTCTGGAATATCTGGATCTTTACCTTATTCACCGCCCCCGCGGAGACGTAAAAGGCAGCTGGAAAGCAATGGAAGAGCTTTATAAGACTGGTAAAATAAGGGCTATTGGCGTGAGTAATTTTGAAAAAAGTCATTTGGATGAATTGATTGCCAATTCTAAAGTCAAACCAGTTATCAATCAAATTGAATCACATGCATTCTTCCAGCAGGGCATGGCTAATGAATCGTTGAAGAAATACGGCATACAAATGGAAGCCTGGGCACCTTTTGCAGAAGGGCGTAACGGACTTTTTACGAACGAAACCCTTGCTGCCATTGGTAAAAAGTACAACAAAACAAATGCTCAGGTGTGTTTAAGATGGCATTTTCAAAGAGGCATCATCGCTATTCCCCGTTCCTCTCAAAAAACACATATTATCGAAAATTTACAAATATTTGACTTTAATCTTGACCATTCAGAAATGCAGACTATTGCAGCACTGGATTTGAATAAAAGTCAGTTTCCGGAGTGGACATGAAAAAGTAAAAGTTTAAAAAACATAAATTGGAATAATCTTAAAATATATCTAAAAATGAAAACCTTAGTTTTAATTATTTTAATAGGATGCTCTTTCTTTGTTTGTATTGCCCAAAAAAGCAATGATGGCTTTATAAAATATCAACCGGAAAAATTATCTTTTTCGGAAAAGCAAACTTTGAATGAGTCCTTAATAAAATCACACGAACTATTTGATCCCAAAGAGAAGATGATTACTTCAACCTTGCATGGATATAATTATCATACCGATGCTCAAAGTGGTGTATTTCATAATATCCGCAGTTCATTTGAGTATGCAGTCTCTTTGCTCAGTCTGGAGAATAAGCAATACACCCAACGGGCATTCGGAGGTCGGCTTACGCAACTAACCCGCTGAAAAGAGCTCAGTTGCGCTATCCGAACACCATGGATCAGGAAATTGAACAGGATGGATGGATCTTCTTGCGGTAAGATGATACCTATATTGGCATTAAACCTTTGGCAGCCTATTATATTGAACGTGATTTAGGAACAACCAACCCCAGTCTTATTGGTTTCAATGTCATAAAATCGGATTTTGCCCAAACGGGTTTTGTTATTGAAGTTGGTTCGAAAGATGAGCAGGGTACTTTTGACCTTTTCAGACAAAAGCTGCTGTCTAACGCTCTGACTGCCGATATGGTGAACATGAACATGAGCTATACTAATTCCGGTAAAGATAAGCTAGAGATAAATTTTTTAATGGGCTTACCCAGGCAGACTTTAATTACTCCAGCTCCACCTAAATGGACTGGGAATTATATGCAATCTGCCATCCCCACTGTAAAAATAAATGGTGTACAAGACCCTGACTATTCTCAATGGGCACTACTCAACAGCCCTTATGCAACGATAAAAAACAGCGTTCTAGATGTGAATTATAAGGGAACAAGTATTCATGTAGACTGGACGGGAAATATGCCTGTAACACTAAAAAAATAAATTATTTATAGGCTATTTTCAAGCCTGGACTCAACAGTATCGTGTGGATGCGAAAAGCGTTTTGAATTTACCGATTATTATTCCATATAATGTCCTTAATTAAACACACAGCAAACATCATAGAGTCTATATTTTAAAATTGAACAGAAACCAGATTAAATCAAAAAAAATGAAAAAACCTAAAGTATTCTCAAAATCTTTTTCGGTAGTTTTTATAGGTATTATTATATTCCTTTGTCTTGGTTGTAAAACAGAAGTTCCGATTGTTGAAGCTACTGTTCCCGTACTTATTACCAATGTGTCAAATATCACCCTCACCGGTGCCGATGTTTACGGGAAAGTTACAAGCACTGGCGGTTCTGATATAATATCTAAGGGTATTTACTGGGGGACTAACGAAGATAATTTAACAGGCATTATATCAAATATTGCTACAAGTTCAGATAGTTTCGCCATTAAAATGACAGGATTAACTCCGAGTACAACCTATTATGTAAGGGCTTATGCTACCAATAGTGCCGGGAAAGGATTAGGAAATATAAAATCATTTAAAACTCCAGTTGATGCAAGTTTGGTAGAAGACACACCTGGTTTTGGTCCTTTTACAACAATTTTGGCACATGCCAACCTTCAGCCACCGGCGAGTTGGAACAGCAGTTTCCCCCTGTCTGACCAGACCAATACCGGTAAATGGGTTAAAAACCCATCCTTTTCAGATGAATTTAATACGCCAACTCTTAATACGACGAATTGGGCAAGCGATAATACGGGTTTGGGCTTCAATCAAGGTAATGACCCAACGTTGTTAAATCCAACCACAACAGGTATGGAGTTTCACATGCGAAAGGGACCACCAACCGGCGACTATCAGTATCGAGGCTCTTGGGTTGGCAGTAAAGCAAAGCTATTATATGGTTATATTGAAGCCAGTATTGATATGGCGAA
>JAQTTH010000034.1 GCA_028710895.1 Paludibacter sp.
CATTGCCCATTTTTTTACATATTGGGCAAGATAAAAAATTCAAATCGTCACGCAACTATTTTGCTCGGAAAAGACGGATAGAAAAGGATTTCAAAGAACTGTCAATGACTTTTAGTGGACACTAATGATCTTACTTAATAACCTTCACCGCTATGCCGTCTACCAATTTTGACTGACCAGCAACAACGATCTGTTCACCAGCCGACAATCCTGAAAGAATCTCATAATCAGCATCAACCCTACGACCAACTTCTACTTGTTTGTATTCAACCTTACCATCGGTATACACATAAACATATTTAGCTCCCGAACCGGCTTGTTTCACAATAGCTTTATCCGAAACAACCACACGCTTGGTTTTACCAAACTCAATATTTACACGGGCAAACATTCCGGGACGGATTTTATTATTATTGTTATTCAGCTTTATTTCTACTGGAAATGTGCGTGAACGCTCATCGATAGTAGGATAAATGAGGTTTACACGCCCCTGAAAATTCTGACCACTAAGTACATCGAACTTCACATCGATAACCATACCGGTTTTTATCTGAGAATAATAAGATTCTGAAACATTCACCAATACTTTTACCGGATTAATATTCATAACCGTTAAAACCGGCATCTGGCCTGAGTACATATCACCATCGTCATAATTACGTGCAGTTACAACTCCACTAATCGGACTCAACAGAAAAGTATTTTCAGTCAGATTTTTCAAATTAGTCTGAGCCTGGTCAAGTTGTACTTTTATATTGTCCAAATCTTGTTGTGATGCTCCACCCACATTAAATAATTCCTGAACACGTTTATATGAGCGTTTCACATTCTCAATCTGAGTTTCCAGATTAGACAGGTTAGCCACATCCATTTGAACCAATTTTTGTCCCTTTGAAACATGCGAACCTACTTCAACCAGAATTTGGCGTATACGACCCGGTGCAGAAGGTGCTATACTGTTTTTGGTATCAGGCTGCACAGTCGCTGTTAATTCATCCGACTGTTCAACATTTTTTTCAACAGCAGTTTCCAAACGTACATTTGGAGTTGCGGTAGCAACTACAGTGTCGGCTTTCTTTTGTTTTGAGCACGAAGTCATACCGATAACCAGTGCCAGCAGGATTATTCCACCTAATTTAATCTTATTCATATCGTTATTATTTTAATTTTTATATTTCTAATACTATATTCTTACAAACTATTTCGAGTCTTTTCCTAACAATTTTTCTAAATCAGATTTTGCCGACAGGTAATCGAAAATTGACTGATTGTACATTAAACCGGCTTGTATGTATGCTAATTCAGCATTAGACAAGTCTAAATAGGTACTCGAACCAACTTCATACATTTTTTTCGAAATTGAAACTGCTTTTTCAGCTTGCCTCAAACCGTCTTTATTCGATTCAATTTTTTCAATTGCTTTTTTAATATTATCCAGGTAGGAAATTGCTTGCATTTCAAGACTTCTACGTAAATTATCACGTTGATCTTTTAATTGGTCCTGTTGAATTTTTAATTGCTTTTCCTTAAATACTCTTGCACCACCCTGAAAAATTGGAATAGATAATTGCAAGGCAGCAGTAGAGGTTGGAAACCATCTCAGATCAACGCCATCATTTGCCATCGACATATATGCATAATTAAAACTTGCCGCTAATGTTGGCCACCAGGATGCTTTTTGTATTTTCAATGCATGATCCAATTGTTTTGTTTTAAGATCAAACTGATTCAAATCAGTATTTTTCGTTAAGCTGGTAGTATCAATCATCAATACATCCCCATACATGTTTTTTTGAAAATCATCCAGTTTCCCATCAACTTTCAAACCGGTAAACATATCCACACCCATAAGCATCTTCAACTGAAGCTTACTCATATTCACGACACTTTCAGCCGACACTAAGTTTGAATTGGCATTTTTAACCGACACATCGGCACGAATCCATTCAAACTCAGAAACTGTTCCCTGCTTAAATTTATTACTGATTATTCGTGCATTCTCTACAGTATTTTGATAGCTACGTTTAAATACATTGTACTGATCCTGAGTCAACAAGATAGTATAATATGCTTTTGTAACCTGATTTACAAGCGATAGCTTTGAAGAGCGTGCTGATTCTAACGCTAACTTCGCATCTGTTTCTGTCATTTCCAACGATGCCCACAAAGTAGGATATATGATTGGTAACGAAGCAGTTAAACCTGCATTGAAAGTATTATCCTGCCCCATTTCAAATCCATCCGGATTAGAGGGCATTCCTGGAATTGAGAAAAACACACGTTGCTTTTTCAAAGCACGTTGATACGACCCTGCAGCAGATATATTTGGAAACAAAGCAGCAAATTTCTCCTTTTTAGAGTAATCAACTCTCTCAATTTCTTTATTCGCCACTTTTATGGTAGGGCTTTCACTCATGGCTATTTCCAATGCTTTTGAAAGCGATACGGTCAACGTATCCTGTGCTTTCAGCATAGCCGTAGGCAGCACACATACCAATGCCACTGCCAATACAAATTTTCTATTAAACTGTCTCACAATCATAAATTATTTGAAATTAATACTTTATTTTTCTATTATTAGGTACAAAATTAGTTTCAATTAAAAAGTCTCTTGTATAAAAATCGTTGAATTAGGTTCATTTTCCCGACGAATGCATGTTTTAATCGGTTTAACGGTATGGAATTATTCTATTTTATTATAGTTTTCTTCCACATATTTAAGTCCCTTTTCATTGGCTATAAGGTGAATCATCAGGTCGACAAAAAAATCAATAAGTCGTTTCTTAGAATATTTTTTGGGGTCCTGAGCCATTTGCTCAAAAGTCTTTTTCACCTGCAATGAATGAAAAAATGCAATAAGTTCCACGTCCACGTCCTCACGAAAATAACCTTCCTCGATACCCTGTTTCAAAAAACGTTCAAAACCATCACGCATTATCTGCCTCGAGTCCTGTTCGTACTTTTCATTTACCTTTGGGTAATACTTTTCCAGATCGTAACACATGGCCACTGACTCATGCCCTACGCTTCTTTTAATTTCTTTAATGCTGATTATCAATGATTCAATAGCATTTTTATTCTTAAATAGTTTGGTAAACTTCTCGTGTTGAATAGCTCGTTGATGCATCAAGACTGCTTCTACCAAATCCTCTTTCTGCGGAAAATAGCTGTAAAAAGTCTTCTTTGAAATTCGCAGTTCAGCACAGACATTGTCAATTGATACACTTCGAATGCCGAACTGTTCAAATAGGCGACTGGCTGTACTAACTATTAATTCTTGTTGGGTTTCCATGGCTGCGTTTAATTAAATCGCTGCAAAATTAGATGAAATATTATGAACCTCATTACGAAATACATTATTTTTTTATTACAAAAAGAACATTCAATTTCATACAACTGAATATCTGATAGTTGAAAAAAACAAAAAGGAAACTACAAAATAGTTCAAAGTTTCCAAGTTTCCAAAATCAAACATGAATTATGATTAAATTGTTCAAAAGAATGTTCGAAAAACGGATATTTTCGCCAATTATTTGTATTTTTATAAAATCTTTCAAGACAAATTTCAGCATAAAATGGACAAGACCATAGAAAATTATATCTCAGCGAATAAAAATCGATTTTTTGAAGAATTATTCAGCCTGATACAAATACCAAGTGTAAGTGCACACAAACACCGACAACAAGAAATACAACTTTGTGCTCAACGTTGGCAGGAAATCCTTTTAGAAAGTGGTGCAGACCATGCAAACATCCTCACTACCGATGGAAATCCGGTAGTATTTGCCACTAAACTGATTAATCCCTCCTACCCAACCATTCTGGTTTACGGACATTACGATGTAATGCCCGCCGAGCCACTTGAGCTTTGGACTTCCGAACCTTTTGAGCCGGAAATACGGGATGGAAAAATATTTGCGCGGGGCGCCGACGATGACAAAGGACAATCGTTTATGCATGCCAAAGCCTTCGAATACCTTGTAAAAACAAACCAACTGAAATGCAATGTCAAGTTTCTGCTGGAAGGCGAAGAAGAAATAGGTTCGCCAAGTCTGGAAAAATTTTGCATCGAGAACAAAGAAATGTTGCAATGTGATACTATTCTGGTTTCAGATACAAGCATGTTGTCAATCGACACACCCAGTATCACAACCGGTTTACGCGGATTAGCCTATTGGCAGATTGAAGTTACATCTGCCTCGCGCGATTTACACTCCGGTATTTTTGGTGGAGCAGTTGCTAATCCAATTATGGAGCTGACAAAGTTATTATCGCAACTTACCGATTCCGATGGACGAATAACAATTCCTCATTTTTACGACGTTGTGGAAGATGTATCGGATTACGAACGGGCATTGATTGCCAAAATACCTTTTGACGAGGAAGAATACAAAAAGAACCTCAACATAAAAGTGGTTTCGGGTGAAAAAGGCTACAGCACCATTGAACGAACCGGAATACGTCCTGCTTTGGACATTTGTGGAATATGGGGCGGATATACCGGTGAAGGTTCCAAAACAGTTTTACCTTCGAAAGCCTATGCTAAACTTTCTGCCCGACTTGTTCCGCATCAACGTCAGGAAAAAATTGCCAAACTTGTATCGGACTACCTGATAAGTATTGCATCAAAAAATATTGATATACAAATCACATATTTACATGGTGCAGAAAGTTATGTTTGCCCGATTGACTCAAAAGAATACAGAGCAGCAGAAGCAGCTTATGCTAAAGTCTTTGGAAAGAAACCATTGCCGGTCCGACGTGGTGGAAGCATTGGAGTAATTCCTATTTTCGAGAAAGTTTTGAATGTAAAGCCAGTATTAATGGGCTTTGGACTTGAATCCGATGCCATTCATTCGCCAAACGAAAATTTTCCGGTGGAGCTGTTTTTCAAAGGAATTGAAACAATTATCAGATTTTATAACGAAATTTGTAATTAAACACTTAAAAATCATACGAATTCACTATTTATTTGATTATCTTCAAATTACAATATCACAGAAAATAAATTCATCATTTTTTTGAAAATTCTTCCTAAATAATTTTGTAAATTAAAAAGAAAACACTACGTTTATTGCAGTTTTTGAAAAAACACAATTACTAACAATTCTAATACTTAATGTCATGACGAAAACGATAACTTTCAACGAACTACGTAGAGTGAAGGATGCGCTTCCAAGCGGTAGTATGACCAAGATTGCCGAAGAACTTGGTCTGGAAAAAGAAACAGTGCGTAACTATTTTGGTGGACACGACTATAAAGACGGCAAAAGTTGTGGAGTTCATATAGAACCGGGACCGGATGGAGGATTAGTAATGTTGGATGACACTCAAATTCTTGATATGGCTCTAAACATATTAGAAACACATAAAGTATAATATCTTCTTCGAAATATACGGAAAGCAGTGACATTTCATTTCACTGCTTTCTTTTTTTTGCTCAGAATTTACTCAAACAAAAATAATTTCAAACAACAAAAATCTCAAAAAAAATGGAAAAAGCCCTTGACTGTCTGTATTGTCAACGCAACGATTTACAAAAAAGCTTAATGATTGAAATCTGTGATCTTAGTTCTTCAACGTTGTTTTTATTCAAAGAACAAAGTCACCCCGGACGTTGTGTTGTAGCATTCAAAGATCATGTGAAAGAACTTTTCGAACTTTCGGAAAAAGAACGCAATGCCTTTATGGCCGATGTTTGCCAGGCTGCCGCAGCCATTCAAAAAGCATTCTCACCTGCTAAAATCAATTATGGAGCCTATTCCGATAAATTACCTCATCTCCACTTTCATTTAGTTCCGAAATATGAAGGCGGGTTGAGTTACGGTGGCATTTTTGAAATGAATCCACAGGCTATTTACCTCTCGGATGAAGAGTATGCTGTAACAATAGCCAAAATAGTAAACGTATTGTAATTGACATATCAGAATAAGCTTAACTCTCACTCATGGCCTTACCGGAAGCATTTAGAAAGCGAACACAAGAAATAATGGGAAACGAATTTGAAGCATTCGAAAAAGCACTTCAAACGCCTCCTCCTACCAGTATTCGTGTGAATGATAAAATGGAGTATCAACCATCGGACATTCATGTTCCGTGGTGCGAAACCGGTTATTACCTGAATGAGCGACCTTCATTTACAGCCGATCCATTGTTTCATGCAGGAGTGTATTATGTACAGGAAGCCAGTTCCATGTTTTTGGAACAAGCTGTCAGACAACATTTCCCTGAAGCAAGAACCGTATTGGATTTGTGCGCAGCTCCCGGAGGAAAATCAACGCTTCTGTCACAGGCATTACCCGAAAGCAGTATATTGGTGAGCAATGAAATCATTCGTTCACGAGCTTATATACTGGCTGAGAATCTGATTAAATGGGGAAATCCGAACTGCGTTGTTACAAACAATGAACCAAAGGACTTTGACGCATTACCAGGATTTTTCGATGCAGTTGTTATCGATGCACCCTGCTCGGGCGAAGGAATGTTTCGTAAGGATGCCGGAGCCATACAGGAATGGTCGGAATACAATGTAAAACTTTGTGCCGAACGCCAGCGCGATATTTTATCGTCTGTTTGGGATACGCTCAAAACAGATGGTATTTTAGTTTATAGCACCTGTACTTACAATCGGGAGGAAAACGAAGGAAATGTACAGTGGATTTGCGATGAACTGGGTGCCGAAGTACTTACAATTGACTTGCATGGAAACACCAATATTACAGAAAGCGACTGTGGTTATCGGTTTTATCCACACAAGACAACCGGCGAAGGATTCTTTTTATCGGTGATGAAAAAGACGTCGAATGTGGATCGTACGATCAAAAACAAAAAAGATGAAAAAAAAGGCATAAAATTTGTAACAAAAAATTTCACAACAACCTTAGCGTTGAAGGATTCGGAGCGATGGTCCATTCTTCCCGAAGGCAATTTATTCAAAGCCTATGATGCTGAACGTTTAACTGACTTTTTATTACTCAATAAAAGTTTGAAATGTATGCATTCCGGTTTGTTGCTGGGCGAAATGAAAGGTTCTGATTTTATTCCGGCAGCAGGAATAGCTTTATCGAAGGCGTTGGATAAAGATTCGGTTGAAATTATTGATGTAGATTATAACACTTCCATATTATTTTTGAGAAAAGAAGCTATTTTTCTTCCCGAAGCTAAACGAGGCTACCTGCTTATTTGTTATAAGGGTCAGGCTTTGGGTTGGGTAAAAAACATGGGTAACCGCTGTAACAACCTGTATCCACAAGAATGGCGAATACGAATGAAGATTCAATCAATTGAAGAAGAATTGTTTGAATAGGACAATGCAATTTTAGAATTGGGAATTAAACAATATGGAGCTACTTTTTTTAGGAACCGGAACATCAACAGGAATTCCACAGATTGGATGTCAGTGTAAAGTTTGCCAATCGACAAACAGCAAGGATAAACGCCTGCGTGCTTCGGTAATTATTTCGGAAGGCGACACCCGCATCCTGATTGATTGCGGACCTGATTTGCGTCAGCAACTAATTGAACACGAAACGTATCAACTCTCGGGCATATTGCTTACGCATGACCATTACGACCATGTGGGCGGACTGGATGACGTGCGACCTCTGGGCGAAACCCACCTCTATGCCGAAAAAAAGGTATTGGGAGTTATACAGCGAAACATGCCTTATTGCTTTGCCGAAAATAAATATCCGGGAGTTCCGTTAATTCAGTTACATACAATTGATGAAACCGAATTTTATATTGACAAACTGAAAATACAACCTATACGGGTAATGCATGCCCGATTACCGATTCTTGGTTACCGGATTGGCAATGTAGCTTATTTTACCGATGTAAAAACAATTGCCGATAGCGAAATTGAAAAATTGAAAGGGCTTGATGTTCTTGTTATAAATGCCCTCAGAATAGATAAACATATTTCTCATATATCACTAAGCGAAGCACTCGAAATTGCAGCAAAAATAGGTGCCCGCAAAACTTACTTTACACACATGAGCCACGACATGGGGTTGCACGAAGAAGTGAATCAAATTCTTCCACCAACCATTCAGCTGGCTTATGATGGATTAAGAATAAGTATTTAACCAAGAGTTAACCACAAGAAAAGAATACTTTAAACGAATGAAAACACGTACACTAAAATTCATTAGTCTGGCTTTTGGAGTTGTTTTCCTGACTTCCTGCTCAGAACTATTATACACTTCGGTGGATGTTTTGCGTCCGGCAAAGATTGCCTTTGCGCCCAATGCCCACAATTTGCTTATAGTGAATAACAGTATTACACAGCCAAGCGAATATGGTCATAGAACAGAGCTCGTAAATCAGAAAACCAAAAATATTACAATAGACACCGACAGCCTTTCTATTTTTGCAGTAGGGTCATTAACCGAGGATATTGAAAGTAAAGGTTTTTTCAGTAATGTACAATTAATTCAGAACTCCATAAATAAAAGTAAGCTTTTTGCTGCTGTAAGTCCGCTTGATTCCGACACCGTAAATAAACTTTGTGCTCAATATAATGCCGATGCTGTTATTTCACTCGACCGGATTAAAGTAAACGACGACTTATCAGAATATTATTCTTCCGACCAAAATTCATTTTTAGCAGTACTTGAAGCTCGATTTGAATCAACCTGGAGTATTCATTATCCCTATGGAACTGAATTGACACAGTTACAGTTTAAAGATACAGTGTATTGGGAAGCAGAATCGTACAACCGCCGAAAAGCAATGAGCGACCTGCCAAAACGGACTGATGCGTTGGTTGATGGAGCATTAAATGTTGGACATAAAACAGTTGACAGGATTATTCCTTATTGGGACAAAGAAGATCGTTATTTATTCAGTTCACCAAACAAATACATAAAAAAAGGAATAGATTCGGTGTACGTACGAAACTGGAAATCGGCAATTGAAAGTTGGCAAATGGCAGTCGACAAAAGTAAAAATTCAATGACGTTGGCTTATGCATATAATAATATGGCGGTGGCCTACGAAATTTCCGGTGATATCAACAAAGCATTAGAGTATGCAACTCAGGCGTTTTACAATCTGGGCAAGACCTATTTCAGCGATTACGACACGTTTCTTCGTTTATCGAACTATATCGAAACACTGAATAAGCGAAAAACTGAAATTGAAAAACTAAAAAAACAATTAGGGGAATAATTCTCAATTTTTAAAGATTAAAAGACTGCTCAAAAGGCAGTCTTTTTTATTCTCAAAAACGGAGATACAAATTAGAAAAACGCTAAAACCTACACTGAAAATTGATTATCTTTGCAGTCATTCAAAATAACTCTAAAATAAAACGAAATTATGCTTAATCCAACCGATGAAGCCATACTACAGAAACGTGGTATTACGGCTAACCAGATTGAAGAACAACTCAGATCTTTTGTCAGCGGTTTTCCTTATTTAGAAATTCGTAGTGCCGCCGAACCTCAGAAAGGCATTGTTCTATTCGACGAAAAAGAAGTGCCTGCCATGCTCAACGAGTGGGAAACGTACCTGCAATCGGATGCAACAATTCTGAAATTTGTTCCGGCATCGGGGGCCGCCAGCCGCATGTTTAAAGACCTTTTTGAATTTATCGAAAAAGACGGCAACGAACCCGAAAATGCTTTCGAAAAGAAATTCTTCGGCGATATCAAAAAATTCGCTTTTTACGAAGAGCTGAATGGTGTTTGCATCGCAAACAACCAACTTTCCATCGACGAATTAATAGCGAGCAAACAATACAAACCAATCGTTGAAAACCTGTTGCTCGACAAAGGATTAAACTACGGCGCGCTGCCTAAAGGATTGTTGCGCTTCCACTCCTACCCCGACGGCAAACGCACTCCCATGCAGGAGCATTTGGTGGAAGGAGCATTATATGCAGCCAACAAATCAAATACCGTAAATATCCACTTCACCGTTTCGAAAGAACACCGCAGCTTGTTCGAAAAACATTTCAATGAGTCGATTGCAGCTTTCGAAAAAAGCTTTGGCGTGAATTATCAGGTAAGTTTCTCGGAACAAAAACCATCTACCGACACCATTGCAGCCGACGAAAACAACGAACCTTTCCGCGACAAAGGCGAACTGGTATTCCGTCCCGGAGGACATGGCGCGTTGATTGCCAATCTGAACGACCTTGATGGCGATGTTATCTTTATCAAAAACATCGACAACGTGGTTCCTGATTCGTTGAAAGACATTACCGTTACCTACAAAAAAGTGATTGCCGGAACACTTGTTGCCTTGCAACAACAAAGCTTCGCCTATCTGGCTGAATTAGAAAAAGGATCGGTTTCGGAAGCTAAACTGGCCGAGATAGCACAGTTCTGCGAAGAAAAACTAAACAACCAACATGCAGGATTCAATGCCTTATCGGTAGAGAACAAAAAGGCTTATTTGGTTGGCAAACTGAATCGCCCCATCCGTGTTTGCGGTATGGTGAAAAACGTTGGTGAACCGGGTGGTGGTCCATTCCTCACCGTAAATACCGACGGAACTGTTTCTCCTCAGATTCTCGAAAGTTCGCAAATAGATTTGAACAATCCGGCCGACAAACAAAAAATGGAGCAGTCAACCCACTTCAATCCGGTGGATTTGGTTTGCGGGGTAAAAAACTACCGTGGCGAGAAATTCGATTTGCTGAAATACGTTGATAAAAGCACCGGTTTTATTTCATTGAAATCGAAAAACGGCAAAGAACTAAAAGCGCTTGAACTTCCGGGACTTTGGAACGGGGCCATGAGCGACTGGAACACCATTTTTGTTGAAGTGCCTATCGAAACATTCAACCCAGTAAAAACAGTAAACGACTTACTCCGTCCACAACACCAATAAGTAGTTAGACGTTGGCCTTTATATCAAGAGCAAATGCCCATTAGATTTAGATTTAATGGGCATTTGTTGTTATGAATATAATGGATAAATCATCTCAATAAGTGGATAAGCCATCTCTATGATCGGAAAAGTCATCTCAATGATCGGAAAAGTCATCTCGATGGTCGGAAAAACCAACTCAATAATCGGAAAAACGATCTCGATGATCGGAAAAGTCATCTCTATAAGTGGATAAGCCATCTCTAAGAGTGGAGAAGTCATCTCAATAAGTGGATAAGCCATCTCAATGACCGGAAAAGTCATCTCGATGAGTGGAGAAGCCATCTCAATGACCGGAAAAGTCATCTCGATGACTGGAGAAGCCATCTCAATGACCGGAAAAGCCATCTCTATAAGTGGAGAAGTCATCTCAACGAGGGGAAAAGCCCCCCCTAATTATAGACACCAAGTCCCTCTTCCTTTGGGTCTAGTTCCTCCAACAACTACCATGCTGTTGGAGGAATTTAATTATTTATTATCAGAGAGGCAGGTAAATTAAGAAATAGTATTTATCTTTGGAACTTGATTGAAAAACGCACTTGATAATGGCGGGATATGGATGCTTAGGTGGACATATTTTGGTGTTATATGTAATAAAAACGACTTAGTAAGAATAATTTGAAACGCTATGAATCCGACTTATTTGTATCATTATACTTCTATAGAAAATCTAGCTCTGATTTTAAACAGTAAAAAGCTACTTTTCACAAACCTCAAAAATGTAGATGATTTATCTGAGGGAAGTTCAGAAGATTTAGAATCTATCGGGAAATATTATTTTATTAGCTGTTGGACAGATCTAGAAGAAGAAAGTATCCCATTTTGGAATATGTATACTCCTCAAATGAAAGGCGTAAGAATAAAAATGCCAATTGATTTTTTTAAAACTTACAAAATTGATACCGACAAAATAAAAGGTATAAACGAAGGTATTATCAATTCAATTGTTCCACAAAGTGAGGCATTTACAAAAGATTATTGGATAAATATCTTTGAAAAATTTCCTCAACAAGTCAAATACACGAATAATAAAAGTGAATTAACCCCTAAAGTACTTAAAAAGAGTACAGAAGGAATATCTGGGATTATTCTCGATTACGAGAAGCTTTCTTTATATAAATCTGAACATTGGAGATTTCAATCTGAATGGAGATACATAATTATGATTATACCGACAACAGAAGAATTCAGCGATAATATTATTACAAAATCATTTTTGTCAATGTCATTAGGGGCAGAAATTCCATTTAATAACTTTTTTGCAGAATTTGATGAAGAGAAATTTAAAGAAATGGTTATAAAGTTAGGACCTAGACATAGTGAAGCCGATAAACTAGTAGTTGAAAGCTTAATTCAAAGATTTAATCCAACTGCAAAATTAGAAATTAGCGACTTATATGGGAAAATTAAATAACATTAGATGCAATTAAACAAAGTAATGGAAGATTTTAAAATATCATTAGAAGACATGAAAATGGCTTTATCAAAATCAGGTTATTTGATAGAGTCAAGGCTAATAAAACAGTTATCTGGTAAAAGTTACACGCTATTTCCAAATGAAACGTATCCTGATCCAAAAACGGAGAAATCACGCGAAATAGACGTATACGCTAATTCCGAAAAAACAAGAAAAACATTACATCGAAATGAACGATTCAATATTGAAATTAGTCATTCATTGGTTATAGAGTGTATAAATAACCCTACTCCTGTAATTGTTTTCAAGGATATGAACAAGAAACCTTTTACTATTTTCGAAAAATTCAAGTACAACAAAATAGAACTAAAAACATTAGAAGAATCTTCCGGAATTGATTTTGATTTTAACGATTTCACTATTTGCAATAAAGAATTTCATTATAATCAATTAAAGCGAAATACTCAATACTGTTCTTTTAGTCAAAAGAAGGGTGGTAAAAATCAAGAATGGATGGCTTCACATGAAGAAAAGCTACACGATACTTTCAATAAATTATTTGATTTTGTAAATCACCATTTTGAACGGAAAAGGGAGAAATTTCTATATGCGCCTCAACGAATGGTTACATTTGATTATCTATTTCCAGTAATCGTTTTCCAAGGAGAGATGTATGAAGCCTATGAAGATACTGATGATGTTCAAATTGAAAAGATTGATCATGCAATTTTTGAGTTTAATAGATATGAAAATGAATCCTCTTCTTTATTGGTTGATATTGTCACAGAAAAATACTTTCCAAAGTACCTGTCAATATTAGAGAATGACATGAAGATAACTGCTGAATTTTATGAAACTTACTATTCCGACAAGTCTGTTGAATTTAGAGATGCTATAACTAAAGTGGTTTTTTAAATACTCCCCTTAGTCCGGGTTTGCACAAGGTGGTAAGTTCAAGTCTGAGCAAAGCGGGATAAAAATTGTCAGAACCCGGATTAAGCTGATTAATCAGATAAAACAGATTTTTCTCAAAAATCAGATAAATCATTTTAATTTGATTTAATTGTGGTTCAGAAACATGTCAAACCAATAAAAACACAACCAACAATGAAAAAAATATTATTGTTATTAGCCGATGGTTTTGAAATATACGAAGCCAGTGTATTTATAGATGTAATGGGCTGGAACCTTGTTGAAGGAGATGGTACAACCGAACTATACAGCTGTGGATTGAGGAAAGAGATTAAAAGCTCATTTAATCAACGATTTATTGTCGATTTGCTTGTTGACGACGTTGATTTAAACTCCTTTGATGCATTGGCAATTCCGGGCGGTTTTGAACTGTATGGTTTCTACGAAGATGCTTATGCCGATAAATTTCTGGATATAATCAGGAAATTTAAAGCACACAATAAAACCATAGCATCGATATGTGTAGGGGCGCTACCGCTGGCAAAGAGTGGGGCCTTACGTGATAAAAAAGGAACAACATACAATAGTCTTGTTCGCAGAGAAGCATTAAAGGGGTTTGGTGTACAAGTGCTACATCAACCCATAGTGATAGATAGCAATATGATTACTTCCTGGAATCCTTCAACGGCTGTAGATGTTGCTTTATTATTGTTGGAACAAGTGACAACAAAAGCAAATGCAGATAATGTACGGGAATTAATGGGATTTTAAAACAGAAGAAAACATGATAGCAGAAACACCAAAACCACCTTATTATGCTGTAATATTCACTTCTGTAAAAACAGAAGGTGATAATGGATACGGAGATATGGCCGATAAGATGGTTGAATTGGCACGGCAACAAGATGGATTCCTGGGCGTTGAAAGTGCACGCGAAGAAATAGGGATAACAGTTTCGTATTGGAGAGATTTAGAGTCCATCAAAAAATGGAAAGAACATACCGAGCATAAAATAGCACGGGATAAAGGCCGAGAAATTTGGTATAAGTCTTTTAAAACAAGAATTACACGAGTGGAGAGGGATTATGATTTTCATAAACCGGAAGAATAATAATAAAAATGTTGTTTTGAAACAACATGGAGATTTGTCACCGGAATTTGCAAATTCCTATCACTCCTTACTAAGACTAAACTTTTCCGGAAACTTAGCAGTAACATTTTTATAATATTCCTGAATCTTTGCCAAATCAGCAACTTCGTCGCCGGATGGATAAAAAATTTCTTTAATAGCAAGTTCCTTTTTACCGTAGTCGATATAGGCCAGTTGAATGGGCACGTTTGCCAGTACGGCAATGTGATAAAAACCCATTTTCCATTTATCGGCAAGACTTCGGGTTCCTTCGGGTGTTATTGCCAAATGAAAATGCTCTCTTTTTTCGAATTCTTCAGCCATTTGCTGCGTTACCGATGTGCGTTTGTTGCGATCGACCGGAACACCTCCTAGAGCCTTAAAAAAGTAATTCAACGGAAAAAAGAACCACGATTTTTTAATAAGAAACGAAGCTTTTCTTCCAAGTGCCAAATAGGAAAGTTCTCCAATTGGAAAATCCCAGTTACTTGTATGAGGAGCCACACAGATAACACTTTTGGGTGGTTCTGCAACAGTTGTATAGGCTTTCCAACCTGCCAAATTTAATATCCACATACATAATTTACACATAGTTGATTAGTTACGAGTTACGAGTTACAAGTTCAGTAAATAAACAGGTAGACAAGTAATCAGTTAGTAATAAAAGTAAAAATACAAACACTTTATCGTGTGTAAAGTTACTCCTTTTTGCTGAAGTTTTGGCTGTTGAAAACTATTTTAGCTACTACCAAATCTAATTTGTATTTTTGTACTGAAAAAACCTTTTGGAGTGCGAAGCTCCTAAAAGAGTTTTTTTAATATCTCAATCTCTCATGGGTGGACTCAAACTCCTAACAATTTTTCATTAGTAAATCTCTCAAAGGTGTTTCACACTCTTTGAGGATTTGGATATAATATTTTATGGAATTATCTTTTCTGAACGAACTCAACGAAAGTCAACGCAAAGCGGTGGAATATACCGATGGAGCATCGCTTGTAATAGCGGGTGCAGGTTCCGGCAAAACGCGTGTTTTGACTTACAAAATAGCTTATCTCCTCAAAACGGGCATGCAACCTTCATCCATCCTGGCGCTTACGTTCACCAACAAAGCAGCCCGCGAAATGAAAGAGCGTATTGCACAAATGGTTGGCGAAAAAACAGCCCGCTACCTTTGGATGGGTACTTTTCACTCCATTTTCTCACGCATCTTGCGTTCCGAAGCCGAACATATTGGTTACTCCAAAAACTTCACCATTTACGATTCGGCGGATTCAAAAAGTTTGGTGAAAAGCATAGTAAAAGAGCTGAAACTGGATGACAAAATCTACAAACACGGGTTTGTACAATCTCGCATTTCGTATGCCAAAAACAACCTGATTACACCTGAATCGTATGCAGCAAATACGGATTTGATAAAAGCTGATGTAGCTTCTCGCATTCCACTAATGGCTGAAATTTATAAAATCTACTGCAACCGCTGTAAACAAGCCGATGCAATGGATTTTGACGATTTGCTCCTGCAAACTAATGTACTTTTCCGTAATCACCCCGACGTATTAGACAAATACCAACATCTGTTTAAATATGTTTTGGTAGACGAGTATCAGGATACCAATTTTGCTCAATACCTGATAGTAAAGAAACTGGCCGAGCGACACGAAAAAATTTGTGTGGTAGGTGATGATGCCCAAAGCATCTATTCGTTTCGCGGGGCAAACATCGATAACATACTTCAGTTTAAAAATACCTATCACAACGCGCAAACATTTAAACTGGAACAAAACTACCGTTCGACTAAAACAATTGTAAACGCTGCTAATAGCCTGATTGATAAAAACTCCAAACAAATACGCAAAACCGTTTTTTCGGAAAAAGAGACCGGAAAGCCAATTAAGGTATTGAGCGTTTTTACAGATTTTGAAGAAGGTTTTATTGTGGCAAATAATATCTCCGATTTACGCTTTTCGAACAATTATCGCTATCAGGATATTGCCATACTTTACCGTACCAACTCGCAATCGCGTGTTATGGAGGAAGCTTTGCGTAAACAAAGTATTCCATACCGGATATATGGCGGTTTGTCGTTCTATCAACGTAAGGAAATCAAAGACGTAATTGCTTATTGCCGCCTGGTTTGCAATCCCAACGATGAGGAAGCATTAAAACGCATCATCAATTATCCGGCGCGTGGCATTGGCGATACTACTGTAAATAAATTGATTGAATGTGCCCAACTTCATGCTGTAAGTGCGTGGGAAGTGCTTACTGATATGCTGAAATACAATCTCGGCGTAAATGCCGGTACTGCGAATAAACTGGCTCAATTCCGCAGCATGATTGAAATTTTTGCTGAGCAAATTCAAACTCAGAATGCGTACGATTTAGCTAACAGCATAGTAAAAACAACAGGCGTCATCGCCGATACGTATACCGACCGTTCGCCCGAAAATATGAGCAAACAGGAAAACGTGCAGGAGTTGCTCAAAGCTATTCATGAGTTTTGCGAAACAAAACAGGCCGATGGCCAACCGGTTGCATTACTCTCCGATTTTCTTTCTGAAGTTTCGCTACTTACCGACCAGGACACCGACAAAGAAACCGATAGAGATAAAATTACGCTGATGACAGTCCATGCTGCTAAAGGACTTGAGTTCAAAGCTGTCTTTATCGTAGGTATGGAAGAAGAATTGTTTCCGTCACCCTTCTGCACGCAAAACGAGCGTGAGCTGGAAGAAGAACGTCGATTATTTTATGTGGCCATCACCCGCGCCGAGGAACTCTGCTTTATCAGTTATGCCAAATCACGTTTTAAAAATGGCAAAACAAATTTTTCCAATCCAAGCCGGTTTATTAAAGACATAGATGTGCAATTTCTGGACATGCCGAAGGAAGAAAAACCGAAACAAGCACGCATTGGCGATTGGGATGAT
>JAQTTH010000021.1 GCA_028710895.1 Paludibacter sp.
TTTTAAAGGGAGCGGCGAACTCCCGTTCAACATCCTGAAACGTGAAAAATAAAAATAAGGTATTAATTAAGGAAACAGAACTATTCAAAGCCCTTCCCGTAGGGAATTTAGTTCAACACACGCTCTTTTAGGTTTGCACTGTAATTAGAATTTTGAGAAGCGAGGTTGATTTCTTACCTCAGTTAGGCGTAGGTTTGAGTTTTTTTTTCGTTAAGCATCTTTCCCTCAGTTCGCCGTAGGGTAGTTGGCGTGGCGGTTGTTTGTTTCTACGCTTCATAAAATTATTGCAACAATTTCGCTTTTGTGTTAATGTAAATTACTATATTTGTCGGGCTAAAATTCACCCCACTAAAAAATAAAGAAATATGAAAAAACAGTTGCTCTTTGTTTCCGTCATTTTTATTTCCATGCTGAGTTTCGGGCAGGGAATCGTGTTTGAGCACGGAACATGGAAAGATGTATTGGCAAAAGCGAAACAAACCAATAAGCCCATTTTTGTGGATATATACACAACCTGGTGCGGTCCGTGTAAGAAAATGAGCAAAGATATTTTTCCACTGGCCGAAGTGGGGAAGGTATACAATGCCGACTTTGTGTGTTATCAGATTGACGCCGAAAAAGGCGAAGGCATTGATGTTGCCAAAAAGTACGAGGTACACTCTTATCCCACCTATCTGTTTATAAAAGCCGATGGGATGTTGTTTTCGCGGGCGCTTGGTTCTATGCCGGCCGAAAATTTTATTGCAGTGGCAAAAACAGCGATGGCCGACCTGACCGATCCGAAACCGATAGGCGTTTGGGAAAAAGAATATGCCGAAAAGAAAACCGATCCGGCTTTTCTGTTGGAGTATATGAACAAACGTTCGAAACTGGGTAAATCAAACGCGCAGCTTTTCGACGAATACCTGGCTCTGTTACCTGCCGACCAACGTGCGTCGAAGGAAATTGTTGAAATTTATCAGAAGGAAGGTCAGTTTTTGAAAATGAATTCGTTTGCCTACAAAAACCTGCAGGATAATGCCGTTTCGTTTTTCCCCAAGGTGGGAGGGTATGTTTACATTTACATGTCGCGTGCTATCGATAATTCGTTTCGCGAGGCAGCTTCAACCAAAAACGAAGCCTTGCTGCAGCAGGTAGTGGAAGCCAACGAAAAGCTTCCGCAAACAGCTGCGCGAAAAACAAAGGAAGAGCTGTATATGAATTATTACAAGCGCACTGGCGATATGGAAAAATTCGTGAGTAATGCAACAGCCTATTGCGAAAGCGCTTTGATGAATATTTCGCCCGACTCCATTGCCCGGATTGATAAGAAAAAACTGCAGGAATTTGATGCAACTCCCCTTGCAGGAAAGATTGACTCCGCTCAGTTGGCACAACTAAAGGAATACCTAGCTCATGCCGAACGTAACCGCTACAGCCTGGCACTGAATGAGGTTGCCTGGGGTTTCTTCGAAAAAGTAACCGACGAAAAAGCACTTGCCAATGCCATCAGCTGGTCGAAACGCTCGGTGGAGATTTATCCCGAAAACCACATGTACATGGATACCTATGCAAATTTGCTGTACAAAGCCGGACGCAAGGACGAAGCACTGGCAAAAGAAAACGAAGCGTTGACGCTGGCCCAAAACGCCAAAGCCGATACCAAAGGCTACGAAGAAACGATAGCCAATATGAAGGCAGGCAAGAAAACCTGGAAATAAACAGAATTCACTTCCTCCTCGTTTTAAACGAGGGGGAGCTATATACAAATAAAGCTATTCAGGCAATGTCCCGAATAGCTTTATTTTATGTTTGTACGATATGGTATTTATACTTTTTTTACGCGTACGGCATTCATGCCTTTGAGTCCGCGTTCCAGTTCGAAGGTCACTGTGTCGCCTTCTTTTACTTCCTGCAACAGTCCTTTCACGTGTACAAAGAATTTTTCCTGTGTCTCTAATTCCTTGATAAATCCGAAACCTTTGGAATCGTCGAAGAAATCAATTCTTCCTTTACGCTCGGTAGGTTGAGCCACATCTTCGCGGCGCGACACGCCAATCTCGATGGTAGATGCATCGATTTTTCTTTTTTTGGTTGGATCCGGCGGAGTGTCGGTAAGGTTGCCGTTTTCATCCACGTAGGCAATCATGCTGTCGAAGTCGCTATCGCCACCGTTGGCTTTGCGTTCTTCTTTTTTTTGTAATTTGTCTTTACGTTTTTTCAAACGTTTTTTCTCGTTGTCTTGTTTGTTGAAGGTGTTCTGCGATTTTGCCATTAAAATTTTTAAATTATGTATGTGTTTGTTGCTGGAAGTGCCGGTAATAAAGTGGCCGAGGAGAGTTGTTCAGGAAATTGATTCTCTGTTTCGTTTTTTCCGCTTGCAAAGATACGATAAAAAATCGGATTGTTTTTTAATATTGCCAATGTATGTGGAGCTATTGTTCTGACAATTATTATTTTGCTGTGAATTATTTCCACTTCAGGTTCCTTTTTCAGTAGTTGTGAAATCAGAATAATGAAAAAAAGTGATTTTCTTCACTGTCGGAGCTAAACATTATGGTCTTAAACCTTGTTTATCGCATACTTGCTTTGTCTAACAGAATAAATAAAGAAATTTTTAGCTAATCCAAGTCTTTTGTTTTCAGTAGAATAAGGTGTTTTATTTCATGTTTTTCTGCTGGTTAACAAGCTTTACGGACTCAATTACGGAAATTTTTCTTTAATTTTGCACTCTAATTTTTTATCGATGGAAAGAATATTTACAGCTACCGATTATCAGCCGGTTTTAATTCAGTTTTTTGTTGCAATATCCTTTGTAGCAATCACTATGACGGTAACTCACCTGATTGTCAGTACCCGAAAAAGAGTGCGTACACTAAAAAAAGAAGAAAATTTCGAATGTGGAATTGAAATTCAGGGCAATGCCCGCTTCCCTTTTTCGATAAAATATTTTCTTATCGCTATCCTTTTTGTGTTGTTCGATGTGGAAGTTATTTTCTTTTATCCGTGGGCTGTAAATTTCAAAGACGCCGATTGGAGTGGTTTTCTGAATATGCTTCTTTTTATGGGAATTTTTGTTTTTGGATTCTTCTATATTTTGAAAAAAGGAGCCTTCGACTGGAATAAAGAGCAGGAATAGTATTGAATGTAGAATGGAAAATGAAGGAATGAAAAATTTCAACATTCTAATAAAACTTTAAATAATAATCACTTATGAGTGAGAATAAAGATAAAACATATACAGTAGTGGATGCTCCCGAAGGATATAGTGCTCCGGGATTTTTCGCCACTACATTGGATAAAGCGGTGGGGTTGGCGCGTAAAAATTCATTATGGCCCCTGCCTTTTGCCACTTCCTGTTGCGGTATCGAGTTTATGGCAACTATGGGAGCGCACTACGATTTAGGTCGTTTTGGTGCTGAGCGTTTGAGTTTCTCGCCCCGTCAGGCCGATTTGCTGATGGTGATGGGAACCATTGCCAAGAAAATGGCTCCGGTTGTACAACAGGTGTACGAGCAAATGGCAGAGCCCCGTTGGGTGATTGCTGTTGGTGCCTGCGCGTCGAGCGGTGGAGTATTTGATACCTACAGTGTGTTGCAGGGAATTGATAAAGTGGTGCCGGTGGATGTGTACGTGCCTGGTTGTCCACCCCGTCCGGAGCAAATCATTGATGGGTTTATGAAAATTCAGGAGTTGGTTGGCAACGAACCGTTGCGTCGTCGCTACAGTGCCGAATACAAAGAGTTGCTTGAAAGCTACGGAATAAAAATAGACAGATAATTCATGGAGAACAGCATATTACTTCAGGAGCTGAAAAGCAAATTCGAAAAGAGCATTCTGTCAGTTGACGAAACAGCCGATATTCTGACTGTAACGGTTGCGGCAGATAGCATTAAACCGATTGTTGCATTTTTGAAGAATGATCAGGATTTTATTTACCTGACCGATTTGTGCGGCATTCATTATCCTGAACTCGAAAAGGAATTGGGGGTGATTTATCATCTGCATAATCTGGTTGCAAACAAACGTATCAGACTGAAAGCCTTTGTGACTAAAGCTAACCCGCAGATCGACAGCCTTGTTTCACTTTTCTCCGCAGCTAACTGGATGGAACGTGAAACATTTGATTTTTATGGGATTGACTTTGTCGGACATCCAAACCTGATTCGCATCCTGAACGTGGAATACATGGATTATCACCCCATGCGCAAAGAATATCCGCTGGAAGATGCAACGCGCAGTGATAAGGATGACAGCTTTTTTGGACGATAGATATTTAGTTGACAGTTTACAGTAGTGTCAGGTCGTGACCTGACTAATAAAAGAGATTTAAAGAGAATGAAAACCATAAATTCGGAACACCATTTAGATTTAACCCAGGTAGATGAAAAGGTTTACAGTACGCTGAACCTTGGACCGACACACCCTGCCACACATGGTATTTTCCAGAATGTGTTGACAATGAATGGTGAAACTATTGTGGGCGCTGAGCAAACAATCGGGTACATTCACCGGGCATTTGAGAAAATTGCCGAACGTCGTCCGTATTACCAAATCACAACGCTCACCGACCGGTTGAATTACTGTTCGTCGCCTATCAACAACATTGGCTGGCATCTGGCTGTAGAGAAATTGTTGGGTGTTGAAACCAATAAACGCGTTGATTATATGCGTATCATCGTGATGGAGCTTGCCCGTATTGCCGACCACCTTGTTTGTAACAGCGTTATCGGGGTTGATAGTGGCGCATTGACCGGATTTGTGTACGTTTTCGAAGAACGTGAAGCTATTTACGAAATATACGAAGAACTTTGCGGTGCCCGACTGACTACAAATCTGGGGCGCGTGGGTGGTTTCGACCGCGATTTCTCACCATTGGCCATTCAAAAAATACGAACGTTGATGAAACGTTTGCCGAAAATACTGCATGAATTTGAAAACCTGTTGATGCGTAACCGTATTTTTATGGACCGAACAGTAAACGTGGGCGGAATTTCTGCTGAGCGTGCGCTGAACTATGGATTTAGCGGTCCAAATCTGCGTGCTACGGGTATCGACTACGATGTTCGTGTACAGGAGCCATATTCGTCGTACAACGATTTCGATTTCATTGTTCCGGTGGGAGAAAACGGCGATATTTACGATCGTTTTTGCGTGCGTCAAACCGAAATGTGGGAAAGTATAAAGATGATAAATACAGCGTTGGAAAACCTTCCTGAAGGAAAATTCTGTACCGAAGTTCCTGCTTTCTTTTTGCCCCCGAAAGAAGATGTCTACAGTAAAATGGAACCGCTTATCAGCCACTTCAAAATGGTGATGGGTGAGATTGACGTTCCGGAAAAAGAGATTTACAGTGCGGTGGAAGCCGGCAACGGCGAACTTGGATTTTACCTGGTGGCAGATGGTGGCCGTACGCCTTACCGATTGCATTTCCGTCGCCCCGGCTTTATCTATTATCAGGCATTCCCTGAGATTATTGAAGGTGCGTCGCTTTCGGATGCTATCCTGACAATGAGTAGTATGAACGTGATTGCAGGAGAACTGGATGCTTAATTAGTTGACAGTTTATAGTTGACAGTTTATAGTTGAAAATACAAAAACAAAAATGAGCGAAAAACAATTTAAACATAAACTCTACGTAAAGAAAGGTCTTGATATTGCCTTTACGCCGGAGACCCTGACAAAAATACAGACGATTATTTCGCATTATCCCGAAGGGCAGCAAAAATCGGCCTTAATTCCTGTTTTGCACATTGCACAAGAGGAATTGGGTGGAAGTCTGAATGTGGACATTATGGATTATGTGGCCGGATTGCTAAATATTACCCCTATCGAAGTGTACGAAGTGGCAACTTTTTACTCGCAGTTTTACATTGATCCGGTTGGGAAATATGTAATTGAAGTGTGTCAGACAGGTCCTTGTGCCATTTGTGGTGGCGAAGACATTATCGCATACCTCGAGGAGAAATTGCAGATTAAAGTGGGTGAAACCACCGAAGACAAGCTGTTTTCGCTCAAAGCAGTGGAATGTCTGGGAGCCTGCGGAATGGCACCTGTGATGCAGGTGAATACCGAGTTCCACGAGTTTTTGGACCTAAAAAAGATAGATGAAATAATAGCGAAGCTGAGAAGCGAAAGCGAACTTAAGAAACCCGAAGAGCTGACATGGAAAGAAAGATTATCTTAGAAAATATAGAAGTTGAAGGCATTCGTTCGTTGGAAGTGTACCGTAAAAACGGCGGTTACAAATCCATTGAAAAAGCCCTGAAAACGATGACTCCCGACGAGGTGGTGAACGAAGTAAAAACTTCGGGATTGCGTGGTCGTGGTGGTGCCGGTTTCCCAACGGGTATGAAGTGGAGCTTTATCGATAAGAAAAGTGGTAATCCGCGTTACCTTGTTTGCAACGGCGACGAAAGTGAACCGGGTACATTTAAAGACCGCTACCTGCTGATGAACATTCCGCATCGCCTGGTGGAAGGAATGATTTGTTCGGCTTACGCACTGGGGGCAAACACAGCTTATATTTATGTGCGTGGAGAGTTTAAACAAGTGATTGGCATACTCAACGAAGCTATAAAAGAAAGTTACAAAGCCGGATTACTCGGTGAAAATATATTGGGGAGTGGCTACGATTTAGACTTGTATGTTCACACAGGTGCAGGAGCTTATATCTGCGGTGAAGAAACGGCTTTGCTCGAATCGCTCGAAGGCAAACGCGGAAATCCCCGGTTGAAACCACCATTTCCTGCTATCAAAGGTTTGTATGGCTGCCCGACGGTAGTAAACAACGTGGAAACACTCGCTAACATTGGCTGGATTGTAAACAACGGGGGCGAAGAATATGCAAAAATTGGTATCGGTCGCAGCACCGGAACAAAACTGATTTCGGCTTGTGGAAATATCAATAACCCTGGCGTTTACGAAATAGAAATGGGCTTGCCGGTAGAGGAATTTATATACAGCGATAAATATTGTGGTGGTGTAAAAGGTGGCAAAGAGCTGAAAGCAGTAATACCCGGAGGTTCTTCGGTGCCAATTTTACCAAAAGAGTTGATTTTGAAGACTGCAGGAGGTGAACCACGCCTGATGACCTATGAATCGTTATCGGAAGGTGGATTTATTACAGGTTCTATGTTGGGTTCCGGTGGATTTATTGTGTACGACGAGGATGCCTGCATTGTGCGGAATACCTATAATTTCTCCCGTTTTTATCATCACGAGTCGTGTGGACAATGTTCGCCTTGTCGCGAAGGAACAAGTTGGATGGAAAGCGTATTGCACCGCATCGAAAACGGCGAAGGCAAAATGAAAGACATAGATTTGTTGGTAAGCATTGCTTCGAAAATTGAGGGAAACACCATTTGTCCGCTGGGCGATGCTGCTTCATGGCCTGTGGCAGCTGCCATTCGTCATTTCCGCCATGAATTTGAATTCCATGTGTTGCATCCGGAAATAGTGAAGAATGTAAAGCATGGCTCATTGGAAAAATACATGGAAGTTCCGGCTGTAACAGGGGAGTAAAAGAACCCCTAAAAGCGAATAAGAGAAATAGCTATTTCAGTAGTAAATAGTAAATGATAAAATAGTAAATTCTTTCTTGATGTTTAAGGTAACAATAGATAATAAAAGCATTGAAGTAGAACCGGGAACAACCATTCTGCAAGCTGCCCGTATGATAGGTGGCGATGTGGTTCCGCCGGCAATGTGCTACCATTCGGAGTTGAAAGACAGTGGTGGAAAATGTCGTTCGTGTATGGTGCGTGTGGCACAGGGCTCTGCAGCCGATCCTCGTCCAATGCCTAAGTTGGTGGCTTCGTGCCGCACCGAAGTGATGGATGGTATGGTGGTTGAGAACCTTACTTCGCCTCAGGTAGTGGACGCCCGTAAAGCTGTAGTTGAGTTTCTGCTGCTGAATCACCCACTCGATTGTCCGGTTTGCGACCAGGCCGGTGAGTGCGATTTGCAAAACCTGAGTTACGAAAACGGCACCAGCGTTTCGCGTTTCGAAGAAGAAAAACGTACGTACGAAAAGATTGATATCGGTAACCTGATTCAGTTTCACCCCAACCGGTGCATTTTGTGTTATCGTTGCGTGTATGCAGCCGACCAACTGACGGATAAACGAACCCATGGTATTCTCTATCGTGGTGAAAAATCGGAAATTTCTACCTTTATTCATCAGGCCGTAGAGAATGATTTCTCGGGAAATATGATTGATGTATGTCCTGTAGGAGCATTGACTGATAAAACATTCCGGTTCAAAAACCGTGTTTGGTTCCTGAAACCAATGGATGCCCACCGTGAATGTACAAAATGCAGTGGTAAAGCTACCATTTGGTTCCGTGGTGATGAAGTTTATCGCGTTACCGGACGAAAAGATAAATACGGCGAAGTGCATGACTTTATTTGCAACGAATGCCGCTTTGAGAAGAAAGAAAGTGCTGACTGGACAATTGAAGGGCCACGTAAGATAGAGTCGTACTCGGTTATCAATCAGAATCATTATCGGAATGTTGTAATTCCTTCGGTTATTAACCCGATAAAAGAAACAATGGAATAGGTATGGACATGACTTTTGTAATATATAAATTGATATTGTGTGTGGTTATCCTGCTCCTGAGTTTGGTAATTGCCATGTATGCCACACTTGCCGAGCGTAAGATAGCCGGATTTTTCCAGGATCGTCTTGGTCCGAACCGTGCCGGTACTTTTGGATTACTTCAGCCTGTTGCCGACGGTCTTAAGCTTTTCATGAAAGAGGAATTTATGCCGGCCAATGCCGATAAAATTCTGTATATCATGGGCCCATCACTTACCATGTTGGTAGCATTGTTAAGTAGTGCCGTTATTCCGTGGGGTGGATCGCTTATTATTGCCGGAAAAGAATTTGCGTTACAAGTAGCTGATATCAATATCGGTGTGTTGTATGTTTTTGCTGTTATTTCAATCGGAGTTTATGGCATTATGATTGGTGGCTGGGCGTCGAATAATAAATATGCCCTGATGGGAGCTGTTCGTGCTGCTTCGCAAATGATTAGCTACGAACTGGCAATGAGTATGTCAATTGTTACCATCGTTATGACTACCGGAAGTTTGAGCCTGAACGAAATAGTGGCTCAACAACATGGTATGAACTGGAATGTATTCACACAACCAATCGGATTTGTTGTGTTTGTAATTTGTGCTTTTGCTGAAACTAACCGGGCACCTTTTGACTTACCTGAATGTGAAACCGAATTGATTGGTGGATATCATACCGAATATAGTTCGATGAAACTTGGTTTCTATCTGTTCTCGGAATATATCAACATGTTTATTTCGTCGGCCATGATTGCTTCGCTTTATTTTGGTGGCTATAATTTCCCTTTCATGGACGATTTAGGTTTGTCGCACAACATGATAACCATTATCGGAACCGTTGTGCTGTTTGCCAAAATATCATTCTTCGGATTCCTGTTTATGTGGATTCGCTGGACATTACCCCGTTTCCGCTACGACCAATTGATGCGTTTCGGATGGAAGGGACTATTGCCATGGGCTATTGCCAACATGATAATAACAGGTTTCATTTCGTTGTTGATAAAAAATAACTTCTTTGCATTTCTAACAAAATAAAATGAATCAGGATTCAACTAAAATATCACTGACAAACCGTTCGAAGATGGTATCGAACAAAAAGATGACGTTGATTGAACGTTTCTATTTGCCGGCCATTTTCAAAGGAATGAGTATCACGATGAGTCACTTCTTCCGAAAGGAAACGACGATTCAGTATCCCGAAGTAAAGCGTCCGTTTTCGGATATTTACCGTGGATTGCATGTGCTGAAACTCGACGATGAGGGTCGTGAGCGTTGTACAGCTTGTGGGTTATGTGCCCTTTCGTGTCCAGCCGAGGCTATCACCATGATTGCTGCCGAGCGTAAGGAAGACGAAAAACAGTTGTACCGCGAAGAAAAATATGCATCGGTTTACGAGATTAATATGCTTCGTTGCATTTTCTGCGGCGACTGCGAAACAGCTTGTCCGAAAGAAGCCATTTTTCTGACAAACAGAATTGTGCCAAGCGAGTACAAACGGACGAATTTCATATACGGCAAAGATGTGTTGGTAGAAAAAGCGGATGCCCGCGTGGATGTTTCGAAACGCCAGACACCCGAAGTGCTTGAGTTTAAAAAAGACAAAACGAAATCACATAATAAATGATTTACAATTTTGCCATTTACTATTTACCAGTTGGTAGCTCTGAGTAGAACTTGTAAATGGGACATAAATAGTAACTGGTAAATGAATAAATCGTAAATAAACGAATATGCTTTCACAATATCTCTTTTTCTTTCTGAGTTTTGTAGCCATTGTTTCGGCTTTGATGGTGCTACTGTCGAAGAAGCCTATACACAGTGTGTTATATCTCACATTGACATTTTTTACGCTGGCAGGTCACTATATCCTGCTGAATGCTCAATTCCTTGCTGTGGTTCACATTATCGTATATGCCGGAGCTATCATGGTGCTTTTCCTTTTTACGGTTATGCTCCTGAACCTCAATATTGAAGGTGAGTTTCAGAAATCGACTATCATGAAATTTATTGCAGCCATTGGTGGTGGTATGATTTTTCTGGTGCTGATTGGTACGCTGAAGTCATTTGATGTGGCAACGGTTGGTAATCCGGAACTGACTCAGATAGGCCTTGTAAAAAACCTTGGTAAAACACTTTACAGCGATTATTTATTACCATTCGAATTGTCGTCTATTCTGTTTTTATCGGCTATGGTGGGTGCTGTAATGTTAGGAAAAAAAGATAAACAATAAAAATTATGGGAACTACAATTGCTCAAATACAAACCATTCCGTTGCAATACTATATTTTGTTTTGCTCGGCACTTTTCTCCATTGGCGTTATTGGTGTGTTGGCAAAACGCAATGCGCTTGTGATTTTTATGTCGGTGGAATTGATGCTGAACTCTGCGAACTTATTGCTTACAGCTTTTTCGGCCTATCGCAACGATCCTGCAGGACAAATATTTGTGTTTTTTATTATGGTGGTGGCTGCGGCCGAAGTAGCTATTGGTCTGGCACTCTTGGTGGTGGTGTACCGATCGACCAAAACCATCGATATTAATGCGTTGAATAGACTAAAATGGTAAATAATCAATTGACAGTTGAAAATTGACAGTTGACAATCCTTGTTCGCTGAATTTATCAACTTTAAACTGTCAACTATCAACTATATATGGAACTTATATCAATATTATTACTTGTTTTTCCGTTTCTGGGGTTTCTGATTATCGGTTTGCTGCAAAAGCACATGAACCGAAATGTGTCGGGAATACTGGGTTCGGCTGTTATATGTATTAACCTCGTTTTGAGTGCCATTCTCTTCTGGCATGTCAGTAGCTCAAATCAAACGGTGCAAACGCAGTTGTTCGACTGGGTTAAATTTGCCGACATTTCCATTCCATTTGCCATTACGGTAGATCGCTTGTCGGCACTTATGCTAATGATTATAAACGGAGTCGGGTTGCTTATACATATCTATTCTATTGGGTATATGAAGGAAGATGAAGGCGTAAACCGCTTCTTTGCTTACCTCAATCTGTTCGTTTTCTTTATGCTGACTTTGGTGTTGAGTTCCAATTACCTGATGTTGTTTATTGGTTGGGAAGGCGTAGGATTGTGTTCGTACCTGCTTATCGGTTTTTGGTATAAAGACCATGCGAATAACGATGCGGCGAAAAAGGCATTCATCATGAACCGTATTGGTGATTTGGGCTTCTTGCTTGGAATATTCATGCTTTACAGTACCTTCCACTCATTAAATATCAGCGAAGTGTTAGCCAAAGCAAGTGTCATGCCTTCGGGCGATATGACATTGTTTTTCATCACACTTTGTCTGTTTATCGGTGCTACCGGTAAAAGTGCTCAGATTCCGCTTTTCACCTGGTTGCCAGACGCTATGGCGGGTCCAACACCCGTGTCGGCTTTGATACATGCTGCAACCATGGTTACAGCGGGTATTTACCTCATTGCCCGTTCGAGTGTGCTATTTGTACTTTCACCCGTTACAATGAATATCATTCTGGTAGTTGGTGCTGCAACGGCGCTTATTGGCGGCTTGGTTGCCATTTTCCAGAACGATATTAAAAAGATACTTGCCTATTCAACAGTCAGTCAGCTTGGCTTTTTGTTTATGGCGCTTGGGCTGGGTTCGTTCTCGGGAGCTATGTTCCATTTGACAACACACGCATTTTTCAAAGCGTTATTATTCCTGGCTGCCGGTAGTGTGATTCACGCCTTGAGTGGCGAACAGGACATTCGCAATATGGGCGGGTTGCGCAAGAAGATTCCATTTACATTTGCGTTGTTCATTATCGGTACAATAGCCATTTCGGGTATTCCGCCATTTGCCGGGTTTTTCTCGAAAGAAGTAATCCTGACTGCCGCTTTCGAGCACGGTTTGGGCATGGGCATTATCGCTACGGTTATTTCACTGATGACTACCATTTATATGTTCCGTTTGCTGTTCGTTGTGTTCTTCAAACCGGAGAGCAAAGCACTGAAAGCAAATCACCATGTACACGAATCGCCAAAGGTGATGACTTACCCAATGGCAGTGCTGGCTATTTTGTCTATGATTGCCGGCTTTGTGCAGTTACCAAAACTTTTCTCCGAAACACAGGGATTTGATACCTTTTTATTGCCTGTTTTTGCGAAAGCAACTGGTTTGGCTGCGGTTTCGGAGCATGGACTCGACGTACAAACCGAGTGGATGATATTCCTGGTTCCATTGCTTGTCATTGCAGCATTGATAGTTGTAAGCTACAAACGTTTTGTAAACGCCAAAGAACTGACCGAAGCAAGCGGATTTTCGAAAGTGCTTGCCAATAAATTCTATTTCGACGAAATATACGATTTCTGTATTGTGAAACCCCTCGGTTTTATCTCCGATATCTTCCGCGAATTTGTTGATCAAACCATTATCAATGGCATTGTGAATGGCGTGGGAAGGGGAACCTTGTTTGTTGGTAAGCGCCTTCGCCGTTTGCAAACAGGGAATGTAGGGTTTTATTTAGTGATAATGGTGTTCAGCATCATTGCCATTCTATTTTTTAATATAATACTATAAAAGAGATGATTATTGTACTTTTACTTGTCCTGCCTTTACTTGCGTCATTGATTTTATTCACGGGTAAGCTGGGAAAACATAGTAGAGAATTTGCCCTCATTGTTTCGTTGCTGGAGTTTGGCGTGGCATTGGTTGCCGGTTATGCTTTTACGTTTGCCAATCATAAAATTCTGAATCTAAGCCTGAATCTGAAGCAACTGCTTGATATAGATATTATCATCAATATCGATGCCGTTTCACTGTTGATGATTATGCTCACCACCTTGCTGGTGCCTGTTATCATTGCTTCAAACAACAACCGCAAAGTACGTAACCATAATTTTTTCGGACTTATATTGTTGATGCAAATGGCCTTGATAGGTGTTTTCACAGCTTCGGAAATGATTCTGTTCTATATCTTTTGGGAGCTTGCCATGATACCTATTTTCCTCATTACAGCTATCTGGGGCGGGCAAAACAGGTTGAAGATTAGTGTGAAGTTTCTTATTTATACAGTGGTTGGTAGTTTTGCCATGCTCATTGCCATACTTTATTTGTACACGCTAACACCTGCTCCGCATTCGTTTAGTTTCGATGCATTTTATCATCTTAAATTGCCTTATTCCGTTCAGGTGCCGGTGTTTTTGGCTTTCTTTTTAGCGTTTGCCATAAAAATTCCGTTGTTTCCGTTCCACTCGTGGCAGGCCGAAACTTACAATGTTTCTCCCGTTCAGGGGTCGATGTTGCTGGCGGGTATTATGCTCAAAATGGGATTGTACGGTATCATTCGGTTTATACTTCCTATTTGTCCGGACGTGGTGGCGGGTGGTTCGCTGATATTTTTACCGCTAATCCTTTTCGGGGTTATTTACGGAGCCATCATTGCTATTCGTCAGCCGAAACTAAAGAAAATGATTGCCTTTGTATCGTTATCGCACGTGGGGATTATTGCCCTGGGATTGCTTTCAAACAATCATTACGGCATTGAAGGCGCTATTCTGCAAATGTTCTCGCACGGTGTAAATGTAGTTGGATTTTTCCTTTGCTACCAGATCATTGTTATCCGTACAGGTACCGATATTATCAGCGATTTGGGTGGTATTGCCAGTGCAGCACCGAAGTTTGCCACGCTGTTTCTGGTGGTGGTATTGGCTAATGTGGCCTTACCGCTGACAAATAGCTTTGTGGGTGAGTTCCTTATTCTGCTTGGTCTTTTCCAATCGAATATATACATTGCCGTGATTGCAGGTCTTACCATTATTTTGGGTGCTGTGTATATGCTCCGCATGTTTCAGCAGGTTATGTACGGACCGCAGACAGCCGTTACAACCAATTTCAGAGATCTGACTGTGCGGGAGATGTTACTCTTTGTACCAATCATTATATCCATATTTTTAGTCGGTGTTTATCCTTCGTTTGTGTTGCAAATGCTTCAAACGGCAGTGAAATAAAAGCTCTCATAACTCAATACTCAAAACTACATTCATGTACGCTATAATAACCATTTCCATTGTTGCCATTATCGTTCTTTTCTTTGGAGCCATCGAAAAGAAAGCGCCCCTGCTGCCTGTTGTTTATGTTGGACTTTCGCTGGCTTTCATCCTCAATTTAGTGGGTTGGAATCAATCGGTTCATTATTACAACGAAATGTATATTGCCGATAATTTCAGTATTGCTTTCAATGGCGTGCTTATATTCACTACCCTGTTGGTTTTTATATTTGCTCCGGTATACTACAAGCCCGTGAAGCGTCCGCTAGAAGATATTTATGCCCTGATACTTTTCGCGTTGGTGGGTAGTTTGATTATGACAGCCTTCGGTAACCTGCTGATGTTATTTGTCGGTATCGAAACCCTGTCGTTGTCGCTCTATATTTTGGCAGGTAGCAAGAAGTTCGATCCCAACTCCAACGAGGCAGCCATGAAATACTTCCTGACGGGTTCGTTTGCATCCGGTTTCCTGTTGTTTGGTATTGCCCTGTTGTATGGTGCCAGCGGAAGCATGAACCTGGAAGCTATCAAACAATACGTGATACTCAATCAGGCTCACATGCCGGGCATGCTCACCATTGGTTTGTTGCTCGTAGCCATTGGTATGACGTTCAAAATTGGTGCTGCGCCTTTCCATTTCTGGGCGCCCGATGTGTACGAAGGTTCGCCAACACTCATTACAACTTTTATGGCTACGGTGGGTAAAGTAGCGGCTATTGCGGCGTTTTTTCGCCTAATGAGTTCCAGCTTTGCCGAGGTGGAAAGCATTTGGAAACTCACACTTACCATTTTTGCTGTTGCCACCATTCTTATCGGTAACCTTTCGGCTTTTTATCAGGACAATGTAAAGCGTATGTTTGCCTATTCCGGCATTGCCCACGCCGGTTATATGCTTATTGCCGTTATTGCGCTGAAACAACAAGCCGCGGGTGTATTGCTGCTTTATTCCATGTCGTACACAATTGCCACTATAACGGCTTTTGCGGTACTTATTCTGGTGCGCGAGGAGACTGGTACATTTTCTATCAAAGCGTTCAATGGACTGGCTAAACACAACCCACGTGAAGCCTTTGCCATGACCATTGCGATGCTTTCGCTGGCAGGTATTCCGCCCCTGGTTGGGTTTGCAGCTAAATACAACCTGTTTGTATCGGCTATCGGACAGGGAAACCTGCCGCTTGTTATCGTTGCCATCATTGGTTCCATGATTAGCGTGTATTTCTACATTCGCCCCGTTATAGCCATGTACGCCAAACTTCCCTCAGGGACAGCGGCTATCGATTCGAGCAGCAACTACAAAAAACAAATTACACTGGCAGCTGTACTGATGATTTTGCTGGGTTTAATTCCGGGAGTGTTCGTGAATTTGATTTAGAAGAATTAAGATTGATACATACAATAAAAGCAGATGGTTTCATCTGCTTTTGTTATTCTTACAATAAGAATAATCTCTCCGACAAAGAGCACTTTATGCTTATTTTATTGATAGTCTTGTCCTACAAGACAAGTTTCCGCTGCTTTTTTAGTTGAGTATTTCCTCAAACGTCATTGTTTTGTCTACCTTGTGTTTTTTGTATTGTGCCACCACGGTGCAGCACTCGGTATAGGCGTCGTGTTCAAACATCAGTATATGGTTCTTTTCGGCAGCTTCGTCGAGGAGGATTTTCTTTTCGTCCATGGCCGAAATGGGGAAAATGTCGTAAGACGAAATCCAGGCTAGGGGCACATTGGCAGCCAGGGGAATAACATCGCCCACATACACAAGGGTTTTGTTTCCGAGGTTGATGTAACTAACCAACTGACCCACCGTGTGGCCGTTGTAAATACGCACTTCCACTTCGGGGCAGATAAACTGATTCTCGCTTACCAAATTTAGTTTCCCTGCTTCGTAAACCGGAACAATGTTTTCGGGGAAATAGGAATCGCCCTCGCGCACGTTGGGATTCAGAAAGTTTTCCCACTGCGCTTTTCCCACCCAATGAGTTGCGTTTGGGAATACAAGCTCCACACCCGATTTGTCGCTGTTGAACCGGGTTGTTCCCCCGCAATGGTCGAAATGCAGATGGGTGAAAATAATATCGGTAATGTCGGTACAGCTGTAACCAAGCTTGCTTAATTCGGTATCGAAATTAATAACGTTTTTGAAACCATAGTATTTCAGGTAGTCGAGCTGTTTGTCGCCCGTTCCGGTATCAATCAATATCAGTCGCTCACCGGTATCAACGAGCAACAGTCGCATGTTTATGTGGCAATGATTCTCTTCGTCGCACGGATAGCGTTTCTGCCATACTTTTTTGGGTACCACACCAAAGGCTGCTCCACCGTCGACGTGGAAAGTTCCTGCTTCAATTTTATGTATTTTCATTTGTTTTAGTTTGTCTGAATAATGGGGTTGTGTAAGTTCCTGGTGATAAGCTAAGAAGGCTTAAAACGTTATGAACTTGACGAACTTTTTAGTACATTTGCGCTTTAAACGCTATTTTCCTACAAAAATAAGTAAAAACATTTATCTTACCAACCGTATGCAACGAGTCCATTTTATTGCCATTGGTGGAGAAGCCATACAAAACTTAGCAATTGCCCTGAGCAAGAAAAACAGTTTTCTTGTAACAGGTTCGGATAGTGAAATCTCTGAATCGGGGCGTATACGGCTGAAAGAATGCCGCGTGTTGCCCGACGAGTTGGGTTGGTTTCCCGATAAAATTTACAAAGGATTACAAGCAGTAGTGTTGGGCGAAAGCGTTATGCCCGACAATCCGGAACTAATGCGTGCCAAGGAACTCGGGCTGAAAATACATTCGATGCCCGAATTTATTTTTCAGCAAACGCGTAGTAAAACCCGCATTGTGGTGGCCGGAAGTCATGGTAAACGGATTACTACCGCCATGATTCTGTATGTGTTGAAACAACTTAAAATGGATGCTGATTATGTGGTGAGTGCTCCAATTGATGGTTCTTCAAATCGAGTGAAACTTTCATATGAATCGCGCATTGCGGTATTCGAAGGAGAAGAATCGCAAACATCGGCTATTGATACCCGTCCGAAGTTTCATTTATACAAGCCTCACATTGCCGTTATTACAGGCATTGCAAAAGAGTGTGGGACGATTTTTGGTGGTTTTGAGAATTACGTGCAGCAATTCCGAAAATTTGCCGACCTGATGGAAGTTCAGGGACGGTTGATTTACTATGCAGGTGATGAACGACTGAATGAAATTGCTGAAAGCCTTCGGCGGGACATTGTGCCGTTTCCGTACAGTACACCCGACCACGAAGCGAAAGATGGACGAACATACCTGAAAACAAAATATGGCGAAATTCCGTTAATGTTCACCGGAGAGTATAACCTGCAAAATATGGATGCAGCCCGTTTAGCCTGTCGCCAGATTGGTGTGAGCGACGAGCAATTCTATTCCGTAATTTCGGGGTTTAGCGATGAATCAGGTTTGAAGTAAAAACAAAAAAATACGTTTTCGTATTGTTGAAAACAGACGCGAAACGATAAAATATCACAACTGAAATGACAGAAAAACAACTATTACTTGATAACCGCTATATGCGCATGGCTCGTATCTGGGCCGAGAATTCCTATTGCGAACGCCGTAAAGTAGGTGCTTTGTTGGTAAAAAATCAAATGATTATTTCGGATGGGTACAATGGCACCCCTTCAGGATTCGAAAATAAATGTGAAGACGAAAACAATGTGTCGAAACCCTACGTTTTACACGCTGAAGCTAACGCAATAAGTAAAGTGGCACGCTCGCACAACAGCAGCGATAACGCAACGCTGTATGTGACTGCTTCACCTTGTATTGAATGTGCCAAGCTGATTATTCAGGCCGGTATAAAAAGAGTGGTGTACGGCGAAAAATACCGTATCATGGATGGTGTTGAATTATTGGAACGTGCCGGTATTGAAATTATTTATCTGGAAGACTGATTGGGGTTGGTCTGATGTAAAAATGAACTGATTGTATGAATAAAAAGAATGTATCACTGGTTATAATTGTATTTCTATCGTTGATCGGTGGAATGTTACTCGGGAATTTACTCTCGAACAGAGCTAATGGTGTTTCGATGTTCTCACATAGTGGTCGCAGCAAAGTGGATGATTTACTTTCAATCATAAATAGTCATTATGTCGATACTGTGAACATGAACGAGATGCGTGAAGGCTTGATGACTGATTTAGTCGCGAAGCTCGATCCACATTCGGTGTATATACCTGCTTCCGATTTGGAAAATGTGAACAGTGAGTTGGAAGGTAGTTTTAGTGGAATTGGTGTGCAGTTTAATATACAGAATGACACGGTTATGATTGTGTCGGTAATTAGTGGTGGACCCTCGGAAAAAGTGGGCTTGTTGGCCGGTGACCGTATTGTACAGGTAAATGACACAGCCTTCGTCGGTAAGAAAATTACGAACGAGAAAGTAATGAAAAAGCTTCGTGGCAAGGCCGGAACAATTGTGAAGCTGGGCGTACGTCGTCATAAGTCTAAAGAAATACTGAAATACTCCATTACCCGTGGAGCTATTCCCGTAAATTCAGTGGATATTGCCTATATGATTGAACCCGGAGTTGGTTTTATCAAGGTAAACAAATTTGCTTCGACAACCTATTCCGAGTTTCTGGATGCTATTGCTAAACTTCGCAACGGAGGCGCTAAAAAATATATTATCGACTTGCGTGAAAACAGCGGTGGATTGATGGATCAGGCTATCAGTATGGTGAATGAATTCCTTCCGGGAGGTCGTATGATTGTTTATTCCAAAGGGAAAGCATATCCTCGGTCGGAAGCAAAATCTGACGGAAAAGGAAGCTGCATAAACCAACCGATTGTAGTGTTGATTGATGAATTCTCGGCTTCTGCCAGCGAAATTTTCTCCGGGGCAATTCAGGACAACGACCGTGGATTGATTATTGGCCGTCGCTCTTTCGGTAAAGGGCTCGTGCAACAACAAATGGAGTTGAAAGATGGTTCTGCCATCCGATTGACTGTTGCCCGCTATTATACTCCTTCGGGACGTAGTATTCAGAAACCATATGTGAAAGGTAAAGCAGAAGCGTATGAAATGGATATTATGAACCGTTATAAACACGGTGAATTTGATAGTAAGGATAGCATCCGCGTTGCCGATTCGCTCAAATATAAAACGGTTGGAGGTCGCACAGTATACGGTGGAGGCGGAATTATGCCCGATATTTTTGTGCCGCGCGATACAAGTGAGTTTACACCTTATCTGAATAAAGTGATCAATTACGGTTATCTGTACCAATATGCGTTTCAATATAGCGACAAGAACAGAGACCGGTTGAAACCCATCAAATCGTGGACAGCCATGGAGCGCTATCTTGATGGTCAGAATCTCATAGCCGATTTTGTACAGTTTGCTTCTACAAAGGGCATCACGCCGAACCAGGCTCAGATTAATATCTCGAAACGATTCTTACTGTCACAACTCAAAGCATATATCTCACGAAACTCATTGGGCGATTCGGGTTTCTATCCATTGCTTTACAAAGATGATAAAACAGTGAGAAAAGCATTGGAACAGTTGAAGAAGAAATAAAATTCCTTCAGGGATACAAATAAGAAAAGGGTTTCACCACAACGGTGAAACCCTTTTCTTATTTGCAATTACAGTTTATTGTTTAATAATCTTGTGTATGCTTTTCCCCTGGAGGGTATTTACTTCGAGTAAGTAAAGTCCGTTAGAGAGGTTCGTTACATCCATCTCATTACTGTTGTTCACAGCTTTAATCAACGAACCCTGCAGATTGTATAGTTCTGTATTTCTCACTGCAGTGGAGCTTGTAATAAATACTTTTCCATTGGTAGTAGTTGGGTAAACTTTGCAATCCGTGTCAGCAACAGGATTGGAAACTGCATTTGGCAGGTTAATCTGACGATCGGTAAATACCAACAAATCGCCCGGCTGCATGGTAATCGGTGCATACGGATTTGATACCGCATAAGGCTGACCTGTCAGAAGGTTATACCAAACTCCTGTACTTGGGAAAGCCGGATAAGCAGTTGCAGCAACTGTATTGAAGTTCCCCAGAACAACCATATTCAAATCGGCGTGTGTAAGCCCGATTCTTCTGCCCGAAGTCCAGTCGTTTATGCCAATATTATAGGAAAAATTACCCTGAGTGAAAGCAGTTGGGTACATTTTACGTAATGTAATGATTTTGGCAGAAGCATCGGCTGCCGCTTTTCGTTGTGGAAGGCTTAACCAACCCCAGGCCGGTTGTTTTTCGTTTGTGCGACCACCATTTGAGTTGATAGAATAGTCATAACCCATTTCGCCAAATTCATAGATCATTTTCGGACCGGGAACAAGGGTTGTGAATGCTATATTTAGCGGAACACGGCTAATGCGGGTAACCGAATCCGTTGCAATAGTTCCATTTCCATACAATTTGGCTTTGTTGAAATTGCGCTCTTCGTCATGACTTTCGGCATAGCCTACCCAGTTGCGGGGCGAAGCCACAAGGCCGCCAAAGTCACTGCTTGACTGATATCCCATGGCTGACTGCGAAAATGCATTGTTCATATTTCTCCATAAATACATGCCTTCAGAGGCGTATTTATTTTCTTCAGCATTACCATCGCTGTTACTACCATACCCCAAAAACTCTAAAATAAACATGACATCGCCTTTTGCTGATTTTGCAGCGTTGTAGTAGTCGGTCAGATTATTTACTCTGGATTGATCGTAATTGCTGATGGCAGGTTCACCGGTTGTAACATTTTGTGTGAATCCTTTAGCCAGGTCCATACGGTAACCATCCACTTTATACTCTGTAATCCAGTATTGCATTACGCGTTTGAAGTATTCTTTTGTAGCTGTGGAACTATGATTAAAGTCATTGTATACGCTGTATGGGTGAGGAGCAGTAACATTCATATAAGGATTGTTTGCTGCAGGTCTGCTGTTTGCCGAATCCCAATAAAGAAGGGCTAGCGGGCAAGTCCCGGAAGCCTGATTGAAAACCATATCCAGAATTACACCCATTCCACGTTTATGACATTCGTCAATGAATTTTTTATACATATCGGGGGTACCATAGGCCTTGTCGGGTGCAAAGTAATGGTTTGGATTATAACCCCAACTGTTGTTTCCATCAAATTCCTGTATAGGCATTAATTCTACAGCAGTGATTCCCAGATTTTTCAGGTAATCAAGCTTTGCAATGGCTGCTTCCAATGATTTTTCTTTTGTGAAATCACGTAGAAGTAATTCGTATATCACAACATTTTCGCGGGAAGGCATATTGAATGATGGTATCTCCCAATTGTATGCTGTTTTTGCGGTTTGAAGTGTTGCCACCAACCCATCCGTTTTTCCTACAGGATATGGTTTTAAGTTTGGGAAAATTGAATAATATTGGTTTATCCACTGGTCATTCCAGGGGTCAAGAACTAATTCAGTATAGGGGTCGCTGGATTTTAATGTGCCGTCAACAAGATATTGGAAAGCATACATTTTACCGGGTGTGAGACCGGTAAGCGTTATCCACCAGTAATCCCCATCTTTATTTAGTTGATAAGCATTTAGTTGTGTCCAGTTGTTGAAATCGCCAATCACAAATACATTTGATTTCCCGGGTGCATATAAAATAAGAGTAGCAGTGCTGTTGTCGATATAATTGATTCCGTCTTTCAGGCCTGCAGGTCTTGCTGCAGTTGTTACCGGAGCCGGAACACATATATAGGCCGTATCATATACTGTTGTGTTGCTGACAGTGGCTGATGCAATTAATGTATAATCTGATGCTGCATTAAAAGCATATGAGGTTGTAAGGCTTGTTGAATCAGCAGTTGACGATTTGATTACAGTTCCATTTACAGATATTTGTAAAGCTGCTGCAACCGAAGAATTTGCTTTCAGGGTGAGATTTGTACCTGCAGTTATAGTTCCATCTGCAGCCGGACTAACAAAAGCTACGTTTAAACCCGATTGATATACATTTACAAAAATGTCACCTCCGCTGGCTGTTTTTCCGGTCTTGCTTCCATCCGCATTCCTGAAAACAAGTGCAATTTGTTTTATGCTTTCATCAGAAGGAACTCCCAAAAACGATTGGATGTTTGGTCCAATAGATAGTCTCCATAGGTTTGTTCCAATATTGGTGAGCATGTTTTTGGTCGTGTTGGCTTTCGTGTCGGTGGCACTTGTTGGCCATGACGTTAACACGTATTTCCAGTCGGACGAACTACTGCTTTTCGAAGTAATTACTCCAATATGAGCGTAAATACCGGTTGTCAGTCCTTTTAGACCGGCAGATCCGGCTGAGGCATCGAAAATAATATCAAATGAACCACCTGTTTGCGTAATAAAGGTGGGGTTGGTAGTCACTTGTGCCCAGCACCAGGTTGAAATGATACTTACAACCAATAAAGTCAAGATTTTTTTCATGTATTTGTTCGTAATTTTAAGGGAATTGAATAATCTGTCGCAAATATACTTGATTATGTATCAGATAAAATACATTCCTGAGTGGAGAATTTAATTATTCAACGCAATCGTTTGCAAGATTGCTTTTTTGTGTTTTTTTGTCAATGGTTTGAAAGTTGAATTTTGGGTAGCAGGAATTCAAATGGAGCATTTAATCGCTGACTCCAGGCTACTTCATTGTGCTCAGCTTTTTCAACTACTTTTGATAAGTAATTACTTGCTCCATAGCCTTTCCCTTTTGCAATTAAATCAACAAAGGATTGAGTTAACTCATAAGGTTTGTCGCTTTCCCCCGTACCATAATCAAAGTAAAGCTTGTGCCCCCAGGGCGTTGCCATATTGCTCCGCAAATACTGAAATACAGCCGTAGGGATTTCATAATTAGGCTCTATGGAACTTAACCAGGCTGTAGACATGCATGCAGCACCACTGAATATATCCGGATATTCCGAAATAGCATACACCGAAATGAGTCCGCCCATGCTCGAACCCATTACAAATGTATGCTCTTTATCGGAATAAGTAGAATAGTTTTTATCAATGAATGGTTTGACTTCGGAAACTAAAAACTTCAAATAATTATCGCCGTTTGCACCCTTGCCGTTACAATATTTACCGGACACCAGTTTTTGAGTTTTATCGTCAAGAAGGTTAAAGATCTTAGTTGGAAAATACTCCGAAATACGTTCAGAACCATTATTCCAAATCCCCACAATTATACAGGACTCTATCTTTTTGTTAGCGATTAGCTGTGATACAACTTCGTCTGCTTTCCATTCTTTTTTGTTCCATGTCAGTGTGCTGTCAAAAAGCATCTGCCCATCGTGCATGTAAATCACACTGTATTTCCTGGATTTATTGTAACCCGAAGGGAGCCAAACATCAATGTTTCGGCCCGGGATGAACTGAGACTGAAAGTTTTCATGCCTGACTATGCTGCCCGAAGACACTTTCGGTAAATTTTGTCCAACGAAATGACCTGTAATTAGAAGCAGCGTGAATGACAATAGCTTTTTTTTCATGGCTGTGATCTTTATTTCTTAATATAAACCAGTACTGAATAGCCCCATGGCTTCAATTGATATACCGCATCCTTTTTAATTGTGATTGGTTCGCCCAGATAAACTGCAAAATCAGGTGTAAGTTCGTCGCTTATTCTAAAGTTTTGCTCTTTCGAAGTTAGGTTGAACAGGCAAAGAATTTGTGTTTTGGAATTTTGACGAACAAAACAAAGTACATTATCTGAATTAGTATTTCTTATTCCAAAGAATCCTGCCGTGTAGCTTGTATTCCAAAGAGCTTTATTTCCATGCTTCAGGTCATTCAATTTGGTTATCAATTCTTTTCGGGCATAGTTTTTAAACCCAACTGTATCCTTGTCGAAGAATTTGAGCCGTTTTTTCAATGGTTCTTCCTGACCGGTATAAGTCAACGGCATCCCAGGAAGCATGTACGTCAATACCGTAAAAGCATCAACCGGTGCTTCGCCTAATCGTTCGTATTCACTTCCACTCCAGGTATTTTCATCATGGTTCGTAATAAATTGCATTCTCAAATCTTCGGGTTGAAATCTTTTCGATTCACTTTCAAAATGTTTAATTAAGTCATTTGTATTCTTTTTTCCTTTGGCAATTTCATTGATGATATCTTTGAGTGGCCAGTCATAAGTCATATCAAATGCTTTGTGAATTACAGGTTCGCCATCTTCGGCAAGGAAAAAACAACCGGGTTTAATTTCATCAATAGCCTTGCGTGCATGTATCCAGAAACTGAGTGGAATCATACCGGCAACATCGCAACGGAACCCATCGATATCGGCATTCTTCACCCAGTAAGCCATGGCATCAATCATGGCCCGACGCAATTCAGGATTGCTATAGTTTAAGTCGGCAGTATCGTCCCAGTCTGTTCCCGCTGGGCGAATAATATTGCCTAAACTATCTTTTGTATACCAATCGGAATGAGCCTTTATCCAGACATTATCCCACGAAGTATGGTTGGCTACCCAGTCGATGATTACATGCATTCCCAGTTTATGAGCTTCTGAAACAAGATCTTTGAAATCAGCTTCCGTACCGAATTCCGGATTAATGGCCTGATAATCTTTAATCGAATAATAGCTTCCGAGTGTGCCTTTTCTGTTTTTTACCCCAATCGGATTAATTGGCATCATCCAAATGATGTCTACACCCATTTCTTTCAATCGCGGTAATTCTTTTTGAAATGCTTTAAACGTTCCTTCCGGAGTGTATTGACGTGTGTTTACTTCGTAAATACTTGCACTTTTTGCCCATTCAGGCACGGTTTTTTTATACTCAATCGAATCCATCAAATTCTCGGTTTTAGCCGACTGAGTTTTACACGAAATCATTGAACCTGTAACTGCAATTGCCAGAATCAGCAATGAGATAAGAGGAAAAATAGCTTTTCTCATATTAAATATTTAGTTTGAATTAGAAGTTTATTTTGATGGGAATTCAAGAATCAGGGTAGTTTCCTTTGGAACAAGAATAGATGTTGAAAGTTCATATAACTTTCCAGACATTAGGTCTTTTCCTGTCGTAACTCCATTCAGATTCTCTGCGAAGCGTTCGGTTTTAAGTGTTTGGTCTGTTTCATTGTTGTTCATAATTACCATTATTTTTTCTTTTTCGTTGTAACGGAAATAAACGTATACATCGTTTTCAGGCGTGTAATGGGTCAATAATCCGGTGTGAATAACCGCTTTGTTTTTACGCCAGTTCAGTAATTTTGACATGAAATCAAAGTAATTTTTCTGAATTTCTGTACGACCTGTTGGATTGAAAGCATTGATTGAATCACCTGGCCACCCACCCGGAAAATCCTGACGAATTGCCCCATCACCTTTATCTTTGTTACCACCCATTCCTATTTCAGTACCATAGTATATTTGAGGAATTCCGCGTGTTGTCATTAAGAAGGACATAGCCATTTTAAATTTTTCAAGATTATTTTTGCACGTGAAATTAAGTTGCTGGGTATCATGATTTTCAGCAAAAACGAGCAAATTGTTGACATCCGGATATAAATAATCACTTGCAATGATATTGTAAAGTTTGTTCATCCCAACATCTTCCCACGGTTTTCCATGTTCGTTAAAACAGGTCAAAAGTGCTCGTTGCAGTACAAAATCCATAACAGATGGCAATTCAGAATTGAAATTTTGCTGGTTCACCGAATTTCTTTGCCAAAATGCAATATCAACCGTTTGAGGCAACGAAATTTCACCTACGATATTAAATTTTGGATATTCATTCATAATGGCTTTTGACCATTGTGCCATAGCATCTTTATCGTTGTATTGATATGTATCCATTCTTATTCCATCAAGATTCGAAGATTCAATCCACCAGATTGAATTTTGAATAAAATATGTCATAAAATAAGCGTTTTTTTGATTCATATCAGGCATAGAAGTATCAAACCAGCCATCAATAAATAGTTTCTTATCAACATTAGCTGCATGAGTATCTTTTATCGTACTTGCCTTGTGAGTAGTGTAGGTCATTGATGGCCATTGATGAATCCAGTCTTCGAAAGGCAAATCATTCATCCACCACGACCATATTCCACAATGGTTCGAAACCATATCCATGATAACTTTTAATCCTTTTTGATGAGACGCTTCAACAAAGGCTGAATATTCATCATTGCTACCAAAGCGGGGATCAATTTTAGAATAATCGCTAATTGCATAACCGTGATAACTATATTTTTTGTAATTATTTTCCTGAACCGGTGTACACCAAATGGCAGTTGCCCCAAGTTCTTTGATATAATCCAAATGATCCTGAATTCCCTTAATGTCGCCACCATGTCGCCCTGAATCAAATGAACGATCCGCTTTCTCGGGCTGTGATTCGATGTTGTCATTATTCGGATTCCCATTGGCAAATCGATCGGGCATTAGGAGATAAATAACATCAGCACTCGAAAAACCGATGCGTTCTGCTGAACCCTGACGGCGATTTTTAAGTTCGTATTCAAATTTCAAGTCTTCTTTCTGGGGTTGTTTCAATGTAATATTGAATTTTCCAGCTTTGGCAACTTTGGCGTCTATCGTCAGATTTACAAATAAATAATTCGGACTACAGGCTCGATTAACCTTAACGACGTGTATCCCGGGATAGTTTATTTCTACATTTCGATTGCAAATTTCTGTGCCATGAATAAGAAGTTGAAGTTGGGTGTTTTTCATTCCCACCCACCAAAAGGCCGGTTCTACACGCTCAATTTGTGCCTGAATATTGATAGCACAGAAAACAAATAGGATAAGAAGTAATTTCTTCATAAATGTATTTTTATTGAAATTCATTATTTAGTTGCAAATATAGCTAATTTAAAAAAGAAAAGCCTGAACCTTTCATAGCTCAGACTTTTCTGATTGTATTATATTAATCTTTCGGATTAATAACCCGGATTTTGAGTCAGATTTGGATTTGCATTCAAATCATTTGCTGGTATTGGAAATAAATTAAATTCTATTGGAAAATCTTTCCCAGCAGCTTCGTTTGCTTTCCAATCCCAGGTGTAACCTGTTGGACCACCATATCTATTATACCTAATTAAGTCAATTCTACGTTGACCTTCAAAAAAGAATTCGCGGGCTTTTTCATCTAACACACCATCTAAATCAATCGAAGACTTTGCTGTAGCTCCAGCTCTCGAACGCAGAGCATTAACGGCTGTTAATGGCTCATAACCAGCCACCTTTGCAGCACCACGTAACACTGCTTCTGCATAAGTTAGATATGCTTCAGCAACTCGCATCAGCGGAACATCCATATCAGTATATTTGGGGTCGTTGGGAGCTGCACCATCTGCACGAAGGTTTGTGAATTTAATTACCTGATAACCTTCCTTAAAAATACCGGGAGCAGAAATTTTCAAATTTACACTAACAGATTTTTTGTCAAATAATGCCCTATTATCTTTTATAGATTTAAATCCGTTTTTTGGATCAAGACTCCCGGTTGTCAAATCAGATGCATTCGAGAAAAAACCATTAACGCTACTACCATCAGTGGTAACAGTAAAAAACTTTTTTATCAATGCAACTCTTGTTCTATTTCCACCCCAACCTTCTGTGGTTCCCCAAGCAGCCATATCAGTAGTATGTGTAGATGCGATCAAAAATAAAGAAGTTCCCCATGCTTTTGTTTTAACTCCATCTGCTGCAATTGGAAAAATAATTTCCTGAGGAGCTGTATTTACAGATGAACCATCAATTGTACCAGCATTATCTGCCATAAATAATTGACGGTAACTTGGATTTAAAATATAACCGGAATCAATTACTTTTTTTGCATAAATTGCAGCATCATCCCAACGGGTAGTACCGGCTACTGCTGCTGCAGTGGCGGAAGCAGGAACTGCAGTATAAACTTCGGAATTCAGGTATAATCTCGACAACAATAACCAAGCCGCAGCTTTATCAACTCTATAGTAGGGTGCAGTACGAGGTTCATACATATCGGTTTGACATTCTAACAACTCTTTTTCTACCCAAGCAAATAAAAGCGCTCGTTTAATTTGTTTTGGAGGAGTTAAACTAACAACTTCAGTAAAAGGCACATTACCAAAGAAATCCAACAAGTAATAATATGCTGTAGCACGTAAGAAACGTACTTCCGCTCTTTGTTTAACGGTAGAATCATCTGTTTTCCCAACAGTCTGTTCCAAAAAATGGTTGCAAACTGTCACAGTGAAATACAAACGGGCATAAAGTCCATCGGTAATTGTACTTTGTGAAGTCCAGTTATTAAAGTTTAATTCCAATACTTCAGCATCTCCCCAAGAACAAATCGCTTCATCGGTTGATAATTCATTACAATTCCATAGACAACGGTAGATTGAGAATCTTCCTTCGTCTAATCCCTCAATATCGCTATTTCCAGATGGGCCTTCCTGACCGGTCAATGCAAATGAAGCATATGTTTTTGCAAAAACCTCATCTTGATTGAATGTCTGAGTTTTCTGTGGGTTGATTGGAATAACATTTAAATCATTAACACAAGACACAGAAAGAAATACTATCGTAATCAGTGCAATGAAGTATGTTGTTTTGTTTTTGATATTTTTCATATTTGTATTTTATTAAATGTATTGATATTAAAAGTTTAAACTTACACCTAATACTGTAATCATAGGACGAGGATAGATATTATTGTCAATACCTCCATAAATTTCAGGATCTAATCCAGTATATTTAGTAACTACAAACGGATTCTGAACAGTTGCATAAATACGTCCGGTTGATATAACTTTAAATAAGTCTTTAAAGCTATAACCCAATGTGATATTATCGCATTTCAAAAATGAAGCATTCTGAACAAAATGGTCAGACATATATGAAGATGTAGAAGTCCCTTGATAATTGTCAGCAAAAGCGCTGATAGGTTTGTTTTGGAAATAACCAAGTGCATTCCATAGACCTTCTTTTGCAACATTTATTGTTCCCGACTGAACTGCATTGTACATATAATTGCCAATACTTGCTCTCAATGTAAACCCGAAATCAAAATTTTTATAGATCAATTTTGATGCAAGTCCCATAGTTACATCCGGATTTTGACTGTGATAATAATATTTGTCCTTTTCATTTATTATACCATCTGGATTCCTATCAACGAATGCATCAGTGGCAGTATATTTTCCTCCTGCAGGATTAACTGCACCTTCTTCAATAGGTCGGCCATTAGCATCATACTTCTGTTGATAGACCCAGTAAGAATAAGTAGGATGACCAACATTGTAAACTTGTGTAGTTCCCTGGAATGTTCCACCAGTGCTAACATAATAATCAGTTCCACTTCCGGAAGTTAATTTTGTGATTAAATTTCTATTATACGCAACATTATATCCAATTTCCCAAGTAACTTCTTTCGTTGTAATAGGTTTTGCATTAATAGAAAATTCCACTCCCCTGTTTTCTAATGTTCCAATATTGCTAATTACCTTATTCTTAAAATTAGTTCCAGCAGGAACATTAACTACATTTATTAGATCTACAGAATTTCGATAATAATAATCAATTGAACCTGTAATTCTATTATTTAAGAATCCATAGTCAAAACCGCCATTCCAAGTGGTTGTTTGCTCCCATTTTAAATTTTTATTATATGCATCTGGTTTTGAAGTTTGGTAATAAACATTCCCAAAAGGATAATATGCACCTGTAATATTCGAAGTATAGATTGGAATATATGGATAATCACCCTGAAGTATATTCTGTTGACCAGTAATACCATAGCCTAATCGTAATTTTAACTCAGAAAACAGATCTACACTTTTTATAATTTCCTCTTCACTTAATTTCCAAGCAACTGCTGCAGCAGGAAATAGACCCCAACGATTTTCAGATGAAAAACGAGAGCTACCATCGTTACGTAAGGTGAATGTAGCAAGATATTTACTAGCATAAGCATAGTTAAGTCTTCCAAAGAATGATACCAAAAAACTTTCAGTTTTCCATGCGTCAGGCTTGTAATCATGTCCAACTAAATCCGGTGTTCTTGAATCGACAACGTTTTTTACAATTCCTTCATAAACACTACTACCTTCACGATAAAAATGTTGCCATTCATATCCACCCATTACATCAAATTTATGTTTATCAATTTCCTTTGCATATTGTAAATAGCCATTCAATGAAGTATTCGATTTTGATTCTTTTGTAAACCCAGTACGGCCCCATGGACTGTCGCCAGCAGATAAAGAATCTATATTGAGAGTTTGAATACCATCTGAAACTTCCATACCTAAATTTAAGTGCGCTCTAAGCTCAGGCAAAAAATGAAATTTATAATCAAATTCAGCATTTCCTATGAAATCTTTTGCATTAGATACATCCTTCTTTTGTTCTAATGTTGCAACAGGATTAGCTGTACCCAATGTAGTACCTGTTACAGCTCTCCATTGCCAGTAACCACCATAAGGTGCAAATTTTGGATCAGTAGAAGTAACTGGTTGTGTCGGATCCATGTATGCAGCAGCACCAACAACTCCGGCATCTGCATATCTGTTTTTTACCAACATGGCCTTAGCATTCAAATTTATCTTTAAATGGTCATCAAAAAATGAAGGGCTTAAATTAAAACCACCCATTAAACGTTCAAAATTCGATGTCTTTATAATACCATTCTGATTGGTGTATCCAATCGAAACACGATATGGCATTTTTAAATAATTACCAGTCACACTTAAATTGTGATCATGACTAATGGCTGTTTGAAAAATTTGTTTATACCAATTTGTATTTTCTGTTCCTAAGGTATTCCTTATTTGTGTCGGAACAGTATTTTTTGTGTCTGAGGGATCACCAGGAACGGGATTTGCCCAAAGTGAGTCAACCAAAGTGCGAAATTGATCACCAGTTAGTACATCAAAAGTTTTTTTGACTGTGCTCATAGAGATATTTCCATCGTATGAAACATGCATTTTTGCATTCTTGTCAGCTCTTTTGGTTGTAATAATAATTACTCCATTAGATGCCCTGGAACCATAAATGGCTGTTGCAGAAGCATCTTTCAATACTGTAAAGCTTTCAATATCGTTTGGATTAATGCTGCTTAAAGGATTTGCAACCCCTTTAATTCCATCATTATCCATAGCCAATCCATCAATAACATACAATGGATCATTACTAGCATTTAACGAAGATCCTCCACGAATACGAATCGTTGCTCCACCTCCTGGGGTACCACCTCCAGAAGTTACAACTACCCCTGCAATTTTACCTGCTATAAGATCTTGCGCATTAGTAGTTAAACCACGGTTCAGTTTGTCAGGTTTAATTGCCGTAAGTGAACCGGTTGCATCGTTTTTCTTTACGACACCATATCCAATTGCAACTACTTCGCCAAGAGCAACAGAATTTTCTTTTAATTGAATAACAAGGCTTGTTTTTCCCGATACAGGGACTTCGACAGGTAGATAGCCAAGATATTTGACTATTAAAGTGGCATTTGATGGAACAGCGATTGTAAATACACCATCCAGATTTGTAATAACACCTTTAGTGCCTCCTTTTTGTGTAACGCTGGCTCCGAGAATTGGATCTCCATTGGCAGCATCTTTCACTACTCCGGATACTGATATTTGTTGTGCATTGGCAGAGATGCCAAAAACAAACATCGCTAAAACGGCTACTAATGAGCGTAATTTGAGCTTAAAGTGATTGTACTTCATGCAGTAAGTTTTTTTAAGGTTGAAACTTTGTTTTAAATATGAAATGTGCGTTTAATAAATTGTTCATATGCAGCAACTTGTTTTGAAAGTTACAACTCTGAAGAATCAATTTTACGCAACATTTACGAGGCAAAAATAGAGGATTAAACTTTATTTACAATCTTCATTATCTATTAATGTTTCGATTTTGCTCCGCAAACGTTTGCGGCAGATAAATTTAAAATTCAATCAAATAATTTTTTATTCGGATAAACTGTTTTACTTTTGCAATAGATATTGTAATGATGAAAATTTTAAAGAAACAACATTTGTCTTCTTTGTGTTTTTATTATTTGATATTCATAGCCTTATATCGTTTTTACCAGCTGATTTTTGGAAGCAACTTTTTTTTGACTGCTAAAATTATTGTATGAAGAAACCACAAATTACTATTAAGGATATTGCCCGTGAGCTTAATATTTCTCCTTCTACAGTTTCACGAGCCCTTAAGAATCATCCCGACATTAGCCAAAGTACAAAAGATGCAGTCAATAAATATGCAAAGGACTTCAACTACAGACCTAATGCATTGGCTTTAAGCCTTCGTACAAGTAAAAACAATACAATTGGCGTTATCGTTCCTGAAATAAATAACTATTTTTTCTCATCGGTTCTCTCCGGTATTGAGGAAGTTGCTAATAAAGAGGATTTTAATGTAATTCTGTGCCAATCAAGCGAGAATTTTGAAAAAGAAATAAGGGATACTCAAGCCCTTGTAGCCGCACGTGTTTCAGGTGTTCTGGCCTCACTTTGTAAGCATACAACCAACTACGACCATTTTCAGGACATAGTTGATAACGATATTCCACTGGTTTTTTTCGACCGTATTTGCATTGGTATTAATACCGACCGCGTAGTTGTTGATGATTATGCAGGTGCTTTTGCCGCTGTCGAATATTTGATACAATCAGGCTGTAAACGGATTGCATTTTACAGCTCTCCCTTTCACCTGGAAATTTCAAAGAATCGAAAAAACGGATACCTGGATGCATTACGGAAATATGGACTTTCTGTTGATGACTCGCTTATCCGGGTTTGCGATACACGCGAAGAGGCTATTATTATTACTCCGGAAATATTGGACAGGCCTAACAGACCCGATGGTTTTTTTGCCATAAATGACCACTGTGCCGCGGGAATCCTTTATGCCGTAAAGTTGGCCAAATTGCGCGTGCCCGAAGATATTGCCATCATGGGTTTCTCCGACGGTGAACTGGCAAAGGCTTGTGATCCAATGCTTAGCACGGTAGAGCAGCATGGGTATGAAATGGGAAAACATGCAGCCACTCTTTTGTTGGACAAAATAAATGGAATTACTCACGGTCAGTATACAAATAAAATAGTGCGAACAAATTTAATTATTCGCGGAACTACCCGCTAAACTTCAAACATTACAAACCCTAATATCATGATTCAAGAAAATTCACAAGCACAATCAGTAAAAATAAAACCCCATTTTTCATTTTTCCAGATTTTGTCACTCAGCATGGGATTTCTCGGAATCCAATTTGGGTATGCATTGCAGAATGCTAATGCAAGTCGTATTTTGCAGACGTTTGGTGCTGATATTGAGCAACTTTCATGGTTTTGGTTAGCAGCTCCAATTACGGGTATGATAATTCAACCAATAATTGGTCATTATTCCGATCATACCTGGACAAAACTTGGTCGTCGTCGCCCATTTTTTCTCGTTGGGGCTATCCTGGCTGCTATTGCATTGATATTGATGCCTAACGCGGGAGTCTTTGCAAATGTATTGCCAGCCATGTTTATTGGAGCCGGATTTTTGATGATTATGGATGCCTCATTTAATGTAGCGATGGAGCCTTTCAGGGCTTTAGTGGCTGATATGCTTCCTGTTGATCAGAGTACGTTGGGTTTTTCCATCCAGACATTTTTAATTGGAATTGGAGCAGTTATTGGTTCGTGGTTGCCTTATGTTTTGGCGGAATGGGTTGGAATTTCGAAAGTTGCAACGAATGGGGGAATACCGGACAATGTTGTTTTTTCATTTTACATTGGTGCGGCTGTAATGATAGTTACAATTCTTTGGACTGTTTTCACAACAAAAGAATATTCGCCTGAAGAAATGTCACATTTTAATCCCAACAACGAAGCTGTTCCTGAAGAAACAATCCGCTTCTCCAATATATTTCGGGATATTGCTGCTATGCCAAAGACAATGAAACAACTCGGATTGGTTCAGTTTTTCACATGGATTGCTTTGTTCGGAATGTGGGTATTTACAACTCCCGCTGTCGCACAACATGTTTATGGTCTCGCTGTTGGTGATACGCATTCAATGAAATATCAGGAAGCCGGTAACTGGGTTGGAATTATTTTTGGAGTATATAACGCTGTAGCAATGGTGTATGCTTTACTTTTGCCGGTGATAGCTCATAAAATTGGTCGGAAATTGACGCATAGTATTTCATTGACAGCCGGGGCAATTGGCTTGTTATCCATCTATTTTATTACAACTCCTACAACATTGATTTTTTCCATGATTGGGATTGGCATGGCTTGGGGAAGTATTTTGTCAATGCCCTACGCTATTTTAGCACCTGCACTTCCTATTCGCAAAATGGGCATTTATATGGGCATTTTCAATATTTTCATTACAGTTCCACAAATAGTGAATGGATTATTTGGTGGGATGATTGTGAAGAGATTGTTTGATTCTCAGGCAATTTATGCGTTGATTATGTCAGGTTGTTTTTTACTTATTGCTGCAATAAGTGTTTTGTGGGTTGAAGATAAAATTCAGATAAACCATAAGCATGAAGAAATTTAAAATTGCTCAAATAAACTATACTAAATTATGACTAATTATAATCAAATAGATCCCTGGTGTATCGTTGAAGAAGGTTTTCTGCCTGAAAGTCAGCTTACTTCCGAAAAAGCCCTTAGTATGGGAAATGGTCATATGTCTAACAATGCCCGTTTTGAGGAGTATAACTCGAATGAACGACAGATTGAATCTTATGTTTCGGGTGTTATAAAATTTGCAGAATTAAAGGATAATTCATCTGATCAACTTTCAAATCTCCCTGACTGGCTATCTTTAAATGTGCGGTTAAATGCAGAAATGCTTGATTTAGCATGTTGCGAAATTGTGAATTACCGTCGGGTACTAAATATGCAGCAAGGTTTTTTGGAGCGGACTTTCGAAGTAAAAACACCTGCCGGATATCACATTGAAGTGTCAGTTCAGCGGTTTCTTAGTTTGGCTCAAACCGAAGTGGGTGCGATTAGGTATATTTTGAAATTATTAAATTTCGAAGGTCGTGTTGCTTTTGTTCCGGTGATTGATGGTGATTTCAATACTGTTGTTGAACCTCAATGGAATGTGTTGCAATCCAGAACCCAACAGGATGTTGCTCATTTGTGGATTCAGACCCGACGAACGAATTTTCAGGTTTGTTCGGCTATGACCTATGAATTGTTTAAGAATAATGCTCCGGTTAAAGCAAATGCAACTAAAATTGAGAAACAAAAAGTTGCCGGTTTTTCAGTTGGTGCCGATGTGAAAACGGGCGATACCATATGTATTTATAAGTATTTCTCGGTACTAAGTTCATTGGATCATGATTACAAGGAGCTAACAACCAAATCCTGCGAGTTGGCACTTAAAGCTAAGCATAGTGCGTGGAATTATCTTTTTGCAGAGCACAGTCTGGCGTGGGCTCAAAAATGGGAATCCACAGACTTGAATGAGAATGGCGATCTAAAAGCATTGCAAACCGCAAGATACGAGGTGTTTCGTCAGAATCAGCTCGCTGTAAAGATTCCTGCTACGAATCCGGGTTTATTTTAATTTATACAATTGGTCATTTCTATATGAAAAAATACATTCTTCTAACTCTGATAGTTTTTACGGTGTTTCAACTTACTGCCAAAACTCAGTCATGGACTCAACGGGTTGAACCAACGTTTTGGTGGACAGATATGCATCAATCGGAATTCCAGCTGATGCTTTACGGCGTAGATTTGAAGTCAGCCGAAATTACGATTAATTACCCCGGGGTGACTATCGCTCGTAAAAGCGAAACGGATAATTCGAACTATGTTTTTCTGTACCTGAATGTGGCAAAAGGAACTCAGCCTGGTAAGTTTAATATCGAACTAAAAAAAGGAAATAAGAAGCAGGTAATTGCTTACGAACTTAAAAAGCGTCGGGATGGCTCTGCCCTGCGAAAAAGTTTTACCGAAGCCGATGCCATTTATTTACTCATGCCCGACCGGTTTGCCAACGGAAATACACAAAACGATTCCGTTACAGGATACCATCAAGGTGTTCACCGCGAGATTTCGGGTGCCAGGCATGGTGGTGATATTGATGGAATTATTTCAAAAATCCCGTATCTGGCCGATTTAGGTATAACTACTTTATGGACAACTCCACTTTTCGATAATAACGACACCAACTATTCCTACCACCATTACGGCTGTTCCGATTATTATAAGATTGATCCACGCTTTGGAAAGAATGATGATTATTTGAGACTTTCAAATGTTTGTCATTCAAACGGGTTGAAATTGATTATTGATGTGGTTCCAAATCATTGCGGTTCGTCGCATTGGTGGGCGAAGGATTTGCCTTCGAAAAATTGGTTTAATACCTGGCCCACATATACTTCTTCGAACTACCGCATGACTGCCTGGACTGATCCTCATGCAGCCGAATCGGATAAATACCGATTGACACACGGTTGGTTTGCCCCCAATATGCCCGACTTAAATCTTCAGAACCAACTGCTTTTCGATTATTTGCGTCAGGTGTATGTGTTTTGGATTGAATCGGCTAACATTGATGGCATGCGTGTGGACACTTATCCTTATAACGATATTAAAACGGCTGCCCGGTTTATTAAATCTATCAGGGACGAATATCCAAACATGAATGTGGTGGGCGAGTGCTGGATAAAAACACCTGCAGAGATTGCTTATTATCAATCGGGGAATAACAACAAGGATGGTTTTGATTCGCAACTGACAAGCGTGATGGATTTTTGCCTGAAAGATGTTTTCTCAGCTACATTCAACGAAACTGAAAGTTGGGATGGCGGCCTGGCCCGGTTTTACTCCCTGTTTGCTCAGGATTTTGTATATGCAAATCCAAACATGATTATGAATTTTTTGGATAACCATGATATAGACCGTTATTCAACGGCTGTAAAACGCGACGTGAACAAATACAAGATGGGATTGGCCATGTTGATTACAGCCCGTGGTTATCCACAGATTTATTATGGAACTGAAATTATGATAGACGGTAAGCCCGGCGATTATCAGGGTCATCGATTTGATTTCCCGGGTGGTTGGGCCGCGGATAGCCGTAATGCGTTCACTTCTTATGGAAGAACAACTGCTGAAAACGAGGTGTTTAATTACCTGAAAACCCTTTTGAATTACCGAAAGAATAATACGGTGCTTCAAAGTGGAGCGATGAAGCAGTTTATTCCCGAAAATGGTTTGTATGTTTATTTCAGGTATAATAATGAGAAGACGATTATGGTGATTGCCAATAATAATACCGATGCAAAAGAGCTTAATATAAACAGGTTTGGCGAAATGCTTTCGGGAAAATCAATTGGAACGGAGATAACAACCGGAAAAAACTTCGATCTGCAAGCTCCTGTTTCAATTACCGGAAAAACAGTTTTAGTTTTAGACGTTCATTAAACTTCTAATTTTTACGAATATGAAAAAGTTCTCGTTCAAAGTTTGGTTGGAAAAAATCCAATTGGTAGCGCAACGTTTTCCGTTTACGCTGTTCTTTTTGCTTGGTTTGGCTTTTTTGTTTTTTCTGCAAATAAACAAACAGGGTATGGAAATTCAGCCCCATACCTGGACTTTCTTTTCGTTGGGCATCGTATTAAGCCTTTCAGTAAGCTTGTTTTCGGAAGACTATAAATTTATTTTGGTCAGAGTTGGATTGAATTTGGTAGCGATACTTTTATTGTTGGGATACTGCTATACATTGCCGGCCAAATTTCTTCCGGTAGACTTCTATCAGACAATAGCACTCGGAATTGTATTTGTGCTTTCGACATTCGTTGTTTCGTTTTTGAAGAAAAACAACGATATTTCCTTTTGGGAATTCGGTAAAACGAATATTCTTCAGTTGGTTATAACTTTTATTTTCGCACAGGTGCTGATGTTGGGTTTGAGTCTGGCAGTATTATCGTTGAAAGAATTGTTCAAAATTGATGTGCAGCACGAAGTATATCAAAACCTGGCTGTAATTTGCTATGCCATATTTGCACCCATTTATTTCCTGACAAACATTCCCGATGAAACAGAAAAGCGGAAACAGGAATATACGTTTGAGAAGTTTCTCAAAATTCTTGGTCTGTATATCTTATTGCCCATTCTGGCTCTTTACACATTAATTTTGTATGTATATCTTCTCCAGATAATATTTAAATGGGAGCTTCCGAACGGTTGGGTATCAACATTGGTTTCAGTATTGGGACTCGGAGGTTTTTTGTGTATGCTCATTCTGTTTCCACTGCGGTTGGAAAAAGAAAATAAGATCGTAAACTTTCTTTCAAGGAACTTCCCGTTGCTCTTATTCCCGCTTTTGGTGTTGATGACAATTGGTATTTTCCGCCGGTTGGACGATTATGGCCTGACAGTGAACCGGCTTTATGTGATGTTGCTGAACTTCTGGCTTTATGGAATCAGTATTTATCTGTTTATTTCAAAAGCCAATCATCTGAAATGGATTATTGTATCTTTTGCAACTGTACTTTTGCTTTCATCTATAGGGCCTTTGAGTGTTTTCAGCATAACAAAACATTCGATGATAAGAGACGTGAAACAATTACTCACCGAATCTCAGCTATTGAAAAATGGAAAAGTGATTGATAACACGAATAATGCGATTAAAATCGATTCACTTACAACAGTAAGATTGTCGGGGAAAATTCATTATACGATTGAAACCTTTGGTCCGGAGAACATTCAACGTTTTTTCAAAGATTCGATACAGAAGTTGAGTTCATCGGACATCGACAAAAAGTTGGGTCTGAATGAAAAGTATTTGTCCGGTAATAACCGTTCCCGAAATCCCACGGATACACAATATTTTAATGCTTCGCTACCATTTAATGAGGCAAGTATTGATATTAAGGATTATAGTTCCTATCTGCGAATTCGACGGGAAAACGACACCGAAGAGGTTTATAAGGGCAAGGACTTTGTTGTGAAATACCACAAAAATGCACTTTTGATTTCAAAACCAACAGATAAGCAGTATGCTATTTCCATTCCGTTGAAACAGCAATTGAAAAAGATATTTAATTCGAATAAAAAAGGAACGGAATATTCTTTGTCCGAATTGTCATTAACCGGCTCGGGTTATATGTTGATTATAAATAACCTGAATGGATTTTACACGCCCCAATCGGATAGCATAACCATCACAAATTTACACGCAACAATATTCCTCAAATAGAACATATTTATGAAACGCACGCACTTATTTATAGTCTACGTACTTTTTCTGGGCCTGACGGCTTGTCAGCCAAAACTGAATTTCCCGACGCAATCGGACAATAATAAGAATCTGAATTCTTTATTGACCCTCAATATCGGTGATAATATCGTATATGTCCAGGACTTTATTCTGAATCCTGCTGATGTAGATTCAATTACAAGTTCTTCCAACGAACTGAAATTTAATGTATCTGCCGATAAAAAGACAGTGGATATTATTGCATCATCCAAAATGAAAGCATTTGCCGATGTGAAATTGTGGGTGAAAAATACTCCTTATTCTATTCCATGCCGCCGAACGGATAAAATTGACTACACATTTACATTCGATCCGCAGGGGAAACAGTATGCGAATGTTCAAATTGCCGGACAGATGAACGATTGGACCGCTTCGGCAACACCCGATTTGAAACTGAACGACAAAGGGTTGTACGAAGTGACTTTGAATCTCAGTCCCGGTACTTATTTGTATCAATTGGCTTTGGATGGTGTTCAAAATCATGACCCGACCAATCCGAATAAAGTAGACAACGGATATGGTAAATTCAATTCGATTATGCAGGTTGAAGGAAAAAATGATAAATTCCCCCGACTTTATACAGAACGTTTCAGCAGCAAAACAATTACGTTGTCAGTAGAAAACAAGGCCAAAGAAGTATTTGTTTACTGGCAAAATTTCCAGTTACCGGCACGTTTTATCGATGCCGGTTCGGACGAAATAACGTTTGATATTCCTGCCGAAGCCCATAAACTGAACCGTTCGTTTATTCGTGTTTGGGCAAGTAATAAGTACGGGGTCAGCAATGATTTGCTGATTCCGCTTGAAAACGGACAAGTGCTGACTAAAGCAAAGGATTTGACGCGTTCCGACAAACAGGCTCAGATTATTTATTTTATGCTGGTAGACCGGTTTATGAATGGTGATAAATCAAATGATCATCCCATGAATCGTCCCGATGTGAATCACAAAGTAGATTATTGGGGTGGCGATTTGGCCGGATTGCAGCAAAAAATTGAAGATGGTTATTTTGAAAAGCTGGGAGCAAATACCTTGTGGATTTCGCCGCTGAACCAAAATCCAACAACGCCTTACGGCTATTATGCACCGGCTAAAACAAAGTTCTCGGGTTATCATGGTTACTGGCCTGTTTCGTCGTCTAAAGTTGATTTTCGTTTTGGAACGAACAACGAATTCAAGACCTTGGTAGGCGTTGCTCATAAAAACAACATCAATGTGTTGCTTGATTATGTTGCTCACCACGTACACAACGAGCATCCATTCTACAAACAGCACCCGGAATATGCCACTTCGTTGTATTTGCCCGATGGAACTCTGAATACGGAGCGTTGGGACGATCACAGACTAACAACCTGGTTCGATACCTTTATGCCAACGCTCGATTTATCGAATCCAAAAGTGGTGGATATGATGACCGATTCGGCCATGTTCTGGTTAAAAGAATTCAATCTGGATGGTTTCCGTCACGATGCCTGCAAGCACATTACCGAGCAATTCTGGCGGGAACTGACTCTGAAAATTAAAAAACAAAATCAGGGTAAAAGCCTGTATCAGATTGGTGAAACATACGGAAGTCCCAAACTTATTTCGAGCTACCTCACAACCGGAATGCTCGACGGACAATTCGATTTTAATGTGTATGATGTGGCAAATACCACTTTTGCCGGAGTAGGAGGGAGCAATTTGCAACAGGTTCAAACCATTCTGAATGCTAGTTTATATACCTATGGCGGTCATAACCTGATGGGGAATATTTCCGGCAATCACGACAAACCACGTTTTATGGCTTTTGCTTCGGGCGATTTGAAGTTTGGAGAAGATTCCAAAGCAGCAGGTTGGAACCGTGTGATTGGTATTACTGATTCTACTGCTTACGATAAATTGCTGTTGATGCATACCTTCAACCTCACTATTCCGGGTATTCCCGTAATTTATTATGGCGACGAAATTGGACTGACAGGAGCTAACGACCCAGATTGCCGCCGTATGATGCGTTTTGATGGATGGAATAACCGCGAAGCGAAACTTTGGAAAAGCGTTTCTACGTTGGCACATTTGCGCACAAGTAATGCGGTACTTCTGTATGGCGATTTTATCAATATCAAAACCACAAGCGACAGTTGGGTATATGCCCGCAAGTACTTCGATAAAGAGGCCATTGTGGTGATTAATAATTCGTCCAAAGCAAAAACTATTGAAGTATCCTTGCCTGCCTCGCTAAAATCAAGTACTTTTGGGTCCACTTTCAAGCATCACTTCTCTGTTTCTAACGGAAAACTGAAGATTGAAATGCCGGCTTACAGTTCGGATGTGCTACTATAAACTTTCAATTGTCAACTAACAAATATGATTCAAATTAAAGACAGCGTATTAGCTGCTGCGGCCGAAGAGGGCATGGACGAATTCCTACAGGTATTTACAGATGCTTATCTGGAAACGATTGGTGGAAATCTGAATGCCGAAACTATGCCCCTGCTCAACGGTTCGCAACATACCTTGTTGGCCTGGCATTTTTTCTGCACTGAAATGCGCGATGGCGGATTTGTGCAACTCATTCAGAATGGTTATGGCGGTTATATTTTCGAAAATCCGTTTGCAAAAGCTATCAAGCAATTTGGTGCAGCCGAATTGGCCAAACTGATTTACCGTGCCAAGGAAATTTACGACCCCAACAAGGCCGCATTGGAGCGCGAAACAACCGATGAGGAATTCAATGCACTCTATGTTGACTTTGAAGCATTCGACGATTTAGAGGAAATCTATTTCGATATCGAAGAACAACAAACAGCCCTTATTGCCGCTTATGTCGACAATCATATTGCCGACTTTGCCGAAATCGTTTAAACTTCCCCAACATAATGATATTTAAAACGCGTCAACTGATTTTTTCGGTTGGCGCGTTTTAAATTATGTTGAATGCCCACTTTACAATAACGGAAGGTAACCCAACATATACTTTGCCTGTTTTTATTATTTGCACATACTATTAAACATTATTTATACTAAATGCAAAATATGCTCGTTAATTCATAAACGCAGTATTAACTCTTCACCCATTTAGTCCTGAATGTAATGAACAGGAAAATCAAATTCAACACGTTAGCTATTTATATGTGTCTTATACTTGCAGGTACAGGACTCACAGGCTGCCTGCACAAATATAAGCCAAGCGATAATTCACCCTTAATTAAGGAAATGCCGATGCCTGATCCGAATAATAGCAATTATTCTCCGGAATCGTACCAACAGGAAATCACTACGGATGAAGATAAGATCTATGACGTTGTAGAACAAATGCCCGTATTTCCGGGTGGTGAGTCAGAATTAAAATATTTCATTACAAAAAATCTGAAATACCCTACCATTGCGCAAGATAATGACGTCCAAGGTAAAGTGATTATTCGATTCGTTGTTACAAGAACCGGCAACGTTGAAAACCCACAGATATTGAGATCACTCGATGCTGGTTGTGATAGAGAAGCCATGCGAGTTGTAAGATCGTTACCCCGGTTTATCCCGGGAAAACAAAATGGTGTAAATGTGAGCGTTTGGTATACAATGCCAATCAAATTTAGACTTGAGTAGCATTCAATCCATAATAGTAGAAATACAAACAATTTTAAAATCAATCATTATGAAGAAATCAGCCTATCTATTACTAATTGTTTTATTGTCTTTTTCCTGTACTAAAGAGCCAAAACAGACAGAAGAAAATGTTACGACACTCATGAGTTTAAAATCAAATGAAGTACAGGATCAACATATAAGGAAAGTACAATCAGTAGAAGCTCCACCGGCACTCCGTTCATCGGATGTTTCAATTGCAACCGTTCAGGGTTCTGATGACATGAATGGCAAAGACATTGCCGATATAAAAGAAGTTGTAACGGCTGAAAACGGGGAACCAGTGGTTGTACCCGACAAGGTAAAATCCGAAGTGATCAAAAACAAAATTATAAAAGATGGACGTTTAGGTTTACAAGTAACTAATCTGGAAGTTGCGAAAAAACAAATCGATTCACTGGTAAAATCTACTGGCGGTTACTATGCCAACGAAAACCTGAAAAACTCGGATAACCAATCGGGTTACGAACTTGTTATCCGTATTCCGGTTGTGAACTTCGAACGATTTGTGAGTTTTGCCGAAAAAGGTAGTGCAAAAGTGCTTTACAAAGAAATTCAGGCACGCGACGTTACCGAAGAATTTGTAGATTTGAATACACGGATTAATAGCAAGCGCAATTCCCTGACAAGGTATAATGAAATCATGAAGAAAGCTAATTCGGTAAAAGATATTATCGAAATTGAAGAATCTATCCGGGTGTTGCAAGAAGAAATTGAAAGCAGCGAAGGCAGGTTACGCTATCTGAATAGTTGTGTAGATTACAGCACACTAAATATGACCATTTCCACCGAGAAAGACTTCACTTTCAAACCTGCTAAGAGGGATAGTTTCTGGGAAAAACTCAAAGAATCGGTTGCTGATGGTTGGTACGGATTGGTTGACTTTATTTTGGAATTCTTTGGATCATGGCCGTACTTAATTTTGATTATACCTGGCGTTCTCTTCATCTGGAGATGGATTAAACGCCGCAGAGCAAGGAAACAAAAAGAATAATAATCAGTTTTCATTCTATGCGTAGGGACAGGTTGCTATCCTGTCCCTACATATGAGATGATATATACCAACTCTTCCGGGTATATTCAATATATTCTCATTTGGGACAAATAGAAACTCTACTGTAGGCAAAGTGAGCGGGATTTTATAAACACTATCGCCTTTTCAGCACCTTATACACCCTGCTGCCCGAGGCTGTGTGAAGTGTGCAGAAGTAAATTCCATTGCTGTAGCCCGACAGATTAAATTCTGTTATCGGATTTTCGCGGCTGCCCGATACCACTTGCACAACCCTTCCCAATGCATCGCTTATATTCACCGAATATACAGACATCGTGCCTGTAACTATCCGTACTTTGCCACTTGTAGGGTTCGGGTAAATCATCTCAGGCACATCTCCCACTTTAGGCAACGCAGTTTGCAACCGTATATAATGAGCACAGTTTACATCTGCCAACCGGCAATTCTCGTATATGGTGCTGTCGTTTTGATACATGCAAAATAGTTGCGTATATTCTGATGTTGAAGAAAGGATTGAGTAACTAGCAAAAGGGTCTGCGGGATTGCCGATGCCTTCGTACCAATAAACCGGCTTACCAGTTTCGCTTTGGAACGTAAAACGCTTATGCTTACCCGAACTGGTTTCAATGGAGTCGATACCTGACAGTGTGTAACTTACATTCGAAGGTAGTTTGTCACCAATATTTAAAGAAAAATCATACAGCAAACTTTCATAATTTGTACTTGACATTCTATAAACTTTCTTAGTTTCAACATCTTCTCGTAGTAGGGTATATAAAATCTCATGGTCATATTCCACATAGCGATCAACTAAATGATTTGGTATTTTTATATATATCAAAAATACTTTTTGATAAGTATTCCCATTAATAGCCGTATCGCCATTGCAAAAAATGTATCTACTCTGATAACCCTCCCATGTACTCCAAACAACAAACCATTTCGAGTTATTTAAGAACCGGGCGTATTGAGTTGTGTTGTTCTTCTGTCGAATAGATAAAGGACTGCTTATATTATTAGTATAATCATTATACTCAGTTATAGGTTTTTTGACAGGTTCTGTAGCAAGTAGGTAACTGGCGAAGAGTAATGAGATTGTAAGCAGGCTTAGTGATTGATTTTTACACATTTTTTTTGATTTAAATAGTACGAGAGCATTTTTTTTACTTTATGTAAAAAATCAACTTATTTGTATGGGCAAATGTATGAAAATAAGGAAACAGAAAACAAAAGGATAATTTCATTTTTCAACAATAAATGACCATTCATTCCGATAACTTATCTCGCTTAATGATTGGTATATCCGCAAGGTCGGAGAGTAATTCCGGGAGTGTTCGTGAATTTGGTTTAAAAGAATACGATATTATATAGACAACAAAAGCAGATGAAACCATCTGCTTTTGTTGTCTATGCCGCAATGAAGTTTAGATAGATTCAACTATTTTTTTGCAGGATAATTAATCTTGAAATATTGTTTTAAATATCTACTTCCATCTTTCTCTCCTAAATCAGCAGCTTTTTTGTAATCAGAAATAGCCAATTCTTTTTTTTCTAGTTTTTTATAAAGTGCTCCTCTATTTAAATATATTATGGGATTATGTGAGTCGATTTTAATTGCAGTGTTATAGTCCCTGAATGCTAATTCATTCTTATTTAGAATTTGTCCGTACAAACTAGCTCTATTCAGATACGTTACTATTTCAGTTGGATTAATTTGAATTGCCGTATTATAATCGCTAATAGCCAATTCAAATTTACCTAACTTCTTGTATGCATTTCCTCTGTTGGTAAAAACTCTAATATCCTTGGGACTATTCTTAATTTCAGAGCTGTAGTCATTGATAGCTGAATCAGGTTTATCAAGGTCCAGATATGCATTTCCACGATTATAATAAACTTCTTGCAGTTTGGGGTTAATATTTATTGCAGAAGTATAATCAGATATCTCCAAGTCTAATTCACCTTGCTCATGGTACATTAATCCTCGATTTATATATGCAAGATCATCTGTTGAGTTTATCTTTATTGCGGTAGTCATATCTTCAATTGCAAGATCAAATTTACCTTGCTTGTAATAACAAATAGAGCGATTAAAGTAACTCTCTTCATTTGTAGAGTCAACTTTAATTGCCGATGTAAAATCTTTAAGAGCCAATTCTAAATATCCTTTCTCGATATTTTTTTCCCACGGGCAATATAAAATTTTGCATCGTGCTGTATACAAGATGCAAGAGTAAGTGTAACGAAACTTAGAATTAATAATTTTGTTTTCATTATGTTCTTATTTTATTACAAACCGGTTATTCCAACAGCTTCACTCTATCAATCAAATTTTACTTTAAACTCTTTCTTGCATCTACAACTGTCGTTTTTGAAGCTAAATCATGCCACATACGATGCTCTTCATTTAAAAATATCGAAAATGGATCAATTGGAATTAAGCGAACTAGATTTCGTATTAAAACTTGTTTTAACCGCAACATCCCTTTTGATTTTTGATACTCAATGATTTTTAGTTTCAGCAGTTTCTTTCCTAATGTACGACTTAAATAATATTCAGCGAAACAAAAATAAACAAGATAAATACTTAGTATAAGAAGATTATCTAACTGTGGAGTTTGTACGTTGGAAATTTCAACTCCGTTATATACTTGTTCGAATATCTCTACGCAGTTTGTCAGAACTAAGATTATAACGCCATCAATGTAAATAGCAAAGAATCTTCTAATTATATAAACCATAATCATTGTTTTCAATATTTATACCCACTGCCCACCTCCCATATTTCCATGCAAATATAATTCTTTTAAGTGAAAAGATGATACATTACGCAATGAAAAGGGTTCTTCATTGTTTTACATATTCATTGCAAATGTTTTTAAGGCTATTTCGCAAACGAAAGATGCTATTGCGGAATATAAACCTATAAAAACGTGAATGAAATAGTAAAAAATAAGAATGTAAATATGTATTATGCGAATGAAATATGTAATTACACGAACTAATTATTTAATTACATGAATGAAATATTCAATTATACGAATGAAAGTATGTATTACGTGAATAAAAGTATGTATTGCGCGAATGTACACGACCATTTTGTTGAAGTAAGTTATCAATGCAGAATGACGACAACTAAATTTCTGATTTTTATCTATAACTTCAGCATTCCGTAATAAGCTAAAATTGATTTGCCGATAAGCCTAAATACCTACGAAATAGGAGAAAGTTTGACATTTAGACCTTATTTTAGCCTTTATTTAATAAAAAACAAAAATAATGTGCTGAAAATTTGGCTCGTACCTACATGTTTTTGTTATTTTGCACCCGATTTGAACCATCATACACCTAACTAATCGTTTTATGCCAAAAAATCTTGTCATAGTAGAGTCCCCTGCCAAAGCAAAAACCATAGAAAAGTTTCTTGGAAAAGACTATCAGGTAATGTCCAGTTTCGGGCATATCCGCGATTTGGCTGAAAAGGGTCTTGGAATTGATTTCGAAAATAATTACAAACCGGATTATGTGGTTTCAACCGACAAGAAGAAATTAGTTGCCGAGCTGAAGAAAGCAACGAAGGATTCGGAAACGATTTGGCTTGCTTCCGATGAGGACCGCGAGGGAGAAGCCATTGCCTGGCACTTGTACGAAGAGCTGAAACTCAAAAAAGAAAATACACGCCGCATTGTTTTTCACGAGATTACAAAGGATGCGATTCTTCATGCTATCGAACATCCCCGCGACATAGATGTAAACCTAGTGGATGCGCAACAGGCACGCCGTGTGCTCGACCGCATTGTAGGTTTCGAGCTTTCACCAATTTTGTGGCGCAAAGTTCGTCCGTCTTTGTCGGCCGGCCGTGTACAGTCGGTGGCTGTTCGCCTGATTGTGGAGCGCGAACGAGAAATTAATCAGTTTACGGCAGAAGCAAATTACCGGGTTAGTGCTGTGTTTACATCGGTGGATGCTAACGGCAAACCGGTGGAACTGAAAGCAGAACTTCCACAACGCTTTGCTACTAAAGCCGAAGCAGAGGCATTTCTTGAAATATGCAACGGCGCACAATTCAGCGTTGACAATATTATAACCAAGCCGGCCAAAAAATCTCCGGCACCACCATTCACCACTTCAACGCTACAGCAGGAAGCTGCCCGTAAGCTGGGATTTTCGGTAGCGCAAACTATGCAGGTGGCACAGCGACTATACGAAGCCGGTAAGATTACCTACATGCGTACCGACTCGGTGAACCTGTCGGATTTGGCACTGGGTACTTCCAAAGCTGAAATTATCAGCATGGCAGGCGAAAAATACGTGCATATCCGCAAGTTCAACACCAAATCCAAAGGAGCTCAGGAAGCGCACGAGGCCATTCGTCCGTCGTATATGAATGCGCACACCGTGGACGGAACTTCGCAGGAAAAGCGCTTGTACGAACTGATTTGGAAACGTACAATCGCGTCGCAAATGTCGGATGCCGAACTGGAAAAAACATCCATCTATATAAGTGTTTCGGGAAGCAAACTCCAGTTTGTGGCTTCGGGCGAAGTAATTGTGTTCGACGGTTTCCTGAAAGTATACATGGAATCGACCGACGACGAAACGGATGCTGAAAACGAATCGCTGTTGCCGGCTATGAAGAATGGCGAAACGCTTCACTATACCGAAATAGTTGCTCAGGAGCGTTTCTCGCAAAAACCACCGCGCTACGGCGAAGCAAGTTTGGTTCGTAAAATGGAAGAGTTGGGAATTGGTCGCCCGTCGACGTATGCGCCAACAATATCTACCATCCAAAACCGTTTGTATGTTGAAAAGGGCGATCGTCCGGCCGAAAAGCGTGAGTACAATGTACTCAAACTGAAAGCAGGAAAGATTACCGATAAGATAAAAGAAGAAAATACAGGAGCCGAAAAATCGAAACTGTTCCCTACCGATATAGGTACAGTGGTAAACGACTTCCTGACTGAATATTTCCCGGGCATTCTGAACTATAACTTTACGGCTGAGGTTGAAAAGGAATTTGATAACATTGCCGATGGAGATATTAAATGGACGGTTGCCATTGATAAATTCTATAAAGCGTTCCATCCGATTGTGCTGGATACCATGCAAAATTCCGAACGTCAGGTGGGCGAACGCATCCTGGGTGTTGACCCAACGAGTGGTCGTCAACTTTCGGTAAAAATTGGGAAATATGGTCCGTTGGCTCAGATTGGGACTGTGGAAGAAGAAGAGAAACCAGTGTTTGCTTCGCTTCTGAAATCGCAATCTATCGAAAGCATTACCATGGAAGAAGCGTTGGAATTGTTCAAGCTTCCACGTCAGGTGGGTGAATTCGAAGGCAAAGTAATGACAGTGGCTATCGGTCGTTTTGGTCCGTATATCCGTCACGATTCTACCTTCTATTCGTTGCCAAAAACAGATGACCCGATGGAAGTAACAACAGAACGTGCCATTGAGATTATTGAAGAAAAACGCGAAGTTGAAAGGAACCGGGTTATTCAAACCCTGGGCGAAAACGGCGAGATACAGGTATTGAACGGTCGTTTTGGACCTTATTTCACCTGCGATAAGGTCAATTATAAGATCTTCCCAAAAGGAACCGATCCATTGACACTTACACTTGAGCGATGCCAGGAACTGATTGCCGCTCAGCCGGAGGCAGCAAACAAAAAGAAACCTTTCGGACGTAAAGGAGCTGCTGCTAAACCTGCAAAAGCCGAGAAGGAAATAAAGGCAAAGCCTAAAGCGAAAGTAAAGGCGAAAGCAAAACCTGCTGCCAAAAAGAAATAACGAAATAGTATTGATTATGCGAAATATAATTATATTGTCGCTTCTGCTGATAGCTAATTTGTTTGCAGGAGCTCAGTCCTTTTCTCTCACATCGGGAGAGTCGGTTTTGGTTTATTCATTACCCAAAACCCAGTTCAGCATTGAAGTGGAAACGGAAAAGGTAACACAAAAGCCGGGTATGTTTTACCGGTATTCGGAGCGTTACCTGGCCACAACCAATGTAATTACCCAGGAAAAAACAATTTACCGGCTGAAAGGTATTAAAGTAACAGCTCAGGCTGTTGCCGATTCAACACGTACTTATTCGTTTGTTCCAACAAAAGACCTGCAAACAAACCACCTGACAGTAAACTCAAAAGGGATACTTTGTGGGGTGAATGTGGCGTTGAATGAAAAAACTATTATCAAGAACCTGATTAAGAATACGGTTGAAGAAAGTGCAGGTTCAGCTAATCTGCTGCCCTTGGGCGAAGAATATATGATGGCCGGATCGGAAGCTAAACTGGCCGAGGGTGCTGCCAAACAAATTTACCGCATTCGCGAAAGCCGCATGAGCCTGCTCACAGCCGATGTAGAGAAAATGCCAGCTGATGGTGCTTCTTTTAAATCGATGCTGGATGGGATGAATAAAATGGAACGCGACCTGACTGATTTGTTCGTTGGTAAAACAATTACCGAAACGCAAACCCGTAGAATCAGTATAACACCTGCAAAAGCCATGTCGAACGAAGTTATATTCAGACTATCAGCTCTGCGCGGTGTTGTGGCAACCGATGATTTAGGCGGTGATCCTTATTTTATCACAATAACTCCTTCGGTCATCAAAACTGTCGCACCCGATCCAAAGGCCAAACAAGGCAAACCGGCACTTTATTATATCCTGCCTGCAACTACCAATGTATCAATCAGCAACGGTATAAATACAGTGTACTCAGAAAAATTTGAAGTTCCTCAGTTTGGGGTTACAGTTCCGTTGTACGATGAATTTTTCAAACAAGCGAAAGTAAAAGTTCAGATAGATCCGCAAACCGGCAGACTCCTGAGCATCGACTAAAATACACATTTGTCCACTTCATAAAATAGCATTATCCTCCAAGGGGTAATGCTATTTTTTTGCCGTTTAAATATCCACAATTTAAGGTGATTTTTACACATTGAATAAATTAAGACCATCTACATTTGTATAGTTTATCAACTCCGGAATTTAGTGGGGTTCATTCTCATGTCCAAAGTCTTAATCTATAAATACAATAAATTTAATCACGTATGAAAAAAACATGTTACTTCTTAATTGCCCTGTTTGTGACTTTGAGTCACGCTTACGGGCAGGTGGGCAAAACGAATACCCGTTCTCAATCATCAACAGCTTTGATTGATGCATGGGATTTTGGTGCTGAGCAGCTCGATGCTGCTGTTTATAACAATCAACTCACAGTTGCTGTCATTAATGGTTGGTATGCCGGTACTATTACTCCGGGTTCTGTATCAACAACTAATGTTTTTCCGGCCAGTTTCGCATCTGTTGGCGGATTGAGCTGGACAGGTGGTTCAAACGACCGCTTAAGAACGACTAATACTGCATTGACCCGCTATGATACTAACATAGCAAGTGCTGTTGGTTATACTGGTCGTTTGTATCAGAACGGAGCCGGTACAACTACTCCTGCACGATATTTTACTTTTGTATTGAATGAGGATGACGAGGTAACAGTTGTTGCACGGGCGGACGCTGCGGGTAAAATTAATTTTACAAATTCGTTATCAGGCCAGGCTGATTCTTATATTACAGCTACTGACATAGTGCCATTGAAGTTTGTGGCTAAAACTGCCGGAAGTTATAAGATTTATGATTCATCGGGCAAACCGAGTTATTTTCGTATTCTCCGCAAAGCTGCAACTTACAAAATAATGACCGGTACAATCAACACAACTGAAGGTGCTGATATTCCTGCCGGATACGGAATTACGTATACAAATGCTGCAGGTAAATCATGGACGGCAACAGTAGCAAACGATAACACCTATAGCGTTACTGTACCTTCGGGCTATAACTACACAGTAAGTATGGCAAATGCAAATGGGTATGTAATTACAACTACAAAAGCAGTGGCAGTGGCTGATGCTTCTGTTCCATTTGATCTCTCTATCAAAAAAGTGAGTCTCTTTACAGTTAGCGGAGCTATTTCCGGCTTGGGAACTTCTATATCCAAACTTAGCTTGACATTTACTCCTGCACTAGCCTCAAGTTATGTCCCTGAACCAGTAATCAATACTGCTGCTGCAACATATACAGTTCAGTTAGAAGCCAATAATAGTTATATTGTTGCTGCGAAAGGAGTAAATGATTATGCTATTTCAGATAATGCAATCGTTGTGGCTCAGGCAGCTGTAACAAAAGATATCGTTTTTGCTCCAAAACCTGTATATGCTGTAACGATCGATGCATCTTCGCTGAATGCTTCTCAGCAAGCAGCTCTCACAACAACGTTCACGAATCTGAACGAATCGGGCTACACATATACATTTGCCCCGGGAACTCAGGTTTTGTTGCGCGATGGAACATATTCGATAGCTTGTAGCGGTTTAGATGCTTACCCACTCCAGCTGGCACTTACATCGAATTTGAAAGTTAACGGTGCGGCAACTTCGAAAACACTGGCATTTTCTCCTGTAACAAACTGGTCGTTTGACGATGCTACAATCACAACATCTACCACTTCGTACAAAGGAATGTTGTTTACAGGAACTGCCTCGAATGAAATAGCTAAGGGTCATTTGGTAATAAGTGGTACAGCAACAGTGAAGGTACCTGTTACCCCAGGGCAAAAGGTAATAGTTACGTATTATTATTCAGCTAACTTTACAGTTGAAGGTGGAACGGCCATTACAACAGCCAGCAATAGTACAACTTTACTCGAAACCGCACAATATACTTATCCCGGATCATCTGCAGGGGTTGTTACAATTGCCAATGTTAGCGGAACAACCTATATTACTGATGTTACAGTTGTAAATACAATACCGTATGTAGCAACAATCACAGTTGGTCCGGATAAAAACTATCAATCAGTAAATGATGCGCTGGCAGCAGTTCGTGCAATGGTTCGACCTGCCAGAGAGCGTGTAAAGATAATGATAGATCCGGGTAATTATGAGGAAATGTTGGTGGTGGATGTTGATAGTGTGTCGCTTATCAATGCTTCTGCAACACCATCTATCGGTTTACTTGGTCAGGGAGTGAATATTGATGCTAATGCTGTAAGAATAACATCCTATTATGGGCATGGATATAATTATTACAGTATGGGTACAAACCAACGCTGGAGTGCCGATGCATTGCGCGTGAATAAAGAAAATGGTTATACAAACTATGCTAATACAGGTGCCGGAACAACTAATAACTCGTACTGGAATGCCACCGTAATTGTTTCTGCAGCAGGTTTTCAGGCTCAAAACATTATTTTTGAAAATTCGTACAACCAATACGTATCAAAGAAAGAGTCGGAAGATGTGGTTGTTGAATGGGTTTCGGCTGGAAAAGGAACACGCCCAACAACCCTGGGGAGTGTGGCTGTTCAAAACAAAAGTTTTGTAGAAAGAGCAGCTGCTATTGCTTATACTAAAAGTGGAGATAAGAGTGTCCTTTACAAATGCCGTGTGGTAGGACGTCAGGATTCATTCTATGGGGCTGAAGGTGCTCGTGTTGTAAGTTATAAAGGCTCATTGATGGGTGGTACCGATTATATTTTCGGTGGAATGACATTGGTTGCTTATATGAGCGATTTGGCAATGAATACAAGCGAAACAAATACCGACGTGGCTTATATTACCGCAGCTCAGCAAACAACAGCCCGGGGATACCTGATGTATGGTTGTACAGTTACTTCAGCTAAGCCCGGAACTGAGACTGCTTCAACTTACCTTTCAAAACCGGGAGAGTTTGGTCGTCCATGGGCCGCTACCACCAGTGAAGTTGTTTTCTATAACACGACAATCGAAGCTACAAATAATCCTTCATTTGCAGGCAAGTCACTTATTGCACCAGAAGCCTGGTTAAATACACTGAGCGGTACTTCCAATAAATGTTACGAGTATGGTACAATCGAATTATCGGGAGAAAATAATCAGTCAAGTCGTGCTGCATGGTCTACTGTTTTATCAACTCCCACTCTGACTGATGCTACTGCTATTAATACATTCAATTTTACGAAAGGCACAGATAACTGGGATCCGATTCCTACGTACATCGCACTGGAATCAGGTGGTTTAAGCACAGCACTATCGGCATTACAACCCGCAGCTTTGGTTCAGATTAATACAAAGGGGAGCCAAATCTTTATTTCCAATGTAAATACGGACACTCACATCTATGTGTATGCCATTGATGGCTCAAAGTTGAAAGCATTTGATACAAATGTAGATGTGAATTTTTCTCTTGCCAGGGGGATTTGGATTGTAAAGGCCCGGTCTGCCGCAGGAAACAAAACAACTAAAGTTCTCATTAACTAGAAGTTCAAATAAAAACAAAAAGAGTTTCTCCAATTACCGGAGAAACTCTTTTTGTTTTTAGATTAAGTGTGGAATACTAAAAAATAATCAGTAGTTTTGCTTACTCAATCTTCAAATATTAAATGATGAAACGCATTGCATTTTCAGTAATACTTATAATTGCTGCTTCCATATCAGCTTCTGCCAAGAGCCCAATAATCGATGTGAAAAGTATTCTCAAAAATATTGTTGCACCTGCTTTCCCCGATAAGAAGTTTAATATCCTCGATTTTGGAGCTATAAATGATGGTATTACCGATTCGCGGGTGGCCATAAACAATGCTATAACTGCTTGCAGCAATGCGCGTGGAGGAATTGTCCTTGTTCCGGCCGGAAAGTATTATGTGGCAGGTTCAATCATTCTTAAAAGTAATGTAAATCTGAATCTGGCTGATGGAGCAGAGATTATATTCAGCTCCAGGCCACAGGATTATGCTCCTTTTGTTCTTACCACCTGGGAAGGGACGGAGTTATTCAACTACTCTCCCCTGGTTTATGCTTATCACGTCTCAAATGTTGCCATTACAGGCAAAGGTACATTGAATGGTAGCGCCACAACCAGTTTTGCCACATGGCGACCACAAGGTTCTAACATGCAGGATAAAATCCGGCAAATGGGTATCAATCAGGTACCTGTGAACCAACGAAACTTTGGTTTGGATTCCCGTTTACCACCCAGCATGATTGAATTTTTCGGTTGTTCAAATGTCTTGGTTCAGGACATTCATATTCTCGATGCACCTTACTGGATTATTCATCCGGTATTTTGCAACAATGTGACTGTTCGTGGGGTAGAAACAACCAGCAATAACCTGAACAATGATGGTTGCGACCCGGAATATACCCGTAATGTATTGATTGAAAATTGTACGTTTAATGTGGGTGACGATGCCATTGCTATCAAAGCCGGACGGGATCAGGATGGTTGGCGAATAGGGCAGCCAACTGAAAATATTGTTATTCGCAATTGTCGTTTCAATTCAAAATGCAACGGACTTTGCATTGGTAGCGAAATGTCGGCCGGGGTTCAGAATGTGTTTATGGAAAACGTCAAAATAAAGAACTCATTGAGTGGTATTTATTTTAAATCCAATCTCGACAGAGGTGGCTTTATCCGCAATGTGTGGATTCGAAATATCGAAATTGACAGCGTTCGGTCTGCATTGGTTCGGTTCGAGACAAACTATCATGGCAGCAGAGGTGGCTTTCACCCAACGCTTTTTCAAAACTTCCTGATTGAGAATGTTACGGGAGATCGTTCGGGTGAATGTGGATTTTATGCGGTAGGAATTGATAAATATCCGTTGAAAGACATTACACTGAAAAACATTAAGTTGAGGAGTTGTAAAACTCCATACATTATGCGCAATACGGAACATGTAACTTTTGAGAACGTTGAACTGGGTGGAATTACTTTGCCGAAATATCCGGAAGAAACAAAAGAAGCTGCCTTACATTCGTATTGATTACTGACTTCGGAACCCTCAATTCGACGTTAAAAACGTTTTTTTACAAGCACCTTAAGGCCATCAGCAACTGTTTTTACAATAATCTCTTTGCCTTCTTCGTATGGTTCGCCATCAAAGTGAAATGGACCCGATTCTTCGCGCTGAAGCGTAATATTATCGGCTCTGAGGGTTGTCATAAACAGATCCTTGTCAATTGTTTTGGCAAAGAGTTGTAACGCCAACGTCGGTATGGCAATGACCGGAAAATTACTCATGATGGAGATATCAATTTTTCCATCCTGCACGCTCGCTTGTGGAGCTATGTAAGCGTTATTTCCCCATTGCGATGCATTGGCAAACGTAAGAACAAAAGCTTTTGCATTCAGGTCGATGTCCTGTCCAATCAAATGGTAGTTTTGTGACTTGTAACTGAAGTATCCGGTGATAATTTTCTCGATATAACTCATAACACCACGCTTTTTGCCCTTGGCAAATTCGGTGCTTACGTAAGCGTCGAAGCCGGTACCACAGGTGCAAAAGAATGGTTGATTGTTTACAAGGCCATAATCCATAAGTATAGATTCGGAATGGTTGAGTTGTTGAATGGCTTTTCGAACGTTCATGGGTATGCCCAAATGGCGGGCCAATCCATTTCCTGAACCAATAGGGACAATTCCAAGCGAAGTGTTTGTATGAGTTAAAGCACGTCCTATTTCATTGACAGTTCCATCGCCTCCTACTGCTACAACAATATCAAATCCCTGTTCCACAAATTCTTTGGCTAGTTCAGTGCCATGACCACGATATTGTGTGACGATAACCTGAGATTCAAAAACAGCAGCATCCAATTCTTCGAGAATCATTCCCGGCAAATCATGTTTCTTGCCTGTTCCCGACTTTGGGTTTATGATAAAAGCAATTTTCTTTCTCATTATTGTCTACAACTCAGTTGGTTTTGGATTGCGAAAGTACAAATAATTTATCAATTTCAATCAAATTAAGAATTCGTTACAAAAAAACTATTCATATCAATGCAATGTTGTATATTTGCATGAGATAAGATGCTCTCCACATCTTTCATTTTTACGATTCCCAAAACGATTGACACAAAACGGGTTTAAACCGTTCAATTTTTCTAATTTTATAATCCCATGGCCAAAAAGAAACAGAAATCAGGCTCAAGTACCCGCGTTCGTAAAACAGAACTGGTTCGGAACATTATCAATATCTTCAATGAAAATCCCGAAAAGACATTCAATTACAAACTGATATCAACATTAATGGATATTAAGTCCGAATCGCAACGGGTATTTATCAATCAATTACTCTACGAACTATTAGATGAAGATTTTCTGGTGGAAATTTCGCGTGGCAAGTTTAAGGTCAATTCGCGCGGTGGTTATATCGAAGGAGTTATTGAGCGGCAGGGTGTCAAAACGTATTTGCTTCCTGATGATGGCGGTGAACTCGTGTTTATTCCGGAGCGAAAAACCAATCATGCGTTACTCAAGGATCGTGTGAAGGTGTTTCTGTATGCCCATCGGCGTGGTCAACAACCCGAAGGAGAGGTAGTGGAGATTATCAAACGCGCTCAGGATACTTTCGTGGGTGTGTTGGAAGTGTCGGAAAACTATGCTTTTCTGATTCTGGATAACCGCATTATGACCAACGATATTTTTATTCCCAAAAACAAATTGAATGGTGGAACGAACGGTCAGAAGGTTGTTGTAAAATTGTTGGCATGGGAACCAAACGCCAAAAACCCTGTAGGAGAAGTGATTGATGTACTGGGTGATAAAGGAGATAATACTACCGAAATGCACGCTATTTTGGCCGAATTTGGATTGCCGTATAAATATCCGGCCGATGTGGAGGCGGCAGCCAACAAAATGGATGCAGGAATTACTCCCGATGAAATAGCCAAGCGCGTTGATATGCGAAATATAACTACGTTTACTATCGACCCACGTGATGCCAAGGACTTTGACGATGCGTTGTCGTTGCGTAAACTGGATAACGGACTTTGGGAAGTGGGTGTTCATATTGCCGATGTAACACATTATGTACGTCCGGATAGCATTATCGAAAAAGAAGCACTGGAGCGTGCCACTTCGGTTTATTTGGTCGACCGCACCATTCCTATGCTCCCCGAACATTTATCGAACGGTATCTGCTCGCTTCGTCCAAACGAAGAAAAACTGACCTATTCGGTTATCTTTCAGTTGAATGATAAGGCCGAGATCAAACATTATGATATTGCCAAAACGGTGATATGCAGCGACCGCCGTTTTACATACGAGGAAGCACAGGCTATTATAGAAACCGGTGAGGGCGATTATAAAGAAGAAGTGCTGACGATGGATCGCTTAGCAAAACTACTTCGCGAGAAACGATTTGCCGCGGGTGCCATTGCCTTTGATCGGGTAGAGGTACGCTTCGAAATTGACGAAAAGGGTAAACCGACCTCGGTATTCTTCAAAGAACAAAAAGATTCGAATAAGCTGGTTGAAGAGTTTATGTTGTTGGCCAACAAAACGGTGGCAACGCATATTGGTCGTGTTCATCAGGGACAAAAAGCCAAAACATTCGTATACCGTATTCACGACGTGCCAAATCCCGATAAACTGGAAACTTTCTCGGTATTTATCAAGCGTTTTGGCTATAACCTGAAAACGTCGGGCAAGCAATCGGCAGTTTCAAGTTCAATCAATGCGTTGCTCGATGCAGTGCAGGGCAAGAAAGAGCAAAACCTGATTGAAACGCTGGCTATCCGCTCTATGGCAAAAGCCATTTATTCTACTTCTAATATGGGGCATTATGGTTTGGCTTTTGATTTTTACACGCACTTTACATCGCCAATTCGTCGTTATCCGGATATGATGGTGCATCGTTTGCTCGAAAAATATGCTGCAGGTGGCAAAAGTGTGAATGCTTCGGAATACGAAGATTATTGTCAGCACAGTTCGGACATGGAGCAACTGGCAGCTAATGCTGAGCGGGCTTCTATCAAATATAAACAGGTTGAATTTATGTCGGACCGTATCGGGCAGGTATTCGATGGCGTCATTTCGGGTGTTACTGAATGGGGTATTTATGTGGAGTTAGTCGAAAATAAGTGCGAAGGAATGATTCCTATCCGCGATTTGGACGATGACTATTATACGTTTGATGACAAAAACTACTGCCTCGAAGGGCGTCGCTACCATAAAAAGTACCAATTGGGCGACGAAATTACGGTAAAAGTAGCTAAAGCCAATCTGGATAAGAAGCAATTAGACTTCGTATTAGCGTAAAAAAGCTAAAATATGGGACGTTTCTGTTTTGTAAATCAGCAAATTACCCGCTTGGGATTGGTATGGCACAACTTTTTTCGGGAAACTGTTTGTAAAACCCAAAAATAGCGCTATCTTTGCACTCGCAAAACAAAGCAATGGCTGCGTAGCTCAACTGAATAGAGTACCACACTACGGATGTGGGGGTTACAGGTTTGAATCCTGTCGCGGTCACTTTTTTAAATAATTAAACTCCTTGATAATCAAAGTGTTATCAAGGAGTTTTTGTTTTATATTAGGTTAATTTCCCCGCATTTTCCCCATCTTGCTCGAAAATTGATTATTTTTCTAGATAGTTTAACTTTGTTTCGGGGTAAAATAAGATAAATAATTACGAATTGTAAGTTGTGCTTCTTACTAGTACAGATTCAAACCAGACAAATAAAAAAATCCCCGGCATTTTTTTATTGCCAGGGATTGAAACTCATTATTGAGCCTAGTGATAGTGAACATTGTGTATCTTTATTCTTTTGGTGTATTATCGACTGTCTTTTCTTCAATCAAAATTCCGTTTTCAAACTTTAGATATATGTTTGTTTCGTAGATTGACTCATATCCCATATGAATGTATTCCAATAGCTCTCCAGATTGAATTTTCAGCGTTCCATTAACCCAATGGGCAAATACCTCAGATTGTCCGGGAAAGAGCTTCTGCATGGCAGAAATTGGTTCGTCTGAATCATTGCCTTTCCTACTTCTTATTTGACTCGGAGATTGAATGTCTATTAGATAAATTTTACCTTCATCGATTTTCCATGTTGCACTGTATCCTCTGTAGCATGCTGTATTTACAGCAGTAAATAACTTTTCTACTTTGTTATCATACAGATAGCTCGATAGAGGTTCACAAGCAAGAGTGTACTCATTATTATCAATGAAAATGCGATCTCCGATTTGGGCGGTCATTTAGTTAAGGTTTATATTAGTGAGAGCAAAAATAAAAATAAAATCCCAGATTCACTCAATAGATACAATATCATAAGGATAAAAATTCAATAATGCTTTATAATAAATTTTAAGTTGACATAATTTTTAAATGATTTATTTTTCATGTAAAGAAAAATGCGAAATCTTTCCATATTGAAAGAATGTGTAAAGAAAATCGGAAAATCTTTCCAGATCAAAAGAACGTGTAAAGAAAAATGCAAAATCTTTATGAAAAATTCATAATTAAGCTGCTTGAGATAACTTTTGAAAATATATTTATTGGTATTATCCCGAAATGTTTATATTTGCATCCGGAATTGTGACTTTACAAGTAGCTAAATTATAAACTAAACAAAATTAAAGAAATGGAAGAATTGGTAGCTAAGATTAAAGGAGAATTTGAAGCATTTGCTAAAGATGCAGATTTGCAAACCGAAAAAGGAAACAAAGCAGCAGGTACTCGTGCTCGTAAAGCATCTTTGGATTTGGAGAAATTACTGAAAGAATTCAGAAAAGTCTCATTGAGTGAATCGAAGAAATAATCGTAATGAAATTAAATAAAAAGACCTGATTATAAGCTGAAAATCAGGTCTTTTTATTTTGAATTTCTAAATTCTTTTTATTGAAACTTTGATTTAATTGGTATAGTTATGGCTTTCTGAGACAAAAAAACAACTGATATTCATACTGAAAGTCGAATGGTTCTTGCTTTTAGAGCAACTTGCTCTAAAAGTATATAGATAATATGTGAGTTTTATTACTAGGCTTGCTTCGAAAGTCACACTTTAATTAGTAAATCCTACTTCAAAGTACAGGGATTTATCTATGGTGAATACTTATGTGAATGATTAATTTCATTATTTCCGTTTCCTTCTTTTCTTCCGATAATTTTTGACTGATTTAGATTTTGCATCTGTTTTTAAATCGAAATAATCAAACCAACTACGAGCCCACCTTACGTTGTTATTTGTTATGAAATAATGGGATCTGCAATTCAAATTCCAACTCCCTATTGAAGGTGTCAACGAAACGCTATCACCATCAAAACTAAGTTTCCATCCATTCTTTGATATTGGAGTTACAACCTCATTTCCACAACCACACACGCATTTGTGTATGGCTGTGCAAAATGTAATAGAAACATATAATATCCCTTCTTCAATTTCATCAGGAATATATTCTACAAATCTATGTGTTAGTGTCATCATTAGTTAATTGAGAAACATTAATCGAATAACTTGTATTATGCTCTTGCTTCAAATCTTGATAAAAGCCAGATAGCTTTTTCCATTTAATGACTGCTAAAACTGCATTCAGAGAATTCAGATCTGCAATTTGAATATTCGTAGCATATTCATTATTTACATCATCTCCACAAGAAATTCGACTCGCTAAATGATCATTTTTATCTTTAGTTCCTGTTGTAACACGTAAAGTTCCAACTAAACAATCATCAACTGTATTCACTCCAAGTCCAACATCAAAAAATGGTATTTCGTGAGATAATAGAAAATCAATTATTGTTTTCTTTATGGCCTCCTTATCAATTGCCAGAAACACATAATTAGCACCTGCAATCTCAGAGATATTGAATTCGTCAATATAATAAGGATGCGATATTATATGTTTGTGCATATTAGAATAGCCTGATTTATAATAATCTGTTTTGTTATGAAGCATATCTAGTTCATCGATTGACGCAGCACCCGGCGAACGAAATGCATTATGCACTAGAAATTTATCTCCATCGTACAAATGAATTTCTGAAACAGGAGTTTTCGCCACTAAATCCAGAATATATGCACCAGTTCCACCTAGCCCAATAATTACAATTTTCTGACCTTCAAATTTTTCGCTGATCAAATTAATATTTGCTCTGCTTGAATTGGTGTCAATGTATTGAAAAACGGATTCTTCTTCAGAATCAATGATTGGTTTAAATGTTTTTGCCGTAGCAGTATTATCTATTGCCCTTGCTTGGGCAGAAATCATTTCTTCATATCTGGTTACTTTTTTATAGTAATCAGGATAACCTTCATTTGGTTTGTTGGAAAATGAATGGTCAACAACGATACCATTACCAAAATTTTGAATCCCTGTAGTGTGTTGGATTCCAGTCATCTTTTTCCCATCCTTTTCACATGGGTGTTCACCAATGAAGTGTATAACATGGTTATCTGGGCTAACGACCCTTGATCCACTCATAGTTAATGTTGAAACTAATGTTCCGAACTTAACCTCTATTGAAGAGTTTACGTAAGGTATATGGTGGATAAGTAAATATCCACCTTTTACCTCAATTTCGTAACCTTCATCCCTGAGTTGCTTCAAATCAGGACTACGAACGATTAGTTGCTGTGACATTGAATACCATTTGATTTTTTACAAACACAACATCTCCTTTTACCATTGAATTTTCTTCATTTTGTTTTGGTCCATTGGCGTAAGTTACCGTATAAACAGTAGCTTCATTTTCTACAGCATTCGGGAATGCAAGTTTTACAACCTCTTCATAACTGATTTTCCTTTCATTCCATTCTTTTGGTCGCCCATTTACAATAATAGTGATTGGCTTAAACTCATCCACATGAGCCGAATAAAATTTTTCAATTCCCGGTCTTGCCAAATCAATTTTTGTATCATCCATAATTGGTTCATCCTCCCATGGACGTTTTATCGCCAAAAATAGTTTATCACTTTGAGGAATATTCCCCAATTGTCTTACTTGAGCACCTGTAATGTACTGTTGCTCCCATTTGTAATTTTTCTCATTAATAATGAGATGAAGAACGTGGTCTTCGTTGTTCTGGTAATCTTGTTTCATACCTACGAATTTAAATTTTAAATTTTTCTCAACTTTAGCCTTGAAATTTTAGCTAAAATGTTACTTTTGTAGCAACATTTCATAATAACTACTAAAAGCGTTACCACGGTTTTTAGTAGTATGTATAGAAAGCAGATGCAAAGCTGGTTACAATTTAAAGACAAACCCACAATTGAGCTTATTAAGCAGATTCAAAAAAGAACAGATCCAAAGGAAATTTCTTTTTCAGAGTCTGCTTTTCATGCATTTGTATTTAGATTTGAAGGGGATGTCACAAAAAAAGCAGAGGTAATTTGTGGAAGCTGGGGTTTCAATATAGAGGAAACAATTGAAATTGTACAAAATGTATTTAAAAAGTTTTGGAGATATCCAAAGTTCAATGTTGAAAAGAAAAAAGAACAGAATCTTGATAAAGCTGTTATATTATATCTATATGGTATCGCTAGAAATGAACTAACAGATTATTTCAATAAAAAAAATGGATTAAAGCTATCCCCATATGATGGTAGTGAGGAATTAGTCTATGATTTGCCCGAAATGCCTATTCTTGATGATCAAGCAGATTACAATGTAGATGTTCAGCTTTCCAAAATAAGATTAAAAGCAATTAAGGCCGCATTAGAAACACTCTCAGAAAAACACAAAATTATTTATTTGACTTATAGTTCATACGAATATTCAGGCAAAAAACTTCCACGAGAGTTGTTGTGTAAACTGAGAGAAGAGTTGGGGGTAAATCAAGCAACCATTCGATCATACAAAAAAGATGTTTCAGACAAAATCAAAGAATACCTAACTATATATGAAAGCTACGAAGCGTAAAATAGATGACGAAGAAATAGATTTCGCATTTAAATCAGTTGGTTTTCAATTTCCCCAAACTGAGAAGGAATTAGCTGTTTTTGATAATTTATATTCTGAATATGAATATAAGATAAAGAGTTGTTGTGTTGATATTCAATCAATCATTAATAGCGTTGCTAATGAAGAAAAATCCAACCATATCGTAAAGAAAGAGCAGTCTAAGAAAACCTATTTTAAACGTGTTGTACTTGCAGCTGAGATTGCAAAGAACCTATGCAATGAAAATACATTCGGTCATGTAAAATTTCAGAAAATAATGTATTTATGTGAACATGCAATTAATATGCAGCTAAATGAGAATTACTGCAAACAAGTTGCCGGGCCTTATGATAGAAAGTTTATGCATTCTATTGACAACGAGTTAATAAAACAAAATTGGTTTGATGTCAAGCAAGATAAAGGTTCAAAGTATCCAAAATTTATATATACACCTTTGGTTGGGTTACAAAAACAAGTTGAATATTATAACAACTATTTTCCCAATGATAGTGATATAAAGTATATTATTCAATTATTCAAAACTACTAAAACTGATTATGTTGAATTAATAGCGACATTATATGCTTGTATACTCGAAATCAATGATAGTGAAAATGATGATTCTAAGATTTTAGACAAATTATATAGTTGGTCAGTAGAAAAAAAGAAATTCTCAGAGCTGCAAGCAAGAGAAGCATTAAAATGGATGAAAGAAAAAGGTATTTACCCCTTTTTTTCTCAACTATAATAACGAAAAGCTTTCTCAATTTTAGGAAAGCTTTTGTTGTTTATACAGTTTATTCAATCATATCTAAGGTAATAACTACCTTGATAAGACTCCCGTAACGGTTATGTAATTAAATCAAATAAATTAAAAAGTATTTTCCCAAACGTCTGGAATTAAACTCTTACCAATAGTAAAACTTTCTTGAAGTTGTTTTTTATTTTTAATTTCTCCTAAATCTACAAAGTTCCAAGAAACAGAGTAATAACTTAAATTGCGATTATTCATACATTCTATGAGTTTCCACTCTGAGTCCTTGCGCACACCTACATGTGAAATATGTTCATCCCCATTAAAAAAAAGAACTTCATCGAATTCGTCCTCAATTAATTTTGTATCATATAAGAATATTGGTTCATCAGCTTCATCAAATTCTATATCTGTAGGTATAATTCTTTCTTCTACAGCAACATGAATTTTCATTGCAGTCAAAATGTATAATTCTATTCGATTATTCTTATTGACACGCTCCACTATATATTTTACATCGTCATTGCAATAAAAAGTTAGACCTCTGTTATTCTTTATTTTATAATTACTAAAGTGATTTTCTATTTTATAAAGTAGATTAAGCTGTTTATCTATTTTATCTATCAATTTACCTATCTTTTTCTCTAACCATGGATTAAAATCTCTTCTATAATTTAATAATATCGTGTAGTAATTAGAGTTAAGTCTCTTGAAGTCAGAATGATTTTCAATTGTTTTAGGAAAGGAAAGAAATGCATTTTCAATACTTACAAGATTTATTAAATTAGCATTTGGAGCAAAAAATAGAATATTATTTTTGATATATAAACTCTTTTCTGAATCATTCAAAGCTGTCCATTCTTTTATTTTACCTTCCAGAATTTGAATTATCTCATTAAAAGATTTATCAATCTTCAATTTTATCTCATTAACTTCTTCCATAGGATTTTATCTGTAATTTTAAACTTTATTTTATAAACCATTTGAATATATTGGTTTAATTCTACTGTTAATAATTTCAGAAGTATTTATTTCTTCAATTCTGAATTGTGATTTTTTCGCAAATTAGTAACTCAAATTAATTAAATATATATTTTCAAGTCATTCTTATTAATTTAGAAGTTCTTCTTTTTTTAGTTTTGGATTCATGATGTTATATTTTGCTGTAAATATATTTATTTTTTATCATATAAATACATTCTATATTATATTGAATATCGGTTTATTTCAAAATAATCCATCTTCTTTCTCGATTATCTATAAAATCAAAATCTATATCCAATTCTATCAACTCTGAATTAATGATTTCAATATCTTTAATTGGTATAAAATGGTTTCGAACTCCACTGTTGCACATACGAATTTGAATTTTCTGATTTTCCAATTTATTCTTTTTAAATAGTACAAAGTCAGCTATATCTTTGATATCAATTAATTTTCTTTTGTTACTACCATTACAAAGTGCCGAAAGCACAAGTTCATTTCTTGAGTTTTTTCTAATATATTTCATAAATCTATTTTTTGATATTGTTGTGTTAGTTGTAAATGAGAAATTCTGAGTTGTGTCAATACTAATCAATAGTCGGAGCAGAGAAATCCCATTAAGCAGTTCTTTTACCTACAATCACCTTGCACCAACCTTCTGAACTGATTTCCGGATGTAGATTTGGAATATGTGTCATTTTTTTTCGTAAATCAATTGTATCTAATCCAGTTTTTATAAATACATAGATTTTATCTGGTTCTAACTTCTTTGACAGCTCAGAACTTCACAGACCAATACAACTTAACTCAATCCCTTGAAAGCAGCATATGGTGTATCAAAAAATTCTACAAATATTGAATCTGTTGATTTTTCCTTTACAACAAAGTACTTCTTTGATATATGAGAATACTTATTCGATTTCTTTAAATTGACAACAATTTCATATACACTGTTAATTAAGATGTTGTAAAGAAATGAAGTGCTGATTGAAATACTCCAACCATCATTGTTAGTGAGATCAGTTACGTTTAGGAACTCTCTTTCAATGTTATGAGCACTTTGATAATTTGAAAGTAATGCACAATAATGATATGATTTACTCTTGCTATTTCTTACCATCTTTGTATCATTCAGATATTCTGTTATATCTACCATCGGGTCTTTTTTGTCTAAAATAATTTTCTCCATCTTTTTATTTGTTTAAATTTTTAAATACCAATTTTATTACATTCACTTCTTATCAAGAAGTTTTTTGTTTTTAAATACAGGGAGCTGGATTTTCCAACTCCCTGTTACCCGCAAGCGGAGCTCGATGGTAAGTCAATAAATTGACAACCTGAGTGAGTCGTCATACGCTCACTATATGCATTCGAACATGCACTTCCCTGAATTTCAGGTTTGTTTAAAAAAAACATAATCGTAAAGACTGAAAGTAGTATTTCCCAGTTTCAGAATTCACATCAATCCACTTATAGTTTAAGTTTTTTAGATGTTGATTTTAATCCTTGATCCAGATATTTTCAGAATTCTCTGGATCAAATCCGATATTCTCAAACCATTCATCTTTAATGTAAACATCTTCAACTTCTTTGAGATCGCAAATGTCTTGAAGAGTTTCACATTCGCTTAATTTATCCAGAATTTTACGCTTAGTCATATTTGATTTTAAATCCACTTCATACCAGACCTCTACATTAACAAATACTTTCCTGGTTGTTTTTTCATTAATATTCACTTCTTTTTTTTTCTGCATTGTATTCATAAATTTTAATTTTAAAATATTTTTGTCACCCTACCGGTTAATGACAACTTAATTATTTGTTATTCTATTTCACCCGGTATTTGAAATAGATTTTATTACGATTCACTATTGAAATCCAATACTGTTTAAATAATTTTTTTTCATACTATTTTTGACATTATCATTATTTATTATATATCATTTGATCTGTTGTTTTTTAATTTTTATTCAAAGAAAATTCAGACAAAAAAAGGTGTTGACCATTTTGGACAACACCTTTTGACAGTGTATTTACACTATCAAATGTTAGTCCCATTTCAATCTGACATTTCTTTTATACGTTTCATACTGTCGCAATTATCCTATTTATCAATAGAATATTATCTAACATTTTCTCAAATGAAGAAAGACTTCAGTCCAATTTTCCACATTTTCTTTACTGAATCCTTCGTCCTGAAGGCTTTTTGCCCAATCAGCACCTAATATATCAATACAATAATCTGCTTCATCAGAATCAGCAATAAACAAAAATCTGTCATTGTCATTCAGTTTCTTGAAATAAGCATCTTGATATGTATGCTTTTGTTCTTTAACCCTATTCTTACAGATTTCGATTGTGTCTGAAATTAACAATTCTGCGTTAGCATAATCAAGTACAAATCTAAGATTCGGATACAGTTTATACAGGTTTAGGATAAATAATGTATTCGGTTCCCCAACAGAATTATACTTAATACAATATGAAATTTCATCAGAAGCAATAATATCAATAACTTCTAATTCTTCTTCACAACCCCAATTGTTTTCACACCATTCTTCTTTTGAACAAGTACCATATTCTTCTTCAATACATGAAACTAAAGCATTAAATACTTCTTCGGTTCTACCCATTGAATCAACACTAATATTTTGATTTCTGCCTTTGATAGATTTCTTTAATACACTAACTGGTGAAAATTCACAGTCTAAACTTTCGTCGAATAAGACTTCTGGAATTGGAATGAACTTGTTCATTCTAAATTCATCACATGGAGATTCGTTAGAATCTGAATTCAATACTGCGTAGAATTCTGTCATTGAATCTACAGAACCACATACTGTAAGTTTACTAGTAAAATATGTTGCCATAATTATAATTTTTAAAATTGTTTTATTGATTATCAGTTGTATATAGGTGGATAATCGTTTAGCACCTTAATTATTATTTACCAAATGATATTATTGTATATCATACTAAGTCGGTAGAAAGACACTATCAAAAGGTGTTGACCATTTTGGACAACACCTTTTGATAGTGTATTTACACTATCTAATGTTTGTCCCATTTTACCCAGTATTTCTTTTTTGTTCCATAATTCATACAAGTCGCATTGACTTATTTCATTGTTACGTCAATCTTTACTTGATTCAATCATATTATCAACTAATCTAACAGGTAGATTCGTTTTGAATGTAATATTGATATCACCACAACATTTACATTCTGATTCGATAATAGAAGTAATATGATAATCACCAAATTCTTTAAGAATTTCACGCAAAAGAATTTCTTCTATATTTGCTGTTGATTCTGAACTAATGATAGTTATAAATCCGTTTTCATTATAATTTGTATGTCCAATCTTTAATAAATCATTTTTATATAATTTCATAATTTTCTAATTTTTAATTGTTATTATTGATTGATTGATTATCTGTTATATATAGGTGGATAATCGTTTATCACCTGTTGTAATTATATTCCATATTAAATTATTGTATGTAATAATTTATCTACGGGAATGAATCATTCAAATTGCAACCAATCAATTCGAATGCTGAATCACTTTTGTACCATGGTTTTCGATTCACTAACCTTTTGCTTAACTTTAATAATTGTGTTTGATATGTTCTACCAAATAATTCAAGGTTAGATATTTGATTGCGTCGAACCTTCTTTTCCATTTTTACAACCTTATCTTTTTTACATGAAAAATTAAAAACCGGTTTGACATAGTCATTAAGCAGTCTTTTTAGTTCGTGCATACTTATCATCGGAAATATATTTCCAGTACGAACCATACATTTTACCAATCCAATTGCTTGTGATAAATCCCCAATTTCAATAATTATTGAAATTATTTCACCGTTTTCTATCATTAGTGTCCACTAAAAAAATTTAATAGTCAGTTGATCTGACGGAAGTTCTTTGACATCATTTCTATTCGTATTAAAAAAGAGTTCACCAATTGGCGATTTGTCGAACAGTGAAATGCCTAATAT
>JAQTTH010000005.1 GCA_028710895.1 Paludibacter sp.
ATGAGGAAACTTAATACAAAATACGCAAAATGACTATTTGTTTAAGTACCTGTTATATAATGCAAATATACACAAATACAACGAATTACCAAAGAATATTATGCAATATTTACCGGTCTGGGGGACCAGTGGTCGCAAGTTCGAATCTTGTCATCCCGACTGTTGATACTAAAAGGCTTACATGAAAGTGTAAGCCTTTTGTGTTTTTACACAATTCTTCTGTTTCAATCAACTTATAATAACTAAGCCACGGAAATTGACGTTATTTTAAGCATAAGTAGCGATGAGCTTTGGCACTGCTACTCATTTTATGATTAGAATTCATTAGATTTGCAACTTATCGACGAGCTGCTCAATTTTCCCTCTACTGAGCAATAATTGACAGCAATGACGATAATCAATACTGCAAAGAAATCAACTGTAAATAAATATAGCTTAGTTGAATCTCAATGCCAAACAATTATTATATGCAAAGAGAAATTCGCAATTTAAATCTGGTTTTTATCCTGTTTATTGTTTTTATCACTTTACCTTTTGCCATTTCGCTGACGAGAAGAATTAAAAACGAACGTGATTCTGCTATCGAATTTGCCAGAATTGAGGCAAACGCAAGCTACAACAAAGATATCTTATACCGCCGCTGGGTGGCTATGCATGGCGGTGTATATGTTCCGGTCACGAAACAAACTCCCCCAAATCCATATATGGCCTCTGCTCCCGAGAGGGACATTGTGACAACTACAGGAAAAAAACTCACGTTGATAAATCCGGCGTACATGTCGCGTCAGGTATATGAATTAGCCGACAAAGATGCGGGAGTAAAGGCTCACATAACCAGTCTACAGCCCATTCGGCCACAAAACAAAGCAGACGAATGGGAAACAAAAGCCTTGCAGAAATTTCAGAAAGGTGATTCAGAATTTAGCAGCATCGAAACAATAAAAGGTAAAGAGTGTTTGCGGTACATTCACTCCATGACGACCGAAAAAGCTTGTTTGCAATGTCATGCCAATCAGGGTTACAAAGTAGGTGACTCCCGTGGAGGGATAAGCATTCGGGTACCGCTGGATAAATACTCGGAAATTGCAGATGCCAAAATAGCGGTTGTCGTACAAAATCACCTTTATCTGTATTTATTTATACTGCTGTTTGCGATACTGACGTATCGGTTTTATTCAAAAGACTTGCGGTTAAGATTGCACATGCAGATGCAAGTTGCCCGGAGCGAGGCTAATCTTAAAGTTCAGAACAAAGAATATGCTTTACTGAACGAAGACTTCAAAGAACAAAATCTATTGCTCAATTCGGCCAAAGAGAAAGCCGAAGAGAATGAACATTTATTCCGAACAATTTTTGCAGAAGCACCTGTAGGCATGGCTTTGGTGAATTCTATTAGTGGTAAAATGTACGAAGTGAATGAGAAGTTTGCTCATATTGCCGGGCGAACAACGGAAGAAATGATTCATCTCGACTGGATGGTAATTACGCATCCGGATGATCTTCAGACCGATTTGGACAATATGGCATTATTAAATGCAGGCAAAATAAACGGTTTTAATCTGCAAAAACGATATATGAAACCCGACAATTCTACTGTTTGGATAAATATGACAATTGCCAAAACAAATGTGGATAAATTTGGAAGTCCATGCCATGTTTGTATGATTGAAGATATTACTCAAAACAAACAAGCTGAGGAAAAATTGAAAAGTTCGAGTGAAGAATTAAAACGATATGCATCTCACCTGCAAAATATTCGCGAAGAAGAACGAATTTTGTTGGCCCGTGAGATTCACGACGACCTGGCTCAGAATCTTATTGCTGTAAAAGTAGATTTGGGACTTCTCAAAATTGATTTATTGAAAGAGTTTGTGAATGCGGAAAATTCAAATCTGATGAATAATCTGACTGAACTTTCAACAAAAATGAACGACACCATTTCAACTTGCAGAAAAATAATGTCAGGACTCAGATCTGAGGAATTGGAATTGATTGGCTTGCTGGAAACAATGAAACTCTATACAATAGGATTTCAGGAAAAATATAAGATTGAATGCTCATTCCATACGGACATGGAAACAATTTTGTTAGATCCGAAAAAGTCGGTCACATTGCTTCGGATTTTTCAGGAAGCCCTGTCGAATATATATAAACATGCCAAAGCGAGTCTTGTCAACATCACATTAAGCACCAGCAATGAGTTACTTATATGCGAAATTGTGGATAATGGCGTTGGATTCGATGCTACGAATAAAACTAAAAGTCATTCCTACGGTATTATTGGAATGAAAGAAAGAATAACACTATTAAATGGCAGTTTGCATGTCAACAGTTCGATGAATAACGGAACAACTGTACGAATTGAGATTCCTTATTTGTAGATAAAATGTCATACAAACTGTAGAATAAGAAAATAACGAAGAAGATTCTTAGAATCAAATCAGCCCCAATAAAAAACGCTTACAAAAGACTTGTAAGCGTTTTTTATTACCAGTTTATTTCAATTTGCCCCGAATCTTTCAGGTATTTATTGGCCAGCGAAAAATGATTGTTTCCAATAAAACCGCGGTAGGCCGAGAGTGGCGAAGGATGAACCGATTTCAATACCAAATGACGCTTAGGATCGATAAAATCACCTTTTTTCTGTGCATACGAACCCCACAGCATAAAAACCAACTGTTCTTTCTCGTTCGCCAACTTATGTATTACCGCATCGGTAAAAGTCTCCCATCCTTTGCCCTGATGTGAACCGGCCATGTGTGCTTGTACAGTCAGCGTAGCATTCAGCAACAAAACTCCTTGCTGTGCCCAGCGGATTAGGTTACCGGTAGTTGGTGCAAGTTTACCCAAATCGCGCTCTATTTCCTTGAAGATGTTGAGCAGCGAGGGAGGAAACGCCACACCATCGTTGACCGAGAAACATAAACCATGAGCCTGTCCGTCGCCATGATACGGATCCTGCCCGAGGATCACCACCTTTACTTTATCAAACGGACATTGATCGAAAGCGTTGAAGATAAGGTTTGCAGGCGGGAAAGTAAGCTTTGTACGGTATTCGTTTCGTACAAAATCTGTCAGCCTGCCAAAATATTCTTTGTCGAACTCCGGTTGCAGCACAGCTTTCCAGCTCGATTCAATTTTTACGTCCACGTTATTAATTGAAAGTTGATAATTGACAGTTGACAATTATCCGGGTTATATATTTAGTTATATTCTTTGCTGTCAACTATCAACCGATAACTTTCAACTTATTTTTCACTGCTAACTGCAATTGCACCATTGCCTGCTCCAGTACTTTTCTCGAACAAGCCACATTCAAACGCAAATGGTATTCGCCGCCCGCGCCAAAGATAGTTCCTTTGTTGAGTCCCAATCCGGCTTGCAACGAAAAGAATTTGTGCAGGTCGTCGGTTTCCATACCCAACGCCTCGCAATCAAGCCATACCAAAAACGAAGCTTCCGGAATCATAGGTTTCACTTGTGGTACATTCTTTTTCAGAAAGTCTGAAATATAGTCGATATTCCCCTGAACATAATCGAGCATCTGCACACGCCACTCTTCGCCGTGTTCGTAAGCTGCCACAGCACCAATGTATGCAAATATATTGCCTGCATTCATTTCGGATGCTTCCAGAAATTCGGCAAATTTATGACGAAGTTCAGCGTTTGGAATGATATAAGTGGAACTAATCAAACCCGGCATATTGAACACCTTGGTAGGTGCCATAAAAGTCACCGTATGCTGTTCGGCCCATTCCGAAACTGTTGCAAGGGGCGTATGAGGCGTATTGCCCGGCAAAATCATGTCGGCATGTATTTCGTCGGAAATAATGGTCACATTATGTTTCTCGCAAACGGCTGCAAATTGTTGTAATTCTTCTTTGGTCCATACACGACCACCGGGGTTGTGCGGATTGCAAAGAATAAAAAGCTTTGTTTTGGAGGTGAATTTTTGTTCCAAATCGTCCAAATCCATCACATATTTGCCATCAACCTCTTTCAATTGATTATTCACCAACACGCGATGATTATTCTCAATTACATGAAAAAAAGGATAATAAACCGGCGATTGAACGATAATTTCGTCACCTACATTCGTCAGACTTTGAACTGCAAATGCCAATCCGGGAACAATACCCGGAAGAAAACCGACCCAATCGCGTTTCACATTCCAGTTATGATGCCCGGTTATCCACTTTACCGTCAATGGATAATAATCTTTCGGCGGCATAGTATAGCCTAAAATAGGGTGCTCAAGACGTTGACGAATGGCATCCAATATAAAATCAGGTGTGCGAAAATCCATATCGGCAACCCAGAGCGGCAACACATCTTCAGTTCCGAAAAGCGTTTTGCAACGCTCCAGTTTTATGGCACCGGTATTTCGGCGATCAATTATTTCATCAAAATCGTATTTCATATTTTTTTAGTTCTAACAACTTTTCCAAAGTTTAATCTATTTTAGAAGTTCTTCAATTGGTTTTCCAATATTGGCATTCGGCATGGGAATATCCAATATCCGCGAAAGGGTTGGAGCAATATCGGTCATCTGATAGGCGCCGGAAATGGTTTGCGGCTTAATTTGCCAACCCGAAAAATACACAGGCGAATAAGACACAATGGCATTTGATTCGCCCACCGGATTATTCTTATTATCCACCTCAATCCAACCCGGCAACAGGGTAAAAATAATATCTCCAACCGTATTTTTATTGGACGAATTGCGAATACGAACCATTTCGGTATTGGCATTTCCACCCATGCTCAATATCTGTGAGGCCGGATAGGCAGCCTGAATACCTTCAAACTCGAGCATAAACTCAGAAATGGTTTGCTCCATTTCCCGAATATTGAGTTTCTTTTCCTCAATTTTCTGTTTGTTCAGAAATATATTTTTGCCATAATATCCTTCAATCCAACGTTCCTGACCATACATGGCAATTAAATACGTACTTAGCAATGCCATAGAACGATCGGCATTAAAATATCCGGCAGGAATTTTATTTTCGCCCAATTCAGAAGGAGAATGTACATCGGTTTGATTCCCGAAAACAAAAATCAAGGTCTTGTCAAGTCCAACTTTCACATCAATTTTCTGAAGCAGGGTTTGAATTTCTTTATCCAGTCGTAAATACATATCTTCTTTTTCGGCCGATTGCAAAGCCGAAGTTTTTTCAAACGGCGTGCGAACTGTAAATTGCAACATCAACATATCCGGATAAACATCCATTCCTAACTGTTCCTGATCCAGGATTTTCAAGCCCAGTTCGGCCACCAAACCATTTGCAGATGGTGTTCTTTTGAGAATCGTTGCCGACGAGTTCTTCGATTTCTTAGTCATAGGATCGTAAAAGAATCCCCATTTTTTATCTTCACGGTTGGGTTTCGAAAAATAGGTGCTGATATTAAATAGCGGTCCCCAGGTTCGTTCCGTATAATTTTTAAACACCCCATTCACATTCATCTCATCAGCCCAACGCGAAAGTCCATCGGCATAGTACCCGGTTGTTACCCATTTCGACTGTTCATCGTCAATCCACGCCACACTTTGGGCTGTATGTCCACCAAGCATAATGGCATCTTCGGCATTGAGTGCAACCACATAACTTTTCGATTTGTTGGGATAGGCCAACATCAGCTCATCAAGCACTGTGCTCGAAAGCAGATTGTGAGCCGACAAGGTTTGCTTCGTGCCAATACCAACCTGATTATCATCCTGAATTACAGACTGAATATCTTTATCACCGCGACTATAATAATTATTTCCGGCCACACCGTTGTAATAAGGTATGGAACCTGTCATCACCGAGGCAATATCCGAAGCATTTCCCGCCGATACTATGTTGTAATACACATTCTCACAGTTAGCACCTTTGGATATGATTTGTTTCAACCCATTCGGATCGAGATAGTTCCACAGTAAATCCACATGTTTCTGCTGCAATCCATCAACCATAATGCCTATCACCAAACGTGGTCGTTCGGTTGCAGCGGGTTTGGCAAAAATGCTCACACTAACAAACAGAATGGTTATTGAGAGAAAAATATTACGAAGAGAAAAACTCATTTTTTATATTATAAAACGCCCTTGGTACTTGGCAATTCGTATTGATAGATATCACGTTTCACTGCCATTTTAATTGATTTTGCCAGTGCCTTGAATATACCTTCCAGTTTGTGGTGTTCATTTCCACCTTCGGCTTTGATATTCAAATTCATGCGGGCAGCATCGCTAAACGATTTGAAGAAGTGATAAATCATTTCGGTAGGCAAATCGCCAATGTATTCGCGGTTGAATTCAGCATCGAAAACAAGCCAGGCACGACCGCCAAAGTCGAGTGCTACAGAGCACAAACAATCGTCCATAGGTAAATAAAAACCATAGCGTTCGATACCACGTTTATTTCCCAACGCCTTTCCAAAAGCTTCGCCAAGCGCAATGGCAGTATCTTCAATCGTGTGGTGTTCGTCAACTTCCAAATCACCCTTAACCTGTATGGTCAGATCCGATCCTGAATGTTTCCCAATCTGTTCCAACATATGATCAAAAAACTTCAGACCGGTATTTATAGAGCATTTACCCGAACCATCCAGGTTGAGTTCAATGTGAATATCAGTTTCCTTGGTTATTCGTTCTACAGTTGCCCTGCGCTCACCGGCAAACAGGAATTCGGTAATGGCATTCCAACTGATAGTTTGCAAAGCGCAAAACTCTGACAGACCTTTTTCTTTTAGTATCTCAGCATCATCGCTTATAAAAATTGCTTTGCAACCAAGGTTCTTAGCCAATTCAACATCCGTATAGCGGTCGCCGATTACATAGGAACCTGCCAAATCGTACGCATCCGAAAAATATTCGGTAAGCATAGCTGTTCCGGGCTTGCGGGTTGGCAAATTATCTTCGGGGAATGATTTATCGATAAATATTTTATCGAAAGTAATATCTTCGTTGGCAAGAACCTGCAGGAACTTAGCCTGAACTTTATCAAAATTTTCCTGCGGATAAACATCGGTCCCAAGACCATCCTGATTGGTCACCAAAGCCCATTCAAAATCAAGTTTCTGACGGATAAAATATAAATTACGAAGAACGCCGGGCAGAAACTCCATTTGCTCTAAATTATCCACTTGGTAAGTTACCGGTGGTTCAGCTATGATGGTGCCGTCTCTATCTATAAAAAGTACTTTTTGTTTGTTCATATTAGTTGTGAAATCTGACACAAGTCTGATTGTTATTGAGTTGCTGTGTAAATCCGATTGAAAACAGCATACAAAAATAGCTTTTTTTTATGTGATAAGAAAATGAATCTGAAACAGGGGGAGCAGTAAAATAGAAGAACAGCTATTTTAAACAATAAAACCTCCACCAAGCACACAGCCAGCACGGTAAAACACGGCAGTCTGTCCAGGAGCAATTGACTCAAGCGGTTCAGCCAATTCAACTTTAAGTTTGCCATCGTCAAGCAAAACAATACGACTCAAGGTATTTTGTTTACGATAGCGAATGCGGGTAATTGTGTCAAAATCAGCTGAAAAAAGCAGCGGATCAACCAGGTTATAATCGCGCACAAAAAACTCAGTTTTATACATATTTTTGAGCGGTGCAAGTACAACTTCATTGTCTTCCGGTCGAATTTCCTTTACAAACACTTTTCGGTTCAAATGTATTAGACCCCTCCTCTGCCCCACTGTGTAAAGTGGAAATCCATCATGTTTGCCCAACAAATTTCCATCCTCGTCCACAAAATTTCCGGGATAAATAAATTTCTCAGGATGCTGTAATTGTGCCTCCAGAAAAGGGCGATAATCGCCTGCACAAAAACATGCACCAAGGCTGTCTTTCTTTTCCGATACGTATTTGAAACCTCTGTCAGCAGCCATTTTGCGAACATCTGTTTTACGAAAACCACCCAACGGAAAAACAATTCGCGACAACTGATCCTGTGTAAGTCCCCACAAAAAAAACGATTGATCTTTTTCCGGGTCCGATCCTTCAGTTACAAAGTAATGTCCGTCTTTTTGAGTTACCTGTGTGTAATGCCCCATTGCCACCTTTTCGCATCCCAAACGGTCAGCTTCCTGTAAAATCAGCTTCCATTTCAATTCATTGTTGCACTTGGCGCATGGGAATGGCGTTCTGCCGCTCAAATATTCGTCTACAAAGTATTTAACCACATTCTCTTTGAATACATCCAGTGCATCGTATGTAATGTGCTGAATACACAATTGCTTTGCCAGCCTTTGAGCATCTTGTAAATGCTTATTTTCACCTTCCTCCCAAAAACGGAAAGTAATGCCCACGACCTCGTAGCCCTGTTCCATTAAAAGAATGGCAGCAACCGAACTATCGGTGCCGCCACTCATACCTAGCAATATTTTAGTTGACTGGTTGATTTGTTGATTAGTCAAATGGGTTGATAAAGCATAAACTAGTTAACCAATGAGCTGATTAACTATTCAACTAAACTTAAAATGGCAAATCGCTTCCTTCGCCTGCTCCCGGAGCTGCGTCAAATGACTGGACAGGAGTTGCAGAAGCTGGAGCCGCACTCACAACACCTTTTTCAACTTTCCATGCACGAACGGTTGTATACCAACGTCCATTGTATTCGCGACTTTCAACATCAAAACTCATATTAACCTGATCATCAATTGCCAAAGGAAATTGATCTATTTTATCGTTGAAAAGATTGAAACATACTTTTTTAGGATATTGATCAGCTGTTTCCAGTACATAATCCTGTGAACGCCAAGTTCCGTTTTTTCCTTGTCCCGTAGCCAAAGGCAGTACGGCAATGATTTTTCCTGAGATTTCCATTATTCTAGTTCTTTATTTAAATGATTTTTAGATGGGCAAAGATAATGAAGAAAACATGAAGCGCAAAGCATAAAATCCAGTTTTTAAATCAGTTCAAGTTAATTCACCTAAAGAAACCTTATCCAAGAAAAGATTATCCGGCATCTAAATATCTGAATTCTGATTAGTTATTCCTTTTGACGAACATATATTCCACCTGTTTTGTTTTAATAAATACGTTAACCAATAAAATACAAGTTATGAAGAAAAACATGGGATCCATTGACAAATTAATCCGATTATTCGCAGCAATAGTGCTAACAGTGTTGTACTACATGGGCATCCTGACGGGAACGCTTGGCATTATTTCGTTAGTTGTTGCCTTAGTCCTTACAATCACAAGTCTTATTAGCTTCTGTCCACTCTATTTTTTGTTCGGAATAAAAACCTGTAACAAAGAAAAGAACTAATACATTTATCATTCACCACAAAATTAAACCGAATTTCAGGTATACTAAGTAGCAGTGCAAACAAAAAATCAATTTTCAGCACGTGAATAACAATCTTCGATTTTTTTCAACAAACAGATTCAAATTAAGAGATTGTATTCCCTTGAAAATCAGAACTGATTTTACACTTTGCCATCTCTACTTAGCAATAAGAAAAAAACTGTAATTAATATGACTTGAATTTTGTCAATCGGACAGAATTTAGTACTTTTGTGGCGCAATTTAGAAAACTCAATTTTAAACTATAAATAAAATGATTAAAGTAGGTATCAATGGTTTTGGCCGTATCGGACGTTTAGTTTTCCGTGCTGCTCAAGAAAGAAACGATGTTCAGATCGTTGCAGTAAATGATCCATTTATGGATATTGATTACATGGTTTACATGTTGCAATATGACACAGTTCATGGTAAATTCCAGGGAACAGCTGAGCACAAAGACGGTAAATTAGTAATCAATGGTAAAGAAATCGCTTTCTTTGCTGAAAAAGATCCAGCTAACATTGGTTGGGGTGCTGTAGGTGCTGACTATGTTGTTGAATCAACTGGTGTTTTCACTACTATCGACAAAGCAGGTCTTCACTTGCAAGGTGGTGCAAAGAAAGTAGTTATCTCTGCTCCTTCAAACGATGCTCCTATGTTCGTTTGCGGTGTAAACTTAAACGAATACAAAGCTGACATGAACGTTGTATCTAACGCTTCTTGTACAACTAACTGTTTGGCTCCTTTGGCTAAAGTTATCAATGACAACTTCGGAATCGTTGAAGGTTTGATGACAACAGTTCACGCTGCTACTAACACTCAAAAAACAGTTGATGCTCCTTCAGCAAAAGACTGGCGTGGTGGTCGTTCAATCTTAGGAAACATTATCCCTTCTTCTACCGGTGCTGCTAAAGCTGTAGGTAAAGTAATTCCTGCTTTGAATGGCAAATTAACTGGTATGGCTTTCCGTGTACCAACTGCTGACGTTTCTGTAGTTGACTTAACTGTACGTTTGGAAAAAGCTGCTTCTTACGATGAAATCAAAGCTGCTGTAAAATTGGCTTCTGAAACTACAATGGCTGGTGTACTTGGTTACACTGAAGATTCAGTAGTTTCTTCTGACTTTATCCACGAAACTCGTACTTCTGTATTTGATGCAGGTGCAGGTATCGCATTGAACGGTAACTTCGTAAAATTAGTTAGCTGGTATGACAATGAGTGGGGTTATTCTAACAAAGTGTTGGATTTGATCGCACACATGGATTCAGTAAAATAAGCTGACCTATATAAAATTGAAAATCCCTTGTAACAATTGTTGCAAGGGATTTTTTACTTTTAAATTTGTCTGAAACTACTCCATCAAATCAACAAACTTAAAGGTACGTCCATCAAATAAACCCTTATCCCCCAACTTAAGTTCAGGAATAACCAATAATGACATGAAGGCAACAGTCATGAAAGGTGCTCTAAGGGTCGAACCCAGTTCTTTTGCCATAGCATCTACTTCCTCGTACCGTGTCGCAATTACTGACCCTTCAGCATCGGAAAGCAATCCGCCAACAGGCAAGGATAAAAGACAAGTTTTATCTCCGTCACAGGCCAAAATACCACCCCGACTATCGATAATTTGATTAATGGCAGACGCAATTTCAACATCGGAAGTACCTACTGCCACAATATTATGACTATCGTGCGCCACCGTAGAAGCCATCGCTCCCCGTTTCAATCCGATATTCTTAATAAATCCGATGGCAGGTTTAGATGGTTGATAACGATTATACACAACCAACTTCAACACATCATTTTCCAGATCAGAAACAACATTATTTTTCTCAATTTTGGGTGCGCAATGAATCTCATGAGTAAACAGTTGCCCGTCATCCACATGTATTACTTTCAAAATATCACCTGTAGGAATTACCTGAAGTTGCTGCGGCTGAATTTTTTCAGCATTAAACTGATTGATTAAATCCGTAGGCACAAAACGTGGATAGCATGGCAATCCGTTTTCAGAAACTTTCTCTCCACGAATATAAGTTGATGTAACAGTAAAATCAGTCAGGTTATTTACAACAACGAAATCAGCATCATCACCCACCTGCAACAACCCAACATCAAGTTTATAATGTTTTATGGGAGTTAGTGAGCAAATTCTCAACACATCAATCGGATTATAGCCCTTAGCCACTGCCCTGCGAGCTAATGTATCAATATGCCCGTTTTTCAATAAATCGTCAGGGTGTTTATCGTCTGAACAAAACATGATTTTGTCAGGATATTTATCCAGCAAAGGCAGCAAATCGTCGAAATTTTTAGCTGCACTTCCCTCCCGTATTTGCACAGTCATTCCCAAAGCAATTTTGGCTTCTGCTTCAGCAATTGTCATGCATTCATGATCCGTAGTAATACCTCCGGCGGCATAAGCCACTAAATCGTCACCCGAAATTTCAGGAGCATGACCGTCAATTGGCTTTCCCAATCGCTTTGCTGCATCCAACTTAGCATGAACCTGTTTGTTCTTATGTATCACACCAGGGAAATTCATCATTTCAGCCAAAAAGTGAATATCATCGCGCAACAATAATTTCTCTACAGCATCTGCATCAAGCACAGCTCCGGATGTTTCGTAATGTGTAGACGGCACACAAGAAGGCGCTCCAAAATAAAATTTCATGGGTGATTGCTTTCCATTTTCAATCATGTAATCAACCCCATCAATCCCACACACATTTGCCATTTCGTGAGGGTCGCACACACATGCCACAGTGCCATGCACAACGCTGTATCTGGCAAACTCCGATGGCAACATCATCGAGCTTTCTATATGAATATGTGCATCTACAAATCCGGGGGTAATATATTGATTTTCTACACTTTCTGCTGGTTCAATTGCTATAATCTTGCCATTTTCGAAAAGTACATTTCCTTTTGTAATGGTCCTCGTTATAACATCAACTATGTTTCCACTTATCTTTTCCAATATTTATTCAGTTTAAATTCGTTTATATAAGAGCAAATGTAATCAAAAAGTTCAGTTACATGAGCTCCAAATCGGAATTTCAGTCAAGAAAACATTTTATTCGAAACTGAGGTAAGGTTTAATCCGTATCAAATCATCAGTGGTAAGCTCGGTAATAACCTTAAGGTCATTAATATCACGCAATTTCCCTTTATTCCGTCGAAACTCATAGATGGCCTTGGCTTTGTAGAAATTGAGATATGGATGCGATTTCAATTTTTCAACACTGGCTATATTTATTCTTATTTTCTGGACCAGGGAGGGATCCACAGTCAAAAACGGTCGGATTTTCTCCAGATTTTCGGGTAGCATACCGTAAATATCATTCAATTGGTCGACAGAAACAAAACCTCCTGCAGCTTGACGGAAACGTATAATACTCTTTGCATATCCTCGTCCAATACCTTTCACCTGCATCAAAAGCGTTGTATCTGCTGAATTGAGTTCTACAATAATATCCGTCCGCTTCAATCCTGCAACATCATTCTTTACCGGTTTGATTTCAGCTATTGCAATATAAGGCTCCAGCTCCTTGAATTTATCAGGAGAAATGCCAAATACCTTTGCAAAATCGGCAGCGATTTTTAAACGACCACCTTTATTTCTATACTTCAGGATATTAGATGCAATAAAAGGTTTGAGTCCCAACCTGACAAAACCGACAGAATCGATTACATTTGGATCAAAATTAAATAAAGTATAGGCTTCCTTTTTTCTTTCATGGGAAGCAAAAGAGGGATAATAGAAATTATTTCTGTACTTTTCTTCGTACATACGCTGCCGCTCTTCATATTTCCTTTTCCATTCGAGATTACGAAGGCTATCACGCGAAACAAGTGATTTTTTGAATGCAGCTGCTTCAGTCAAAAAAGCCGAATTATCTTTTTCATTCACTGTGAAAAAGTATTTCATTGTATAATTTGTCACAAGTGACAATACAATTAAAGCAATTAGAGTTACAATTCCAATTCGCTGCCCTCTGGAAAAATAAAAGAAGTCCTTCCACATATTAAAGAGGTTATAATTAATGTATTGTAAGAAACCGCTTCAAAAATAATAAATATTTTTAAGATTAACAAGCCTGCTAGAATAATTTCTGAACATCACAAAAAAAAGAGCTTCTCAATTGAGAAACTCTTTTTCAATATTTATGAGCGGCAAACGGGACTCGAACCCGCGACCTTCGGCTTGGGAAGCCAACGCTCTACCAACTGAGCTATTGCCGCGTCAATCAAATGCAAGTTAGTTACCTGAATCCTTTTTCTTTGAAGCATCTTTCTGAATTTCAACAGGTTTTTGCTTCAAAAGTGGAACTTCCTTGTAATCCCATTTTTCATCAAACTCCCAGTTAGCCATCAAAGTCAACTTCTTGGGATAATAAAAAACCTCTTCTGGTTGTCGTTGAGTAGCCAATTCACCAGTATCCCATTTCCCATTTCCATTCGCATCTATAAACATACGAATATAGTAATCACCAGGTTTCAAATACTCGAATACCGTTCCTTTTTCAACTGCAGGCTTAGTTCCCAGGAGCATATCTTTTGAATCCAAGATTTGAAAAACCACTTTGGGATTAAATTCTGTCAGAGCTATTTTCACACTCGAATATTCATCCAACGAACGAATTTTAAACTGTCCCGAGAAGGCATTACTAATCTTGTGATAAATGCTTGTAAATGTTGCAGAATCTATTTTAAGTTCATAATTCATCTCAGGAATCCACTTATTATCAATCGCATAAGCAGTTTTAGTTGAATCGAGCTGTCGCCATTTAAATGGAATAGTTTTAAAAACTGTATCAACTTTTTGACCCAACTTTATTTTCGAAAGATCAATACCAGCCAATGGTGCTTCAAAATTAATTATGATCGGGTTATAAACTTCAAATGTTGAAACAACGTTATTGGTGAATTTATAAGGTTCAACCTTTGTAACCGTTTTTTTTGCTTTTGCTTTCGGATTTATACGCCCCTTTCGCATAAACACATTCAACGTATCTGTAACGGGAACCAATTTCATAAGCGAATCGGACTTCAAATAGCCTATCGTCATCTGCAGGGTATCAATTTTCCAAACCGTAGAATCAGTCAGCCAATAGGTAATACTATCTTTGGTACTGTTCTTCTGAAGCAGAAATTTCCCATCCCAATTAAAGTTGAGTGGTTTTACAACCGGTAAATCAGCCGCAGTTGTATTAAAAAACAGACTAAATGAATATGGTTCTTTCCGCTCATATTTCACAAAGTATTGACGCTTTTTATTTTCTTTGAAGAATCGAAGGGCAATATTATCCGGCAAAAATCTCGTCCCAATATAAGTCCTGATACTGTCTAAATGAATTGAATCTTTCCATACTGAGTCCTGCATGGCCTCTCTCCTGAATGTAGGCGTTACAAGAGAATCGCAAAAAGCCAAACCTTCACCCGTTTGAAAGAAATAGTCACGATTTGTGTCACCTAATGCAAAAACCTTATATCTTCCTTTTTTGACATTATCTATTGAAAAATGACCCTTTTCGTCGGTTCTTCCAATACGTAAAAAAGGTTCTTTTGTGAAAACAGAGTCAGATGTATCCGGATAAATTCCCACAATAATGCCCGACATTGGATTTAAATCCTCAGCATTGATAACAGTTCCTGATATTTTCAGCGTGTCAATTTCATTTCCGGTAGAAAATGCAAAAAGATAATCCTTCAATGCATTCTTTTCATTCAAATCAACGATTCCACTTCCAAAATTAATCGAATAGGTAGTGCTATCCCTTAAGTCTTCACTAAAATTGACAGTCACCCGCTTACCATATGATTTCACGTCTGGCGGCTTGATTTGTGGTGGGGAAATAATTACATTGTCAGCTGCTTTTTCTATCGAAATCATTTCATCGAAATCAATCGTGATTTGTTTCTTTTTGAAATTCAAAGCACCGTTTTCAGGCATCGATTTCAGAACTTGTGGTGGAGTTGTATCTTTTGGACCCCCTGTTGGTCCCTGCGCCCTGTTAGCACAAGCATGAACCAACAGCATGACTCCTAAAGTCAGAAAAGCAACCTGTATTTTCGTTTTAATATTCATATTCGAGTAAACTAATTTGTCAACTTTAAGGTCAACACTTTATGTCCAATCCTACAACGCAAACATTTTTTTTCGTCGCAATATTGTTTTTTCAATTGTAATAATGCCTGTGAGTCGTACGCTGATTCTGATTTTATTCCAATAGTTTGCCAGGCAGAAATAATTGAGTTCCGCTCAGCAGGGACTTTCTCCAACATTTGTATGGCCAAATCTTTCAGTTCATCACTTCTCTTTTGACTGGCATAATAAAAAAGAAACGGTATAACCGTATTGATTAAAATCCCATTTACTGAAGATTGACCTAATTTCTTGGTTTTAGTCGTACTTTCTGTCGCAAATAAAAAATGAGTTTTCCAATAAGCTGATGGTTCACATAAAAAGAGTGTTCGAATAAAATCAACATCGGGATTCTCAACGATTTTAGAAAACAATTTGCTCGAAGAATGAATCAATGCAGCAAACTGAGCAATGCGAATATGCGGAAAATTATCCGGTCGTAACCGCAACAATTTCCACTGAGAGCCGGCAATAGGATTTAATGCAAACTTTGAACGCAAAAAATTGTATTCCTGTTTGAGTTTAAGAGCATACTCATCAGTATCTTCTTCTGCCAATAGACCAGCAGTGCCAAACAACAAGGCTTCCAATTGAAACAGATTGTCTTTATGCTTTCCCAAAACTGATATTGGCAATGATTTTGCCAGACTTTCGAAAACCTGACTATTGGTTCCGAAACCAAAGTTTCGTGCTAATGTAATATAAAACGCTTCCTCCCAATGTTGATTGTTTTCAGCCAACAATAGCTCAATAGCGTGAGTTTTCGCTTCCAATCGCTCAGTGAGCAATGCATTCTTCCAATTTTGAATGAATATATGAGGAACTAAATTTATTTTATCAGCGCATGGAATCCATTTCTTGTCAGAAATCAGTTGCTCGTAATTCGTTTCAATCTCTTTCGGGTAAACTAACTTCAGTTGTGGGATTTTATCTCCATCCATCCGGAAAACATCACCATCTATCTGCTGTACAACGTGTAATATCACACTATCGTATGCCTTATCCGAATGATGATTATGTTTAATCCAGTCAGTTGAACAAGTGTGAATTTCAACATTCCCTGCCCAAATTGTATCAGCTATTTTTATTTTGGCATTGAAAAAATCGGGTCCGGCATCTGTATTGTACTTTCCTACATCAATTATTTCAACCGATTCACCATCGGTTGTGCAAAGATTATGAGCTGTAAAAAGCTTATTCTGCCAAATATAATGTAAAATAGATTCCTTCATAACTAAGTAGGAATAATAAGGTCAAAGCACTCCAAATTGATAGCCCTCCGCATTCCAAAATTCAATTGCCAGAGGCAGTGCAGACAATACACGGTCTTTTGCTTTTATCGAATCGTGAAAAACAACCAATGAGCCATTACGGGAATACCGTTTCACATTCCGCAAAATTGCTTCGGTAGAAAAATTCTTGTTATAATCATGTGTAATGATATCCCACATAACTATTTCATAATCGGACTTCAACAATCTCTGCTGCCTGAAAGTAAAACGTCCATACGGAGGACGAAACAAATTACTATCAATAAACTCAGAAGCTTTTCGTACATTTTCAACATAGTCTGCAGTGGATGTAGAAAAGCCTTTTAAATGATTAAATGTATGATTTCCTGTCCGATGTCCACGTTGGAGGATATCTGCATAAACTTCAGGATATTTTTGCACATTCTCGCCTACGCAAAAAAAAGTAGCCTTCAGTTTATATTTATCCAAAATATCGAGCACTTGTGGAGTAACTTCCGGCACAGGCCCATCGTCGAAAGTGAGATAAATCACCTTCTCCGATGGATCCTTACGCCAAATAAGTTTTCCCATCAACGGACGTAATACGTCAGGAAACTGAGCACTCATTTACATTTGTACTCTTTTGGAATAATCCATGAAACGAGCCATGTATTTATCCATAATCGTCTTTTGTTTAGCTGCATCACAAATACGTAACACCTGGTTCAATACCGCCATGTTATGACCAATACGGTTTGCCACGCTACTACGATTAACCGAGCTAAGACTCAAATACCAATCGAGGTATTCAACGCAATCTTTCGCCACGGCATCCATAATTTCATTTCCTTTGGCAACTTCACCCAGTTTATAATAATAATCAGCCAGTTGTGTTGACGTAAAATCATGACGAACAGTTGTACCCGGAATTACCTTATTACAATAATCCAACGCTTTTTTAGCACGAGCTGTATCACCTTTGGCCATCAAAGCACCAACAAGCTGTCCAAACATCATACGGTGAGTATGACACATACGCATGATATTTTCATCCAAATATACTTTTGGGTTTTCGATTCCACCATATTTGAACTTGTTCATCATGTTATCATACATCTCGTTTACATTCACACCCGATCCGGCGCCTTTTACTCCGATTGGCAGAATCTGATAAGCCATACCTGTCAGCTCGAAGTGATCGTTCATTCCCAGGTAATAGTCATCACCAACAGTAACCGCAAAGTAGATTGGACGTTTCCAGTGGTTTTCTTTCAACAGTTCAAGAATCATCAATTCACTCTTAGTCAATCTTCTTTTCAAATCAAAATCAATTTGTGGGATAATTTCCCCCGCTCTTGACATTGGTAAAGCACCATTTTTGATTACTTCTTGTGCATCAACTGGTAGGTATAATTGTTTTGACGGAATGAATGCTTCGCCCTGATATTTTGTTGCAGGGTCAGAGCTCAACACAAAATCAAAAGCTGATTTCAGGTCGATTGGTTTTTTCAACAAATCCTCAGCGCTTACAACTTCATTTTTACCGGCCTGAAAATCTTTTGGTTGCCATGAAATTGGCAGTGGAGCCGATTTGTAAGCACCACGTTTCATTTGTCCGATATACCAGTCAGTCTGCAAATAACTTAAGTTACATACACGAACATCTGTGCGGTTACCTTCAACCTCCTGATTGTACCAAAGAGGGAAAGTATCGTTATCGCCATTGGTAAAGATGATTGCATTAGGCTTACATGAAGCCAGATAGTTTTGTCCAAAATCACGACAGGTGTAACGTCCGCTACGATCATGGTCATCCCAGTTTTGCTGAGCCATCAAGGCAGGCACACATAAACAAGCAATAGAGATAACTGTAGCTGTCAATGTTTTCGGAAGATATTTATCAAGAGCTTTGATAATGAACAATACTCCCAACCCAATCCAAATACTGAAAGCATAGAACGAACCAGCATAGGCATAATCCCGCTCACGTGGCTGATAAGGAGTTTGGTTGAGGTACAATACAATCGCCAAACCTGTCAGCAAGAATAATAAACCGGTCACCCAAAAACCTTCAATACCATCTTTTCCTCCATAAATAAGGAATATCATACCCAAAATACCCAATATTAAAGGTAACAGGAAGTAAGTATTATGTCCTTTATTATCGCGAAGTTCTGAAGGCAGATTTTTTTGGTCACCAACCAGCAAATTATCTATAATTCCAATCCCTGTAATCCAGTTACCACGATCAATTTCGCCATAACCCTGTATATCATTCTGACGACCTGCAAAGTTCCAGAAGAAATAGCGCATGTACATAAAATTAACCTGATATTCAAAAAAGAACCGAAGGTTTTCGCCAAATGTAGGCTTAACATCGCTCTTTTGCTGACCACAGTAATCGTAATTGATAGTCTCACCGGTGATATGCCCCCAGGCTTTATAGGCATCAATGTGATTTGGTTGTGTGCTGTACATACGTGGGAACAGCATATTGAAACGCTCGTCCATTACATAGTCGGTTTTGTAGCCGGTAACCATGTATTCATCCTTGTCACTTGCAGCTGTTTTAGGACGTTTGCTATACTGAGCTTCACCCTGAGTTTGCTCCGGAATACACATATTGCCTTCAACTTTCAGTTTTACAGGTGCACTATAAACCGGACCATAAAGCAACGGACGATCACCATATTGCTCACGATTGAAATAGTATTTCAACGAGAAAACATTATCAGGCGAGTTCTGATCCATTGTTGGTTTCGATGACGAACGGATTACAACAACTGAATACGATGAGTATCCAATCAAAAGTACTGTCACCATCAGTAATACAGTATTTATCCAACGGGCATTAACCAATGATTTTTTATAATAGAAGAATGCTCCCATTCCAATAATGAGAAGTATGCCGATAATAATATGTTCGCCAAAGAATGGAATTCCGGCAAAAGAAATAGTCAACACAAAAGCAATGACCATTCGTAAGTAATTGTTATTCTTAGCCGATTCATAAATTGCCCACGACATAAGTGAAATCATCAACAATATGTAGACATACAAACCGGTATTGAATGAGAAGCCAAGTGTGTTTACAAACAGTAATTCGAACCAGCAAGCTACTTGTACAAAACCCGGAATCAAACCATAAAGAATTGTTCCCAAAATAACAACTCCGGCAAGTAATGCCAGTAAAACACCTTTAGCATTGGGTGTATGTTTTTTGAAATAATAAACCAATACAATAGCAGGAATAGCAAGTAAGTTCAAAATGTGAACCCCGATAGACAATCCCATCATGTAAGCCATAAAAATCAACCAGCGGTCGGAACCCTGACGATCGGCAACACGTTCCCATTTAAGGATAATCCAGAATACAATAGCCGTAAAGAAAGAAGAGAATCCATAAACCTCGCCTTCAACTGCCGAAAACCAGAAAGTATCAGAGAAGGTATAAGCCAATGCTCCTACAAGACCTGCACCCAAAATGCCGATTGTATTGGCAAGGGTATAGTCTTCTTCCTTTTTGATGACTACTTTACGCGCCAAATGGGTAATAGTCCAGAACAAAAACAAAATAGTGAATGCACTCAACAGCGCTGTCATGGAGTTAACCATTTTAGCAACCTGCGTTGTATCAGAAGCGAACAACGTAAAAAAGCGCCCTAACAACATGAAGAAAGGTGAGCCCGGAGGGTGACCTACATCCAATTTAAAAGCCGTAGAAATAAACTCCGGACAATCCCAAAAGCTGGCAGTTGGCTCAATAGTAAGCAAATAAGTCACGGCAGCAATAGCAAAAGCTACCCATCCGAAGATGTTGTTCAGTAATTTGAATCGTTTCATGAATGAGAATTATTGTTGTTTGGTTTAAATGCTAAATAGCATCTTTTTATGAATTTTCAAAAAAGTGTTCAAAGATACAAAGAAATTTCAGGATGAGCGAGATATAAACTTCTTTTTAGTTAAACAGATAGACGTATAGAGCTAAAACAAAAATAAAACACCCTGATTAAATATATCAATCAGGGTGTTTCACAAAAATCAGGTCATAGAGCCCGGAAATTCTGGTTATGTTTAAATCTGCAGACGCTTTCTATAATCCATAAATTTAGACAGGTATTTATCCATAATCGTTTTTTGTTTTGCTTCATTGCAAATACTCAATACCTGATTTAAATTCATCATATTTTCATTAATGCGTTCTACAGTCATATTTCGTTGGGCTGAATTCAGATTAATATACCAATCCAGGTTTTCAACACAATTTTGGGCAACAGCATTCAAAATTTCATTTCCTTTGGCAGATTCCCCAACCGCATAATAAAATTGTGCCAGGTAAGTTGACATTCCATCGTAACGAACTGTTGTACCCGGAATTACTTTATTGCAATAATCCAATGCCTTTTTCGCACGGGCAGTATCACCTTTATTGAGTAATGCACCTATCAGTTGAACAAAGCCAAAACGGTGAATGCGACACATATTCCGTATATTCTCATCGAGGTATACCTTCGGATTCTCAATGCCGCCATATTTAAATTTATGCATCATATTATCATACATCTCGTCAATATTGACAGTCGGACCGGCACCTTTTACACCCACGGGCAATATTTGATAAGCCAATCCTGTCCGTTCAAAATGATCAGTAAGTCCCAGGTACTCACCTCCAATAGTGATAGAAAAATACACAGGTCGTTTCCAGTTATTTTCTTTCAACAGTTCAATTATCATTAAATCACTTTTGCTAATCTGTCTTTTTATATCAAAGTTGATTTGAGGTAAAATTTCTGCTGCCCTGCTGATTGGCAATGTACCTGTTTTGATAACTTGCTGAGCATCTACGGGCAATACCAAATGATTAGTCGGGATATACGCCTGATTATCAAATTTTGTTTGCGGGTCATTACTGCGTACAAAATCAAATGCCGTTTTCACATCAAGTGCGGGAGTTAAAGAATCTACTTCAACAACTTCATTTTTTGTTCCCAGATAGTCATTCAGATCCCAGGAAATTGGTAATGGAGCAGATTCGTGTGCACCACGTTTCATCTGTTCAATATACCAGTCGGTTTGCAGGTAACTCAGATTACAAACACGCACATCGGTGCGTTTGCCTTCCACCTCCTGATTGTACCAAAGCGGGAAAGTATCGTTATCACCCATTGTAAAAATAATGGCGTTTGGCTTACACGACGCCAGGTAGTTCTCACCGAAATCCCGACAGGTATAGCGTTGGCTACGATCATGGTCGTCCCAGTTTTGCTGAGCCATTAGTGCAGGAACAAATAAACAGGCAATGGAAACAACAACAGCAGCCACTGTTTTTGGAATATATTTATCGAGGAATTTAATGATAGCCAACACACCCAAACCAATCCAGATACTAAAAGCATAGAACGAACCTGCATAGGCATAATCCCGTTCACGGGGCTGATATGGCGACTGATTGAGGTACAACACAATGGCAAGACCTGTAAGCAAAAACAATAAGCCGGAAACCCAAAAACCTTCAACACCATTCTTTCCACCATAAATAAGAAATATCATACCTAGAATACCAAGTAACAGAGGCAACATGAAGTATGTATTATGCCCTTTATTATCCCGTAATTCCGATGGTAGGTTCTTCTGGTCTCCCACTAACATATTATCAATAAATCCGATTCCGGTAATCCAGTTTCCACGGTCAATTTCACCGTATCCCTGCATATCGTTCTGACGACCGGCAAAATTCCACAAAAAATAACGCCAATACATAAATTTCACCTGATAATCGAAGAAGAAGCGTAGATTTTCACCGAAAGTTGGTTTCACTTCACTTCGTGGTTGACTGCAATAATCAAAGTTAACCGTCTCACCGGTAATATGTCCCCATGTTTTATAAGCCGCAACATGACGCGGATCATCACTGTACATACGCGGGAAAAGCATATTAAAACGATCATCCATCACAGGTACCGACTTGTAACCTGAAATTACATATTCGTCTTTATCGCTTGCTGAAGTCTTCGGCTTCTTACTATACATAGCATCTATTTTCTTTACATCAACGCTACATTTATTCCCTTCCACCTTTAATTTATACGGAGCATTGTAGACCGGACCATAAAGTAACGGGTGATCACCATACTGCTCACGATTAAAATAGTATTTCAGTGCAAAAACATTATCAGGCGAGTTCTGGTCCATTGTTGGTTTGGCCGAAGAACGGATAACAACAACCGAATAAGAGGAATAACCTATCAACAAAACTGTAACCATCAACAGCGCTGTATTTAGCCAACGGGCATTTACTAATTGCTTTTTGTAGTAGAAGAATGCTCCCATGCCTACAATTAACAATACACCTAAAATAATATGGCTTCCAAAAAACGGAATACCTACTAATGATATTGTAAGCACAAACGAAATGGCCATACGCAAGAAGCTTTTATTGACGTTCGACTCATAAATTGCCCATGATAAAGCAGCCATTGTAAGCAGAATATAAACGTACAATCCTGTATTAAAGGAAAATCCAAGCGCATTCACAAAAAGCAGCTCGAACCAGCAAGCTACCTGAACAAATCCCGGGATAAGTCCATAAAGTACTGTTGCCAAAATAGCTACTCCGGCTAGTAACGCCAACAGAATGCCTTTAGTCGAAGGTGTATTCTTTTTGAAATAATAAACCAATACAATGGCAGGAATAGCCAACAAGTTCAAAATGTGAACTCCGATAGACAATCCCATCATGTATGCCATAAAAATCAACCAACGATCGGAACCCGGGCGGTCGGCCACGCGTTCCCATTTGAGAATAATCCAAAAAACGATAGCAGTGAAAAACGATGAAAAACCATACACTTCGCCTTCAACGGCCGAGAACCAGAATGTATCGGAAAATGTATATGCCAACGCTCCCACTAAGCCTGCCCCCAAAATACCGATAGTATTTGCAAGCGTATAATCGGCTTCGGTTTTGATAACCACTTTGCGGGCCAAATGAGTGATAGTCCAGAATAAAAACAAAATAGTGAAAGCGCTCAACAACGCCGTCATGGAGTTAACCATTTTAGCTACCTGCGTGGCATCAGACGCAAAAAGAGTAAAAAACCGTCCCATCAACATAAAAAAAGGCGATCCCGGAGGATGACCAACATCAAGTTTAAATGCAGTAGAGATGAACTCCGGACAATCCCAAAAGCTGGCAGCAGGTTCAATAGTAAGCAAATAAGTAACAGCAGCAATGGCAAAAGCTACCCAACCAAAAATGTTGTTCAGTAATTTGAATCGTTTCATGAATGATGATTAATGAGGTTAATTATTTAATAAGTTTGTATGAGCGACAAAAAACAGTCAAAGATAATAAGAAAATCAATTCAATTAAGGAATATGAAATATTTTAGTTAACATTAAGAAATCAGACAACTTTTATGCATATTTAAAGATTTGGAAGGATGCCATACAACTTTAAGTTCAATCCAATGATGTCAATGAAACTCAACAAAAAAAAATGTTATTTATAAAAAATATTCTCCCGTAAATTTTCGAATATCCCAGGAACCCAACTTACAAATTGATGCATTCTGCAAAAATTTACAACTATTTCAAGGTTTTTATCCTCTAAAAACATGAAACAGAAAGCAAAGATTGGAAGTAAAAGCACTACGGCTAAAAACTTATAAAACAAATAATTATACAACTCATAACCATACCCGCAAACATATTGTTTCTATAAAATAATATTCATACATTTGTCAGAGAATTTCATCAAATTACAGCTCAAATGGAATCAATAACCTCATTTTTGGAACTTACAGCACATCTCAGAAGCGTCAATAGTCGCAAACGACTGGCGGTTGCCAATGCGGTTGATTCGCACACGCTCGATGCTGTTTTGAAAGCCGTGGAAATGGGAATTGTAGAAGCATTCCTCATTGGCGACGTGGCTTCAATAGAATCGCCACACCTGTTCGAAGAGCATGTGCTATCACCTTTTGTACATATTATTGATATTCCTGACATACTTGAGGCAACGAAAGAAGCAGTGCGTATGGTGAAATCCGGCGAAGCAGATATACTGATGAAAGGATTGGTAAACACCGATGTGCTGTTGCGTGTCATTCTGGATAAAGAAAAAGGGATACTCAAACCAGGAACCGTGATGAGTTACAACTCGGTGATGGAAGTTCCAAAATACCACAAACTGATTATTTTCAGCGACCCGGTGGTAATACCCTCACCCAATCTGGTTCAGCGCACAGCCATGATAAAGTATGCCATCACAACTGCCAATAAATTCGGGATTAAAAAACCCAAAATTGCCCTGATACATGCCACCGAAGTGGCTAATCCGAAAATTCATTATATGCAGGATTACCTGGATATTATGCAGATGTGGCGCGAAGGGGAATTTGGCGATGTGATTATGGACGGACCGTTGGATATTTTTCTCGCTCTCGATTTCGAAAAAGGAAGCATTAAAAATGTGCCTACTCCCGTGTTGGGCGATGCCGATGTTCTTATTTTCCCCAATTTCGAATGTGCCAACACCTTTTACAAAGGCCTGTCGCTCTTTGCCGGAGCCGAAATGTGCGGACTGCTTCAGGGAACCGATAAACCCGTAGTTCTGACATCGCGCAGCGAAAGCGTTGACTCTAAATTCTACAGCATTGCTATGGCTTGCGTTATGAGCTAAACGGTGAATCAATCATTCAATTTTGCTATCATCCCTGGATGCTCAACCATTCATCCCCTCGTTAGACCAATCATCCTTGGATGCTCGGCTGTTCATCCTCTCGTTGGACCAATCATCCTTGGATGACTGACTGTTCATCCCCTCATTGGACCGAGCATCCCTGGATGCTCAACCATTCATCCCCTCGTTGGGTCAATCATCCAAGGATGACGGCTTTTCTGACCTTTAGGATAACCGTAGCTGAAAAAACATCGTTTTCACATGAATTGAGTTTATTTCATACGCTAAATCAAAAAAAGCACAAAACTGATAATTGGTTTGTGCTTTTGATACACATTTGGTCAATTCTACATGTTGCCAGGCAAACTGAACCTAAAGCTTGTTCCTTTATCCACTTCACTTTCAACCCAAATCTCTCCTCCCAGTTTATCTACAAATTCTTTGCACAAAATCAATCCCAATCCGGATCCGTTTTCGCCCATAGTTCCCTTCTGCGATTGAAGTTTGCTGTCAATCCGGAAAAGCTTTGCCTGTATATCTTCCGAAATTCCAACACCCGTGTCCGTAATTTCAATTTCCACTTTATCGTCCGACTGAATGGCTTTAATTGTAACAACGCCTTTAGGCGGTGTAAACTTAATGGCATTCGAAAGCAAATTACGCAGGATAGTTTCAAGCATATCCTGATCCGATTCCAGAATAATATCATCCGGGATATCACATATCAGTTCAATATTTTTGTTGCTAGCATGCGTTTGAATTAAATTGAAACAATTGTTTACAGCATCGTTAAGCCGGAACATTTCCTGATTAATATCTATTTTTCCGGTTTGGGATTTCGACCAACGGAGCAGATTCTCCAACAGCTCATGACCATGTTCGGCTGTGGAGTGAATTGTCTTAAGTTGGTTTTCAATTTCACTGACATCATAATTACCCAATTTCAATATAATTTTTGTGAAATTTTCGATCCCAATAAATGGATTTCTAAGATCATGAGCAATAATAGAAAAGAATTTATCTTTTGTGGCAATCAGTTTTTCCAACTCAGCTGCATATTTTTGAATTTGCTCATTTTTAAATTTAATTTGCAAATGCGTATTCACCCTGGCCTGTAATTCAATCAAGTCAAAAGGTTTAGTCAGAAAATCGCTTGCACCGCATTGCAATGCCTTTCGTTTCGATTCAATAGTAACATCAGCCGTAAGCACCAGAATTGGCAAGTAGGTGGATGCAGGTACAATTGCTTTCAATTGCTCCATTACGTCAAACCCACTCAAATAAGGCATCGATAAATCGAGTAAAATGAGATCCGGGTTGAAATCCTCCAACAGCTGTACAACAGTGCGTGGATCGTTAGTAGTTTCGATGTTTTCACATCCCTGCATTTCCAGAAAATCGTACAAAACATCAATGTTTGCTTGCTGGTCGTCGACAACAAGAATCCTTGCATTTTTCAAGGTTGCATCTATCATAGTTTTAATTTTTAGTTTTTCAATGTATCATTCATCAATACCTATTCAAAAATATATTCATCAATAACCCTCAGGAAGTCTGCCACCTCTAAAGGTTTTGTCAGGTATGTTTTTGCACCTGCATTCAAGAGAGTTTCAACCTGTTTATGCATAGCATCTGCGCTAATAACAACCACCGGAATGTGCTTTGTTTTTTCGTTTTTAAGCAACAATTTAAGCACCTCACTACCATGTATATCAGGCAGATTAAGATCCAGAAGAATCAAATCAGGTTTATATTCTGTTGCCAGCTTCACAGCATATTTTCCATGCGAATTGCTTATAAGCTCAATTTCGGGGCGTTGAATCAGAAGAATCTGCTCAATCAGTTCAATATTTGAGGCATTATCCTCGATATACAAAATTGTACCACGCTTTTCAGCCTGCTCTGCATGTACGCCAGAAGGAATATTATCCAGTTGATGTAGTGTTTCAAGTTGACTTTCAGCTTTTGGCAGATCAATCCAGAATGTAGTACCTTCGCCCAACACGCTTTCCACACCAAGAAAACCACCCATTGCATCTATCAGCTTTTTCACAACGGCCAGTCCGAGACCGGTGCCTTCAATGGCAGTTTTGCTCGCCCCTATACGTTCAAAAGGTGTAAATAGTTTTGGTATATCTTCCGACGAGATTCCAAATCCTGTATCTGCAATTGATATTCGCACAAAAAGCTTATCATCAGTTGTTTTCGGAAGTAATTGGGTTGAAATTGTAACTGAACCTCCGGGTCTGTTATATTTAATTGCGTTATTCAGCAGATTCAGCATTACCTGTTTCATACTCTGACGATCAAAATTCACAAATAGTTTATTATCCTCGGAAGGTACAATTCGTATATTCACCTCATTGTCTTCCGACATCGGTTTCAGAACATCAATCATTTCTTCCAGGATACTGTCAATCTTTATCGGTTCAATAGAAATTGACAACCGTCCGGCTTCGATACGCGAAATGTCCAACACTTCGTTAATAAGGCTAAGCAAATGTTTTCCACTACGCATAATATGATTAACTCCCTTTTTCTGCCCGGGGTTAAGTTCGCCCATTTCAAGCAGCTGAGCAAATCCAAGAATCGAATTCATTGGTGTTCGCAATTCATGACTCATACGCGACAGAAATTCACTTTTCGCCACATTCGCTTTTTCAGCTTCTAAACGCGCTTCCCTGATTTCTTCTTCGGCCTGTTTCCGTTCCGAAATATCAACCGACACGGTAAGCAAGCATTTAGTTTCGCCCAGGTAAATAGTATCCCCCGACAATAAAACTGTTCTTAGTTTACCATCTCTACGGCGTATAATCGCTTCCAGTTTCCGAACCGGACCATTTTCTTCAATGCTCTTAATTATTTCTCCCCGTAGTTTTTTATCGGGGAAGAAACCAAGTTCTGCATTTGTTTTTCCGATAACTTCTTCACGCGAATAGTCAAGCACTTCAAGGAAAGTGTTGTTCACATCGAGGTATTGTCCACCATCAAACATGGATATGGCCATAAGTGCTGAGTTTGACTGGAATGCTGTTGAGAACTTCTGTTCCGACAATTGAATTTTGGAAATATCTTTACTAACTCCAAAAATAGCCGACTGACCGTTCCAATATCCATGTTTAACCCGTGTTTCAACCGGAATTTGTTGTCCGCTTTTTGTAACTACGGGTACCGGGCAAAACTCAGTAATTCCCTGAAGCATTTCGCCTACAATGCGACCAGCCTCATCTCTCCGTTCCACCGGATGAACCTTCAGAATAGACTTCGTCTCAAGTTCTTCAGCAGAATATCCAAGCCGATTTAAAACTGTATTATTGATATGAATAATATTGCCTGTATCATCCAGCACCCAAAGGAAATCATCAATTGTATTGAAAAACGTTTCGAAATTCTGCCTTGTTTGTTCCAGCAAACCTTCCGTCCTGCTATTGTTTATTAAGCTGGCAAGCATACTACTCCAAACTTTCAGGATATTAATCTCGGCCATGCTATAATCTCTTTTTACCAACACAGAATCCAGACCTACAAATCCAATCAATCGCTCTTCGATTAACATTGGAATAACAATCAGCGACTGAATACCCTGCGGTTCCAGGATTTCTCTTTCGGCTTTCCAACTTTCGGGCAAAGCTTTTATCGAAGGAATGATAATGTTTCGATGATTTTTTAGTTCCCCCATCCACATAGGTAATATTTCACACGGGATGCTTTGAAGATTATCTATTTCAGGATTGATACCTGCATTGCACCATTCGTAGGTATTGCTCATGCTATCATTACCCGCATCAAATTCAAAGATATAGGCTCTGTCTGCATTCAGGAACTTGCCAATACGGGACAAAGCCAGATTCAATGCTGAGTTAATCTCATTAGCTGTAATACCTGTCAACTGAGGTGACAACCGTAACATTTCATTTTCAAAATCTTCAGCCCGTTTCCGCTCAGAGATATCTTGCAACGTACCGTATGTTCCTGTAATTTCATCCTTATCGTTTACTCCTAACCGGGCAAATACCTCAATCCAACGGAAACCACCATCTTTAGTCAGATATCTCACTTCGTGACGACAATACTCCTTTTCTCTGTTAATGAGTGGCGCAAACAAATCCATATTTCGTTGTCTGTCATCGGGATGTACATAGTTCAGGAACAACTGTCCTACAGATTCTTCAACTGTGAATCCGGTAATTCCTTCCCAGGCTTTATTCAGGAATAACCACAGCCCTTCTGCATCGGTTTGGAAAATGACTTCGTTCACATTCTCTACTACCGTCTGATAACTTTGCTCACTTGCAATCAATGCTTCATCCAACCGTTTACGTTCTTCAATGGCCCGAAGTAATTCATTGTTTGTTTCGGCTAATTGCTCGGTGCGTTGCTGAATTCTTATCTCCAGATTCTCATTAAGTTCCCTGATTTCCTGTTCAGCTTTTTTACGTTCAGATATATCTTGCTTTACAGCCAGGTAATTAATAATACTACCGGACTCATCATGAATTGGTGTAATAGAAACGCTCTCCCAGTAGAGCTCTCCGTTTTTCTTTTTATTTATCCATTCATTATGCCATTCCATTCCCGAAGAAATCGTATTCCAAAGATCTGCGTATACAGCTTTATCAGTTTTACCCGATTTGAGTATTTTGGTGCTTTTACCATTTACTTCTTCCGAACTATATCCGGTAACATGTGTAAATGCTGGATTAACATATTCAATATGTCCATCCAGATCTGTAATAACTACCAATATCGGACTTTGCTCCACAGCCTGTGAGAGCTTATTTATCTGATCATCTTTCTGCTTTTGTTCTGTGATATCGATATGGGTTCCATTCAAACCAACAATCTCATCATTCTCAATAACCGGATCTATATTCGCAGAAAACCATCTTACTGCTCCATCGGGCAAAATATATCTAAATTGAAAACTGCTAGCACTCGGACTTAGCTTCATTTCAAAAATATATTTATCGTCAGGGTGTATGTTTGAGAAAAAATGTTTATCTAAATCGACTTCAGCAAAAGGTTCCAGCCCTAGTAAACGATATTCATTTGCAGACCATACATTCGTATCATCTACATAGTTAAGCATCCAGCTACCCATCTTTGCAAGCTCTTGTGCATAATTCAAAGCAGCTTCACTTCGAATTAAATCCTCCTCCATTTTTTTTCTATCGGTTATATCCTCTTTAACGGCAACATAGTGAGTAATATTACCAGTTTCATCGGTTACAGAAGCAATGGTTGACGATTCCCAATACAACTCACCTGTTTTCTTTTTGTTATGGAAAGTTCCCCGCCATTCTTTTCCGGCACTAATAGTTTCCCAAAGAGCAGTATATTCATTTTTGGGTGTTTCACCTGACTGCAATACGCGTGGATTCTGACCAAGCAATTCATTCAAAGTATAACCTGTAGTTTCACAGGCTTTGGGATTTGCATACTCTATGTTGCCATCAAGATTCGTAATCACAATGCTTACAGGACTCTGTTCAACTACCTGCGATAGTTTTCGAAGTTCAGTTTCGGCCAGTTTGCGTTCATTTTCTGTTTCAATTGCACTAAGCGCATTGCTTATATTATCAACAACCTCTACCAACAATTCTATTTCTTCTGCATTAAAAAAATTGGGCTGTGCTGAATAAATATTTAACGATCCAAATATTTTGTCAAACTGTTTTAGTGGAAGTGAGATAGCCGAACGATAGTTGCGCTTCATGGCTTCATTCCTCCATAAATCCATTCTTGGGTCATTTTCAATATCATTGCAAACAAAAGGTCTTCCCTCTCTTAAAGCAATGCCGGTTGGCCCTCTTCCTTCGGGGTTATCCTCAATCGATATTGGTTTGATTTGAGAAAGGTATCCATTCTCAAAACCATCAAAAACAGAGGGTTTAACTATTTTGGTTTCTTCGTCGACCAAACCAATCCAGGTCATTTGGAATTTCCCGGACTCTATGGCTATATTACACACCTTCTCCAACAATCCGGATTTTGCTTTTTCGGTAATAATTGCCTGATTGATGTTGCTAATTACCGACCTCAAACGATTTAATCGTATGAAGTTTTCTTCAGCTAATTTCCGTTCAGTTATATCAACAAGGGTTGATGAAACAAACTGCGGAACCTGATTAGCATCTGAAATAACCTTGGCAGTCATTAAAGTTGGAAATGAGCTCCCATCTTTTCGCGTATAATAAAGTTCTTCTGATACAAAACCGCCGTGATTTCTTATCAGATCTCCTATGTGTGCTAATCTCGACAGATGTTCCATGCTTTGAACATCCTGAACATTCTTTCCTATCAAGTCATCAGCCAACCAGCCCACCATATTGGCAAAACAATTGTTTACATACAAAAATGTTCCATCCAATGACGCAATAAATGCTCCGGAATTTGCCTGATCGGTAATAGTACGGAACTTAATCAGTTCCTCCTCAGCTCTTTTTTGTTCGGTAATATTGGCATCAATACCCCTGTATCCAATCAACTCTCCCTGCTCATCGAGCATCGGGATTCCGTTGGTCAACAAAATTACTTCGGTAAAATCAGGCCTTAAAACTTTATTGACAAGATTTTGAATATCCTCTTTTCGTCCAAATATGTCAAAGGCTGCCTGCATGAGCATGTCCCGTTCTTCAATTGGGCAAAGGTCATAAAAATGAAGCTTACCAACCAATTCTTCAGGTGCATATCCGTACACATCCTCGGCCATTGGACTCACGTAAGTATAAAGCCCATCAGCATCTACTTCCCACACAACTTCCTGACTCTGGGCCACTACCTGACTAAATCGCTCATCCCTTTCTTTCAATGACTTTTCAGCTAGTTTCCGCTCTGTAATGTCCCTATATTTCCACAAATGTCCACTATATGTGTCTTCAAGGTAAGTAGGAATATAGTCACGTTCAAAGAATCGTCCATCGGCCAGTTCAAGTTCATCGTTGAAAATTGCTATTTTATTTGCATGAACCAGATTAATATCTGTAAGGAATTTGTCCGGGTCCTTAAACAAATGTTTACTCTGCTCAGCCGAGTTAGTACAATCGGCTCCAACCATCATTTCCGGTTGAACAGGAATACTAAACATGTCGCAGAATAATTGATTGGTCAGTATTATTTTTCGGTCTGCATCTTCAAGTAAAATACCTTCTTTCAGGTTGATAATCAGATTCGTCAACAATACCGATTTAGCCTTGATCTCATTTTCAACAAGAACGCGGTCTGTAATATCATTTATCAGTACATGACGCGCATTCCGTCCATTGAAATCTATCGATTGTGCTGAGATTTCAACATATCTCAATTCTCCTTTTTTCCAAATATGCCTCCATACACCCTTAATGCCCTTATTTTTGATTCCTTTGGCTACATCATCCAACAAGTCCGGAATGTCTTCAGCAGGTCGTACATCCTTGATGGTCATTTGTAAGAACTCTTCACGTGTGTAGCCATATTGTTCTATTGACGATTGGTTTACTTCCAGAATAGCCAACGTTTCCAGGTCGTAAATCCACATAGGTTGCGGATTGTTTGAAAACAAAAGGCGATACCTTTCTTCACTCTCTCTCAATTCTGTTTCAGCGTGAATTTGCTCGGTAATATCATTTATTAATACATGACACGCATTAGCACCATTGAAGTTTATCAACTGTCCTGAGATTTCGACATACCTCAAGTCGCCGTTTTTCCAAACATGCTTCCATACTCCTCTTGAACTGTTATTATTTTGTTTATTCTCCACAGCTAAGAGCATATCATTGATATCTTCAACAGGACGAATATCCTTAATCGTCATCTGAAGAAACTCTTCACGCGTGTAGCCATACTGTTCCACAGCCGATTGGTTTACTTCCAGAATAGTCAACGTTTCCAAATCGTAAATCCACATAGGTTGCGGATTGTTTGAGAACAAAAGGCGATACCTTTCTTCACTGGCTTTGATTTCTTCTTCGGCTTGCTTCCGTTCCAAAATATCGCGCATGCTGCCTGTAATCTTAACCGGATTACCATCCACGTCACAAACAAGAGTCGATGAAATTGCTACAGGCATTATTGATCCATCTTTATTTTCAAACGCCAGTTCATAGTCGTTTACATAACCTGTTTTCAGCAACTGTGTATAAAAAGCAGCGCGAGCATCAGGGTCGGCATAAAATTGAACAAGCGATTTGCCGATTAAATCTTCACGTTTAAATTGTCCTCTCGAAATAATTTCGATAGCCGGACTTATATCAAGCAATATTCCATCAACAGAAGCTTCATAGTACGCATCCTGCACTGTTTCAAATATACTGCGGTATTTTTCTTCACTTTCACGCAACGCATTTTCAATAACTACACGTTCGGTAATATCGTGAACAATAGAATAAAGAAGGGTGTTGCCACCAAATACTATCGGACCCGAATAAACCTCTACATCGTGTGTTTCGCCATTGGCCAGGCGATGTTTGAAGAAAAAGTGCTTGCGTTCTTCTTTTTTCGCCAGTTGCATTTCGGCGGCAACCTCATCAGGTGTGAGTACATTTATTTCGGATATATTCATCCGGCAAATTTCCTCGTTTGACCAACCATAATAAAGGCTTGCTGCCGGATTTGCATCTTTTATTTCACCGGTTTCCGGATCAACAAGAATCATGATGGAGGTATTGCCTTCGAAGAATGATTTATAGCGGAGTTCACTTAAACGCAATTCCTCCTGGTTTTTTCTTCGTTCACTAATATTTCTCAAACTACCTACCACTTTAAGCGGGTTTCCCTCATTATCAAACACAACACTTGTTGTTATTGCAATAGGTATTGTAATATTATTGAATGTGAAATCAATTTCATAATCCATTACCCGCCCTTTTGAATACAATTCATCCTGCAGTCTCTTTCGGGCAATCGGGTCAGTATAATATTCAACAAAAGATTTTCCTATAAAATCCTCTCGGCTAACCAACCCTTCCGAAACTGTAATAATTGATGGACTTACATCCAACAATTCACCATCAACCGACGCTTCGTAGTAGGCATCCTGCACTGTTTCAAATATACTTCGGTATTTTTCCTCGCTTTTCCGAAGACTGGCTTCGGCCAGTTTCCGTTCATTAATATCGATCAGTACACCAATACCGCCCACCATTACACCATCTTCGAAAGTGGGTTTGGTGGATGACCGCACCCAGCGAACTGTTCCGTCTTTTTTGTAATAACGATATTCTAAATCCGAAGAATCTCTGTTTGCCAAATCGGCAAGAGCCGAGGAGAGATACGGAATATCATCGGGATACATGTAGCTGAAGAAATTCTTGCCTGTCAACTCTTGGGTAGTGTAACCTAACACTCGTTCAATGGCCGGACTTACAAATTTGATAGTACCCTCGATTGTAACTTCGAAAACCACATCATTAATCCGCTCAACCATATTCCGGTAGTTCTCTTCGGTTTTCTTTAGTTGCTGTTCTAACAATTTACGGTTTGTAATATCGCGTATAATCAACAGTAACTGAACCGGATTGTTATTTATGTCCAGAATGAATTCAGAATTTATTTCGAAATCAAAAAGGCTTCCATCGGCCCGAACACCCTTATACTCAATTACACCAATATCAACACCTTCGAGCTTTAGCATACTATCCTCGAAAGCCCGTTGTTTATCGATAGGTGCTATAAAATCGAATACCGACCTGTTTGTAAGGTCATAAGACGGATCGTAACCAAATATTTTATAATTGGCGGGTGAAGCAAATACGATAGTTCCATCGAAATTGATAATCGTCATGGCATCGGGCGAAACATGAAGGATCGTACTGTAAAGCGCTTCGCTCTTTTGGAGCTCCATTTCAATGTTTCTTTTTTCCGTCACATCTACCAACGTACCTCTACCACCTGTAAAGTTGCCATCAGTGTCGTAAACTGCTTTCGTAGAAAAACGTAACCAGTGAATCCGACCATCTTTCGAATACATTTCGTATTCATTGGTTATTTGTTCACCTTTTTTGATACTGAGTAAATTTTGATACAGCGCCCCCGCTTTTTCACCTGCAAAATCAAGAAAACTACGGCCAATCATTTCTTCGGGCTGATAACCCATTTGCTGAATGGATGGACTAACGTATTTAACTATGCCCTTTTCATCAATTTCGTATATGATTTCATTGATATTTTCAACCAGATTCCGATATTGATATTCACTGTCCTCAAGTTGTTTCTGCAGCAATTTACGTTGAGAAATATCACGCGAAATGAAAAACATTTTTACGGGTTGATTATCGTTATCCCGTATTAGCTCGATATTAACTTCAATATCAAAAGTGCTACCATCCCTCCTCACTGCAGTATATTCTTTCACTCCGGGAATAGCATCCCATAATTTAGAGTTAATAGCCAAAACTGCTTTTTCCCGGTCTTTTTCAGATCCAAAATCAAAAGCAAATTGCCCAATAAAACTATACGACGGATCAAAACCAAACAACTTATTGTTAACCGGCGAAGAAAACAGTATGCGTCCTTCCATATCGGCAATTGTAATAGCATCCGGCGACGCCATTACAAAAGTTCTGTAAAGTGCTTCGTTTTCCTGAAGCTCCAGAGCAATATTTTTTTGTTCAGTTATATCAATTAAAGTTCCTGTGGCTCCAAGCAAAATATCATTTTCGAAAACAGCTTTTGACGAATACCGAACCCACTTAAATTCGCCCGACTTAGTTTGAATCTGATATTCATTTTGAGTAGAGCCATTTTCAATCAACATCGCTATCCGTTCGGGAAACGTTTCAACATTTTCGCCAAAAAGCTCCATAAAGTGCTTCCCAACAAGTTCTTCCGGTGTGTACCCGGTCATTTTATATACAGTTGGACTTACAAACCGCACAACACCATGTTGGTCTAAATCGTAAATCACATCATTCACGTTTTCAACCAGGTTGCGATAAGACTCCTGAGCTTCTTTCAGTTTGTCATCGGCTTGTTTACGCAGCGTTATATCGCGCGTTACAAAAATGAGATTCAAGGGTTGTCCATTTTCATCTCTTATAAATTCACCATTTACTTCTATGTCGAAAGTACTTCCATCGGCTTTCACTCCTTTATATTCTTCAGCACCAGGAAATTCATTCTGAAACATTCGCATCATAGCATTGGTAGCCTTTTCGTGATCTTGTTCGGCTATAAACTCAATAATTGAATGGTTCGTAAAATCAAATGAAGGGTCAAAACCAAATATATTTTCGACACTGCTTGAAATAAGAAGGATTTTACCTTCGAGGTCGGTGATGGTAATGGGGTCGGGTGAGGCATTAAGAATTGAACGATACAAGAGCTCTCTCCGCTTAAGCTCCAGTTCCAGATGTTTTCTATCGGTTACATCTGTAACTACCCCTGCACCGCCTAAAAAAACATTATCCGCATAGACTGCTTTTGTTGAAAGATATGCCCAACGAATTTCACCTGTTTTGGTTGGTATTTGATATTCTGTATGAATTTCGCCTTTTTCGCGTAAATCATTTAGTATTTTAGTTGCATATTCTTGGGTGGCACCCACAAATTGAATGAAATTTTTACCCAAAATATCTGCCGGAGTAAAACCAAATGTTTTTTCCACTACCGGACTAATATATTTCAGAATACCATTGCTATCGTATTCATAAACTATATCATTGATATTCTCAATCAGAAACTTATAGTCACTATCTGTTTGCGCAATTCTGGAGGTCTTGGTTTTACTCAACCGTTCTTTAGGGGTCGAAACTGATTTTTCTAACAAATTATATTGCTTCTGTAACTCCTGCACGGCTAGCAAAAGTTCTTCACGGGAAAGGCTTTCATAATTCATAGGACAGAATTTAAAGTTAGATGGAGACGCATTCATTAACTTAATGGCAAAGATATGGAATCTAGTCTGAAAATAAAAGATTTTTCAATAGTTTTTATACAATAATTCCGTTAAATAGTCACAATAATCAATCAGATAGTCAAATCATTACTACATAATTACAAATCATTTTAAGCATAAATGTATTTTATACTACAAACCAAAATAATATTCAACAATATTACTTAATTCTCCTATAACGTACAAAACAATTGTAACAGATTATGCACATGCCAAGAACTATTGACAGGATAAAAAATCAAACAAATATGCGTCGAATCACATTTTTAGATATCACAAGTACCACAACATTCAAACTTATGTATTAATATTCTTATCGTCGTAGGCCTACGACGGGAGTGAATTGAATTAAAAATTTCGATACAAGGCTCAGGTCACAAATTAAATAATTGTGCTTATCTTTGATGCTGAATAACAAACCAACAATTAGCACTATCCCATGTCATACTGCGATATAATAGAATCCATGCAACCCGAAGAGCGCAGGTTGCTCCATAAAAACTATCACGACAAGCATTACGGCTTTCCCATCCACGATGACAATGAATTATTTGGCCGGTTAATTATGGAAATTAATCAGGCGGGGTTGAGTTGGGAAACAATTTTGAAGAAAGAAGCCGGTTTTCGCAACGCGTACAGCAATTTCGACATACAAAAAGTAGCTGCCTATACCGAAAATGACCGGGAAAGATTGCTGAATGATGCCGGTATTATTCGAAACAGATTAAAAGTAAATGCTGCCATCGAAAATGCCAATAGCATTGTAAAGCTACAAGAGGAATATGGTTCGTTTGAAAAATGGCTGGAGCATCATCATCCCAAAACAAAGGAAGAATGGGTGAAGCTATTCAAGAAAACCTTTCGCTTTACGGGTGGCGAAATTGTGAATGAATTTTTGATGAGTATTGGATATTTGCAAGGTGCTCATTCACCCGATTGTAGGATTCAGGAAGAAATTGCAAAGCTCCAACCTAAGTGGATTGGAAACAGATAGTTTCCTGAATTACGAATTATAAATTGCTAATTGAAGATTATAAACGATTTTCCGGGCTGCTCTTTCCGCAGTGCCGGTCTCACCAAGCTTCCGGCGGATTTCGGCGTATGCATCTAGCATATTCAGGCGATATTGAGCATCATTAAGTAGTTTATCCAACTCAATTTCAATATTGTTTTTGGTAAACAGATGCGCAATCAGTTCTTTCACCACCTCGCGCTCAGCCACAAGGTTTACCAACGAAATGTATTTTACCTTGATAACAATGTCTTTCAGCCAATAGGCCAAACGCCCCAATGCCTGATGATACACAACCACTTGCGGAATACCCACCAAAGCGGTTTCCAGCGTTGCTGTTCCGGAATTGACAACCGCAGCTTTCGATTGTTGAAGTAATTCGTAGGTTTGTCCAAACACAATGCCGGCACTGCCTTTTTCCATAAATGGGATATAAAAGCCGGTGTCAATGCCCGGTGCACCTGCAACTACAACCTGATATTCGGGGAAAGCCGCAGCTGCTTCTATCATGCGCGATAAACAGGCTGATATTTCCTGCTTGCGACTTCCGGCCAACAAAGCTATAATGGGTTTATCGGAAAGCGAATTTAGTTGGCAGAACTCTTCAAAAGTTTGCTCCTGATTGGGACGCAAACAAACCGAATCGACAGACGGATTCCCAACATACTCAACCGGATAATTATGTTTGGCATAAAAAGCAGTTTCGAAAGGAAGAATCGTAAACATCTTGTCAATATACCGTTTAATTTCTTTGATACGGTATTCCTTCCATGCCCATATTTTGGGTGAAATATAATAGTAAACAGGGATATTCAGGTTTTCTTTTACAAACTTTGCCATACGCAAGTTGAAGCTCGGATAATCGACGAGGATAAGCACATCGGGTCTAAAATCAACGATGGCACCGCGACAATCACTCATGTTCTTCAATACAGTCCGGGCGTTTCGCAACACGGCTACGAAACCCATAAATGCCATATCCCGATAATGTTTCACCATGCGTCCACCCTGAGCTTGCATAAGATCACCACCCAAAAAGCAAAACTCGGCCTGAGAGTCTTCCTTTCGGAGCTCGCGCATCAGATTGGATGCATGCAAATCGCCCGATGCTTCACCGGCAATGATAAAATACCTCATGATAGAAAAATACTGGCTATAAAATACAACATTCCGCTTAGCAATATACCTGTCGCAATTTTAAAGCTATCGGTTTTATAAAATACAAAAGTAAGCAGCAAATTAGGTACAACCGAAAGCATAAGCACACTTCCCAACATCTTGTTAGCGTGCAATTGCTTTATCGTCTCTATAAAGCTCAGGTCGATCGGGTAGAAACGATTCAGATACACCCACATGAAAGCCACCGGGAATAATAAACCCGGTATGAATCCATATAAAAATTTATTGAATCGTTTCATCAACTATCTGATTAGAATAAATTCCAGGTGTTTATTGCATCCATAGCTTCGTAGGCAGTCAGATCAATTTTCGTAGGAACTATCGAAACATACCCATTATTCAACGCCCACTCATCCGTATCCTGCGCATCCGGTTCGTGATTCTCAAAATTACCTGTCAACCAAAAATAGGCTCTCCCCTGCGGATCCATGCGTTTAGCAAACTCTTTTGTCCATCTCCCATCGCACTGACGAACCACTTTCAATCCGGCAATTTCACCTATCGGTGCGTTTACGTTTAAGCAAGTAGCATGAGGCAAGCCATTTTTCAATGTTTCGGCAGCAATCTGCAAAACATACGATTCAAAGTAACTGAAATCGGCTTCCAATGAATGATTGCAAATTGAAAAACCAATAGAAGGAATACCATTCTCGCAGCCTTCAAGCACTGCACCCATTGTGCCGGAATATATCACATTGATAGCAGAATTTGAGCCATGATTAATGCCCGAGACCAACAAATCAGGCTCCCGATTGAGAATTTCATTCAACGACAGCTTTACACAATCGGTTGGAGTACCTGTACACGAATAACGAATCAGCCCCTCCCTCCTTTCGATCTCTTTAAACCGAATCGGCTGCGTTACTGTCAACGCATTCGATTGTGCCGAACGCGGTCCATCGGGAGCAACCACCACCACTTCGCCCAACTGCATCATCAGTTCAGTAAGTACATGTATACCTTTCGCGTCAGCACCATCATCATTGGTGATCAATATCAGGGGTCTTTTAAATTCAGAAGTCATAATTTACAATTTAATATATTCAACATCTTCCGCACATTTCAACATTATTTACGTATTCTCCAGACTGTTGCCGAAAGAAATCCAACACTTAGCACAACGAAATAAAGCAAATCGCGCGAATCAATCACACCGCGACTCATTGATTTATAATGTGCATGAATACCCAGCGTTTCGAGCAACTGAATGGATTGGCCCGAAGTGAAAAAGCTGATAAGTACCTCAAAACCATAATAGAAAAAAAATGAAAGTACAACCGCCACAACAAACGAAACAATTTGATTGTTTGAGAGTGACGAAGCAAAAGTACCAATAGCCACATAAACAGCTGCCAGAAAAAACAAGCCGATAAATGAACCCCAAAATGCGCCCGAATCGACATTGCCAACCGGTTCGGCCAGATAGGCAACCGAAAAATAGTACAGCAGCGTTGGAAATAATGCCAAGGCTACAACCATCCAACCGGCCAGGTATTTGCCTAATACAATTTGGGTTTTACTGATTGGTTTGGTTATAAGTAGTTCCCAGGTTCCGGTCTGCTTTTCTTCAGCAAACAACCGCATGGTAACTGCCGGACACAGAAAAAGGAACAACCAGGGTGCCAGATAAAACAAACCATCCACGTTGGCATAACCGGCATCCAGAATATTATATTCCCCGGGAATTACCCACAGAAATAGACCGGTCAGCGACAAGAAAATTCCGATAACAATGTATCCGGTAGCATTGCTGAAGAAGGTTCGTAACTCTTTTTTTAAAACGGAGAACATATTGATTAATTAACGATTAGTAATTAATAATAATTTTGTTACTTTTGCGGTGTCAAAGGTAACAAAATTCTTGAATTGAAACTTAGATTTAATTGACAACCACATGAAAAAAATAACGATACTCTGCCTTTCTGTTTTCCTATTCGTAACAACTTATGCGCAAACACAAAGAAGCTACGAGTGGAAGGCAGAATATATTTACGGCAATATTTTAAAGCACACCAAACATCTTGAAAATCTTGTAAAAGGGCCTGTAACCGGTGGCGAAATAGCCATTGAGTGGCAAACCATGGGCGAGAAATCATGGAATCAATTTCTGGGCTTCCCAAAAGTAGGTATTGGCGCCGTGTATATGAATCTGAGCAATCCCGACACGCTTGGAAGTGTATTTGCCTTATATCCTTACATCAACCTGCCACTGCTGAGAACAAAATTCATAAACCTGTATATAAAACCGGGAGCCGGAATAAGTTATCTGAACAAAACATTCAGGAGTGCCATAGCTTACTATCCATCGGGCGAAATAAATTTCAACAGAAGCAATGCCGCCATCGGTTCCCATTTAAATGTGTACTTTGCCGGAAGTGTGAACTTCGAAATTCCTTTGGCAAAGGGGCTAAGCCTTACCGGTGAATATGGCTGGAATCATGTATCGAATGGCAGTTTAATACAACCAAATTCAGGTATTAATATGCTAAACAGCTTCATCGGCTTAAAGTATTTTCCAGCATATAAAGACTTTATCAGACCGGAAAAACACAAAATAGCTGATATTCCCAAAAAATTCACAACAGAATTTATTCTTTCCGGAGGCATCAGACAACTCTATTACAAGGATAATCGGTTTTTCCCAATCGGTGCCATAACAATTGCTGAGTTTTACCCCATTACAAATAGCTATAGAATGGGGTTGGGAGTTGATGCTTTCTACGATGGGGTTTACGGTGAAGTAAACAGTTCGGCAATTGCGAGCGAAAATGAAACAAAATACAAGTTTACATATCTGACAGAAGATAAGCTAAATAACAAGTTCCGCGCTGGTGTTTCGTGGCAACACGAACTAATGATTGGTCGGTTAACAGCCGGTTTTCATTTTGGAGTGTATTTGTATGATCCAATTAAAAATTTGGAACCATACACTACAGCTTCAACCGGTGCACAAAGCAAACCTATTATTTATCCGTATGATATTGAGAAAGAAAACGGCTGGTTATATACACGTGCCTCTCTAAAATATGCATTAGACAAGCATCTTTTTCTTTCAATCGGCTTGAAAACACATCTTCAGAAAGCTGAATTTATTGAATGGGGATTGGGATACAGACTTTAAGGAGTTGCATTATACAACAACTCGTCTATTAGCAATGGAAATTCATCCGCGTCTACACCATTTGCAATCAGATAAGCCTTATCATCATTGAGAGACTCAAGAAATAAATCGAAATTATTTTCCTGCAACCCCAGGTTTATTCGATACGATTCTATGGCATTCGAAAGTCTGTGCTGACACCAGGCAACATGTCCCGCAGTCAGATAATCGTGGGCAGTAGGCTGAGTTTCCAACAACTTTTTCAGGTAATAGTCAGCTTGTTGCAAGTTGCCCGAAACAAAAGAACACCACGCGATAGCCCGCCAAACTTTGACATCCTCGTCTTCAAGCGCATCAAGTTTAAAGTACACACTCAATGCCTCTTTAAATTGTCCGAGTTCCAAATAACAATGTCCAATCTGCAGCATTACAGATTTTTGGTTAGGCTTTAGAAAGTCGACGTGCTCATAATACTCCAGGGCTTTATCAAAATTACCGGATAAGCGATAGCATAAAGCTATTTTACGCACAGTCCACAAGTCATCCGGCTGAATCAAATCAGCTTTTATATAAGCATCAAGTGCTTTGTCAAAAAGCGACGATTGTTGACATGAATACCCAATTTTCTGGTAAAGAGCAGCAGTTGGAGTAGCTTCCTTCAAAATCTGTTCAAAAAGTTCCAAAGCCTGGCTATAATGATTCTTCGAAAAATAATATTCGGCAATACTTAATTTAAAATTTTGATTTCCGGATAGTATATCGAACAAATACGATCGGTGCATCAGCAGTGAATAACCAAACATATCAGAGAAATCGGAATGTTGAGGATAAAGTTTAAAGAACCGGAACAAATCCTGAACATATTGCTTTGAGATGTTTTTTGCAGAAATATCGGGAGTTAGTATAGCCTCGTCTTTACTCATTTCATCCAACTGTTCAGCATCCATTTTGAATGAGTTTTTCATCATCCCTCTTTGCGCTTCAGGCATTTGTAATATACTCAAACAAAAAGAGTATTTATCCGAATTACACATCACATTGTTGCTCACAAAAGCTGTCAGCAATGATTTATCATCCGTTCTGAAAAGCTCATTCACAGCCAGATTCTTACCATCGAAAGGCATAAACCAGTTGCTTAGTTGCGAAAAAAACGGAAAGCTCTTCAACAATGAAAATGTGCTCATATAAACATCCGCACCCTCCATCTGCAACTCACTCAGTTCTTTTAATTTATCAGCAACGCCACTTTGGTCAAGCATTTCCTGCCAATCTGGATTCTCTTCGTTCCACTCATCTGTATTCAAAAAACTTTCTGAGTCCATCTTATCTTTAATCTTAGGACTCATCTTCATAACTTCCGGAAGAATTTCTTCCCGCATTTTTTTGCTTATTTTGTCTGTTTCAGCAGTAGCAATTATCTGGATAATGATATTGTGTATATTTTCTGATATATGATTATCATCGGCCAACAGCACCAACCGGTTTCTAACCGCCGGGAAAAAAGGCAAAAAACGATTATGTCTGGCAAGTACAAAACACAAACCAACTAATGCGCGTTGCTTCACCTGCTGATCGGCATGCTGACATACATCCATTAATAAAGCCAGTTTTGTTTCGTCGAACACCCGCCAAAGATTCAATGTCAATGCCGAAACAATCAATGTTTTCTCCAACCAACCAGGATAGTCGGCAAGAATAATTTTAGAGAATACTGATTTTTCATCAGCCTGGTAAGTGCCCGAAAGCCAAAACACGCAAAATAATTCATGTAAAGCCGTTTCGTAGTTCGACCGTAGTCGTCTCAGTTCAACTTCATGCGAGTCGCCCAATTTATCAATTAAGGCAGATTGAGAATGAAAATAATTCAGGGAAATTAATATTTCTGTGGTAGAATTATATCGCTTTACATGAGGAAAGTAGCGTTTCTGTGTATATTCAAAGTTCGATGAATTTCGGAACAGTAATTCTTCGCGCAATTCGGATGTCAAGACGTAAACCTTTGCAATCAGCTTATTATAAACCAATTTCCGCTGAGGATCATCAACTCCTGTAATAAAATAATGTAATAGAAACCGATAATTTTGCTGCAACTCATCCAATCGGTCGGTATATTCACCCAGTTGCAATTCGTTAACCAGTAAACCGGTTTTCTCAAAAGCGTTCTTGAGTTGCCCGATAGAAAGAAAATGCAAAGCAGATTTAAATGTAGTATGAATCTGAGCAGATGTCATTATTCAGTGTTGATAGGTTTATTTTTAAAAAAGAAAAATGTCATCCCATTTTACTTATTTTCCGAAGTCTGTCTTCGTCAATAATTTTGAGTTTTCGACCATCCATAGCTATAATATGCTCATTCACAAAGTTTGAAAGTGTACGAATGGCATTGGAAGTGGTCATATTTGACAGATTGGCTAAATCCTCGCGAGAAAGATAAATACTAATTGTTGCGCCATCTTCTTCGAGACCATAGTTTTTGCGCAAAATAAGAAGCGCTTCAGCTAATCTTCCACGAATATGTTTTTGAGTAAGATTGACAGTTCGTGCATCTGAAGCACCGAGGTCAGTTGCCATTTCTTCTAAAAAGCGGTAACAAAAAGCATTGTTGTGTTTTAAAATTGAAATAAAAATATCGGCCTTTAGCATATATACAACCGATGTTTCAAATGCTGCCACATTGGTATTGTATGTTTCGCTGGCAATAATGGCTCTGTATCCAAAATGTTCACCTGGTTTCAGCATGCGAATAATTTGAGATCGACTTCCGACACCTTCCTTATAAACTTTCACTTTACCATCAGCCAAAATCATCATATGAGTGGGTACTTCACCTTCAATGTGTATCATTTCATTTTTTTTAAAATGATGAACTGTGTAATTTGAACGCACAAACTGACGTTCATCAGGCGTAAGAACATCCCAAACCGTTAGAATTTCTTCGATTGGTTTGATTTCGGAAACATGCTTTTTTGCCATAAAGTCTGATAAGAAATATGTTTGACAACAATGTTATAAAGCACAAATTTAATAAACTTTTGAGATATAAAGCCTAAATCGACAAAAAAAGTTTCAAATAAAAATCAAAACATTTGTTTTTTTATTAATTTCACAGGAGTATAGAGCCTAAAAAAATTAAACTTGTCTTTTTAGTTAATACTTTTGGCTTATTTATAATAATAAATCAAATATAATTTATTACTTTTGTTTTCACACTTCAACTTTAATTGATAATGAGAAAAATATTTATCCTAGCGTGTATTTTGCTTAGCACATTTTTTGCTAAAGCTCAGCAAGTTATCATAAGTGATTCTGCCCAAATAAGTTTAATCACATGCTCCCCGGGAGAAGAAGCTTACGAAAAATTTGGACATACAGCTATACGGATTAAAGATCCTAAAAATAATATTGATATTACCTTTAATTACGGCATTTTCAGTTTCGAGTCAAGTGATTTTTATCTCAAGTTTATTAAAGGAGAGACTGATTACCAGCTGGGTGTATATGAAACAACCAATTTCCTCCCTGAGTATCAATCGAGAAATTCAATGGTTTGGGAACAATCTCTCAATCTCAATCCAACAGAAAGAAGAAGATTAATTAATCTGTTACTTGAAAATTATGCTCCTGAAAATCGTGTATACAGATATAATTTCGTGTTCGACAACTGCGCAACACGTCCACGCGATAAGGTACTTGAATCTCTAAGTGGTTATATAAAATTCCTGCCAAATAATAACTCCAAATCCTTCCGACAATGGATAGGAGTTTATGTCGGAACAGATACATGGCTAAAATTCGGAATTGATGTCATATTTGGCATGGAAGCCGATAGGATTGCAAGCCAGAGTGAAAGTATGTTCCTGCCCGAAGTACTCATGAATGAATTTGAGGCAGCGCAGGTTGAAATGACAACAGGGACAGTAAAAAAGCTGGTGGCAGAAAAAAGGACACTTGTAAGCAAAACAAATGTGGCAACTGCTTCAAATTCCTCGCAAATTCTCAAACCAACCACTTTCTCGATTTTATTGCTGATTATTGGTGCACTACTAACTGTTTGGGATGCTAAACGCAGACGTCCATCGAAGTGGGTTGATACTACCCTGCTTACTATATCGGGTATTGCTGGTTTGATTGTATTTTACCTCATGGCATTTTCATCACATCCATTGGTGAAAATGAACTTTAATATCCTTTGGTTAAACCCACTAAATATTGTACTCGGAGGGCTCATTTGGATAAAGTCCGTGAAACTGCGCAGAATACTGTTTTTCTACGAGGTGTTCAACATTGCCTTACTAATTGGCGCACTTGTTGCTTTTGCAATTTCGGCGCAGGTATTTAACTCTGCTTCATTTCCACTTATTGTTTTACTCTTAATGCGGGCATCGAGTTGGTCGGGCTACACCAAACGCAAACTATTCAAAAAACACAGAGACATATAAAAGGTAAAAACTGGAACAAAAATCATATATATAATAAAAAAATCCCGGAGAATTCTCCGGGATTTTTTATTTCCATCTAACTGCTTTTCCTCTTGCAGCACCACCAAACAAGTGTATATTCAATGTGACTAAAGGCAGGAATATATCGAGAATCGGTAATGACAATATATACTTTCGCTCACCAAAGTGTTTAGAAGTTCCATTGATGATAGATAACTGAATGATATACCGGATAAGGAATAATACTCCCGCAGCGATTCGAATTATCATTCCCCCAAAAACCAACGACAAAATAAAAGCAAGATAAAACAAACCACGTGTTGTTGGCTCAAGAACCAAACGAAATTTGCTGGAACTTTTATAGTACGGTGAAACTGACAGATGTCGTTCCTTTTGAAACAACCAACTTTTATACGTTGATTTCGGTTCAGACCATGTGATACTATCAGGGGCTATTTCAACACGTGTATTCCATGCATTGGCAGCCTTATTTACCATTAAATCATCATCTCCAGAAGTCAAATGCAAGGTAGATGCAAATCCTTTTTGCGCAAAAAATGTTTCTTTACGATAAGCCAGATTTCGACCAACTCCCATATACGGTTTTCGGGCAATTGCCATACCCATATACTGCATGGCATTGAACAAGGTATCGTAAGTAATTAATCTGTTCAAAAAACCTTTCTTATTAAAGTATGCTCCATAACCCAATACAAAATCAGTCTCCCGGGTAAAATTACGCATCATACGTTCAATCCACGTTTTATCCTCAGGCATACAATCGGCATCGGTAAAAAGCAACAAATCGTGTTTCGCGGCCTTAATGCCCAGCGTCAAACCAAGTTTCTTAGTACTTACATTGTTAGCTCCTACCGGAACAAAAGTTGAACGCAAGCGGGGATATTCCAGACATAAATCACGCAACAGAATTTCAGTTTCGTCGGTCGAACCATCATTAATTACAATTACCTCAAATTCGGGATACTCTTGCTGCAATACAAAAGGTAAGAATTTGCGTAAATTGTCAGATTCATCTTTCGCACAAATAATAACTGAAACCGGAGGGAGCTGAGTCTCAAATGGTACTTTATCATTTTTAGCTTTCTTACGGAGACGTAAAATTCCGTTTATGTAACGAAAATAAAAGTATAATTGATAAACGAACATCAGGAACAAAATTCCAAAAACAATCAATTCAATCAATGAAAAAGAAAAACCGTAAAGTACCATGTTTATTTTAGTTATCTACACCTGCAATCTTGACCGGACAATCCGATGATATTACCTGGATTAAGAGTTATTTCAATTCATCCGAAGTATAAGCCTTTGGCAACTTGCGCAGATTATACTGCGAAGCCATAATTTCGCCATAAGCACCAGCCGAACGAAGTGCAATCAAATCGCCACGTTTGGTTTGGTTCAAAACAAAATCTTTAGCAAAGGTATCTGAGGATTCGCAAATCGGGCCAACCACATCATATGCTTCGGTTGGAAGCTCCGAACTGATATTTTCAATCAGGTGAAAAGCCTGATACAATGCCGGGCGAATTAATTCCGTGAAACCAGCATCTAGAATAGCAAATTTCTTTGTTGCTCCCTGTTTTACATAAAGAACTCTCGAAATAAGGCTACCACATTGTGCTACAACTGCACGTCCTAATTCGAAGTGAAGTGTTTGTCCGGGTAACAAATTCAAATGGTCGCGATACACTTTGAAGAAAGATTCAAATTCCGGAATTGGGAAATGATTTGGATGCTCATAGTTGATACCCAGTCCACCACCAACATTGATATGTTTTAACGTTACACCTTTGGCAATAAATTGCTCCTGTAATTCATTTATACGAATGCACAAGCTGTGAAACGCAGTCATATCGGTAATTTGCGAGCCAATATGAAAGTGAATTCCAATGAGGTTCACATTGTCTAACGTTTTAATCAAATCAACAACCTGATCAATATCTTCCATATTGATACCGAACTTATTTTCATTTGTTCCGGTAGTGATGTAGTGGTGCGTATGTGCATCTACGTTTGGATTAATGCGCAAAGCAACATTAGCCGTTTTAGCTTTGGCCGCAGCCAATTCGTTGATTACTTCCAACTCAGGCACCGACTCGGCATTAAAACAGAAAATATCGTTTTCTAAACCCAGATTGATTTCCCAATCGGCTTTACCAACACCGGCAAACACAACTTGTGAAGCTGGAATTCCGGCATCAAGCGCTGCCTGCACTTCGCCGCCACTAACACAGTCGGCACCAAGTCCGGCATTTTTAATTGTTTCAAGTACTTTTGGACTCACATTTGCTTTCATGGCATAATGCACATGATAGTCCGATTTTTTAGCCTGTTGAGTTATTTCTTCGAGTGTAGTACGCAACACATCCAAATCATAGTAATAAAATGGAGTCTGAATTTCGCTAAACTTATTTATCGGGAATTTTCCTTTAATCATAAAATTTACAAGTTATTAGTTACAAGTTCAGGTTTGTTCCGTAAAACAAACCTGAACATATCTAACATCGACAAACCGTATAAGTTGTCAATGATTAATTAAAAAGTGCCTGACTCAACGCATTCAAAGCACGTTTTTTGTCATCCGCTTTAATTAAGAATGAAATATTGTAGTTACTTCCTCCGTATGAGATCATACGAACCGGAATTTCGCTCAATGCATTTACAACTTTTGCCTGGAAGCCAACATTTTCGAAAGGCATATCGCCTACAACGCAAATGATGACCATATCTTTATCTACAGTAACTGTTCCGAACTTCTTCAGATCGTTTACAATTTCGTCCAGTTTTTTGGCATTATCGATTGATACCGAAACACCAACTTCCGAAGTTGTCACCATATCAATTGGCGTGTGATGCGATTCAAAAATTTCAAACACTTTGCGTAAGAAACCATGTGCCAACAACATACGGCCTGATTTAATTTTAATGGCTGTAATACCATCTTTTGCCGCCACTGCTTCAATTACTCCCTTTTTACTTTGATTTGAAATCAACGTACCATGAGCTGAAGGCTCCATGGTATTGAGCAAGCGAACCGGGATATTATTTAATTTTGCAGGTAAAATACAAGTCGGGTGAAGAATTTTAGCTCCAAAATAAGCCAATTCGGCTGCTTCTTCGAAATGCAATACAGGAACCGGTTTAGTGCCTTCAACAATACGAGGATCGTTGTTATGCATACCATCAATATCAGTCCAAATCTGAATTTCAGAAGCATTGATAGCTGCACCAATAAGTGACGCAGAATAATCGCTACCACCACGTTGCAGATTATCTATTTCGCCATAAAAATTGCGGCAAATAAAACCCTGAGTGATGTAAATCATTTTATCGGGTTGTGCAGCAAGTTGCTTTGGCAAGTTCTCTGCAATATATAATGTATCGGGTTCCGAATTTTTATCAATGCGCATATATTCCAAGGCAGGAAGCAAAGCACTGCTTTCACCTATTTCGTTCAAATATAATTGAAACATGGTGGTAGAAAGCATTTCGCCTTCGGCCAATATAGCTTTTTCTTCAAATAATGTAAATACTGATTTTGAGAAAGAACGAAGATACTCAAAGTGAGATTTCAAAACTTTTTTAGCTTCGGCCTTACATTCGGTGTTTGAATATAATTCTGCAACAACATCGTTATATTTTTGCTCCAACGCATTGATACGTTCCAGTGCTCCCGATGTGTTAGTTTTATAGAAATAATCAGATATTTCAACAAGGCTGTTGGTGGTTCCCGACATAGCCGACAACACTACAATTTTTTGTTCGCCATCGCAAATTAACTTAGCAACATCTTTCATACGAGCGGCTGAACCTACGGACGTTCCACCGAATTTTAATACTTTCATTTCTTTCGTGTTATATTGTAATTGGTCAAATTAAAATTAGCGACAAAAGTAATATTTTTTTCTCAATAATTTTCCATTTGATAATCCGATTATTTCCGTTACATTTGCAAAAAAATGCTATTCCCTGATGAGAAAAAGAATAATTATAACATTCTTATCAATTTTCTGCATAAGTATGCTCACTTATGGTATTGATGGTTGGATTCGAATAAACCAACTTGGATATTTACCAAAAGCTCAAAAGAAAGCCATCCTTATCAGCGAATCTCAACAGGACATAAAAAACTTTAGTATTTACGATGCTTTGACCAATGAAGAGCTAGGCACCTTTACAAATGTCACAAACAAAGGTGAATTTGAATCTTTTGAAAGCACTTTCATTCTTGATTTTTCTTCATTTCAGTCACAGGGTGCTTTTTACATAAAAGCCGGACTGATTTACTCTCCAACCATTTATATCAATAAAAACGTCTATCTTGGAACTGCCGATTTTCTTGTAAAATTCATCCGCCAACAACGTTGGGGCTTTAACCCTGCATTAAACGACCTGACAATCCAATCCAATGATTATGAATCAACTGGGGATGAAAAAAACCAGAATGAGATCAACGAGAGTTCTACCACTCAAACGAAACCAAACAGTAGGCGAACAAAAAAAAATGAACAACAAAAATCATCTACTGAACTAAATTATGTTGTTGTAAAGGGCGGTTGGCATAATGTATCTGATTTTGCACAATATGTAACAACCTCTGCAAATACAGTCTATCAACTTCTTTTTGCATACAAGCAAAATCCAAACTCGTTTGGGGATACTTTTGATGCAAGTGGTCAAGCAGGATCCAATGGAATACCCGATATCCTGGATGAAGCTAAATGGGGACTAGACTGGCTGTTGAAAATGAATCCGGCACCCAATGTTATGTACCATCAAATTGGTGACAAACAAAATTCAAGTACTACTCAACTTCTTTCCAACGATGAAAATGCAACTGATTTAAATTTGGTGTTAGGACGCCCCGTTTATTTATCAACCGGAAAACCGCAAGGCACAACCAGCAGCAAAAATCGCACAACAGGTATTGCTTCAATTGCCGGCAAATACGCTTCTGCATATGCATTAGGCTCTGAATTGCTATCAAGCTACTACCCCGCTTTTGCCGATTCTCTTGAAACTAAAGCGGCAGAATCATATGCCTTAGGCAAAGAATATCCGGGAGTTTGTCAAACTATTCCGGGAAATTCTACAAGTGTTTATGAAGAAGAAAACTGGTCGGATGACATGGAACTGGCCGCAGCACAGCTTTATAGGTTGACTTACGATGGAAACTACCTGAAAGAAGCTGCCGGATATGGACACATGGAACCTATTACTCCCTGGATGTGTTCGGATACGGCCAGATACTACCAATGGTATCCATTTATAAACCTCGGACATTATATGATGTCCGACGTGGAAAATCCCCGCTATAAAAAAGAGTTCTTCCAGAATATTCTCAACGGTATTCAACGAGCCAGTTTATCAGCTAAAGACAATCCATTCAATGTAGGAGTACCTATGATTCGTGCTTCGAACAATTTGGTCGTAGCATTGGCTACTCAATGCCGGCTTTATCGAAACATGACAAATGATTCTACATACATCGACATGGAGACTGCCTTAATTGACTGGTTATTTGGACGAAATCCATGGGGAACCAGCATGATTGTCAATCTTCCCAGAACAGGCGACACACCTTCAAACCCGGGGTCAATATTGTGGAGCAACAATACCAGCCCGCTATCAGGTGGATTGATTAGTGGTCCTGTATCATCAAGCGTATTCAAAAACACCCCAGACGACCATCTATCGAAAGCTGATGCATACGAACGCTTACAGTCAGACTGGTCAGTTTACCACGATGATTATGCCGATTACGTTACAAACGAACCAACCCTGGATGGTACAGCTTCGCTCACCTATTTGCTTGCAAACAAGCAGTTGGAGGGTGTTCCCGAAAAAAATGCGGATAAAAATCAATATCAGAATGGGGGAATTATTCGCACAGACACAAGCAAGCAACAAATCAGTTTAGTCTTTTGTGGTAATGAGCTGGCTGATGGATACAAAACAATCCGTCAGACGCTAAAAAAACTCAATATTAAAGCCTCTTTCTTTTTTACCGGTGACTTTTATAGAAACAGTAAATTTACAAGCGTAATAAAAGGGTTGCAGGAAGATGGCCATTATCTGGGTGCCAACTCTAATGAACATTTGCTTTATTGCTCGTTCCGAAACCGCGATTCATTATTGGTCGATAAAACGGAATTCATGAACGATATCAAAGACAATTATACTGAAATGGAGAAATTTGGTATCAAAAAGAATCAGGCACCATTTTTCTTTCCACCATACGAAATGCACAACGACAGCATAAGTCAATGGTGTAAGGAAATCGGCATCAACCTTATCAATATGACTCCGGGAACATTATCAAATAACGATAATACCACACCGGAAATGCGCGACAAGTATTTTTCAAGCAATGAAATTTTCAACCGAATTTTACAATTGAGTGCAAAACAAGGCCTCAATGGTTATATTCTGATGTTTCATTTGGGAAGTGACAAACACAGGCAAGACAAGTTCTATCAACGACTTTACTCGTTGTTGGTCGAGCTTTCGAAAGTTGGTTATGATTTTGCAGATCTGTATCAGTCAACTGACATCGTTGACAAAAACATAGTAATATCGAATGACAAAAAAGATAAAAAACAAAAAAGGAAGAACTAAAACGTTCTTCCTTTTGTTTGCAAAAAATTGAGTGGGTGGGAGACGGGGCTCGAACCCGCGACTTTCGGAACCACAAACCGACGCTCTAACCAACTGAGCTACAACCACCGTGTTTTGCGAGTGCAAAGATAATACAGCATTTGATTTTACACAACTTTTTCTTTTGAAAAATCAAACAAATTTTTCAAACAGCTAACTACCAACGACAAATAAATAATTATAAATGAAATTTTATATCGCCAATACGGATTTAGACACTCAAATTACCGAAATTAAGAAAACAATCCGCTTATCGATGAATGGTGTTGTAGCCGACCAAATGACCCAACGCGGCATTATCTACAAGAAAAATTACGGCGTCGCCATTCCGCGCATAAAAGAAATTGCCCTGAGATATACTCCCAATCATGATCTGGCGCAACGACTTTGGGCATTGAATATCCGCGAGACAATGATAATGGCAACTCTTTTGGAGCCTGTTGATAAGTTCACTCCCGAAATTGCACAAGCCTGGATTGAGAACTTCAATCAGATAGAAATTATAGAACAAATCAACATGAACTTGTTCTCAAAACTTCCGTTTGCAGCCTCACTTGCTGCCGAATTGATACAAGCCGAAAAAACATGGAAGCAAGTTGCCGGATTTATTCTTATAGCCAGAATAGCCAATAGATTTAATCGGGATGAAATAAGTCTCATTGTGGAAATTGCGGATAAATTATCAATCACACCTGATTTACACTTGTATAAATCAATTGGACTATGTTTGAGTAGACTTTGCCGAAAAGACAGGGAAATAGCAACTTACATTCTGAAAGAAACAGAAAACTATTCCGTCGATTCAGCAATTTCGCGACAATATATATCGAATGAAGTAAAACAAGAAATATTATTTTTGAACATTTTATAGCAAAAAACAGTGTAAAAGTTGTACTTTTGTTGGTCACTTTTTAAATAGATGGGAGAAGAAAATTCATACGAAGCCATTCATGAGTATTTCACAAAATACCTGAGAGAGCATAAACACAGGCGAACACCCGAACGTTATGCTATTTTGGAACATGTTTATTCGTACGAAGGGCATTTCAATGCTGATATTCTGTACAACCTGATGAAGCAGGATTACCGGGTAAGTTTAGCCACCATTTACAATTCACTTGATCTATTAGTGGAGTGTAAATTGATTATCAAGCATCAGCTAGGAAATCAGTATGCTCAGTATGAAAGAGCTTTTGGAAACAACAATTTACATCATCATTTGATATGCACCAATTGTGGAAAAGTGAAGGAATTCTCGGACAAACCAATCAGAGTTGCAATTCAAAGTAAAGCATTTGTACATTTTAAGATGTCGCATTATTCACTCTACCTATACGGAATTTGCGGGAAGTGTAAAGATGAACTCAAAAAAGGCATAATTCATATCCCCAGATTTACTGAGGATAGTGATGATTTCTGAATTCCAGCAATATGAAATAAATAATTATATATAATCGAATGAAAGTAGATGTTTTATTAGGTCTCCAGTGGGGGGATGAAGGAAAAGGAAAAGTAGTAGACGTGCTTACACCTAACTACGACCTTGTTACCCGTTTTCAGGGTGGTCCGAATGCCGGGCACACACTCGAATTTGAAGGAAAGAAATTTGTTTTACGCTCAATTCCTTCGGGCATTTTTCAGGGCGACAAAATAAATGTAATTGGTAATGGTGTTGTTCTCGACCCGGCACTTTTCAAAGCGGAGGTAGATGCATTACAGGAATCCGGTCATCCATTGACCGAACGTCTGAAGATTTCGAAAAAAGCGCATTTAATTTTACCAACTCACCGATTGCTTGATGCAGCTTATGAATCAGCCAAAGGAAGCGGAAAGATTGGTACAACCGGAAAAGGTATCGGACCAACTTACACAGACAAAGTAAGCCGCAATGGCGTACGTGTAGGTGACATTCTACATAACTTCGACGAAAAATACAAAGCAGCAGTCGAGCGTCACAAAGAAATACTGAAACAGTACAATTTTGAATACGACCTTCCTGCACTTGAAAAAGCATGGTTCGAAGGCATTGAATGTATTAAACAATTCGAATTGATTGACAGCGAACATTACGTAAACAACGAAATGAAAGCCGGCAAAAAAGTATTAGCCGAAGGTGCTCAGGGAACTATGCTCGATATCGATTTTGGGTCTTATCCTTTTGTTACTTCATCCAATACAATTTGTGCAGGTGCCTGTACAGGTCTTGGAGTTGCTCCGGGAAACATTGGTCAGGTATTTGGCATTTTCAAAGCCTATTGTACCCGCGTTGGTAGTGGCCCCTTCCCTACCGAGTTGTTCGACGAAACAGGCGATACCATGCGTAAAATTGGTTTTGAATTTGGGTCTGTTACAGGTCGTCCACGCCGTTGTGGCTGGATTGACTTAGTTGCGTTGAAATATGCCGTTATGATTAATGGTGTTACCCAACTGATTATGATGAAAAGTGACGTAATGGATGCTTTTGAAACAATCAAAGCTTGCGTGGCATACAAAATTGACGGACAAGAGGTAGAACAATTCCCTTACGACCTGAATGACGGAGCAGAACCCGTTTACGTGGAACTTGCGGGTTGGAAAACAGACATGACAAAAATGCAAAGCGAAGATGAATTTCCGGAAGAATTCAATGCTTACATCAATTTTCTGGAAGAAGAGCTGGAAGTGCCAATTAAAATTGTTTCAGTAGGACCAGACCGCGCTCAAACTATTATTCGTTACGAAGAATAAAAAATAATACAGATTACAAACAACAGTCAACGTATAGCAGTGAACAGTCTGTATGCGTTGGCTGTTGTTGTTTCATAGCTTTTCATGACAAAAAGTCTTCTGGCAAGAAATTTGAAGTGATGCAGGCTCAAACAAATTAAAAACTAAGAATTATGTTTATAGGTTATATTATCTTCGGTGTATTTGCTTTAATCAGTTGGATGATTTCAAGCAATTTAAAATCAAAATTTGAACGATACTCCCGCATTCCAATTCAACGAGGCATGACAGGAAAAGATGTTGCACAAAAAATGTTACGTGATCATGGTATTTTCGATGTACAGGTTATCTCTACCAACGGACATTTAACCGACCACTACAATCCTACAGACAAAACAGTAAACCTGAGCGAAAACGTATATGGTTCGTGCAGTGTAGCCGCAGCTGCTATTGCTGCTCACGAATGTGGACACGCTGTTCAGCATTCCTATGCTTATGCACCACTTACTTTACGATCGAAACTTGTACCGGTTGTTAGCTTTGCCTCTAATTGGGTACAATGGATTTTATTGGCCGGAATACTTCTCATTAAAGTATTTCCACAACTGATGTTATTTGGTATTGTTTTATTTGCGGCAACAACTATTTTCAGCTTCATAACACTCCCGGTTGAAATCAATGCCAGTTCTCGCGCATTAGCCTGGTTGGAGTCGGCAGGCATAACCAACTACGAAACACACGATCAAGCTAAGGACGCGCTTAAAACAGCTGCTTACACCTATGTAGTTGCTGCATTGGGATCATTAGCAACGCTTGTTTACTACATTATGCTTTATTTGGGTGGAAGTCGAAGATAATTCATAGTTGACAGTTAATAGCCTTGCAATGAGAAAAATAAAAGAGGAAATAAGAAATTATTTCCTCTTTTATAGTTTTTGAGGTATTTGCGATTATTCAATCTTTTCGGAATTGGAATAATTTGTTACCTTTGCAGTCGCAAAAAGGCTCCGTAGCTCAGCTGTATAGAGCGTCAGATTCCGGTTCTGAAGGTCATGGGTTAGAATCCCATCGGGGTCACGAAATGAAACGACAGTTTCAGACAACAGTAAGTCAAACCATTCTAAATCATTGATTTGGAATGGTTTTTTCTTTTGCTCTAAGTCAGTAAAAGACACTTTTCAACCTCAAAACGCCAATAAATCGTTACCAATTCGTTACCTGTTTTTATCCTTCAATATTAGGTAACGATTTAATAAATTTGTCCTAGCTATTTCCATAATTGTCAGCAGTTTGTCCGCTGAACTTTCATAGGTAATATTTATTTTCAACCCATAAATTTTATGTTATGAAGTCAACGTACAGAGTACTTTTCTACTTAAAGAAAAATGCCATTCTAAAGAATGGAAAGACAATTATCATGATCCGTATAACAATTAACGGAGAAATTGCACAGTTAAGTTCTAAGCTTCAGGTAAATCCTGATTCTTGGGATGTAAAGACAGGAAAGGTCAAAGGAAGGGCAGCCGAAGCAAACAACATTAACCGGCAACTGGACAACCTAAAAGCTGCTATTGACAAAGCGTACACAAAACAATTTGACGAATTTGGCTATGTTACCCCCGAAAAAATCAAGAATACTATTTTGGGAATAGACCGAAAGTACAAAACACTCCTGGAGTATTTCGACATGCACAACAAACAGTATGCTATGAAAATTGGTTATTCAACTTCGAACATAACCTACAACCGTTATCTCTTATTAAGAGAACGCCTTGAGTTTTTCATGAAAGAGCATTATAATATTTCTGATATTGATATTAATGAAGTGACTCCTGTTTTTTTAGATAGCTTTTATATCCACATTCGCAATCAATACAATAGCGCACACAACAACGCCATGAAAGCCATGCAAAGGCTCCGGAAGATATTTTATTTCGCAAAAAACACAGGACTTAATATCCCCGATCCATTCTGGGATTTCAATATTGGCTTTGAAACTGCAGAAAGAGATTTCCTTAGTCAAAAAGAAATTGAGACTATTCAAAGCAAACAATTTGTATCTAAAAGAGTGGAACAAGTAAGGGATTTATTCATTTTCTGTTGCTATACAGGACTTTCATATATTGATTTATGCAATTTGAAAGATTCCAACATTCATGCCGCATTTGACAACAGCTTATGGATTATGAGTAAACGCCAGAAAACAAATGTCCAATTTAATGTTCGACTGCTTAATACTCCGATACAAATACTCGACAAATACAAGGGAAGTCAAAAGGACGGCAAGATATTACCTGTTATCTCCAATCAAAAATTAAATGAATACCTGAAAGAAATAGGAGATTTATGTAGTATTACAAAAAATCTCACGTTTCACATGGCCAGACATACATTTGCCACTACGATTGCTTTATCAAATGGAGTACCCATTGAAACAGTATCCAAGATGCTCGGGCATAAAAGTATCAAGACTACTCAGATTTACGCGAAAATAACTGACATAAAAATGAGTAATGACATGCAAAAACTTTCAGAGATAATTGATAAAGAAATAGCATGTTAGACACATTAAAACAATTCAACAAAAAACTGGTCACAATTTGTGACCAGCTTCCTGAAAATCTAAAGAGACATTTGACATTGTAGTAAAAAAGTGTGTTTTATCCGAAAAATAAGAGAAGCTGTATTGTTCCACCAATACGGCTTTTTTCATACACTATGTAGGGCGTTGATATGGCTTTGCCATACTTCATCCATACATGAGGAACTATCCCGCTATGAACGGGGCAACCTGGTCAATTTCTAATCCTGTGTACCGACAGAATTCGTCTACTGTTACGAACTGGTGTTCTTCTTTTTTGTAGCATTCTTTTATCTTAGCTAGCAACAACCTACCATAACGTTCACTCTTTCCTGTGATACGTTGGATATCTTTCGGATAGATACAAATACGTTTCACTTCCATTTCTTTTACTATTTTATGCAAAAATACAAATTTTATCCATACTCAAATACGTCTGTTTTGGAAAAAACGGAAAGGATAGTCAAAGGCGGAAGTGCCTGTGTTATAAAATGGTATTTACAACTATACTTTTGTCCAATAATTTTAAAACATAGTAATTATGGCACAACAAAAAAGTATTCTAAAACTGAAAGGTACCATCGGCGGTGTAACATTTTACAAGTCGAAAAATGACGGGTACCTGGCTCGGGAAAAGGGTGGCGTTGACGCTTCCCGAATTGCGAATGACCCGGGATTTGCCCGAACCCGTGAAAATGGTGCAGAGTTTGGAAATGCAGCCTCTGCTGGTAAGTTATTGCGCGACGCAATGCGAGCTCTTGCTAAAGATGCATCCGATGGACGTGTAACTGCCCGTGTAACGCAGATCATGGCACAAATCAAGAACATGGACGAAGCAAACGCCCGTGGTGAACGCAGTGCAGCTGAAGGTATGGCCAAAGATGAAGCTAAAGCTTTGTTGATTGGTTTTAACTTCAATGTAAATGCAGCTCTCGGCACCGTTTTGTACAAAGCAATTGAAGTGGACAGTGTAACCGGTGAAATTAAAATTGCGGCTCTAACCCCACAAAAAGATATTAGTTTACCTAGCGGGGCATCTCATATTATTTTGAGAAGTGGATTTGCTAGTATTAACTTTTTGACCGGGGAATCAGAAATGATTGTTTCTGCACCAGTTCGCCTTGAGGTCGGTGCTGAAGCTCAGGCTGTATCGTTAAAGCCTGCGACGGTACCGGCAATTGAGGGAACTCATTTTATGCTGTTGTCGATTGACTTTGTTCAGGCGGTGAACAATGCCGATTATTCTTTGAATAACAATGCGTATAACGTGCTGGCTATTGTAGCCGTTGAGTAGACCTCACCCGTCCTTCAGGCACCCTCTCCATTAGGAGAGGGAAATTCCGAAAATTATGACAGATTAAGTAGAATCTAACATTAAGATTTATGGTAACAGAGAATAATCAAACAACTATCAACCCTAACAACATGAGTGTTGTTGATCGGGTAAAAGCTCCAACTCCGAAGTTCTTCAAAACATTGCGTACAATCGGTTTGGCATTGGCAGCAATTGGAGGAGCAATTTTAGCTTCGCCAGTTGCACTTCCTGCCGGACTGGTAGCCGCAGCCGGATATGTAGCATTAGCAGGTGGTGTGGTTACAGCTGTTAGTCAAACGGCAGTTGACACAACCAATTCAAAAACAACAGAAAATGAAACTCCTTGAAACGAACAGCGACGGCCAAGTGTATGCCGGTACTTGCGGCGGTATGTTGCTATCAGTGTTTAGCAACGTGTTTATAGAGGACCTGGTCAGGACTATTATTCTAGCCGTTGTAGGCGCTGTTGTGAGTTTCGTTGTGTCAATGGTTTTAAAGAACTTTTTCAGGCGGATAAACCGCTAAAAGAGCTACTATTTTTTCGGTGCAACAATCTTTTGTATTGGTGAAGCCTCCCTGATCGGGAGGCTTTTTTGTTCAAGTTGATTATTTGCACCCAACACTCGGGAAACGGGCAATAACTTTTGGGGCCGTCCCATCGAGCCCGAAAAAAGTTATTCTCGTTTTTCCGCTGAAGCTAACTAAAGTAAAAAATGGAGTTGGTCACCATCGGCAACCAACCCCACCCACACTCAATTAAGGTATTTGAAAAAAAGCATCTGCTTAGCATTGGAGATTAAAAGCAAGTTTTGCTTATAATTTTTCTCCAGAGCTTGCAAACTGCGGAGAGCTTCAACGGCTTTTTCAAACTGAGCCAGATTTCCATTGGCTTTATTTAAACCATCCGAAAGACAGGACTTAACATCCCGCAACACTACAAAGGGAATGACTGAACCACGCAAAAACGGATAAAAAGCTTTTGACTGCCACAAGCTATAGGATAGCCAGTAAAGCTGCTCCTTTTCGACTTCACTTTTGCATTGAATTACAAAGCAATTCGGACAGGAAGCTACAAGCGGCTTGCCGCTGTTGTTTCCTTTGTTTAAAATGAAGAAATGAGGCATTGAATAGACAACGCCTGAACGATGTGATTTGATGTTGAAAGTGCTCATAAACATGGGGATTAAATGGTAAAAACTAAAAGCAGCTGCTGCGCCTGTAAATAATTTTTACCCCCAGAAAAGAGAAAGAAAAAAAGAAGAAGAAAAAAAAGAAAAATATAGCCATCTTATTAGGCAGCCGGATTGGGCTGTCAAGATTTTTGGGAAAAATACTACCTGAAGCTTGCGTAAGTGTGGAGATTTTTTCTCAAAACCCGGAGGGCTTGACCTTTACTGCCCAAAGCGTTGGTCTGTGTTGGCCGCCTTATCTTTGCTGGATTTTTTATTTTTTGTCGGTAAATATTATACTCAAAAAGTCCTTGTTGTATTTGTATTTTGGAATTTGTATTTTGAATCCTTTTGGAAAAAGAAACCAATCCCTATAAAACCAAAAGGATTCATTTTATTGGGGCTTACTCGTCGCAGAAAATAAAACATACCGCTGGAAATGCGTGGGAAAGGAGCTTGGGTAGTGACTGACTGGTTGAATGGAGCTTGCGGAATGAAAAGGAAGGAGACTACCCAAGCTGTGCGGTGCTGAGGTGAATGCATGAAATGAAAGCGAAATGAAATGTAAGGGTTCGGAATGAGGTACGAACGTAGTTCTTGGAATGTAATGGGCTTGAAAGAATGCGTATACCGCAAGCACATGGATAATCAACTCGATATGTTTATATTTTTCTGCACAACTACAGGGAGGTGGGGAAAATGAGGAAATGCACGAAGTGCTAAACCAACATACAAGCTGCTGAAAGGAGCTTGACATCTGTCCCCATATTTTGAAAACCTATTATGGTTTTCATTGCTACAAGAAACACATCTTCAATGAAAACTATAAGTGGTTTTCGGGGCTTTACTTTCGGGTTGGCGTAGCCTGAACAACGCACCGATAAGGTGTAATTACTTTCCGCTCTGCCTTCAGGCGATTAATGGGGCAAACTCGCAGCAGAAATGAAAAATATACCATTGGAAATGCACGGGAAAAGGGCTTGGGAAAAACGGAATGAATGGAGCTTGCGAAATGGAAATGAGGATTTTCCGAAACTGCGGGGTGCTGAAGTGTATGATTGGAATGAAAGCGCAATGCAGTATCAGGGGTCAGCGTGAGGAACAAACGCAGCTCCTGGAACGGAATGGAGCGAAAATGGAAATCATATACTGCAAGCACATGGATAAACAAACAACGACATGTTTTTAATTTTCTGCACAACTAATGGGTGGCGGGGAAATCTTGAGACTCTTCGGGCAGCGCAGCGGGGCAAAGCGTTGATATTTGTGCGGCTATTATACATAATGGGGTTATAGGCTTTTATATTGGGTTTATCCCCAGCTGAAAGCTGAAAAAGACTATTAACTACATGTTATGTATAATAGCTTTGAGTTGTTCTTTTCTGGCGCATTTCAGGCACGGTGGTGGCGGTTGGAGTGCCTGATTTTTTCTTGCCTGTGGGTGGATTGAAACAGTGGTTTTGAAAAAACAACACTGTGAAAGAAAGGTTGATTGCAAAAAGTGTGACAGAAAAAAAACAACAGCAGGGTGGATTGCGCGGAGGCAGGCAAAAAGACTGTGCAAACCCAGAGGTACGAGGGGTGAGGATTTTTGCCTGCCGGGGACTTTGCCCCGGCGGAACTGCCTGTAATGAACTTACAGGCGAAGCCTGACCGTTGAGAAGCAGTTTTATTCTTAATTCATAGTATCTAAAAGTATTATTTGGAATATAGTGCCGAAAACTATCGATAATTTCTTTTTAAATTCTCATTCAAAATTCCAACTATGTAATCTGCTGTTTCTTGAATACGCCCATGTATCAATACATTGGGAATTCTAACAGTATAAAATCCTTTCTTGAATGAATGATAAGTTCGCTTTAAATCAGCCATAGCTTGCTCGTAACTGTAGTTGTGATGACCTCCATCCACTTCAATATTTATTTTCGCCTCTGAAATCGCAAGGTCAATGTGTTTAAAACCATCAAATTTCTCAAGTTCAGCAGGAACACCTCTTTGTTTTAATTCGAAATACAAGGATATTGCTTCAAATGTGGATTGTTCTGACATTTGATTTATCCAATCCTGATGGTACATACACAACGGTATTCCCAATTGCTGAACTGAAAAATTAAAAACTCCTTGTGTTATTGGTTGGTTACATTCCAAACAAAAATAATTTTTATCCATACATATGAATTTACTATTTCTGACTTTTCTCTATTATTTTATCTGCAAGGAAATAATACATTACGGCAATATTACTTGTAAGTTTTTCAAGTCTTGGAATCCAAGTTTTCAATTCTTTTTCTCCTAACAACGAACCAAAATCACTTTTCTTAAATGCATTTTCATTCGGATAGAAAAAAGGATGACTATCTAATGAGAATTGAAAAAAATCATTTCTTTCATTGTCATCCTTAAAATCTATCTCACCATTATCGCACATTGAGAGATAAAATGCAAAAAGATTGAGTCCATTAGTTAGATTTTCTTGAAGCAAACCACTAATTTTACTTGTGTAATCGTTCCATACTTTTTCACTATAATCTTCAACTTTTTTGTTTTTGAAATATCTTAGTTGGTAAAAATGATTAGCTAGTTGATTTAGCATTGAGACACTCCCTAAAAGTTTATCCAAATCCTTAAACTCAATTAATGTATTATTCCAGGAATCAATTTTAAATCTTTCGATAACATCATTTGGAATATCCTTCGGTAAAAAATTAAATGGTTCTAATTCATCAAACTTCCTTTCTCTAAGATTATACGTTTTAAACTCAAACCATTTCTGATTGATTACTTTACCTTTTATCCGAAAAATAATATTGAATGTTGGATAGTTCGTACTTAATATTAAATATCTTATTGATGTGTAATCAGGTTGCTCAATTTGTTCATATAATTTATTATAAATCAATCCTAATAGTTCGAAAGTTTTAATTGCTGAGGTATGATCCACTGTGATAATGCATCGTTTTTCTTCTTTGCTAAATGAGACGCTTATTTGACACTCTTGTTCTTTGGCTAATACTTTTAATCCTTTTACTACACTATCTTCAAGACTTTCATTGGTGTCATTGATTTTATTAAAAGCCAGTTTGAGCACATTTCCACTTATAAATCTATCAGAATAAATAAACTGTCGATACAGAAAACAAAGAATTGATATCTTTTCAATCTCTTCCAGCTCTATCTTCCGCAGCTTGTATGGGTCTACAAATTTTTCAAAATGAGCACGAAACAAGTGCTGAAACTCAAGTATGAGTTCGTAAGCTCTGAATAGATTTCCAAGAGAAACTCTACCAGGGTTATGTATCTCTGAAACATCTTCTTTAGACAATATTTTTGCCTTAAGATAAATATATTCAGCACCCTGAGTTAAATAGTTTTCTATAGAAGAATCACAATTATTATAAAACTGGCTAAAGATATTATACTTTTGTATAGCGAGCATTTGATTGATATTTGATTCTCCCGAATTATTGTTTACAGTTTGTGGTGTCTTTATTGATTTGATACCACCTTCACCAAATTCTGAAACAACTGATTGTGGAAATTTGGGTTTCACTTTAACTCTTATCGCATTTCTATATTTTGAATTGTAGTCATTGTAATATTCTGCTAATGGATTAAAACTTTGATGTTTGTGATATAAACCAAATGCATAAGTCATTTTCGATAAAACGTCAACAAAAAGAAGTCGTCTTTGAACTACTTCTTTTACATACTCTTGCCACGAGTTTGGTCTTTTTGTATAATCAAATAAATTAATAAAAGTTGAATTGATTTCTACAAGTTGTGGTAACGGAAGATTATTTCTCGATATTTTTTTGATTGAAGAATCATAATCATCAGAGATTAATGAAATTTGATGTCCAACACCTTTTGTTTCGTACGTTTCTTCATCAGGAAATGCGATTCTCAATAACTCAACTATTTTTACTGATTTGGCATTAAAAATATCGGTTTCTTGTGTTTCTATCTTTTCATCTATGACATCAAATAGATAATCACATTTAATTGAATGTTTGTCTCTTGAAATAGCAATGATATTGTAAGTCTCAGACAATTTTTGAAGGAAAAACTTTTCAACCTCTTCAACATATTTGCCAGACTCGATACTGTATTTCTTTAAACCATATAAAACATGTGCAATTACATCAAGAGGCTGATTCCTTAATGTCCTTTCAAATTCAAACTGTTGAAATTTTACAATAACACCATTGACATTGAAATAATCAAGCCAAAATAAAAATAAACCAAAAGCATTCCAATCATTTTTATTATCCGGGATAATGTCAATTGATTTTAGGCCTTTTAGCCAAGATATACAATAATTAAAAATTTCTTTTTTATCTGTGATCCTATCATTTACATTTTTTGCATATTGCTTTTGTTCTTCAGAAAATATGCCTGAATTGACCATTATTCCACCCTCATCAAGAATATTTACTAAGTCCGGATTTACGACAATCATCCACCCATTATTGTATTCTTCGTAAACTTGATTCAATGTATTGATATTTCTGTTTAAGTAATCAGCAATACCTTTCCATTGTAGCGCCTTTAGTATCTGAAGATATACTTCCCATTTCTGAGGTTCAAATAATTTTAGCTTTTCGATTAAAATATTTGGACTTAGTTTGCTTTGAATAAATCCATTTCTAAGAAAGTTTAAAATTGTATTATCGCTGATAAATGGTAATGCATTTAATACATAATCTAATTCAATATTAATCTCATTATCGAATAATAAATCTCTAATTATTTTTGAACGAACAGGATGGAGTCCTGAAATAGATGTTCTATCTCCAGATATTCTAATCAAATATTCATTTTGGAGTAAATCAAGTAACAGGGTAATTTCTTTTTGAGGCTTAAGGAACTGATTGATTTCTTTAAGCTTTATTTTAGACCCAAAGCAATCAGCTAAAACAACGTATCGTAATAAGTTTATTTTATCACCACTAATAATATCCGAATCTTTTCTAATCTTATTTATTTGTGATTTGAGTTTTTCGGATAAGGTCTCACTATGAGTTATCAAATAGACAAACTCTAACAAAGGACCTTTACCACCAAAGTGTGCCCAAGCGTCTTCAAAATCAACAAATCTGAGATCTAAACTATGATCATTTAGTGACTCGTAAATTCGTTCAGCTTCTTCTTTTTCAAATAAAAGTTCAATCTCAGTAAAACTGAATTTATCTTTAATTTCAATGCTATTCCAATCTTCCTCTCGTATTGTGATCAAAAAATTGAAATGCTTATTTGTGGATAATTCTATCAATATATTGATCCAATCTTTGTTTCCTGGCTCAATGTCGATATAAATTGTAATTGGGAAACGAATTCCTTTTGAAATCCCTTCTAAAGCCTCTATCACTTCGTATACCTTATTGATATTCTCCGGTAATTGCTTTAACTCATAGACAGTTGATAGAGAATGATAGTCATGTAAATATCTATAGGCTAAAGTACTTTTCCCCTGACCGGAAGCCCCATGAATAAAAACAATATTTGATTCGTGAAATTTATTTTGAATAGTATCTAATTTATCAATTCTTTTTACATCAACATCAGCCAAAATATGTTTATAATTAGCGGATATACCATTGTAAAAACCAACTTGTAACTGCTCAATATTTTCTGTGTCAATTTTTGTATCTAATTGCCTTATTAAAGAGTTATATGTTTTGTTGAAACTAATTCTTTCTTTTTGGAACTTGCAAATTTCATCAAATTGCTTTTTGAAAGTAATTGGTGTTATAATTTCTTGTTTTTCTGAAGCGTAATAAATTGCATGTAACAATAAATTAAATGTTTTTTCTACATCAATTAAAGTACCCCATTTCTGAATATTGGCAATTACATTGTTCTTAATTATATTTTCATCAGCAATTTCATATTCAAAATTTCTTTGAAGTATCTCTATCTCATGATTCTTAAGTTGTAGACCCTTTAGTTTACTGATTAGTTTTTGAGAGTATTCTGTTGAACTGAGTTCTTTAATTTCATTACTAACATTACCGAATGATACTAATTTTATTATAGGTGTTTTATTTTCATTGTATGCCTTTAATGCCCGTCTAATAAAAGTATTTTCTTTCTTTGATAAAATTTTACTCAGCGCCATAGTGTCTGAGTAGTCTTTTACCTGAATAATTTCAATAACTTCTCCCTCCTCATTATAGACATCTAAGTCTTCATATTGCCCTTCTGAATGAAATTCTCTTTCATGAACTTTATATGATAATATTCTATTTAAGGCATATAGAAACTGAACTCTATACCCTTTTAGAGCGCTTATGGCTCCAATATTATTTGATTTGTGGATCACTTTGAAATTTTAATAGTTAGGTTAGATTCTTGTTCTTTTAATTCATCAATAACATCATTTAGAAACTTCGGATATGATTCTGCAAGTTTGTAGAGTGATTCCCAATTATTGTTGTAGAGTGCTTCATACTTATAATGGGCGTGTAAGTATAATGGATTTAGTTGTGATATTTCAATTGTAAGGAAGCTTTGATTAATCTTTTGTTCCAATACTTTATAAAAGATCTGATCAAAAATATAAATATCATGAATTAAGTCCATTAACATCATTGGATATGCAGATGTGATTTTGCCCCAATAACTTTCTGAAAATTCAAAATTCAAATCCGTCATTATATAATTTGAGAATGAAGCATTGAATGAAGAATGTATAGATTCCGACAAAAAGGATTTTTGTTTTTTTCTTCTATCAATTAAGAATTGTATATAGTCGGGAGTAATAGATAGTTTCTCAAATAGTTTCTTGTACTCGTTTGGTAATTTATCTTTTGAAAAGTGCTTCCAATAAAAATCGTTATTGTCATATAGTTCGTTTGTACTCGAAAAAGATTCATTCAATTTATCATTGATAATACATGCAAAAAAGACATCAATTGTTTCTATAAAAGGCCTTTGTAGATTCTTTATACAATCGGGTAAGCCTGAATAAATCATTTTCCGTATTCCAATCAGTAAAGTAATCAATTTAGAAGACAATATAAGAAATGATAATCCAGACTTATTTTCCTGGTGAGTTGATTTACAGACCTCATGTATTTGAATAATCAGATTTAATCCATCATCAAATAAAACCAGATAGCTTTCTAACTCTTTATCCAGAATTTTTTTATTCTTTTTAGATTGACTTTCAAGTTTGTTATCGAGCTCAACCGAACCTTTTAACCCAAAATTTCTTTTAAATGCTTTATCGAGTTTTTTAGACTGTTGCTTTATGTGCTTTATATTATCATCTTTCATCAGCTTATATTTTAAGCATTACAGTTAATTTGGGGCTTTCGTTTATTAACCCGTAGTGCATTTATACTACAAGTGATTTTGAATTGTTTATATTTCTATTTAATAATTTGTTTATCATTTGAATAACCGTAACAGCGGTGATTTTTGATAGTATTCTTGTTTTATAACCGTCAAAAGACTTAGCGTAGTTTCGACGAATCATAAATTGATCACATAGTTGAGAAAAGAGCGTTTCAATTCGTTTTCTGGTTTTTCTGAAAAGATAAGGTTGTTTCTGATAATTGTGTTGATTAACTCTCATTGGTACTTCTAACCTTATTCGGTTTGAAGTAAATAAATCGAGTTGGTAATCAGCACTTAAATACCCTTTATCACCAATCAAAACACAAGAAGACATGTTGGTTTTTATGCTTTTCAAAAAATGAATATCATGTACAGATGCTTGAGTGAGTTCAAAATTGGTAAAAACGCCATTAGAACTGCATACAGCATGTAATTTGTAACCATAAAAATGCAACTTTTGACTAGCACAATACCCTTTGGAAGGACTTGTCAAAAAGTCTTCTTTGCAAATAGTAGTTCTTGATGAACGACTTAGCTTGCAAATTTCCAAAGGCATGCTGTCAACGATAAAATAGTTTTCAGCACCTGTCAACTTTTCCGCTAACGCTTTGCGGATTCGCTCTTTTACAAAAAATAATCTTCGTCTTCGACGATTATAAACACTGCGTTCAATTTTTGAACTTAATGAACTTGGAATAGTTCTAAATAATTGATATTCAGAATCAATACTTAGTGATTCTGCTGTTATGTCTAAAGCGATTAATTCAATATCGCTTAAACGTGGACGACGAATTTGATTCAAAAAGTTACTTTTTGTCTCAAATTGCTTTAATATATCGAGAATTTTCTCGTACTTTGTTAGGAAGTTGTTCATGATATTTATATGATTGGTAGTCAGATAAATATACGGATTTTATCCGACATGAACAACTTTTTTTATGCTATCTCTCTAAATGCACTACGGGTTTATTACATTTAGCTTTCATGAAAAGGGAAAAAGATTATCCATAAGTTCGAGGACAAACAGATTTGTTACAAATTATAAGATTATTAGTGTTTTGTCAATCCTATCTCTGAGTTCAGGAAAAACATTCACTTCGTCTGCAAATTTCTTCCATTGGCTCACATTCTCATTTATTTCATTTATAATGCTTACCGCTTTTTTTGTTTTGATTGTATTTTCAACAGATAGAAGATCTTCCTTTGTAATGTCTTTTCGCTTGCCATTCATACTTAAAGCGTGTTGGCTTATCCATCTGTTATCGGGACTGTAAGCATAACAAATATCATAAGCTGGTGATAACTCCCATTTACCCTCTTTTTTCAATCTAAATGAAAAGTTTTTGGTGTGATCATCGCAATTCTGTGCTATAACATTGAATACCATCCGCCTAAACATTTGTTCTGTATCCTGATAATCCAATTTTAGCTCTCGCATCGTTTGAAATAGCTGCTCATAGCTAAAACTATTTACCTGATTGAAATCGAAATGTTTCAATCCGCAAAATGTTTGAATGTGGTGTTTTATTTCTCCACCTTCTCTATCAAAGCGCTTAGTCATAAAATGAGCTCTTCCGTTTTCTTCCAATAGTCTGGATTGCATCATATCAATACCACAAGCCTTGGCCATGTTATAATATGCCATTTCTACCCGTCCATAACCTTTGCTTGCTCCAAGCTGCACATCACTTACACCATCTAATTTAATTAGCCAATGTTCAAATCCATTTGGAGCTTTTGTTTGACCTGATTTGACTTCGCCAGTTTTCTCATTGTATGCAATTACAGCTTTTGGTCTTGCTCCACCTGCAGAAGTTCCAATCTTTAAAATATCCATAACTGCCTTTTCTTCATCTCTTTGAAGATTAGTGGTGAAAGCTTCTCTTTTAGATAACATTTTCTGTGCAATATCTACGAGACTGTTTATTTCAATTGAAAATGTTCTTTTGTTTTCTTTTATTGTTGTCGGTTCAAACTCTAAAGCCCCCATACCTCTGGTTCCTATAAAGCAAAGCATTTCAACCGGATTCATGCTATCCTGTGGTTTACCATTTTGAGCTAACCACATATTGATAAGTTGATTACCGTATTTATCAGGAAGCATGTCAGACAACAAGCCTGGTAACCCTTTGAATGTATCAAATTCGGCATTTTTGTCTCGTCTTAGTTCTGGAAATGATATTACTTTCCTAGCTGAGGCAATTGGCATTTTCAATGGTGCCAAATCCCAGTTTAGTTTTTTGAAATTGGGGTCATATTCAAAACTGGCTATACCAGTTCTTTCATCCCATGCGACCGCACCAACTAATTTTCCCCAGATTTTTACTTCTGCTACATCCATATTTGATTATTTATTTCAGTTTGAGACTATTCTTTATTTCGACGAGCTCTTTGCCTTTTCTCCTTTTCTATTTTGGCCAATGCCAATGGGCTTATTGTTTGTTTTACTGAAAACACTTCCATTACATGCAATTGGTCTAATGCCCTAAGTGCTTGTATTAATGTGGCTAGTGTTACAGTTTCTCCACGTTCTAATAGACTTAAAGTAGACCTACTGATACCGGCAGCATTTGCCAATACATCTTGTGTCTTGTTTTGGTTCAGTCGATGGTGACTAATAAAAATTCCAATATGTTCAGCCAGTGCTTTATCGCTCATTGAATCCCAGTTTGTGTATGATAAGTCAGTCATAAAGCTATTTTTTTGCGTTAGTGAATGATAATTCATACAAAAGTATGTATTTGTTTTTATACTACAAAACACGAATGATAAATCACTCATTAAATAGCAAAAAACTATATAATGAATGACATATCACTCATTAATCGAATGAATTGCACTATTATTAAGCCTTAACTTGACAATTAGGTCAATAAAATGTTTGCGATGATAATCGAAAATCGGCTATTATCGCAAACAAAATATGAAAAAGGGAATTATTCAATCCTTTCGGGGTAAAAGTAATTTATTGCGATATATACCGAAAATCGGTATATATCGCAATAAATTACTCTATCAGGTCAAGTTCAACTAGCACCCCCAGTTTCGTAAACTCACTGGGAGGGTATGCATAGTTAACCCCTTCGGGGTAAGAGAAACTTACCCATGTCCAATCACAAAGTAGTTAGTTTTTGAGGGGTCCTTGAGGATAATGTCTTTTTCGCGCATGAATTTGATGTAGCCTTTGGCGGTACGTTCTTTTACGTCGAGGTATTCTTGTAGTTTATCGGTTAGTTCCTGGTACGTGTAGTAGCGTTTTTGTGCAAATATTGTTTTGGCAGTGGCTGCAAGTTCGTTTTCTTTGCGCTTTTCTTTTTCTTCTTTGGTTTTCTCACCTAAATAAACATGCATTTCTTCTTTTTTGTCCCAAGCAAATTGAATGAGCGGTACATCTAACGGACTACCATCACGCACTTTCAGTACTTTTACAACTGACACTCCGGGATGGTCGTCTTTTTCGATAGAGAGAATGCCGGCGGATTTTCGCTGGAGTTCCGATCCTAAATGACCACGGAGCTTTAACCCGTTCGGGATAAAGTGAAGTACACAGACAATACAAGTCTGGTATATTCCTGCCAGCCGATAGAGCTCGTCCACAATACGAATACTTTCTGCTTCATCATTGGCCGAATGGATTAAGTCTGCAATACCATCAATAATAACCAGATGAATTCCGCCAAACTCATAAAAGAATTTATCCATGCTTTGGATAATTGCCTGAAGTCGTTCTTTTCGGGACATACCCGTGAGGCAATATGCCCTAAAGCTTTCCGGGAATCGTTTCTGCTTTGCCCGTTTGAGGCTGTTCATGATGTTTTTGTAAAGCTGGAGTTCTGACTGTTCGGTATCGTAAAGCAGAACGGCTTTTTTCTGTCGGTTGGGTTTAATACGAGTTCCTAAGGTATCGATATCATCGTCCTCCGTATTCAAGGTACCTGCAACGAGAGCACAGATATAGTTACTTTTACCTGTCCCCTCCCCTCCTGTTATACAACACAAGTTTCCTTGTGAACCGAGCGGGACTTTATTAATAGAGATTATCATTTCGGCTGATATTGGTGGTTTGGTGAAATCTATTTCGCATGATTTTAATACTGCCATTGTTTCTGCATAGATAGTGTCAAGAAATTGTATGAATAGCTTTTGAAAGTTCTCCCTGGTATTCCCGAGTTTAAAAAAGTCGGAAATGTCTTTTTCTTCCTTTGTACCTTTTAATGGTAACATCAACCGTTTAACACCAAGCGAAGATAGTTGCTGCTCGTGTTTGGCAGACGCTTCCAAACCGGTTTTATCGCAGTCGTATAAAATAACAACATGCTTAAAGCGGTAAGTAAGCTTCCTGATTGTACTTTGGGGAATGTTAGATGTTTCGCTATTGAAACAAATAGCCGCAAAACCTTTAGCAACCAAACTTAAAACATCTTTTTCACCACCGGTGATAAAGAGAATATTGCCTTTAGGTGGCAACTGCTCCAATCCGAAACAGTATTTGTCGCCCAAATCGCCTGCATACTGAAAACGAACAACCGAAAAAGGTCGATATAGCTTGAGATAGCGTTTGCCCGGATAGGCAAAGAGTGGCTCTTTGTCGGTTGGCAAGAGCTTATAGGGTTTATTCTCATTGCTTTCTGAGGCGAACTCTTTGAGTGAAGCAACCTGATATTTAGCAAGGATTGGCGGAGTTATTCCGAATTGTTGCCAAAACTGTAGTTCTTCGTCAGAAAATGGCTTTACTTTAAAAGTAAAGGGTTTTGGAGTTTTGGGAAGATCAACTGCAGTTTCCATTAAGGGGGACTTAGGGGATGATCCCAAATCCCCAAATGGGGGCTCTGAGTTTGGTGAACGATTGTGTAAGCTGTTTTCTAATCCCAGGCACAAATCCTGATTGATTTTTTGGAGGATATCCAAGAATCCGGCTGCATGACGGCAGTCGGTTCCTTGTAAAATTCCCACGAATTGGAAACAATCTCCGCTATATCCATCGTTGCCGTAATCCTTCAGTTTGTACTGATCGGAAGAACGGTCGAAATACACATTGCATGAAGCTTTCTTATCTTCGTACAACGGATTGAGAAAATTGCGCCCCACCCGGAACTGAAACGGCAAATAATGTTTAAATACATTTAATCCCTTATTTGTCCGTGCGAGTATTTCTTCTTTGCTCAACATAGTTTTTGTGACTTTCGATTAAGTGACTAAGGGCTTCCCGATTGCTTTTCACCAAGCGTTCGTTCAACATACGTTTTACCTCAGCTATGGTGTAATAGGTCTTGCCTGAGATAATTGAATATGAAATAGTTCCATTTGAGCGAAGGCGCTGAAGGGTACGTTCACTGATTTTCAGAAAGGTGCAGACCTCATAACTATCTACCCAAGTTTCATCTTCATTGACTTCCTCGGGTTGATAGTTTACTACAAACTTGGCTATGGTGTTGACTTTTTCCATTAAGTCTTTAAACGCTTTGGATTCGATAGTGATAACTTCCATTTTTTTTAATGTGATAATATGATAATGTGATGATAAGATCACTCCCCAACCCTCTCCAACCTCTATTTCTCTTCGGGGACTTTCTCCAAAGGAGAAAGAAATAGGATATGAAGTTTTTTGAGAGGGAGTTAAGAGTGATATTCTAATGTGCGGATTATCCAACCATAGAGATATTTTTTATTGGTGGGCTGTTTTTGGATACTGGCTATGTAGTGAGAGATTTTGCCAACAGTGAATGCCGGTTGGAAATAGCCAAAATCAATGGTGTTGATTTTTTTGAGTGTGAGCTCGCCAATAAGTCCATCGGTCTTAACTCCAATAACTGATTGAGCGAGTTGCACAGAAGTTTTGATTCCTGTGTTTACCGCGAAATCGAAGAGTGAGTCTGCTGAATCCTGATTGAGAATAAATTCAGCCTTTAAAGGTATCCAGAATTCGTGTAGATAAAAGATTTCAACCTGTTTTTGCATTTCGACATTGCAGTTTAGGTTGCTTGGGAAATCCGGTTTTGATTTCATTTGATCAATCAGCTTCCAGCCCGCCCAATTGTTGTAATTTGCCCGTGAGATACCCCGAAAAGTCTCTTTCCCTAGATCAGCGGGGTCATTGCTGTAAATACCTTCGTGATGAAGTGTTTTTTGTAGTGAAATGTTGAAGTTTGCCATGAATTAATGTGATAATTTGAAAATATGCTAATGTGCCAATGATTGACACAAAAGCAATAATTAATTTTTTGGCAAAGTTGGTGAGAGTTTTTAGATAAAACTCACAGGTTATACCCAAGGGGAATGAAAAAAAATGAAAAAATAAAATAGGCATTAAACGAACCAGCCCAGATTGATGTGAATCTTATATTCTGCTATTATTCAAAATTTTAAAGTTAAATGCAATTGAGCGCGCGTTAATGTACTAAAAATAATTGGAAAAAATCCACAAGTTATACCCATTGAAAAAGAAAAAAATCAAAAAAAAAACAGTATTTTCAATTTCAAATCAATCTTCTTCCTCTATTTTTCGAAGCAAAATTGTTCTGAGATTATCTATATATTTCGTAGGTGTGGCTCTACCTTTTATTTCTATGAAAGTCCGATACACATCAGTAAGCCTAATATTAAAAATCTGTTCAAAGAATGCGGTCAATTCTCTGATATCATAGCGACTATTGTTGACTTTTGTTATACTCCCCATCTCATACAATGCATATATGAGTTCTGTCAATGCAGTTTTACTATCGGACCATTGAAAAGTCTGATCTATATATCCTATTTGGCTATAACCCGATTGACATACATTTAGAAGTGATAATGTTTCCAACTCCGATTTAAGAAATACTTCCAAACGGTCGTTTGCCATTATTTTAGCTACCATATAATCCTGACTTGTTGAAAAGTCTGGATCGATATAAATCATAAGATTATCAATATGTAAATGTAAATCATCCTTTCCCCTTAAAAAGAATATTTCATCCAAAAAAGTTGAGTTCATTCTATAGTACCTATAGAATTCAAGGTGATTGTTGAAATAAACAGTTAACTTTTCTAATTCATGTAAAAGATACTTTTGTTGATTCTCAATGCTACCCATTGGCCTTTTACTCTCAATATTATTAATCTTAATAAAATAAATAAGTTGACTTAGTATTCCGGGTTTGATTTCTTTAAAAAATAGAATCTCCTCATCTTCATCTTTAAAAGTATAATTCATTATAAAAGTTTTGAGTTTACCTAAGGCACTTCTTATATAAACTATTGATTTTTGAGCTCTTTGAATAGAATCTTTCTCTTCTAAATCAATGATTTTCAATTGACTATTTAGAGTATTAGAAAGTTTTACAGAAAAAAATTTCATATTGTAACTGACTGACAATTATAAGTATACTTATTCAATTATGTTATTATTATTTCACAAAAGAAAGAATGCCGAATTCATTTATGAGTTCGAACATTCTTTCCACCTAAAAAAACTGAGTGATAGTGAACTTCTTTATTTATCCAATCATTATTTTGAATTAGCTAAATTTATATTGTATTCAACAAATGCCTCAATGGCTTCATAAGATGCCAAACCGAGGCTATTATATAGATTCGCTGTTGTTTGGTTGCGTTCTTCAGCACGTTGCCAAAAGAGACGCTCATCATTTCCCAGAAAAGGGGCACTTTCCATTTGAGATTGGTGTTTCAGAATGGCGTTACGTTTACGCCTGAGCTCTTCGGGACTAATAGGTACAGCCATTTCAATGTGGTCTATCTCCCACTCTGCCCACGCACCCCGATACATCCAAATTCGACAGTCTTTCATCCACGCTTTGCCCTTTTGCTCATGAATAGCTGCTAATGCGGCATCCAAGCAAACTTTATGAGTTCCGTGCGGATCAGCTAAATCACCGGCCAAATAAATCTGGTGGGGCTCAATACTATTAATTAACGGGATGATTTTATAAATATCAGCATCGGATAATTTTTCTTTTTGCACTTTGCCTGTTTCATAGAAAGGCAAATCTAAAAAATGAATGTTTGTGGCCTTCACACCAATAAATCGGCAAGCTGCTCTTGCTTCTTCTCTTCGGATTTGTCCTTTTAGGAAAAGAACATCAGCTGTATCAATATCACCAGGTTGCTTTTCCTCATTTAAAAATCGAAGATTTATTTTGTATTTAGTCACTAATTCAATGTTATGGGCATCAAATCTCGATACAGAATTTAACATTAATGAAACATAACGAACAACTTCGTCATCGGCCACAGCTATATTTCCAGATGTTTGATACACAACATGAACATCATGATTCTGATCAACTAATCTTTGCAATGTGCCACCCATCGAGATAACATCATCATCGGGATGTGGACTAAAAACAATAATCCTTTTCGGATATGGTTTTGCTCTTTCAGGTCTATTATTATCGTCGGCATTAGGTTTTCCACCTGGCCAACCTGTAATTGTATGTTGCAAATCATTAAAAATTTTAATATTGACATTATAAGCTGATCCATAAAGTGCAAGTAATTCATCTAGACCATGTTGATTATAGTCTTTATTAGTAAGTTTCAATATAGGTTTATCCGTTTCAAAACATAACCATATTATTGCTCTACGAATTAATTTATTGGTCCACTCACAAGGACCAACTAACCAAGGTTGACTAATGCGGGTTAATTGCTGAGCAGCATTTAAATCTATAACAGCCTCAGCATTTTTATGCAATTGTAGAAAGGAAGCAGGAATCATATCATCTACTTTTCCTTGAATTACTTCTTTGAGAATGGAAGCTTTATGCTCCCCCCATGCTAAAAGCACCACTTCCTTAGCATTTTGTATCGTCGAAATACCCATAGTTATAGCACTATTGGGAACTTCCGAGACTGATCCATAAAATCGTCTTAAATCTCGTTGTGATTCATTATCAAGTAACATAAGACGAGTTAATGTACTTACTTGTGAACCTGGTTCATTGTAAGCCAAATTACCAACAATGCCTATACTCACCAAAACAAAATCGAGCCCATCATTACTGTTAATTAAGTCTTCGTAATTTCTACAAAATTCGTTTACGTTGCTACGATCAATTTTTGAATCTGGTGTAATAAAGTTTTTATAACTCAAATTAACTTTATCTATTAAATGCGAACGTATTAATTTTGCATTTGAATGCCTATCTCCATCAAAAAAGGGAAAGAATTCTGATACATTAAAGATGACAACTTCAGCAAAACTCAATTCTTCCTCCAGGTGCATTCTCACCAATTCTTCGTAGACGCGTAAAGGAGATGAGCCACCTGATAATCCCAAAAAACAAGGTTCGCCCACACTTTCTTTGTGTCGAATTAATGCGGCAATTTTTTTTGCAGTATACAATGACCCTTCTTCTGCATCTTTATAAATATTGGTGCGAAGTTTTTCGAAACGCTTCTGACGTAATCCTTCAATCATGTCTGCCGAACGATAATAACGTTCCGGGGTATATTCTAATGTTATTTTCGAGCTTAAATCGTATTTCATATTTTGGGTATTTTACTGACTAACTGTTCTATAAAACTTCCGAATTACAGTTTTCAATTTCTTTAAAATAGCGATAAGTGCCCACTTTAAGTTCAGCTGTAGCAGCTTCGTCGCACACAATAATTCCTCTTGGATGAAGTTGTAATGCAGTAATGGTCCATAAATGATTGACACAACCCTCTACCGCTTGACTTAATGCGCGAGCTTTATTGGCACCATTCACAATAAATAGCACTTCACGTGCATCCATGACAGTACCAACTCCAACCGTAAGCGAATAGGCTGGAACTTTTGTAATGTCATTTCCAAAAAAGCGTGAATTAGCAATTATTGTGTCACTTGTCAGTTTTTTAATACGTGTTCTAGACGTTAACGATGAACCTGGTTCATTGAATGCCATATGTCCATCAGTACCAATACCTCCCAAGAATAAATGAATTCCACCTACTTCTTTTATTTTTGCTTCGTATGCTTCGCATTCAGTTTTTAAATTGGACGCGTTACCATTTAAAATATTCACATTATCAACCGAGATATCAATGTGTTTAAATAAATTCTCCCACATAAAACTATAATAACTTTGTTGATCTGATTGTGGGATACCGACGTATTCATCCATATTAAATGTAATTACATGTTTAAACGAGACCAATCCTTTATTATACATATCAATAAGACGAGAATAAGTGCCAAGTGGTGTTGATCCTGTAGGTAAACCTAATACAAAAGGATGGGTTTTTGTTGGGGAGAATGCATTAATTTTTGTTACTATATACTCGGCTACCCAAGTTGAAATGTTTTCATAATCGAGTTTAATAATAATTCGCATATTTTACTTATTGATTTATATATTCTTTTAAATTTCACACATGTGGATTAAAAATTCGGACTTGTTTGATATCACGTAAAAAAGACAAATTATTGTTAAAATGACTCATCTACAAAACAGGTTTTATTTTTGAAACGAAATAATGCCATATCAAAAACAATAAGAGAAAGTTTCCAGCTAAGAACAAACAAATTAACCGTGATAGTATTTAGTTTATCCTTTCAAAATATGGTAATCTGTCAATTGGAACAATAATCTTATATGAATTTCCTCCTTTATATATTTTACCATCATCAGCAATCCATTTTCCTTTGGGTAAAATAACTATACGTGTTAGATTGTCATCAAGCATAGGAGTCACTAGTATATTATCACCTAACATAAATTGGTCAACAATATTCTCAAATCCTTGTAAAGGGAATACATATTCCATATTTCTTACTATTGGTTCACCGGTTGTTGCCGATTTTCTGGCCAGTCTTAATATCATTGGAGTAAACTTCTTTCTTATTTGGACAGCAGATTTAACTGCATCAAAATGAACACTATCCAATACTCTCCATGGCGCTACAGAAAATTGCATCATTGGCATCAATGCCTGACATTGAGCTGATCTTACAATTAGATTTTGATTAACCTTTGATAAATCTTCAAAACTATCTAAAAGTCCCCCCCCAATCATATCAGGACAGCAGAATGTATAACCAGATAGACCTTGCACAATAATTTGAGGTATCAGTAATTTTAGATCTGACCAGTTATGGGCCTTGTCTTGTAATCGTTGTACCAAAGGCTTTCCTCCCATCTTCCAACATGCTCTAAACTCATTCAAAGGATATTTTAATCCAAAATTAGCATAGAGTTCGGATTGTTGATTTGGTGTAACATTTCCTTTACTTAGTGAATTTTCAGGATAAAAGTGAAAATCAGCTGCGTCGAACTTAAATCCATCAATACCATATTTATTCTGTAAATTGTCTAACTGTTTATTAAACCAATCAACTGCATTAGCGTTTGAGAAATCTAATTCCGCAGAAATACCATTCCACCATTCTATCATTATAATATTTTTTGCATTATCCCATGTTGAGGAAGAACTCCTTTTTTCCTTTAAAAATGCATTTTTATCTTTTAGATTGTAATAAATAAGTTTTTGGTCGGCACTTACAAACGGACAAACCCAAAGCATCACTTTAAAACCCATTTCATGTAATTGATTCACCATTTCCTTTGGATTAGGGAAACGCCCCGGATGGAAATCCCATAAACCGTAGTCTTCTTGCCATGTATCATCAATCATAAAAACACCAGGAGGCAAACCATTATCAATAATTGATTTCGCATATTTTAAAATATCTTCTTGATTTTGATTATAATTAAGTTCTATCCATGTGTTGTATTGAGGTGCTTTAAACAATAAGCTATCAGGGAGCGAACCACTGGCTTTAAAAAACTCTCTGGAAACGAATTCTTGAACAGCCTTTAAATTATCTCCATATCTCCCAATTCTAACACTTCTGAGCGTATCTATAATAATTATTGAATCATGTTTGATTTCAAATTTGAAGGGCTGGTCACTCCAAACATATTGTCCTCTGCTTGTCAACAAAAGTGGTTGAACTTGGTTAGACTTATTTATACCATAGAAATTAAAACTGTAATTTTTGTTAAATGGCATTAGATGACCATCGTTAATAACGCCTGCCCAAACTTTTTCATCTCTCTGAAGTAATATATTAGAGACTACTTGACCTGACAGATTGATATAATTAATTAAACTAATTATAACCAATGTAATAATTTTGATTCTCATTATTTAAAATTTTATTTTATATAAGTATATTTTCATCTCCAAGCATTGAAAAATATAATTACTGTGAAACAAAAGAGCGATTCACTAAAGTATATCTGACGTAAAGATTAATTTTAAAAACCGTAAACTATAAGATTAGATTTATAGTTCACGGTTTAACTAAACATTCACAACCTGTTTTAATTTGTTCTACAATTTCACAATTGGAGTAAATTCCTGTACAGACACAGCGTTGTCTCTGATTACTAATGTATCTTTAATTTTGTATGATTTATTTGTCAAAGAATTAGTTACACTGTAATCCAAGTAAAATGCCATTCTCTTCTTTCCACCCCATTTTTCCTTATCATTTGTAAAAACACCCGTACCATTAACTTGAACTGATGCATTAGCAGATTCACTAGTAATCGATACAACATTACCATTAACTTCAAGAATTGCTCTAAAATTAAGCTTTGAAATTGCAAGCATATCTGCATAAAGTAACTTATTCAAAGAAATAGTTTTTAACAACGGGACATATGTAGATTTTTCAATATACCCGTTCTCCCAACCATATCCTTTAGTTTGATTGGGAACGATACTCTCATTTGTTTCAACTCCTCTCTTTAAATACTTTCCATGAAATTTGTTGACGTAATTTATTGCGAAGATTGTAAAATTTCGTGGTAAAATCATCCAGTCAGTGTTTATTCGAGGATCAATTCCCCATTTCTGGGCAACAGACGAAATAATTGATGGCAATGCAGATTGTTGCGGTTTTCCTTTTAAAATTGAGTCTGTTTGTGAATTTATAATTCTTAAAGGAAGCACATATTTCTTTTCACAAGAATATGGATCTGCAAAAAAAGCATCAGTTAATTGTATAGTAATACCACCATTAAAACTTCCCGAAGGAATTAATAAATCATTTGTATTTAAAGCATTATAGTAATTATTGGGAAGCATTGCAACTTTTACTGTGTCAGTTCCATCCCAAAGGTAAAGACCATCAACCAAAGTTTGATCAACTTCAAAGGTAACTCTTCTATTTTGATTGTTTTTATATAAACCACCTACACTCGCCTTAATTTCAAAACGGTGATTAAGGTCGTTTGTATTATCATAATATAAAGATTCACCGAGTACAAGTGTCCTAACAGGATATTGCCAAGCAAAATATGTAGTTGTGTATTTAAAGTCTGAAAAATCATTTTCTACATTTTGACACGAAAAAGTAAGAAGTGTCAAGAACAGGACTAAAGTTTTAATTATCAATCTATTTGTTATTTTCATAGAGTTCATTATTTATAATATTCTATTGTGCAACATTCTGCACAATTTTATAACATTTTAAAATCTCAGCATTTGGAATTGGTGCAAAATATTTAAATTGAGTGAAATTTCTTGGTTCATCGGAGATGGGTAATATTTCTGGATTAGCACCAGACATAGTTATTCGTGCTTTATGAACCGTACCATTTAATTGCAATCCCCAACGTCTTAAATCAAAAAAACGGAATCCTTCAAAAGACAATTCAATTCTACGTTCATTTCGAACTAGATCCATAAATTCAGTTGATGGTAAATTTGATGCATAAGGGTCAGCGATTGGTATGCCACTACGTCTTCTAATTCCTTTAATCACTGTTCTTGCCGATTGAGGTGTGGTCCCAATTATGTAAGTTGCATCTGCTCCTTTACTTGCAGTCATAGCCTCTGCAAAAATTAAGTACATTTCAGTGGTTCTAAAAATAGGGTATATATTTTTCTTGCCTGAAACCGGATTAGTGATTGAAACATCAGGTCTTAGAAGTTTTTTTAAATAATATCCGGTACGTGTAGCTCCGGGATTTTCAATTCCATCCTTGGAATCATTTTTAGCTGTGTTAATTACAATCCCTTTTAGACTTCCTCCATCTCTAATAACAAGGCTATCAAGACGTTTATTTCTGTTCAGGTATGGATTACCTGGATTGTAAATTGAACTAATTGATATGGGATACCCATCTTTATCTGGAAAAGCATCAACAAAATCCTGAGTAGGATTTACCTGTCCTTTGCCATACTTAGAAGGAGGATAATTTTTTGCCTCTATAGTATTAGCCATATCAATGTCAGTAGTAGCTTCAACAATCTGATTCATTCTCCATATTATCTCGGTAGTACTTGGAGAATCTGAATTATAAAAGAGTTGATTCGTATACGATGATCCAATTGTATTTGTCCCGATTGCCAATGCTGAATATTTTATAGCAGAATCGCAATACATTCGATTATATTCGCCATTATTATAAATAGGACTAGCAGCATGAAGATAGAGTCTAGCTTTGGTTGAATATGCTATTCTTTTTGTAAAACGACTTCTATTCTTTAAACCATATATTGGACTCGTAGTTCCTACATAGTCCATTGGTAATTTCATAATAGCCGAATCAAGATCGTTTGCAATATCTTCAACAGTAACATTATATGATGGTCTTGCTATATTTCTCCATGAATCGTCATTAACTGATATTACTCTGTTTAGATAGGGAACTCCCAAAAAGTTTCCCGAAATATCCTTCCCACCATAATATTGAAATAATAGGAGATGATGAAATGCTCTTAAACCATATGCCTCCCCAGTCCATCTTTTTCTATATGCCGAATCATTAGCTGCATTCGACCAACTAATCACCATTGTGGGCAAAAATTTCATAAATTGATTTATATTCATAATCGCTTTGTACGATGTAGACCAATTAGCCAGTGGATCAAATAATGAATTCCACGAACCTCCAACCATTCTTATATATGAGCTTTGTGGATCATTCATAACTGCATCATCGGTAGTACACTCAGAGAAAGTATATGTTGATGGTATAGCATTATAAGCTGTATTTAATAATCCCAATGCAATTTGAGGATTAGAAGAAACTCTTTCATCACTAATTACATTGTCTAATTCGGGATTTAACATTGACTCGCAACTTGCAAATAATAATATGTTGAATACAATTATTAGAATGTTTTGAATATTTATTGTTTTCATTGAAAAATATAGATTTAAAATGACATTTTAACACCAAGAGAAAAATTCCTGGTTTGTATATATGAATTTGTTTGTCGTAATGCTGCATCCTGAGCTAAAAACAACAAATTAGAACCATTCAGATAGATATTTACATCTTTAATAAAAGTATCACGCAACATTCTTTTGGTAACCATATAATTTAACTGCAATTTTCCTATCGAGAAATAATCTCCATTGCGTATCCAAAAGTTGGAATTTATAAAATTATTGGTGCTTGTTTGTGCAGTCAATCTGGGATATGAAGCCGTAGTTGCAGTCTGATCAGTCCAACGATTAAGAACCATCTCTGAATATTTTGTATTTCCATCAACCCAAAAATATGGGTTTCGATTTTCAGTTGAACTCATAACCCAATTATAGCCTAACTGACTTTGAGTAGCAATAAGCAACGAAAAGTTTTTGAACCCAAAGTTTAAATTTAATTTTTCGGTAAAACGGGGATTGTAATTTCCTAAGACAGACATATCATTATCATTAACATATCCATTTCCATCTAAATCTAAATATGACATATCACCACGTCGGATAGTTCCATACTGCTGATGAGCAGATTGAGCTTGTGCATCTGAAGCAAAAAAACCAGTGAAAGTAAGGCCTCTAAAAGCATCAGGTGCAGTACCTGTATAATATTGAAATCCATTCTCGTGTATTTCATCAACTTTTACATATTTTGATTCCGCAAATAAAACAGTTAGTCCAGCTGAAAACAGAAATTCTCCAAATTGTTTTTTATATACGGCAGTCACATCAACTCCCTGATAATCTGTCTCATTATAATTCTCAAATGGAACGAATGAAGACATTAGAGTTGGATAATGATTTAGTCTTTGTACAACTTGATCTTTATATTTTGTATAAAAATAATTGGCGTCAATATATAATGAATTTTCAAAAAGAGAAGTTTCAAAACCAAAATTATAGTTTATCATTTTCTCAGGCCTCAAATTTAGATTTTCTGTTTGAGAAATAAACATTGAAGAATAATTATAACCTCCAACATCTCCAGTTGAAAAAGCACTTCCACCAGAATAAATTTGTTTATATAAGTTGTATCCAAAATATGGCGATGCATCTGTATTCAAAATTCCTGCTGTAGCCTTCAATTTAAAGGATTTGACAAAACTTTGTTTATCCCAGAAGTTTTCTGAGCTAATTATCCAACCCAATCCCAATGAAGGTGAAAATGAAATTCTATTACCTTGAGCTAATTTGTCAGAATTCATTATAGAACCATTAAATTTAATAATATATTTTTCATTATAGTTATAATCGCTACGGATTCCAATATGTGCATCTTTATTAGCGTGAATAGAGTTCTCAACAGTTGCTCGCGAATAATAACCAAACAATGATGCTGATAAATTGTGGTTATTTCTAAAACTACGATCATAATCAAGACTAATTCTACTCATAATATTTCTATAGAAACCTCCAGAAGTAAGTGTCAAAACACCTGTATGTGTGTCATTATTAATCGTATTGAGTCCTGAAATTTTTCCTGTTACATTGTTCCAAATTGGCTCATATATTGCATAGGTATTTTGAATTTCCTGTGAAAATCTACCATGATTATCAAATGAAATATTACCATCTAAGTTCAATCCATTTATAAAGCTATTTAGATTAAATTTAACTCCAGCATTTAATTGCATAGTTTGGCTAAAATTGGTCGAATAGCCTGCAGAATTCAATTCACCATATATGTTTTTGCCATATGTATTTTTAGATGTTAGACCTTGTCCTCCTAGTATATAATTTCCACCTAACTTTGACAATGCACCTGTCAGTGTAGGATCATCGAACATATTTAATGGAATTAATGGTGTATAGTCATTAGGTCTGTAAGTTGATGCCATTGCGAAAAAATCAGTTCGTGGCGTCTTACTTACATCTAGAACAAAAGCTGCATCTAAATAACTGGAAATCTTATCTGTTACATTGTAATTAACGTTAGCCCTAACTCTTAATTTATCAATTCCATAATTGTATGTATCAGATTTGTACAATGCATCCTGGTGTTCCCAACCTATATTTGTATAATATGTTGCAATTCTGTTTCCTCCGCTGAACTCACCAATAAAACGCGTGCTACTTGACACTGGTTTGAGAAAATCTGAACCATAGTAATTTATATCTGGGTATCGATAAGGGTTTTGTCCATTGTAATTGTTGATATCTGATTCACTATAATCAGGCATTTTATTGGGATTATCATTTATTTGAGCCTCAGAAAATAATTTGAGGTAGTTTTTCGAGTTAAGATATTTGGGTATCTGTATTGGAGAAATTAGACCTTTTTCAAAACTAAATTTAGTGACCTTTTTATTGGCAACTCCTCTTTTTGTATTTACTTGAATTACTCCATTTTGTGCTTGACTTCCATAAAGTACATACGAATTAACATCCTTGACAATAGTTATATTCTCAATTTCTTCTGGCATTAACAATGAAGCATCCCTAGGCAATCCATCGACTAAGACTAACGCATCTCCAATGCCTAAAAGATTAATACCATTTCTATTTCCAATACCATAAGTCTCTAATATTGACTGAAATGTATTCGTATTATCTATTGCAATAATATCTGGAACATTAATACTGGCAATATTACCAACCATCAAATTTCTATTTTCTGAATGATAAGCGGTTGTCAATATTGAATTATTGCCAAAATAACTTTTATTAGGTTTTAAAGTTATAACGTTCACCTTTCCAGATGAATTTATTGTTATAGGAAAATAACCTGTTTTTTCAATCAAAATATCAGTATTTTGATTAACATTTATAGTGAAGGTTCCATTGGGTTGTGAATAGCATATAACTGAACCTTGATTTCCATAAATAGTCACATTTTCAATTGGTTGATTATTTAAATCAATAACTTTGCCCAAAAATGTAAATTTAAGCTTATCACTGTTTTGAGCACTTAAATTTAGTACACAAATAAATCCAAAGAAAAGTGTTAGTCGAAAAATGTCTCGAAAAAATATATAATTTCTCATAATTTAATATCAATTCTATCGTTAATTACCAACCTGGATTTTGACCAAATCCTTTATAAATTTGTGTCTGTGAATCTTTTATTGGCATCCAATAATGTTTTTTATCGAAGTTTTTTTTTGCATATGAGCGAATCTTAAAATAAGTATGATTTTTATCAAAATCCAATACATCAACCCTCATATATTCAGGCTTATCAGCGACATACCATCGTCTTAAGTCATACCATCTATGACCTTCAAATGCCAATTCTACAGCACGTTCCCGTCTAATAGTCTCTCTTAAATCAGCATCTGTTGCATATAAGTGTAATGGTAATGGTAGTGAGGTGCCATCAGGTAGCAAGACTCTATCTCTCACTGCTTTTACAGCTTCCCATGCTTTTATTTTGCATGTTTGTACATTAGGATCCACATCTGCTGGTGACACATTACATCCGTATGCTTCATTTACAGCTTCAGCATACATTAAATAAACATCTGCTAATCGAATATTAGGTAAACGTCTATTTATCGTTGATGACCATTGATTTGTCGGATGCGATGAGTAAATTGTACTATCTCTGAATTTTTGCCAACCGTAACCTGTATCACTATTTCCATTTCCATTACGATCTCTACCTCCAATATAAAATTGTGCTGAAGTAGCCGGCTTTGCATTTGCAGAATTATACATCAGAGTAGCCCCATCAGTTACAATATTCTTATAAAATCTTGGATCTCTGTTTTGCCACGGATTGATTGCTGGAGTATCATAAATAGTTGGATTAAAATTTTCTCCATTATTCATTCCAAAGTTTTCAACATAATTTTCAAGTGGCCCACAGCCTAATGTCCACCCCCCCATTGAATTATACATATCTCCAATATGAGTTTCTCTTAGCCTAGCCAAAAGTGGTGGGCTTATAATATTTTCTTTACCACTACTTGGAATCAATCCATTAAATGCATAAAAATTATCACTATAATTAGACCAAGGTAAGAGATCATATACATTTCCACCTGTGATAGCCGATAGTTTTAAAATCTCCCCAAAATATTTTACTGCTTTCTTACAATATTCTTTATTATATATGTATCCTCCAGGGCCATTAGAAGCTCCATTCATTAAAGGGCTTCCTGCATAGAGCATAGCTTTTCCAAGCAATGCATAAGCTGCTCCTTTAGTTATCCTACCTGAATTAGTTCCAATTGTTATTTGCCCGGTTGCAGTTTGATCCCAATCAATTGGCAATTTGTCAACAGCTCTCAAAAGATCTTTTTCTATTGAATCCGATGTTTGTGCATAAGTAAGTCTTGGGAAATTTAACTGTTCATCAGCTTTCAAAACTCGTGTAATATACGGCATTCCTCCCCATACACGAATTATATGAAAATTAAAATACGCTCTAAGAAACAAAGCTTGTCCTTCAATTAAATCTTTTTGTTCCTGAATTGGAGCTCCCTTATATGGAATCACCAATTTATTAACATTCTCTAATGCGATATTCATATTACGTATTCCCAACCAACCTCCATCCCAATATCCAACTATTGAGTTTCCATCTGATGTTGGCTTTGCATTCGCAACATATTTAAAATTGCTATTTGCATAAAAGATGCATTCTTGCGAACGCTCCCAAGAGCGATAATCTGAATTTACGGCACCCATAAAATCACTTCTTGGCATAAGTAGATCATCTCCAAAATTAAATATCGAAGATGTAAAGCTTGTCATTGGATCTTGCATGCAATAGTAACCTTCCTCAATAAAGCCTTGAAATTTGTCATAAGATTTGAAAATATCTTCTGAAGTGAGTCCTGCATCTGGAGCTTTATCTAAATATTCATTACAAGAAGTGTAAGCAAATGCAAAAACAACACATGTAAATATTAGTAAATATTTTTTCATATTAATTAAAATTAGAAAGTAAGATTAAATCTCAAATTAATCCTTTTTAACGTGGGATAAAGGGCTGATTGTGACCAGATATCAATTGATTCTTCTCTATCGTCGGGTAATTTCGACCACAAAATTAAGTTGTTCCCTGACATTGTAATTTTTAATGTACTTATACCTAACTCTTTAAGTCTTTTACCACTCAAAGAATAACTCAATTCAATATTCTTCAGTCTCAAATAAGATGCATCAATCAAAATTCCTCTCGTTTGTAATGCTCCACCTGAAGATATTCCAGATCTTGACATTGGATATTGTGCATTCGGATTTGTCGGTGTCCAGTAATCAGTCAATACTGAGTTTACATAAGGTGATTTTGAATCTGTTGAAAAATAAATTGAATTTACATATTGTGAGGAATTAAATGAGCCTAAAAACTGAATCATACAACTCAAACCTTTGTAATCAACTCCCCAAAAAGTATTATAGACATCTTGAGGTCTATTGGGGTAACCATATGCTATACGATCATTATTATCAATCACACCATCTCCGTTATAGTCAATCATAGCAACATCTCCAGGTAGTCGCTGAGCATTCGATTCATATGCAACACTTCCATATAATTCATCCCAGCTTTTAATAATTCCGGGTTGTTCAACAAGTACTTTTGGCTGCCCAATTTGAAACCCAGCATTCTTCTGATAATCGGGAGTTAAAGCAGGATCTGCCGCATAAACGACTAAATCCTTTGCATGTGAAAAATTTAATCGCGTCCAAACATGTATACCTGACCATGTGTTTTGTAATTTTATATCAAATTCAAATCCCTGATTTAAGACTTTTCCTAAATTTGCGGCAACTGGAGCTGCTCCAAAATAAGCCGGTACTGAGTTTGATCTCGAATCAGCTGACATAAAAACATCAGACCTGTCATCTCTAAAAATCTCTACAGAACCAGAAAAAATACCTTTAAAAATAGAGAAATCTAATCCAAGATTTTGCTTCTGTGAAACTTCCCAATGTAAATTTGAATTTCCAACAACGGTTTGTCTATATTCTGGATACGTTGCACCAGGTCCAATTCCTGGATCGACAAAATAACTTCCAAATGTCGCTGCACCTCCAACATGTGACCACCCAGACATATATGCCCAACGTGCTGAGGAAAAGTTATCACTTCCTACTTTACCTATCGAATATCTAATTTTAAGTTTTTCTAGCCAATCTGTTCTTAAAAATTTCTCATTTGAAAGCATCCAACCAAATCCAATTGAAGGAAAAAATGCAAAACGATAATTTGAAGCAAATTTTTCAGAACCATTATAGGCACCGTTTCCTTCAATAAAGTATCGCTCAGAAAATGAATATGTCAAACGTCCGACCCAATCTTCTCTATAATGTGGGAATTCGCTTCCTGAAGCGACTTGTTCACGGCTCATAAGTGCCAATGCAGTAAAATCATGTTTTCCGAATGAACGAGCATAATTAATTTGACCTTTATAATATAATCTTCTTTGCGTACTTCCCACAGAAAAAGATTCAGGGCTTATAGTTCCAGGTACTTGAAAATAATCCATATCATTTCCTCCGCTGGCTGGATTATAATTTACAACTCCAGTAGATGATACACTCTTAGCTAATAAATCAATATATGAAATGGTAGATGACGAAAATAAACCATTATCGTATGACAATGAGGCCTGAGCTGACAATCCAGGCGTTACGAAATTAAGGTCTTGTTTCAAAGTAAAATCAGATGTGAGTCGAGTTGAATTAGTTGTAGAGAGACCCGAACCTCCGCTTAAAATTAACAGCGGATTAATATCATTAGGACTATTTATATTATACCCAAACGTTCCATCCTCATAACGAATAGGATATGCAGCAGGTGAAAGTTGATAAAAAGCAGACCAAATATGAGTCACAGCATTATCAAAATTATTTTTTGTTCTGATTGAACCTGCGAGATTTACTGAAAAGACAGTTGATTTTGTTATGTCAATATCTATGTTTGATCTAAAATTATAATGTTCAAAACCCCATTTAGGTTGATAGGGTAAACCTACATTAAGACCTGATTGAAGTAAATCATCATCCTTCAAATATGACAAAGAAGCAAAATACTTAGCAAATGATGTACCACCCGTTATGTCAATTCCATAATGTTGGGTTATCGCAAATGGTTTAACGACTTCTTGAGCCCAATTTACATTTGGATAGTTATATTGGTCGGTCAAGTTTTTACGATATCTGTATTTATTTAAAACTTGCTGAGGAATATACCAGCCCCAATTATTGGGATTAGCTGGATTTTGTTTTTCAAGTATTTCATTTTGAAAATTAAACGTATCGTATGAATCCAATTTATCTGGCATCCTTGACACTGATTTGAAAGTAACATCAGACGAAAAAGAAACCATTGCTTTACCCATCTTTCCACGCTTTGTGGTTATCAAAATCACACCATCCGCACCCTTAACCCCAAATACAGCAGTTGCTGAAGCGTCTTTTAACACCGAGATAGCTTCAACTTGACTCACATCAATATCACTCATGCTCCTTTCCACTCCATCAATTAACACTAATGGAGATGAACTATTCCATGAAGATAATCCGCGAATACGAATAGATGGATCTTCATCACCGGGCATCCCGCTAACAGTGGTTGTAACTACACCAGGTAAAAGCCCTGAAAGAGTTTGACCAACACTTGTATTTACACCTGTTCTTGTAAGATCATCACCTTTTGTTTGAGAAATGGCACCAACCACACTCTCTTTTTTCTGTTGTCCATATCCAACAACTATAATTTCTTTCAAACCGTTATTACTTTCTTGTAAAATAATATTTTGGGAATTCAAATCAGTCAACTTAATAACTTTGGTATTATAACTTACGTATGAAACCTTCAATTCATCACCTAGTGAACCCTCCAATTCAAACTGTCCTTTAACATCTGTAATAGTACCCTTCTCAGATCCAACAACTAAAACAGAAGCTCCAATAAGCGGCTCTCCTCTTTCATCAGTTACAATTCCTGCTACAATTTTTGTTTTTTTTTGTGGAGGTGGTATTTTATTACTTCTTTTTGTTATAAATATCTGCTTTGATTCAATTCGATAGTCATTAGAACTGTTTTTGAACAACTCATCGAGCACTTTGACGATTGATTGATTTTCAACAGATATTGTCACAAGTCTGTTTATATCAACATCCTTATCGTTATAGAAAAAAACTACATTTGCTTTCTTTTCAATTATATCTAAAACTTCCTTCAGTGGTTTCTTACTTATTTTCAACGAAATATTTTGATCTTGTGCATTGAGAATATTGGTCAAACTTTGAGTTATCAATACCAAAACAAAAACTATTAGCTTTATAAATCGATAATTTAACATTCTTGAGCTTTTTGAGATTTTCATAAATTGATTATATGGAGTTTTTGTTTTTACTTTTTATTTCTTATTTAAGGAAATATCAGGCAAAAAGACAGTTAATATTTCTTATGCGATTTCTATTTTAATCAACAAGAACTCACTTTTAACCTATTTTTTATTTATATGTCTAAAAAAATATATAGTATATCATTTATTTACTCCTTATCATGATGAATATCTTTAGTCAGATAGTAATATATCACAAATAAATGGAGATGAAGTATAACCGCTTTTTAAATCAGACTTATTGATGAACCATATATTATTTCAAAGAGTATAGTCAATAAATTATATCATTTATGACTATACTCCTATTTGTCAATTCATTAGTTTATCAATTTATATGTCTGGTTTTGCGTTTTAGTTTTAACCTGGACAAAATAAACACCAGCCTGACTTGGCTTAGTTATTTCAAAACTTTTTCTATCAATATTGTTTAACTTTGAAATGGTGCTTCCATTTATACTTATTATTGAAACAGATTCGATATTCTCAATTGAACTTACAATAATCGAATTTTGTTTTTCAACAATATTACATGAATTTAACCTAACTTGCTTTACTCCTGTAAAGGTGTCACCATCTGGATCATAAACATTGCCATCAATTTGTACTAATGATACTAAATAAATAAATGCTTGTGACCAACCACTTGATGTAGTTCTTTGGCATTGAATTGAAAACTTATACTTTCCATCTTTGGCTATTGAAAAGCTTTGAGGTCCAAAATTCGCATATGCTTGATTTGTATCATCCAATCTGTATTTATACACTTCATTGCCATTAGGATCTGTGATTAAGATGCTATACGGTGATTCTGCATCCCATTGCTGTATATTAGCTCTTCCTGATAATTGGTATGTACCTATACCTAAAGGCACAGTCTGATAAACTCGTCTTAAAACAGGAGCATCTACGTTCTCAAATTGAATTTTTTTTGATTCATCTGCTGTCATACAGTTATCGGTCCAAACACCTTCAAAGGTCCATCCATCAGGCCACCAAACGGAAAAATTAGTTGGTTGATACGTTGGAAAATTTCCATTAACTAAACGCTCTTGAGCATTTACACTGATTGCAAATAATGCAATTAAAATTGCGAAAGGGTAAATTTTTAATTTCATAACATTTTGATTTAAATTTGAATATAGTAATTGATAATTCAATATGACTAATAAAGATTGCTTTTATATATTAGTACTCACTTTGGATGACATTTTTATAGAAATAAATAATTACAGTTTGATATAAATTCTAAATCTGTCTAAAATAAAAGATACTAGCCAACAAATAAACATCCAAGATACTGCAAATAAAAATGCTCCAAGATATTTTCCAGTAAATAAGAAGCAGTGCAAATAAATCCAACTATACAAATTCCTATCATTAATAGGAATCAACAACATGATTGTCACACCCAGTTCACTTAACAAATAAATAAACAAAGGATTTTTTCCAGGCATTGAGAAAAACTTCACAAATTTTTCACAACCTAAAAAATTAGTAAAAAAAACTATAATAGCTAGAACTACACAATCCAAACCTACAGTTAAAACAGAAAAAGAACTAGTCCATAATTTTTTATTGATTGGTAACATTGCGTTCCAACAATAAGAAAGGAATATCAAAATTATTCCATATATCAATAACTTAGAAAGAGCTTCATAATTATTTCCATTTCTTTTTAGAAACAATCCAACAATGTAACCTCCAACAACATTAAATAATGCTGGTATTGTACTAAGAATTCCTTCCGGTTCGAATCCCCCAACATTAAGATGACTTTCTCCTAAAATTAGTTTATCTAATTTTAATACAGCGTTTCCATAAATTGTATATTCCTCATTATTTAATCCGAAATATTGTAATATTCCCCAGTAAATGAAGAGTAACAATATAGATATTAAAACGACAATTTTGGGTTTTAAATAATATATCATGATTGCTACAATACCGTAGCATAGAGCTATTCTTTGTAACACTCCCATAATGCGTGTTTGAGAAATTGGTGATACAATAAGATGATATTGTGCATCAAATCTGAAAAACGGAAACCAGTACATTAAATATCCAATAATGAAAATCAAAACTGTTCTTTTGAAAATCTTAAACAAAACATCTTTCTGTTGCATTTTTTCCCACTTTTCAGCGACAAAACTAAGTGAATTTCCGACAGCAAAAAGAAATGAAGGAAAAACCAAATCGGCGGGTGAAAATCCATTCCAACCAGCATGCAGTAATGGCCAATAAGTTGCATCCCAATTCCCAGATGTATTAACAATAATCATAAAACAAATTGTAAGACCTCTAAAAACATCTAATGCTTCAAAACGATAAGTTGAATTTACTTCTATTGATTTATTTATCATGATTCTCCTTTATTTAAAGATTTATTTCAAGTTTTTATTTGCTAAATATATATTGATCTTTCTGATTAGTTCAACATAATTGCCAACTGGTTTTGTTGAATATTTTTGTTGTTGTTTGACCCAATTTAATTCAGTAGAGAAATAATCTAATTCTTTAAATATCTTACCAGCTAATTCCATATCTAATTCATCAAAAAACAGCTTCCAACGCTTACTGTATAAATCAACAATTAAACCAGACCACTCCTTAAAAGCATAGTCATGTAACTCTGTTTCAGGATTTGAATCCGGCCCCCAAATCGTAATTTGCAAGCGTGCATTTTCATTATACAATTTACGTTCATAGTTAGTAACTCCAAAACACATTGCTTTTTTCAACCAAGTACCTACCATAAATTTTCTATTTGTTGACATCAGCTGCTCTTGTAAATTCAGCAGAAAAATAAACTCGTCTTTAAATTGCTGATATTTTACAATATCTTTTTTTTCAAAATATTTCATAATTGAGTCATAGGTCATTTGACCCCTATTTGCTAAAACTTGACGACCCATATCAGTGATATCAAATTGAAAAGTTTGCGATTTATGAAATATAGATACTGCATTTTCATATGCTTTTAAGGCGAATTCAAGCGAATTTACATCATAGTTAATTTTTCTAGACCCCCAAGAAGATGTGGATTTAATATTCTTTGAAGGTCTTGCAGCGAATATAGATTCAGGTGACCCATCAGAGTGTTTAGAATAAACACTTTTTTTCAGTAACAATAATCCCTTAAATATTTCATTGTTATACTTACCATATCGATACAACATATATTCATATAGCAGACTGTCTATATATATTGACTTATCCCCCCATGCGTTATTTATTGATAACTCATATAGCAAGGGATTATTTAGGATTCCTTCAGGTGCAATACCAACACCCTTCATAAATTTTCCCTGATTAGTTTTTAGTGCTCTTCGGGGTTCATCTAAAATGTGCTGTAGCGTTCCGCTCATTCCTGATGTCTCACCAAAATTATTAATAATACACCAAATCCAAGGTGAATTGTCAAATGACTTAGTTTGCTCCCATGTATTCAAAGATTCGCCTTTAAGATTTACAATCAAAATATTTTCTTTAATTAGACCATTTAAAAGCTCTTTTTGAGGATTGACAGTCCATCCCTGTAATATCCATGTACTATTTGGAAAGTATTTCATCATTTGCTCTTGAATATTTTTTCCAGATAGTGTTATATCTATACTATCACTTTTTCCCCCTTCATGAAATGGATCGCCACCAAAGTATTTGACATCACCGTATACACTCCTAATATTTAAATAATAAGATTTAGCTAGTTTAGAGAAAAGAGTGTCTTGTGGAGATAAAAATGCAGGACGTTGGAATCCACACCACTTACCTTGTTCTATAATATTTGCATGCGGATATTTTTTCTTTAAAGTTGTAGGTACCATACCGTAAAAACCTTGAAGTATGGGTTCAATTCCCAATGCTCTCATTCGTTTCAATATGCGTTTTTGCAAATTCATTTGACGAACGATTGCATTATCAGTTATTGGCCCTCCATATCCTTCCAGATTTCCCATCAACCACCAAGCTGTAAATGCTGGACCTGGAATAAAATTTTTAATCTCAGTATTAGAAAATCCAAATTCGTTTAATGTTTTTTGCCAAATAATCTCAGTTCCATTAATTGCTAACATTAGGTTTACTCCATTTAAAGCCATCCAATCAAGTTCATTCTCCCAGTCTGACCAATTATAAAAACTCATTGAATAGTTGTAGGTACAATAATTCAATGCATATCTATATTGAAACGGAGTTTCAATTATAATTTTATGGTCAACCGCAGGTAGTTTATTCATTGAGCGAAGATTATTCCCACAATGCGATACCATTTGAAAACAATAATGTTTAAGATAATAATTGAATCCTTGCGATGCTGCTGAGATCGAAGTTGCATTGATAAATAATTTATTTTTTTTTGTATAGATTTCAAATCTTTCTTTGTTTTTTGTATTGATTTTGTGAATCTCAACTTTATCAACCGCCCAAGGAGCTATTCTTTCTATCAATCCCATAACACCATCAAATTTCTGGGCTTTAACGCTGCTAATATTTATCGCAAATAAGAGACAGATTAACAATATTTTTTTTTCCATTACTACAACTTTTAATACCGACAAATTCGAAATATATCAATTAAGTTTTAAATAATCCAATCTTTTTTTTGTATCAAATATTCATACTGAATTTTCGAGATATCTGAATTTTTGAAATTAATTTCACTGATTTTTACTGCGCCAATTCTTTCTATAGCTTTTTGAGAGCGAATATTATAAATCCCTATATAAAAATATATCCTATCTACATATCTAAATGCATATTCAATCATCGTTTTCTTTATTGAATAATTATAAAGACCACCCCAGTATTTCCTACTGAGAAACGTAAATCCAATTGTAATACTTAAATTGTCTGGTTGAAAATCATAGTATCTCGTAGAACCAATAATTTTATTTGTTTTATTATCAATTATTACAAATGCTGTTTTTTGAATTAATGCAGAATCAAAGAACTCTATGAAAACTTCTTTCTTATATCTTTCTTTTTCTGGATGTTGTTCCCAAATTAAAGGATCTGAAGCAATTCTATACAGATTTTCAAAATCATCTTCTACCAACAGCCTTAATTTAACCAATTTATTTGCAAGAAAATATGGTTTATTCTCAATTTCTGTAAACATCTTTAAAGCATGGTTGATATTGAATAAATATTTACTATTGAGTATGGTATTAGACTAAAAAAACATGAAGCCATCTTACCTTCAATAAGTCAAGATGACTTCATGCGTAATAAATTGTCACACTCAATAACAATTGTACTAGCCAGAATATTATTTTATTTCAAAACAAGTAGTATCACTTTTTTATAAACTTTTGAGCCTTATTCGAACCATATTTTACAAAATAACATCCAAAGGGTAGATTTGAGATATCCAATCTTTCAACAGAATTAATTGGATTAAATTCTTTTACAGTTTCACCCAAATAATTATAAATTTTGATTTTTTCTTTATCAAGATTACTTGGTATATTGATATTAATAAAATCATTTGCTGGATTAGGATAAATACCTATCTCCGGTTGATTCACATTTTGTATTTCGGTGTTTACATCTTTTATTAGAAATGGACCAGTACCAAACTTCAAAACACAATCATCAGCATAAAAATTTTGTAAATCCGTAGATGCAGTTTGTAAATAGAATGTTGCATTTTGTAATGTTCCTGTAAAAGCTACTGTTATGTTTCCAGATACTTTTGTCCAAGCTGATTTGCTAACTGTTCCACTAACTGATATGTAATACCATGTATTGTTATATTGATACTTTAATGTTCCATATACAGTAGATGACTTCGTTACCATCTTTGCAAAAAACTCAATATAATAAGTACCTGAACCATTTGATGCAACACTAGCAGTGACATCCTGATTTGGTCCAGCATAATACAATGTTCGGTTAGTAATACTACATCCTGAATTCCCTGAATATTTCTGTGTTGTTGTAGTAGCAATTGTACCACCATAAACTGTCCAATTTGTGGTTCCACTTTCAAAACCAGAATTCTGCAATAAATTTATTGGAGATGCTGAGGTAGTTGTAACTATTAATGCATTACTAGCTCCAGATACATTACCAGCTGCATCTTTTGCATTAACAGTCATTGAATAAGATGATGAGGCATTTAAGCCAGTAATATTAAGTGAAGTGGTAGTTGATGAACCATAAAATATACCATCTTTGTATATATCATAACCTATAACACCAACATTATCAGTTGATGCTATCCAACTAATAGTGAAACTACTACTTGTTATTGAAGTTGCCAAAAGACCTGTTGGTATTGTTGGAGCCTGATTGTCTGCAGGAGCAATATATTCATGCCCACCTATGTCATAGGCACTACCTTGAGGACGACTCATATTAAAATAATCAGTGGTTACAGTAGCTATAGTAATACCTTTGTTTATAGAGGGTGAAGTGCCTTGCAATTTAAAATACTCTGAGGTTAAACTTCCAGGAGTTGTAGTACCCGTTCTAGATATTTTAGGATCTCCAATAACATTTGAGGTTGAAGCTGCCGTAGTAGGAGGAGTTACAGACCAATTATTATTTGAAAAAGTAATTCCAGTATTGCTTGGAATCGAACTACCAGATCCAAGTATAATATTATTCCGAATTTGAGAATTTGTATTTACAACGGAATTGGCAGTACTTCCAGTCTTTATATATCCATCAACAATTGTATTGTTTGCAATTAGCACATTCTTTAAACCTGCGTTTGGAACATATGTCCAACTAAATGCATCGAAAACAGTATTAAAAGTAAAGTTATTAATTACATTATTATTTGTTGATCGAGGGTATTGTGCTTTCTCATCTGATATACCTATCCCAACATTTGTATTTAAAAATATTGCAGGTGCAGATGAAATGTATACAATATTGCGTTGCACCAAACTATTTGTTGCATCTGAAAGATATAAATTTGTAGCCCAATTATCATACACTGCATTATCTTCTATTGTACAATGATCGGCGGCGAAACAGCCAATACCTTCTCCCCAGTTATTATATACAATATTATGACGAATCATAGAATAAGATGATATTCCAGGAATTACTGCTGATGAATTACCATTTTCACCTGCTGATATTCCCATCCCCCAGCCTGATGTTTGCTGTCCTGTATTATTGTGATTTGCGTATGCACATTGATAAACTGTGCTATATTCTACAATATTATAATCCCCATGTAGCATTACACCCTGTTCCCAAGTGTGATGAATTTTCATATTGTTAAGGGTGTTATTATTTCCAACGACCTGAATACCGTACCCACCTAAAAACAATCCATTGATATTCGAATTTTTCACTTCGAATCCAGAAAATGTATTATTATTTCCTTCAATTAAGATAAGTGATCCCCAATCAGCCCCTGGTAAGGTTGTACCGCCATCAATTATTGGAGAATTTCCTGTATAGGCACTTACTGAGATTCCACTTTGCCATATATATAAGGTTTCAACATATGTACCAGACAATACATAAACAATATCACCACTAACCTGAGCTTTATCTATACCTGCTTGGATTGTTTTTAATGGTGTTGATAAAGTTGTCCCATTATTGCTGTTATTACCTGTAGTAGCAACATAATAAACAGCGGCATTTAAGCTACTCAACAACGATATTGACAAGAAGAATATCGTCGTTAAAATTTTGATTTTCATTTTCATTTGTAAATAGTATTTAAAGTTATAAATTCCGATATTGTTATCGTTCGATATATTAGGGAGGCAATTTTTAAATTGGTACTCAAAATATTTATTATTTTTTTATTCCCTTTATCTGCTTTACAATTTAATTGTTACGGATTCTCCCTCTTGAAATATTTTTGAAAAAACCGTTTTTGATCCGGTTTGAATTAAAATCTCAATTTTATTTTTCACACGCTTAATGTCTATATCAAAATTCATAGAAAAAGCATGAATATTTTTTAATGACATATAATTCCAACTTTTAGGTAACTGTGGAGATAGTATAAATGATTTAAAACCAATTGGTCGAATCCCAAACAGCCCTTCGGTGTAGATGCGACAATAAAGAGCACTTTCGGTTGATAAATGTCGCTGGTTTCCTTCAGGATAAGCTTCAACAGCATACGGAACATGCTCGCCTAACAAACGACGATTGGAATATAGTTCTAAAAAACGAAGCGCTTTTTCTTTTTCGCCGGCAGCAAAAGCTCCACGTAATGCAAACAGAGTGGAACGATCCCAAAATGTTTTATCACCCGCTTGCGTTGCAATTCCGTCGTTTGTCCATAGTTGTGGCGAAAAAAGTGCCGCAATTGTTCCTTGTTTTCTGTCATATATGCCAACAGTTAGCGGCATACAAATCCATGACCGCAATACCGTATTTCCTTCGTAATACCGATATGTATCGTAACCAACCATTTTTGCTCCAAAATGATTTTCAATTGCAGCTCTTATTGCTTTTGCCCGGCTTTGGTATTCGTTCAACTGACGTATTGGCTTATTCAATTCTTTGCCGAGGTAAACAGCCGAGTTGAGCGCATCGTAATAAAGCGAAGAAGTACATAAATTTGCATCGCCTGCCGGGAATCGATGTTCCAATTCATCCGCATCTGATTTTACAACACCTTTTTCGGTTACGTTCCGTTTTAGATACTCCAGACACCATTCAATCAAAGGCCAGAGCTTTTCGGCTGTTGGCATATCACCCAATGCCAAGGCATAACGACAAGCACCATAGGCAATCATTGCCTGATCACCTCTATCGCCCACGCCGTTCCAATAACTTTCACCTTCAGCCACAATTGAACTTGGAATAGGCTTGTAATCCTTGTTCATATACTTTGCAAAAAGCATATAGGTATTCAAAGCGGACAAATTTCCAATTTCATATCCTAGAAACGGGAAAAATGGAGGTATATATTCTGCCTGATCATTAGCCCAGATTCCGGCATAATACTGTTCGCCACCCGGGCTGTGTATCAATCCTCCTTTTGTATCAAAAATACTTTCAGAAGCCCTTATTTTTGCAAAACCAAAAGCATTATTCAAAGTTTGATCTGGTGTTTCAAGGACGAGATTTTGCAGCCATGATGACACCAGATTTTCACGCTCCATCAGTTCATTTTCAAGATTTACTCCAGAGCTTTTTTCGGATTGCTTATATGCTTTGAAAATTAGTCCAAACGGAATACTTTCTCCCTTTTCCAAGCTAAAAAATCCACTTTTTGTTGTTTTGGTCTCAACGGTGTAACTTCCATCCACCCCTTTTGCCGGCTCTGTCTTATACTGTGCAATTAACGAGGCAATTTCAACACTAATTCTCTTATCACCCGTATTCCTGAGCTGATATAACTCGCAGTATACCGGTAGTTTGGTAGATGGATACATAGTACGTGTAAATTCAATCATTGAATTGAGTTTACTTTTTACTGTAATTACCCCGTATAGATTGATTTGACGAACATTCTCACTCACAATTGGCTTCCCATCAATTTTTATCCAATCCAATATATTCACATTAAAAGTACGTGAAAATGAACCACGGGTATCGTTGGGAATTGTTCTGAGCGTAGGCCACACAATTTTCCGCTTAACAGAGAAACTACTGTCTTTATTGACTCCATAATCCACAATAGCAGAAATTTTCAATCCGCTCATTTCAATATTATCTTCATGAGGCAAATTGATACCAATATTCCAAACAATATTTCCTACACACTCTGTTTGCCAGCGATTTAAGCCTAAATTTGTCGTTTGAGCTGATATTACAAAGCTATGCAACAACACCAAAGTAAATATTCTACCTTTATTCATAATTTACATAAATAATACGCATCCAAAAAATCCGAATTAATTTCATTTTTACTTCTATTAAATTAGATAAGTGAAGTATATGTCAGACTGCAATGAAGATCAACATTTTAATATTTATTTGTAGCACCTTTTATACTGTTAGGTGTGCAACGAGCAGTATAATTTTAAGATTTAAAACTTATGTCAGTTAGTTCAATTAATATGTATTCGACACTTCAGTTTCATCAAGATACATTTCTTGATTATAAAGGTTTGTATGTAATTTAGTATCTCAATGCATTGTGCTACAATAATAGATTTTCTCTTCAAAATAATTGAGGATATAGATTACTGATGCTCCATCAGTAAACGAAAAAATGTTTCAGTTTCTGATGGATGTTTTACTCAGAGCGAAAGGTAAAATACAAACTGTAATTCTTCCAAAAGTAGGTAAATCAAAAAATAGGCAAATAGAATGAGTTTAGCCATTCTTTTTGATTGATTATTAACAAATACTGATATATTGAAACATAAACCTACTTTTAAGATATAGCTCCTATTGCTGAAGTTTTCTTCGACATTTTAACAGCTCAAGATGTAACCCCTTGAATTATCAAAATTAACACAGCTATTTATTATCTCACATGTGGAAAATATATTGATAACAAAAAAACGAGATATTATAATCAGGAATTTATAAAAATCAGTATTTTGTAAAAAACATTATTCAACGATAAATTCCCTAACACTTCTTACTGACTCTCCACCCACCATTATTTCTGTCTCCAATTTGTATTTCCCACTTCTTTCAACTTTAATTAATGGTATGGTAACTGAGATCTTACCTAACGCCTTCACTTTTATACTCTGTGATTGAGTATTGATTAACTCTCCTGAATTAAACAGATTGAGTTTTAAAGCGCCATTCCATTCTGTATAAGTGTCGTTTATAATGTTGACTGGGATTTTCAACTCGCTACCATTTACTATTTTCTCATCCCAAAAATTAATCATTATACCAATAGGGCTAAAAGCATCGCGAACATATTGATAAAAATAAGGATCAAATTTCAATCTCTTTACGTCATTAAAATTATCGGATGTTAATCCTCGTGGAGCTTTGGGACGGGAATATGACAATGCACAAAAATTCATAAGTCCGGCAAACTTTCTGCTCGAACGCCAGAATTCAGTTTCCATCCCCAGTAATCTTGCATACACTTCCAAACGTTTTTCTGCAGTATTTGCTTCAGGGAAAAGATACGTATAAATTGAATCGGTCAAAACTGTAGGCGTTCCATCCCTGTTTAACCACAGCCAACTGTATTCATTATTAATAATTGGATGTTTCCTTTGCAATTTATTAGAACTGAAATTTGGACCTGTCGCATTTTTCTCTTCTTTGAACAAGTAGTTCAACAGACCGTTCGGGAAGTCAACTTTTTTACCTTCTTTCAACCTCGCATACGATGAATAAAGTAAATAGGGATGCGTTTCCATTATATCATCGTTATTGGCTGGTGCAGCCCAACCATTATCCCACGGACGATTCGAAAGATCAAGGTGGCGAACTTTGTTGATAGCGATGGCTGTAGTGTCGTAAACCGATTCGTTTTGAGCATCCCAAATCACGACACTTGAATGATTCCAACGTTCCCGCAGCCATTCACGGTACTCATTAGCAAGTGTAGTTGACGTAACACCATCGGGCTCTGCTTTATGACCTTTCCAAACAGGATATTCATCCTGCACCAAAAAGCCCAGACTGTCAGCAATTTCATACCAACGCTCAGGCGGAAAGCCCAATGTTGGCCGATAACTGTTCCAATGCATTAACTTAAAACCCTTATGCAAATCAATCACCCATTTGCTATCCCAAGGTAGATTATCCCTATCCTCATCTTCGAAAAATCGAAATAAACAAACATTTGTTCCACGTAGAAAGTAGGGTTTTCCGTTGAGAATTAACTCTCCTGTATTGGCAGAAGTGCTGACAGACCTCATACCAAAACGTGTAACCAGATTGTCGGTACCAGTTGAGAGCTCCAGCTCGTACATAAATGGTTGTTCGGGCGACCATAGTTTACAATCTGGTATTTTTATTTTAAAGTCAGTTTGCGAAGTTTTACCCGTCGTAATTATCTTTCCTGAAATCGTTTCACGAACTATGTAGGAGAGCCAGTTTTTATTGCATGACTGATTATTGGAATTAGTTTCGGCAAGAACACGAAGTTCCTGATTTTGAATATCAGGTGCAATTTGAACATTTGATATATAAGATTTTCCAGTAACAATCAATTTTACATCATCGTAGATACCCGGTATAAAAAAGAACTTTTCAAAATCATCGCCTTTTGCTACTGTATCAGGTAAATTATTACGACAACCAACTGAAATAATCAACTCATTATCAGCTTTATTTCTATTTAAATAGGGTTTAATATTGATTAAAGTTGGTGTGAAGCTATAACAATTCTCGCCAGCTAATTTCCCATTTACATACACTTTGGTGTGGTACATGGCTTTGTTTATTTTCAACAAAACCTGCTCATTCTTTTTTACATTCACCTGAATGTTTTTTTTATACCAATAGACCGAATTATTGTAATACCAGCTATTATTTGACTTTATTGAATCTAACAGTTTACTGTTTGATGCAATATTTGTTGCCTCAACCGTCAAATCGAGTTTTTTGTTGTGAAACGCAGGAATTGTATCGATAGCAGGAATAGCCATATCAACTAATCCGGGTAGCGCAATTGTAGATGTAAACTTTGTTGGAATAACGGATTTGAGGTTTGTTTTGGTTATTTGCCAGTTGCCATTCAAATTGATTACCCTTCGTTGGGAATAAGTTGTTGAACTATTGCTAATACAAGACAAAAGAATAATGACTGATATAAAGTTTCTCATTTTTACAACTTTGAACTACTATACTTATTTTTATGAATTACAACTATAGAAACAATTGTTTCTATAGTTGTAATTGTTTTTTACTTTAAACTAATAAACGCTCTTTCTACAACCTCAATTTTTAACCACTTTGATCGTTTCTTTTTTTCCTGATTGATCCTGAATTACAATCAAATAAATACCATTTGACTGTTGTGACAAGTCGAATGAAGTTTCATAACTATTCAGTTCTATTGCACCTATCGATTTTCCTAAAGCATTATAAATGAATGCACGGCTTCCTTCCGATTGATTATTTCCGGATTTAATCGTTACCACAGACTTGGTTGGGTTTGGATATAACGCCCAATTCTTATTTGTTTCTTCCATGCTATTGATATCTGTACTAACTGAAGGAGCAGGGAAGTAAGTCCAATTTCTGTAATATAATCCTACGTGTTTATATCTGTCTGGGGAATTAGCATTCCATGGATCTTTAACCAATTTTTGGGAAGTAGCCGTTGGATATAATGACATTAAATTAGATAGCTCAATATTGTTAGAGGTACCATAAATTTCAATCAAGTTTATTGTTCTTACAATAAATGAATTCAAATCCATAACATTTGTCATAAATATATTTGACGAGTTTGTAATCGATGCGTAGGGTTGATATGACTCAGTTTTAGCTCCATAAATACATACGTTTGATGAATTGGTAATCTCGCACATTGGATACAATGATTCTCCGGAAACACTACCACCACGTTCAAGATTTAATCCGTAAAATTTAAGGGGTTGGGAAGTTCCTGAAATCTTCACCTTTCTGTGATTCACATTACAATTAGCAACAGGGTCGCTAAAACTTTTATCATCACAATAGTTATATACTTTACCACCTCCATTTCCTGAAAAATATAATCTAATCCGATTGGTTTCTTTCCAATGAAAGATATTATCCAACCATACATTTCGTATTATAGAATTTGCTCCGGCTCTCCAGTTTAATCCGCCCAAATAATCAGCTGTTGTTGATTCAGTTGAAATATCCATAAGATAAGTTGTAGCAGCAGCATCGTCAGCCGTATTAATTAACCATGTTTGTGAAGTTGGCGTCCAACCATATTTTAAAATAGAGCCACATGATCCATATCCAGGGCATCCGAAAAGAATGGTGTTAGCTTTTAAACTAATCGGAGCAGTTAGTGTGTAAGTGCCTTTTGCTAAACATACTTTTGTGTTAGCATTAATAGCTGCTTGAATTTGTGCAGTAGTAGAGCCTGCTGGTATTAGTACTGCATCAGCATCTTCAAACGAAGGAGTTGTGCCCCATATATGTTTTGAGATCAAATCAGTTGGCGGTGAAGCTATACTTTTCCAACCAATACATGCATTGAAAGAATTTCCGGCAACTGCATCATAATGGATTCCAGCATATAGCCTTCCGGCTTCGTCATTTCTAGAATTTTTATCAATATAATTAAGATTTGTATTATTCCAATCAGTCAATAATCCCGTTGGTGTAAAATTCTCATCTCCATTATTATCAGCAATCAAACCAGCACCTTTAACATAGACATTGCGAAGTGCTATAGTTCCGTGTTGTTGATTAGAAATAGCAACATTAGATGTACTTGCCGTAGTGAACTCTATTTTACAATCAATCATTGACAAAGGAAACTCATTGACTGCGGCCCATGTATCACAATCCATGAAAATTGCCTTGGTTTTGTTTGTAATAATGTTAATTCCAACCAGCGTAATTCCACCCCAACCAAATAAATACAAAGGAATATTTGTTTGGTTTGTAAAAGTACAACCAACAACAGTATTTTGTGGAGAAACACCCATATTCCAAGCACTGTTAGGATGCGTATAGATTCCGTACTGCCCACCCGTTACGGTTACGTTAGCTACTAAACTATTAGCACCACCAAGACTAGTCATTCCTGCAAATGCGTTACGCGCATTAATATTTATATCTTGAACATACCCATGTTGTGCACATCCCCAATAAATTGCAACAGCTCCGGCATTTCCAGCTCCTAAATCAAAATCAACTCCCCTTATTCCACCTTCCATTACCCAGCCTGTATCCTGATGATCCGGATTGTTGGAGTGATACTCAAAAACAGCATTTGGAGAAGATGCATTATTGAAAACAGAAGTGGTATTATCCGCAATTTTAATTACTGGATGATTTTTAGCTGAACCAATTATATGGGTTGCTTTAATTGGAACAGCAGTCTCATCTAAAATACAATCAATTGTTTTAGATATTTTATAAGTACCTGAAGGAATAAATAATGCTTTGTATGAATTTCGGGCATTATTTACTGCTGCCTGGAGTTTGTTAGTAACATCTGTAGTACCGTTCATTTCACTTGCCGTTAGATTTTGATCAACTTTGAAATCTAACATGCCAATTTGCGTAGCAGTAATGGCAGCCTGAATTGAACTGAAGTAGAAAATACTTGCTAAAAAGATTGAAATAAAAAGTTTTCTCATGTTCATTGATTTTTAAATAATTAGAAGATATTATAAGGATTTACAAATTCGTTTGTTATCGATGAAACCCATCACCTATAAACTTAAGAATGTCGGGTAAGCCTGAACGCCAATACGGCCAATTGTGAAGTCCGCCTCTGATTCTAAACTCATGAGGTATATTTAATTCATTCATTTTAATATGCATCATAAAATTTCCCTTTATCAAAAAATCTTTATCTCCACAATCAAAATAAAAACGAATTGGATAATTTTTATTCGTTGCTTGCTTTTCGATTAGATGAAATGGGCTGATTGACTTCCAGTTTTCCGTAATTCGGTCTTTCCCTTTCAGCCCGGCTCCACAGAGTGCAGCAAAGCGGTCGGAATATCTGTTGTCTTCCATATTTATCAACTCATCATCGGTAAATAATGCTGCACTCATCGGAATACAGGTTGAAAATAATTCGGGATAAGCCAATGCAATTGACATAGCGCCAAATCCGCCCATCGAATTACCGGCAATGGCTCTAAATTCTCTTTTGGTTCGAATGCGATATGCCTTCTCAACTGTTGGCATAAGTTCAGTGATAAACATATCGCGCCATGCTGTTTTTTTATCTACATCGTTGCAATACCAGCTTAGTTTTGCATCGGGCAATATAAAAATTGCAGGTGGAAAAGAGCCATTTTGAATACAATCATCTATATATCTGTTCACTTCTCCAAATTGAATCCATGATGTTTCATTATCAGATGATCCGTGCAATAAATAGACAACCGGATATGAACGTAGGGAAGTATCATAATCGGCAGGTAAATAAACCGAATACTTTACCGGATAATTTAATATATTACTTTTTATTTCGACACTTTCAATCACTTTAGCACTTGCAGTAACACTCCATGCAGCAATCACAAACGTAAGTACGATCAGAATTCTGTTTCTCATTTCTATATTTTTAAGAATTTCACTTTGTATTAATAATTATCTCATTTGCAATAAGTTTATCTCCACCAACCATTAATTTGACAACACCAGACTTTTTAGTCGAAGCAACTATTGCAACTAACTTACCGTTAAATACATGCATATAATTTGAGCTGAATGATGTATGATCAATTGGATTTCCATTACATAATGCTTTTAAATTACCGACACCATCGGTTTTAAAAAACAAAAGTCGTTGGGCATGCGGGCATAAATTACCATCTTTGTCCGTAATTTCAACTGTCACAAATGAGAGGTCTTTGCCATCGGCAGTAATAATTGTCCTATCAGGTGTTAACTTTATTTTAGCTGGTTTACCAGCTGTTTTAATATTTTGGGTGGCAGCAATTTTTCCATTAATATCATATGCTACAGCTTTAATTTCGCCCGGCTGATAAATAACATCATTCCACATTAACCTGTATCTTTCGTATTTGCCTGAATTACTTTTTGCTTTGATTCCCATACTTTTACCGTTTACAATAAGCTCTACCTTTGGATAGTTAGTGTAGCAAAATACCGGAATCGTATCGCCTTCTTTGCCCTCCCAGTTCCAATGTGGCAACAAGTGTAAAACAGGTTCTGAACTCCAACGACTTTGGTATAAAAAGAAACGGTCTTTTTTTAGTCCTGCTAAATCAACAGCTCCAAAATAGGAGCTTTTGGCAGGTGTACCTTCGTTATAGGGAGTTGGCTCGCCCAAATAGTCGAAACCAGTCCAAACAAATTCTCCCATAATAAATTCGCAATCGTCCTGTTTTTCGAATTCAGTTTCGGGAGTCGAAGCCCAAGGAGCGTAATTCAAATCGTAACTCGATGTTTGGTAATCATCGTACCACGGATTCTTGTTTTCTTTTACAGGTAATTTATAAACACCTCTTGAACTTAGTGTCGAAGCTGTTTCGCTTCCATAAATTTTATAATTGGGGTTATCGGCATGTACTATAGTGTAAATAAACGGCTTGTAATTGAAGCCTACCAAATCAACCACATCCGTCAATCCATTCTTCAATGCACCAATCGGCTTGTCAAATCCAGCTGTTGTAGGACGGGTAGGATCCTCTCTATGGCAAATATCGACCAGGAATTGAGCAACTTTTTTACCATCCACCTCATCTTGTTCTCTTATTTCGTTTCCAATGCTCCACATAATTACCGATGGATGATTTCTATCACGATGAATCATTGCAACCATATCATTTTCGGCCCATTTATCGAAAAAACGATGGTAGCCGTTTAGATTTTTCCCATTTCTCCATTCGTCGAACGATTCTACCATTACCACGAATCCCATTTTATCGCAAAGCTCCAACAGTTCGGGCGATGGTGGATTGTGGGAGGTCCGAATTGCATTACAACCCATTTCTTTCATTATTTCAAGTTGACGTTCGGTGGCACGATAGTTTACTGCAGCACCCAACGGACCTAAATCGTGATGCAAACAAACTCCCTTTAGCTTAATATTTTTTCCATTCAAGAAAAATCCTTTGTTGTTATCAAAAAACAAAGTTCTGAATCCAAATGGCGTTTCGTAGCTGTCTACTAATAATTTTCCTGCATATATCTTGGTTATGGAAAAATATCTGATGGGCGAATTAATATCCCATAAAACAGGATTTTTTATTTCGAGTGTCTGCGATAGTTCCGATTCGCCTACAATTACTTTCGAAGTTTTTGCTGTGGCTACAAGCTGTCTGTTCTCAGTTACAATTTCAGTTACAACTTCTATCTTGTCTTTGTAATCTGATTGATTCTGCACTTTAGTTTGCACCAATACAGTTCCTTTTTTAGCTGTAATTTGAGGTGTAGTAATATAAGTGCCCCAATGTGCAACGTGAATAGGAGAAAGCGTCAAAAGTCGTACATTCCGATAAATGCCGGCACCTGAATACCAACGTGATGATTCAGGTTTGTTTTCCAAACGAACAGCTAATACATTTTTCTGACCAGGTTTTATGTATTTGGTCAATTCAAACGAGAAGGAGCTGTACCCATAAGGCCACTCACCAACAAAATCTCCGTTGAAGTAAACCTTAGCCTGACTCATGGCTCCATCAAACTCTACAAATATTTTTTTATCGGAGTCTGATTTTGGCACATCAATCGATTTCCGATACCAACCTATTCCAAAAATAGGCAATGCACCAGTACGCCCAGTTCGGAGTTTAGGTTCTTTTTCTCCATCTTCCTTTACCTGAACCCATTGCATATCCTGATTTAAATCGAATGGTTTACGAATTGCCCAATCGTGAGGTATCGAAACGATTTCCCATAATGAATCATCGAAATCTACAGCCGGTGCCTGTTGAATATTCTCAGATTTAAATTTCCAATCATTTTCAAGTATCAAAACTTTACGATTGGAAGAATATACACAACTTACAGCATTGACAATTGTAATTAGTTTTATCAACAGATTAATACTTTTCATTTTTAAAACATTCATTCATATAAGTGCACATAAAATTGACAATCAGCATATTAGACACAATAGTTTATGCTCACATTTTATTTCAAGAAACACACAGACAGTTTGAAAATATATTAAATATATTTTCAAACTGATGTTTTATAAAATAAAATATTTTTCTACCGAAGGCGTATCTTGCTTTGAAATGGGGAGTAATGATGGAAATTAGTTATCGATTCTTTCCTTAATTAGAAGTAGTTGAGAGAAATTACCTTCATCTGTGAAGATCCGTGCAATATACACGCCACTTGAGATCGAACCTTCTATATTAATAGTTTGATTTTCATAATCATGTAGATTTTTGTCGAGAAACATATGACCAGATAAATCATAAATACAAATATTTTTCACTCCAGACACTCCATGATTAGTAATCGAAATAGTGCTATTTTTTATTGGGTTTGGATAAATTTCAATACTCTTTCCATTCAAAAGAGGAGTTTCCTTAATTGCGTTTGTTTCACCAGTAATATATTCGATATACAATTGTGGTGAATAAGAATTTCCACTTTCAAAGGAATTAAAAACAAATGAGCGCCCAGCATCTGCAGTTGAGGTGAATTCGAGCAAAAAAGTTATAGCATTTCCACTAATCCACTCAGCATCTGAAACAATTTCAGAAACAATAAAGTCGAGGGAGGAAGTTGTTTTATAATTACCAGTAGAGCTAGTACCGGGTAGCCAATTTGAGTAATTAACCGTTCTAATTTTATCTGAGATACTACCAGAATTAGTCGTAAGCTCTGAAGAGTTTGAACATTTTTCTGCTCTAATCTGAATTGGATCATTATCGCAATTTGTAAAAGCACTTGCTCGCAAAATTAGTTTTGCATTAATTATTGTAGCTCCTTGTGGTATTGCTATATTACTAAAACGTAAAGCTGCAATTTCTTTGTTCGTTGTTGAAGTAAAACTTGATGTTAACGATACGCTATTAATGTTCACTTCTTTAGTCGAAACATTTTCATATCCATCATCTTTGTCTTGATTAATTCTGGCTAACAGAGTATTAAATTTCGGCTTCTTCTTCTGAGTCAATTCTACCAAAGTTGTAGAACCGTATTCATACGCTCCTATATCATTTGAGCTACCGAAAGGACGAGCTGCAAAATTATAGTCAAATCCAACATTATTTGAAACACCTTTATCAATAGCGGGAGAATTCATCTTTAGGTGAAAATCTTTCAATGATGAATTTATAAATAAGGGATCTGATATGATACTTCCTGATCCTAATACTGATACTGAACCTTGATTAGAAAGATTATTTTCTAATAATATTCCAGCAGGTTTACTTCCATAATTTACAGGATAATAATTAAATAAGATATTGTTTCTAACTATTATATTTGAACCAAACTTAGCATCAATATAAATCGGATTTTTACATGTAATAGTGTTGTTTTCAATTTCAATGTCGTTTACAGGATATAATGTACCATCTGGATGAGTTGGCCAATTCACTATCCCAATTCCAGTATTTAAACAATCATAAATTATATTATTATGAATAAATACTTTTTCAACCGCATTTCGTTCTTCTGATGAAACAATAATACCTTCATTGCAATTATATACTTTGTTATTGAAAACCTCGATATCATAATCTAAGCCATCATAAGCATCAATATATAAACCTAACTTCTTTAAATCATGAATACTATTGCCATATACCCTCATATGTTTCGATGATTTAATATCAAGTCCTTCACCTCCGTGAGGATTTACATTTCCATTTTTCACCTCATTACTTATAACGTCAATATATTCACATTGCGAAAAAGTAATACATTCACCCCATGAATTACTACATGTATTATCGGCTACATTTCCTCTTACAATTGAATTAGAACAATTATTAAGTGATATACCTGGATTTGTAAAATTCAATACATAATTATTCTCAATTATCACATTGCTCTTCCCATTGCTTATACCAATAGTTCCATTTTGGATAGTAAATCCCGATATTCTAACGTAACTTTGATTATTTAAATCAACCAATATCCAAGAACCTAGATTTAATCCTTCGATAATTGGTTTTTCATCAGAATATGCCATTAATGAAACATAATTTCCTAAAGTACCTGATTTTTTAAAAGTTACGGTTTCATTATAAATTCCAGCTCTAACATATGCTATTTCACCAGCTTGTATGGTATTCAATGCTTTTTGTATAGTTTTCCAAGGAGATGTAATGGAGCCAACATTATTATCACTTCCAGCATTTGAAACGTAATATGAGTTCTGACTTTTTATCTCCTGATTAAAAAAAAATGCAATAAATAAAATTGCAATAAATAAAAATTTGTTTTTCATTTCTAAAGTATAAAATTTATGATCATTTGAGACTTAGCCGACAATTATCACATCAAGATATTATCGTTCAAAATACATTTTCAGAAAATAAGTATGCCTATTACAAGAAAAAGTCAATTGAATTTTATTTTATATTCATTATCTTTTTCTCCATAACTCATAGTTGTTATTTCTGATAGTCCATTTAATATTTGATTTAAATCTTCTTTTAGTTCTAACCTTCCAGAACAAGTGATACCAGATGGCTCAGAAGGAAGCGTCATATTGACATTGTAATAGCGTGAAAGTCGAAGAAGAATATTCTCAATAGGTACGTTTCTGAAGATGTAATTTCCATCATGCCATGAAGTGTAATTATCAACATCTACTTCAAGTATTGTTGAAACCTGATCACTGTAAGAGTACATTTCATTTGGTCTTATAATACTTGCATTACCTTTTTGAGGTTTTACACTAACACTACCACTGACCAAAACTACATTAGTTTCTTTATCTTGATTATATGCACAAACATTAAACACTGTTCCTAAAACTTTGACATCAATTTTTTTCGTTTTCACAATAAACGGGCGATTATTCTCATGGGCGACTTCTGCATATACCTCACCCTCTATATATATTTCTCGTTTATCATTTTCGAATTGTCTAGGATAAATGACAGTAGATCCCGTATTAACCCAAAGCTTCGTACCATCTGACAATTTCAACAATGCTCTTTTCCCATATGGAACAATAAGTTGATTAAAAGTCAATTTATCTTTATCTAGAATTGAATTTTCATTTAGAGCCTCATCATTTACTCTTACTGTACCATTTTTATCATATTGAACATTAGCCTCTTTACCAATAACATCATATTTCTCGTTTCCAACAATCAATTGAATTTGCTTATTTGGTTGTTGCCTATGAATAATATTCTCGTAATCAAATATATTTGTGTTTAGAGATTTTCTTTCAATTATTTGAGAATTATATTTCAAAACTGATATAAAAATTACACCAAAAATAGAAGCTGCAATAGCAAAGTATTTTATTGTTTTTGATTTACTAATTTTTCTTATATTCGAAGTATTTGTTCGTTGAATTCTGCTCCATAATTTAGTTACAACCTCATCAGCGACTTCAAACTTATTTTCATGTAATTCTTTTAATGACATATATGCCGATATAAACTCATTCAGCTCAATCTTATTTTCATCAAGTTGAGCTTTCCAAAAAGCCTTGCTTTCAGCGCTTGGATTTAACATTGAATCGATAAAGAAATCGTCATTCAAAAAGTCGGGTGCACTATATTTAGAATAATCTATATTCATTTATATTTTTCTATGTTTTATGCTTAAGTGTTTATTATTTTATACAAGTACTCACAATGATGTTTTTTTATGAGACTAAAAAATTGTAATTTTATGAATAAATTCGAATTAAAACTGATATACCATCATGACAATTAACATTATAACAATCCTCCCAATCTTCCTCAACTTGTTTATGGCTCTGTGAATTAGATTTTTTGCCGATTGATAATTAATGTTCATTAATTCAGCAACTTCTTCGCATGAAAATCCTTCAACAAAACGATGATGGAGTGCTTCTCTTTGATGTTCATTTAATTCGGAAAATAAATATTTAACTAAATTTTCTTTTTCCGAAAGGACTTCTCTATTAATCCACAACTCCTGAATGTCTGCTTCATTTGCGAAATTTAAATTTTGATCTGTAACTTCAACATTATTAGGTTCTTTTCTTATCAGATAAAAAAGTCTATTTCTAAAAGACGCCATAAAATAAAATTTCAAGTTTTCAACCTTTGCAAGATTATATCGATGAGTATAAATTTCCACAAAAATATCATGAATTGCATCTTCAATCAGTTCGTTTTTCACACGAAAAGAAAGTCCATAAGAATATAAATCTTTAGAAAACAACTTGTAAATTATTGAATATGCGTTGTCATCCCCTGAAACAAATTCATCACGAAGACGGTGAATCTCATAGGGTTCTAAAGCTGTGTTTTTTAAATTCATGAATAAACCAATAGTAATTTTTGTTATTTTAATACTAGAGAATGTTTAAAAAGAAAAGTACTCACTTATATACAAAAAAAAGATTATTATTTTTGACAATTTTCAACAACCATTTTTATCACTATATATTGCTAAGAAATAACAATATCGCATCTGTGCTAAAAAATTATTTTGATGCAAGTATACAAACTTAATTTCATAACCCGTAGTTTTTTAATAGATATTTCCAATAAGAATTTAAAAGCTACAGGATTGCACCGAGTTTGTTAAAGAGTGACTCACAAACAAGAGGAATTGGCACTTTAAACTGTGCTGTTTGAACGACAACAGAGCGAACTTAGACGTTTTCAGCCAATTGATTACAAGTTTTTCGAGTGTAGTGTCTGCAAGCTGACAAATTGATCATTTTACTTACTTCTTGTGTCTACGAAAATGTAAACATAGGTGCGGGACAGAAGTTCTGATAGAACAAAATAAGTTCTCTAAATTATTTTATTTATGATAAGTTTAAATCTTAATCCAAACATAAATAAATTTGATATATTTAACATGCCGAATCTACACAAGGCTCTCTCAGCGTAAATATAGTCAAAATAATTATGTAAATTATCTAATTCTGAAGACAATCGGATTTAGTGCAAGGTGCAAGTGTTTCTATCTATATAGAAACTTGCACTTTGCACTATGTATAAATATTTCAATATAAAGCACTTGCATATATCGAAATAATTGTGTAGATTTGAACCTGAAAGTTTAGCAGACAAAACGTTGTCCAGCTCCGACAAGACAAGACCTTTTATTCGTTACCAAATCATTACTTGTTTTTATACAAGTTTTAGTAAGTTATTGGAATGTATATATTTAGAATGAAAATAGTTGACCCCATCGGGGTCACCATTACAACGCAATTGTCATTCTATTGACAATTGCGTTTTTGCATTAAGACTGTCAAGATGATCATTAATAAAACAAAAGAGGCTGTTTCAACTAAGTTGAAACAGCCTCTAATTATTTAGAAACTAAACTCTTATTTAATCACTTTCTGGGTAAAGAACTTACCATCCTGAGCAATTTTCACGATATAAACACCTGTTGTAAGATTTGCATTTAGTACCGTATGATTAGCACCTGAATTAAAGTTTACTTTTTGTGTTGAAATCAACATACCCTGAGTATTGTAAACCGAAAATTCAACTGCTGAAGCTTGATTCAAATTGAAATCTGCGACGATTTTTGAATCTGCAACATAAGTATTGAATTTTGTATTATTAGGTTGATTAACATTGGTTACCAATGAAGTAATATCATACATCTCCCAGTTGTCAATGAAACTTTCGGTAGCTGTTTGAGTCTCACAACTATTAAAATACATATTAACAGAAGCAACTGTAGCTTGAGTTGTGAAATTAAAGTCAAGTGGTAACCACTGACCAGCAGTAGTTGAAATTGTTTGTGTGATTACAGATGCAGTAGCACCACTCAAACCAATTTTCACCTCACCTGTACCGTTTGTACTTACCATTGCTTTTACACGGTAAGTTTTATTGCCTTCTATTTTTCCAGTCAGATTATAATCTAACGATCCTCCGCATTTACCTGCTACTTTTATGCTTCTGGCACCAGAATACACATAATCAGAAACAACTGAATTTGAACCCCAACCAGCATAGGTGCTTAAGCTATTACAATATGGTTCAGCAACAATATTAGTAAGCGTTGAATAAAGAGGTGTATAATTATTGCTATTCAAAGCAGCCACAACTGCAATGTTTTTAGTTGCCACACCACTTGTTACTACAATATTGCCTGAAATATTTGGAGTAGTTCCATCATAAGTTATATTAACCGAAACAGCGTTTACGGCACCAGTACCTTTTGATATTGTTGTTGGATTTACAGTGATACCGGCAGGAGCAGTTATTGATATATCGCTGGCCAAATTAGAACCTGAAACTGTAAATGAGCCAGTTGCAAGCACTTCGTCAAATCTCGAACTTGAAATACTTGTTGATAACACAGGATCGATTGATGTGTTTACAGAAATGGACTTACTCAACAAACCACTTGTAATAGTAATTGAACCATTATTAATTACGGTAGCATTGTCAAAAGTAGCTGTAACAATTGCTCCGGCTGCGACTTCTGCTGCTGTCAAAGTAGTTTTATCTAAGCTAACACCTGTAGGAGCAACCAATGTAGCATCACCCGTCAAATAACCTCCGGTAACCTCGAATGTTTTTACTAATGTTGTTGGATTGAAAACCAAAGCTGTAGGATTTATGGTCATATAAGGCGAGCCATCACTCAACATATACAATCTATAATTATCTGTAGCAACATAATTGCCACCATTATCAACTCTATAACCAAGGTCTATTTCATTGTTGGTAACAGTTACTTTAAGTTTATAATCCTTTGCAGTAAGAACCACGGCCTCTACAGCATTTGCGAACACAAATGCACCACCAGTATTATCCGGTTGATTTAATGCACCTGCAATTAGGTTATAATCTCCATTAGGAAGATTTAGAATTTTCTGAGAAATTTTCAAACCAGTCCAGTTGCCTGAGGCTTTCCATTTTTCAAAATATACAGTACCTGCTTTATATGCAAAAGATGTATTTGTCTGAGAAACAAAAGGCCCAACATTAGTCCAGCCAGCAGCTCCATTCACCTCAAAACTTGGATTTACAATTTCAGATGTACAATCAACATAATCTCCATTCGCAAAATCTACAGCTAAATTTGCTGGGGCATAAGCAGTACCATCAAGGAAAGTGGCTGAAGTAGCACCTACAATTCCGAGAACATCTACTCCTTCAACTAACGCAAGATAATCAATTTGAGTCAATGGATCGGTACCAGTACTTGAGGTACTAGTAGCAGTATTACTAAACGTGAAGTATACAGGACCTGTAATTGTCGCAGGAGTCCTAAGGCTTACAGACCAAGTACCGTTTTTCCCATTACCTAGAACCATAGGTACAAATCCATATTCGAAACCATTTACTGTAGATCCTAAACCAACATTAAAATTAGCATAAGCATTTGATCCAGCCAGTTGATTAACAATTATCTTATATGTAGTATTAGGCTTGATTGTCGCGGCTAGTTGTTGTGCAAAATAGTTTGTATTACCACTACCTCTCCAAACACACTCAAATGTGCCATTAACATTTCCTAAAGTACCATTTTGAATTCTTATACCTCCCGATGCAGCAACTGTTACATTTGTAACCCATGGTGTACCAAAATTATAATTAGTACCGCCAACCAATGAACCTGTGGTTTCAAAACTTGAATTTTGTAAAAGGTTATTTGGATCAGAATGAGCAGTTGCATCTGCGATAGTCGGATACTGAGTATTCCAAGCAGGTGTTAAAGTCGTCTTATATACGTTACCTTCATAAACAATGATTTTACCATTTTTTTGAGAAAAACGAATAGTCCCACTTGTTACCGGAGTATAAGTAAAAATACCTCCTGCTACTGAGATTTGAGTTCCAGCTACACCTTGTACTTCCAATGTATAACTACCTACTTTGGGATAAAAAGTTGCTAAATCGACCGCAGAACCATTTATGTTCTGCAAAGCAGGTAAGTAAGGAACAACTGTAGCTCGCGCAGAAAACGCATGCAACAGAACAGACAGCATAAGGAATGACCTTAAGAAATGTAAGTTTCTTTTCATGATGTAATTGAATTAAAGTGTTTTTATTTTGGGTTGTTTATAATTATCAATATTCAAATTGAAAATTAATTATTTACTATTTACAAAAATAGGTTTGTTGAATGACATTGAGGGTGAAAAAAAAGTCAATAAAGAAGACAATAAGTTTATATACCATTATTGCTTCTAATAACAAATACAGTTTTATAGCATCCTTTGGAGAAAAAAGTGTATTGATTAATCTAACCTCAGTTGACGCAAATTTTCAATTCACCAATAGAAACTTGTGAATCACGCATAAATTGCCGCAGCTCATACTTGGATAACCGAAGGTTTTACTTAAGCAGCCGAAGATATTACTAGAATAGAGGAAGGTCATACTCTGGCAACCGAAGCTTATGCTGGAATGTCCGATAATTATGCTCGAGTACCTGAATATCATAATATAATAACCGAAGGTAATACTCGGACGGCTGGAGGTTATACTGTAACATAATCTGGAATGAATCTTTAATATATATAATAAAAAATCCCCGGTTACCCGGGGATTTTCTTGATTTAAAGCTAGCCAATGTTGTTTTTAAATGGATCGTTATTGAAATACTCAGGAGCATTCGATCCCTTTGACAATTCGAAAACCGGCGGTGTAGATTCGAGTGCCAGCGATATTTCATTATCCAGTTTAATTTGCTCTATCACTGGCGCTGAATAAATGCGTTTTTGTATATTTTCAATTTGTGTCTTCATGTACAATATTTTATATGATTTATTTCAAATTCAGCTCTCTTTCGTTTGAAAAGAGAGCTGAAATAAATATTAATTAAGTGTCACTTTTTGAGTTACACTCTTTGCTCCGTTATTTACAGTTATTACATAAACACCTGATGTGAGTCCTGTACCAAGAATTGTACTTGCTCCCGTAATTTGTTTTGTTTGTAATTTCTGACCTGATGCGCTATAAACAATAACAGTAGCATCGTTATTTATATTGCCATTACAATTTACAATAATCTGATTATTTGTATTTTTTGAAATACAAATATTTGTATCAATGTTATTTATTCCGGTAGTTACTCCTGCCGATTTAAATATAACACTAAAACGACTACTTGTAGTTGTAACATCTGAAGTAAATGTATAGTCAGAAGTACTTGTCAATTCCTGCTCAGTATTCAACAAATTATCTCTAAGGAAAATTCGTGTATTAGCATCAAAGTTACTTATTTGAGTAGCTTTAATCGAGAATGAATTTGATTGACCGGTTGTGAAACCGAGAGCTAATTCCTCATTTGGAGTTACACTTGTCAAACCATTGATTACCAATTTTTCATTTCCAACCATTGTGTAAATTTCGGGAATTGCCACGTTAGCATTTGTCATTTTTGGTGAATCATAATCATCAAAACCATTGGCAGCATTTTCATTGAAAATTATAATTGCTTCATCATTATTAACACCATTCGAAACCTGTAAACGCAATACCTGTTGAGTCGCTTTGGTTGCAGTTGGAGCTTTCAACGGGTTACTTGTTGCACTATGTGAACGCATGGTATTATTGAAAGCCAATATTCCCGAACCAGCTCCGGACACACGTACCCAGAATGCCTGCATTGGTGGAATAAGATTAGTCACAGGAGTTCCACCCAGACTTGTTCCAATTTTGCTTACAGCACCATAGGTTGCGAAAACATACTGACCTCCATCTTTTGAGCGATACCACATAGTAGGACCAACATTAGTTCTGGTTGCAGATTCCCAATTCAGGTAAGAAGGATATGGATTACCAACCAAATTGAAACCTCTTTTCTGCACCAAACTATCCGTGCGATATAGCGTATACGATTGGTTACCATCATTCAACGCCCCTGTAAATGTTACAGCAGCTGAGCTCGTAGGAGAAACAGCAATATACCCTTGTCCTACATTGAGAGTCGCACCCGCAGATGGCCATAATCCATTCACCTCGTTATAACTTACCATCGCACTACCGGTAATTCCTGTTATTGAAGCACTTGTAGCTCCCGTTACCGGACTGGAAATATACCAGTTACGACCGGAAGGCAGATATTGTTGAACATTTGCTGTAGGTATAGTAGAAGTTCCATTATTTACAAATGTAGCCGTACCACTTACATCACTTTGCAGGGTAATTGAATTCGCAGCCAGTTGAACACCTGAGTTCAAAGTCAGTTTTGCTCCCGGTTGCACAACTATTTCAGATGCCGATTTATTAGTACTTATAATATTTTCTGCAGTTGCAGTATAAACAGTTGCCGGAACAAAAGCAAGTGCTCTACTCTTAACTGTAGCTGCATCCATCTTACCTGTGTATAAATTAAACTCATACAGTGAACCTTTCCATGTCGGATCAGCATATCCACCTTTACATAAATAGGCGTTTGTAGTTGCAATGACTGATAATGAAACAGTATTCTTAGCTTTACCACTTAAATAACCATCTGTATATAAGTAAATACTATCGCTTGTGAGTACGCTAACCAAATGGTGTAACGCTGCATCGTTCAGTTCAATTCCATTTACGTAGTTCCCATTAAATTCAGTTTGGCTATAATCACTGTAATTTCTTGTCGGTTGCAACCAGAAAGCATTTGCACCTGAATTACCACCAAAATATGACAACATTGAAAATTCGTTAGCCTGAGTACTTCCTGCTCTTAGAAATGCTTCCATTGTAATAGCAGGATAAGTTGCTAAAGCAAGTGCACTTCCATCCAATGAAATATAATCACCTTCGGTTGCAGAAACATAAGCTCCATCGGAGAATGATCCGGTACCTGCCAATGTCCCATTTACGGCTGTGGCCCCCGAAGCAGGTGAATCATTCGCATCAGAGCTTTCAAATGTATAAGAATGCTTTAAAGCCAGACCTGAATACGTAATTGTATAAGTTTTTGCTGTCAAACCATCCTCTGCTGTCACCAATATGCTAGACGCAGCAACACCATTTGAAAGTGTAATCGCTCCATCACCCGAAATTGTTGCACCTGCATCAGCTTTCGTTGCAGTTGAAGAACTTGTAGTTGTTCCATTAGCCAAATATACTGTATAAGAAGTAACAGCCGAGCTGAATGCGGGTTTCAATGTTCCGGTACTTACAACCAAATTAGACAAGGTCGCATCACCACTTTTCGTTGTATAGTGAAGATTATAAGTCGTTGTATGTAAGCCATCTTGTGATGTCAACTGAATCGTCGAGTATCCCTCTCCATCAACAATATTTACAAGGCCATCTCCGGAAATAGTTTCAAGAGAATATGTTTTAGTCACAGTTGGTGTAACACTAGTAGTTCCTGCAGGTAAATGAATCAAATAACTGGTAGTACCAGCAGAGAATGTTGGAGTTATTGTCGAACCAACAACATCAGGAGTAATATTACTTGCTGTGCTCATTGCCGGACGGGTATCACCAACCGAATCTATCGACAGATAATCCGGAGAATAGATTGCATCTGCCTCAGTTGAACTCGTACTAAATACCAAATAGTAAGTCCCGGTTGTTGTTGGAGTAAACTGGCTGCTGTAATCTGTCGCACTTTGATTAGCAGTAAAACTCTTTGTCAGGGAAATTACCGAACTACCAAGTCCACTCTTGGCAGAATTAATCTCAATTTTCAAATCATTATTACCCGTGTTTCCATGTTTACAAGCTACTCCACGGAATTCATAGGTTTTACCTGCTGTTAATTGTCCAATATTCAGATTGTATTTATTGGTCCAGGCTGCACCACCCCACGTTCTAAGGTATGCGGTTCGTCCTAATGTGATAGCTTTTCCCAAATAAGTATGCGCTGCATTTGTAACAGGTACATATCGAACTCCACCTGCATTATAAGCTCCCCATGCAGGAGTTACAGTTGCTCCTGAAGCATTTGTTTCATCCCAACCATAGTTTGTAAGATATGAGGTAACATCCTGTGTTACATTATTGTCACCATCCCAACTTGAAATAAGATTTTTTGGAGAAGCAATTACAACTATTGAGTCATTCTGACCATTAGTGCTCAATCGAATTTTTCCATCTCTTATCCGTGTTGTTCCATCCCATGTGGCAGTAACTCCAAAGCTTCCTGAATATACATTTGCATTAGTTATTGAACTTAAAGGAGATCCATCCGATGTTTTTGTCAATGTAATACCTGCCGGAGCTGTCAAAGAAACACTATAAAGATCTCCTTGAGATACAGTAAACTGCAAATTATTGACAGTAGACTGATCAACAAAGAATGATCTGGTATTAATTGTCAAAGCATCGCTTGTAGAAGAAGCCAAATTGATAGTACGTGTTATGCTGTTGGCTGTAACAGTCAAAGTTCCTGTAGCAGCTGAAGTTGCACTACAATCGACATTAAATGTTACACCCCCAAAAGCCATCACGTCAGCTTTAAGAATAGTCAATGAACGTACTGTAGAGAAATTACCATTTGAAAATGCAAGTGTCACATCATCTGTCAGGTTTGCTCCGGTAACAGTAACTGTTTTTGTACTTGTATGGGGAGTAAATGCGAGAGTTGAATTATCAACTATTAAAGATGGATCAGTAGATGCAGTTACTGCTATTGTTTTGCTTGTAGCACCAGTAGAACTCAACTGAATATTACCACTTCCTATTGCAGAAGTATCCCAAGTTGCTGTAATTGCAATAGTAGTAGCGTTAGCATTTGCAGCGGTTAGTGTATATGTTCCATTTCCATTATCAACTAAATTTGGACTTACACTACTTAATGTTATATGTGCTGGAGGTGTGATTATGATATCATTAGTAAGATTTGCACCTCCTAAATCAAATGTGGTTTGAAATGGAGTGGCTGACAAATCAAATGATGTTTTCGAAATATAAATATTTGAGACTATAGCTCCATAATAATAAAGTCTAAAATTATCAAAACCAGTCCAGTTGCAATATATTGGCGCAATTAGTGCGTAACCTACAGCTAATGTCCCACCCGTAACATTAATATTTTCTATTGAATAATCCTGTCCTGCTACAACCTCTGTAGAGGCAGCACCTGCTGTAATAAATGCACCTGTATGCAGTGGATTCGCACCTGCCTGCTGTACAGCATGCCCTGAGACAACCAATTCATATTGACCACTTGACAAACCGGAAACTGTTTGTGAAATAGTACCAGCTGCCAAATATCCTTTGGCACCATTTCCATTAGTACCATATGCACTACCAGTATATTTTTCACAATAAGCTGTTAGATCTTTTGTCCAACCCTGACCCGGAGCATTTGTTTGCTTTGCAAAACCTCCACTATTTGTCCAACCTGTCGGAAAGGTTGCATCTTCAAAGCTACTGCTTGTGAAACTTATTGTTGAACGACCAAGTGCTGCTAACAAGGTAGTCGCTGCACTATTAATACTTGCAGTAACCCCTGCATTATAGGTTGTAATATAAGTAGTAACATCTATACCTTTATTCTTTGCATAAGTCATGTATCTATCTAATAGAACTTTTGCATTGTATAAATCAACATCAGCTTGCGTTAGAAATTTCCATTGAGTATAAGTACTTGTTGTTCTATTATATCTAACTGCATAGGATGTTCCTGAGCCACCAGTTGAATTAGTAGTATTATTTACTTCAGCCGCGGAAGCCGAACCTACATATTGTGCGGCAGAATAACCTCCATAGCTACTAACAACTTGAATTGAATAAATATTATTTACTGCATCTGTTTGAACTACATTCCATGTATTATTTGTTGAGTTATCTGTAAATATAGATCCATCAGTTGTACTTGACGGAAAAACATATTTACCAGACACATTTGCTCCTGCACTATTTAACTGGAATGTCCATATTGAACCACTCGTATTCGTTGCAGTCCATTTAATTACTGTTGTAGCCGCATTTGCTCTTGGTTGTGCAGTAACTACTGCTTGTGTTTTCCAGTTACCTCCCTGGTTTAAATACCCATTAGAACCTACATTATACATATAATATGTTGTACCTGTAGTAAGGGTACTTCCGGTTAATGTCGGTGCTGTCCAGGTCTGAGCATTCAAACCTGCCAAACCTGTAAATAAAATACAAACGAGCGATACACACGTTTTTAAAAATAGATTTTTGTGTTTCATAATAATTAGAATTTAACTGTTAAGACTGTACAGCATTGCAGGTTTGCAATTGTAAAATGAAAAGTTTTCTCATAAAGTAATAGAATTTAAATGGTTTATTATTTTGTGTTATTTATTCACCTGAACATATAAATACAGTAAGGTTTGCATTTATTTAAAGACAAATCATTTGCATTTAGGAATGATTACAATATTCTAACGGGCAAAAATAGTTTCGGAGAGGAAATAATCAGGAGAAAATAAAGTCAATAAAGTAGACTATTAGCCTATTTAGAGCTATCTTACAGCATTTTACTTAAATTGCCACAAAACAAGAATTTTGTAGTAATAAATACAAACAGAAAAGCTGAATAGTATAGAAGAAAAGTCCAAAGGTCAGAATTACCTTTGGACTTTTCTTCTATAATTACAATAACATCAAATAAATGTAATTACATGAAACTATTTAAAACTTACAATAATTTTCTTACCGTCTTTCATTAAAAGCTTTATAGAATTTTCTTTATTTAGATTTTCAACACCCTTGACAATTTTAAATTCTTTATTTGTCCAACTTTCTCCTGAGCATTTCCAAAGTTCAACTGTAATATAAATTTTCTCCTTTTTCTTAGCGCATTCAAACATATCGAACGCATCAATTACTGTACTTGCATTACTTTGTGGGTGCAATCCGGTTGAATGAACAAACTGCATCCTTCCCCATCGTTTCCATGGTATCATAGCCAGTTTATATTCTCCATTATCAATACTTTTCACTTCGTTATAGCCAATTTTAAAAGTTTCATTCTGAATAGCTTGTTTCAATTGGGGAAGTGCATAGTGCCCTAATCGCAGCTCAACTGCCTTCAAGGTAGAATCATTGCAAATAAGTTTATCAACCCGAATTATTCCATTGGGGATTGGAATCTCTGCCAGTTTAAATTGAATCTTCCTATTGGTTTCTAGTACTGCATCCCGATAATAAATGCCATTTTCGAATTTTCTGAATGTATAGAGCCGCAATGGTTCCCATTTACCTGCACTATTCTTCACTACATAATTCATGGACACTTCTCCTTTATCACCATCTGCCTGCCACGGAAAGGCCGAGTTGTACGACAATCGATTATAGCATTCACTTCCACGAAAAGGTTCACCTGCTCCAATAACCGGCACATTGCACCATGCGCGAATTTCAGATGCGCCTATACTTGGGTAATCAGTAATAAGAATTCCTGTACTCTTTGAGAATTTATTATAAACTGAATCTTTTGTAAGCTGATTTTCCCATGGCCCTTCATTTTCGGTAGCTGTCCAGAATGGATTATTGGCAGGAATCAGCAGTCCAAGAAAAACTTTGCCACCCCAATACACACTTCCTCGACAACTATAACCCTGAACTGCCGGTTCAAACGGGCCATAAAATCCAAGGGTTGGAACACCTTCTTTCATAAAATCAGGATTTTGCAAAAACTGTAGCAATGTGCCCGAAGCAATTCTGCGCATCCAGCCCCAATTTGTATTTGGAGTGTTGGCAAAACCCATGAGTGGAAAGGGAGTGACAGCGCCATAACGATACGAAATACTGCGCCCCCACATAATCATCTTACCATCCCGACTAAACATGTATGGATAATTGTCCTTCACATCGCTGAAGTTTTTGAGGAACATTTGAGCATATTCAGGATAGTATTTATTACCAAAAAACTCCGACCAAAGTACACCATACATCTGAAACGCCCACATGCTGTAATAATCATAAGCCGGATTGTCGTTGTACCAACCCTCGCCGCGATAATGTGCCAGAGATTTATCCAGATATTCTACAAGTAATTTCTCATTTACAGAATATCCCTGTTGTTTATAAAAACTAAGTATAAAAATATTGAAGAATTTCCAGTTCGACGGAACAGTGGGGCCATCACCGTAGCTAAGCATTGTTGCTGCCAATGCATCTTTTTGTGCTTGCTTTAATGGTTCCCAAAGCACTTCGGGAATGGAAAATAACGAAATAGACAATGCTCCAAATTCAACCAAATTTTGATGTGGCCCACCGTTTTTAGCCCGAGGTTTAATGTAACTGGCACTGGTTGGATCTACCAAATTACATATTTGGTGTCGATAATAATCAGCCACTTTGATTCCATTTATTTCCAGATTTGGATTATCCTTAAGCAATGGAACAGCTACAAATAAAGTTCTGCAAAGTCCTTCGAGTTTTTCAGTAGGAATCTGTCCATCATTCCTCGGATAGCTTTTTCCATCTTGCTTGGGGAATTTCATTGGGTCGTCCAGGCTATGAATATAACCAAATGCCCCTTCTAACATATAAAGTGCAGCATCTTTCCAGTGCCGACGAGTTATTCCTGTAAAAGGGCTGATTGTTGAATCTGGCTTTATAACCTTGAAAATATTTTGTTCGGAATTTTTAAACTTATCATCCGCGGCATTTACACATGGAGTGAAAAATACTAAGAATAATCCCATACTTATGGAAATAAATTTAAGTTTACTTGTCATAGTGATAGATTTTAAAAGCGACAAAAGTATCAATCTTGTGTTTTTGAAGAATATTGACAAATGAATCTGAGATAATTTCAATTCACAGAAAATTGGCATTGCTTATTGGGTCAAAAATAAGTCAAATTCGAAAATCATTCGCTGAAAATAAAGTCAAACTGGCTGAATATCTCACCAACTTATAATTGTGATATAAAAATTCCCGTATCCATAAAACTGGATACGGGAATTGATTTGTAATAACTGCAAAGTTTCTACTTTTTCAAATACCAGTTTTCAGGATGTGTAAGTTTCTCCCTGATAGCAGCTTTGTTAGATGGGTGTTTTTCAGAAACTATTTCTGCCAAATAATCAGGATTGTTACGTCTAATCGCAATACGCATTAAATCATGAAAACGGTTACCTTCAAATGCAGTTTCGAGAGCCAGTTCTTTTTGAATCATATCTTCCACATAAACAACTGAATCATTTAAATTCGCTTGTTGCTTAATAACAAATGTTGAATCGCAATCTCCCAGGGTTAAAACAGCATAATTTGGGTCCTTAAGCTTTGGACCAAGACCGCGCCAACGGATACCAACATTATAATCAAATTGTCGATCGCTAAAATCCATGTATTTCTCACCTGTTTTTTCGTTCAACGGAACAATTGAAGGTGTAGCCATCGTTGCACTCCTCAGTCCGTTTTTAAGAACGGCAAAAGCCAAATTTGGTTTTCCTAACCTGTTTACAGCTTCAGCATATCGCAAATATAATAATGAACTACGATAAACCAATACATTTTGATTGTACGTAAGATATTTTTGAATTATTGGTTTTGAAAAAGTACTAGTTGGATAAATTAATGACGTGATATTTCCACTATTATCAATTGTAACGTCCGTTTTAGATATAATTGAACCAAATTTTCTCAGATCACCTGGAATCCAGTCCGTTGGGGTATTGTGATAAATTTGAGAATCCCAGTTTTTGATAGAAACAGCCGAAGGTGCAAATTGATTATTATAATTTAAACTATCAAGATTGAATTGCTTTCCAAAACCTTTAGGACAATAAATCTTCGTTATAGTTTCGCCATAACCCGTTGTGAAAGATTTTATCCAATCGGCAGTAAATCCACTCGAAGTCGATATAACCTTATTTTTAATATTCCATGCTGATTGATAAACATTGATCCCATATCTATCGGCAAACATTAATGCATGGTATTCAGTTGCAGCCTTATCATAGTATCCTTCACCTTTCCAAAGATAAAGATCACCTAAAACAAAATGAATTGGGAAACTTTTGGACCACAGAAATTGAGAAAGAGTTACGTCTTTCCAGGGAGTTAGATCGGCAATAAGTAAATCCGATAGTTCATTCATAGAGATATCAGGATAGTTGTTCACTAATTCTGCATCAGACTGAGTAAGTATTGGTTGTTCATAGTACTTTACCGAACCAAAATTTAAAGCAATTTGCATATAAGTCCAGGCACGAATTGATTTCACGGAAGCGACAAACCCTTTCATAACTTTCTGACCATGAGAGGTATATGCTGTATCAATATGCTGAATCACATAATTACAGTTATTTATTACCGAATAATAATCCTTAATTTGGGCGTAAGGATTGTCATTAGAAATCTCAAAATTGCTTATCTCCCTGAGACTAACATTTGAATTTTCAGTTACATCCAACAATTCACCCCTCAGTTCACCTAATAACACATAACTATCGGCGATATTACGAAGTTGATTCCAAATACCCTCCATCGCATAAACAGTATCATTTGGCGAGCTCATTCGATAATCATTTTCGTAAGTTATTCGATTTGATTTTACATCTAAAATATCAGTACAACCAACTGAAATTATCGATACCAACGCAAAAGCAAGTAATATATTAAATATTTTTTTCATATCACATTTATATTATACATTTAAATTTAGATTGCTTATAGGTTGAGTTTAACACCAACGTAATAGCTTTTACTTAACGGAACCAATCCGGCATCGACACCCTGGAATAAAACTGAGTTTTGAGTAGAAAATTCGGGATCCGGTCCTAAGTATTTTGTAAATGTTACTAAATTATTAGCAGATATCCAGACACTAAATCCTTCAATAAAGTTGCTTTTCAAAGGAACTGTGTATGAGAGTGTAACTGTTTTCAAACGAAGGTACGAACCATCCTCAATCCATCTATCCGAGAATCGAGAATTCCCCATTGGGTCACCATATACAGCTTTGGGTTGAGCTGTATGCTGGCCTTCGGCTGTCCAGCGTGATAACATGGCAGTTGATTGATTGCTATAGTCACTACCGGTTTCTAACTGGCTTCGTTGATAATTATACACATCGTTGCCATAAGAATAAGTGAACAATGTTGACAATGTAAGTTTTTGATACGATATTTTGCTTGAAATATTACCATACAATTTCGGATTTGGATTTCCAATAATTTGTTTGTCATTAGCATCAATAATACCATCTTTAACTCCATTCTTATCACCATCTACAAACTGCACATCACCTGCACGGAAATAGCTGTAAGTTCCATTCTGGTTCAAAATTTTAAGATTAGCAGTAGCTGCTGCCGTCTCTGTAGCATAAACTCCATTCGTTTTATATCCGTAGAACATTCCAGCAGGTTGTCCAACAGCTGTTAGCACTTCTCCTCCATAAACAGAAGTTGTATAATCTGTTGATCCATTAATTAATGGGAGTGAAAGGATTTTGTTTTCATAATGTCCAACACTCAAGCCAAATTCCCATTTCAACGATTTCAAATTCAACAATTTGAAGTTTGCAGAAAACTCATATCCATTATTAGATAACTCACCTCCGTTACTCCAATACATACCTAACCCTGTAACATAGGGTTGAGATTTGAGTGTCAATAAGTCTTTAGTGATACCCGAGAAATAATCGAATGATAAAGAAATTCTATCATTTAAAAGACCTAAATCTACACCTGCATTTTTTCTGTAAGTTGTTTCCCATTGAATTTGCGGATTAGCAATATTGGTTAATACAATCCCATTTGCATAAGTTTCTTGTCTCAGAGTAGAAAAATAAGCATGAGTAGCATAATCTTCAATATCGTCATTACCTGTAACACCGTAACCTGCCCGAACTTTTAAATGATTGATAAAATCAATGTCACGCATAAATTTTTCAGAGCTTACTAACCATGCGGCATTAACAGACGGGAATACACCCCAGCTTTTTCCGAACATCGACAAACCGCCTTTCGTTTCAGATCCAAAACGTGACGAACCATCTACTGAAGTTGCTATTGAGAGCAAATATCTATTATCGTAGCTATAGTCAACATTCAAATAATTAGAAAGAGAATTCGTGAAATTATTAATCCCATTTACTTTAAAGAAAGCTGTTGCGAAACTTCCCGGAAGATTTGTAGAAGAATTAGATCCTGAATTGTGTCCTTCGATATAATCCGACTCATAATAATTATTCAAATAACGAACTCCTAAAACAGCATTGATTTGATTGTATGTACCAAATTGTTTTGAGTATTTTAATTTGGTTTCATCAAATATGGCCATATTACGCATAACTTGATTCGTATGCGAGTTTTGTGAATATCCAACACCTTCTATCATTCGTTTAGCCACATAAAACATTGGACTATAATAGTCTTCAGTTGTTTTGTTCAAATTAAAATCAAGTTGAGAGCTCAAAGTAAGATTTGGAGAAAGATGGAAAGTTGGAATCCAACTTATATTAAAACTATGTTGTCTAACTGAGTTTGAATATTTATCTACTATTGCTCTTGGATTTCCTATTCCTAACTCATCCGAATATGCAAGTTCTGAAGTATTTGCACCGGTAGAAGTATAATTATACGGACTTAAGAAAGGTGATTTTATAGCACTTAACCAGGTTGGAGAAGTATACATATTCACACCATCATCGGTTATTGATCTGTCTATGTTTGTAAATCCAATGTTTAATCCCATTGAGAAAAGTTTGGACATATTGAAATCCGCATTAAAACGTGCATTGATACGTTGCATATCATTAGACTTCACAACCCCGGAAATTCCTGTATAACCAAGCGAGAAATAATAAAGTGCTTTTTCATCTCCACCTTTAGCGTTAATAGAATAACTCTTAGTCATACCATCACGATAAATTTGATCTGCCCATTTTGTATTGTTATGATATGTATTGTAAGTCGGCTTAGAACGATCATCCTGCAAAAAAGAAAAATTTGCAACCTGATCATTCGTGAGACCTGAAGTTCCAATTAAATCACTTGCATAGGTTCTAAATTGATCGGCGTTCATTACAGGGATGATATTGGGTTGGTTGGTAGTTCCAATAAGAATATTAGCATTGATTTTAGTTACCATACCCTTACCTCTTTTCGTATTTATCAATACTACTCCGTTTGCAGCTTTACTTCCATAAATTGATGCACCATCCTTCATCACAGTAATACTCTCTATATCACTTACATCTATGTCATTCAGAGGATTTGAGAAAAATCCCCCATGAATTGAATTCACATCATATAGATTATTCATTAATACTCCATCAACAACAAATAATGGTTGTGCATTGGAGTTTAACGAGTTTATACCTCTTATAAATAAAGATGCTCCCATACCTGCGACTCCCGATCGAGAGATTGCTCTTACATCGCCTCCAAGTTCAGACTGTAGAAGTTCATCAGCAGACACTGCCTGAGATTTACTAAAATCATTCGTGTTTTTACCTGCTGAAACCATTGTAAGATTATTTGTCAATCCGGTTAGCGCATCTATTTTTTCGTAATAATTGCTGAAAACATCCGAATATAAATCAATCACCAATGAATCTTTTGATTGTACTGATACTTGACGAATATTATAATCATAAGCTGAAACAACAAGTATTTCTTGTTCGGAAAATACATTTAGAGAAAAAATCCCCTTCTCGTTGGTTGTAGCAGAAATACTGTTATTTAACACAGTTATCTGAGCTGCATTAATCGGTTGTTTTGTGTGTGCGTCCCGCACCAAACCCTTAACTAATTTCTTATTTACATTATCACTACTTTTAGCTTCGGCTGACATAATGCTAGTCGTCAAAAGTAAAATGCATACAAGGATTGAGCAATAGTTTCTAAAACAGAAAAATATCCCGTTCATTTTTATTATGTTTTTTAATTTTTTCATTCTCATTACAATTAATTTCATTACAAATTTATTGAACAGGCTCTAAAATAATACAATCTATACGCAAATCCCTGTTATAGTTGGCTATTTCACTCATTTTTACAGCATTATCAACTCTCAACTTTACAGAAATGTCACTTGTTTTAAATGATGAAAAATCAATTAAATTACAATATGGAAATTGAATTTGAGTCACAAACATCTTCGTTAGTTTAGTCGGATCAGTCACATTCTGAGTAACAGTCAACAATTTTTCTGAAGTCAAATTTCCAGTTGCATCAATATATTGTAATCTAAAAGTTGCTTTACTTGGTCTTACATCAGCTGCCGATTCAATATTTGTCGGAACAAAGACGCAATAAATATTATATTTAGCAGACAATGTATTGGGTATAGGGAATCTGACGTAACAAAGAGATGTATTATTTGTAGTCAGATTATTTATATAAATATATCTTTCCTGAGATACATTCAGTCCAGAACCAGCACTCGATCGGGGATATATATCACAATTAGATTTTTCTCTTCCAAAAGCTTCGGTTTCAGCTTCAATTCGTATTGGCTTCTGCCAGGAATCTACGGATTTATGTGTCATTAAGTTCGTAATGTAAGCATTACCATTACTCAACTCAGTTTTTGTTGCACCACTAAAAATATAACTACCTGGTGATTTAAACACACTTCCAGTAGTTGAAACTATTGAGTCTAGCAGATTTGGATTTGAAATTCTTTGTCTAAAAACAATATCTTGTACTATAGCCATTTCTGTGTTTTCTCGTTGAGTTTGAGCTCCACCATTTTTAGCAAGCGTATTAAAATACGGTTTTATTCGATTATAAGCCTCTGTCCATGCTGCATTTGTTGGCAATATAGTAGTATATATGCTATCCTCTTTTGCAAACTGGCCAATTTTGTCTAATATCAAGTTTTTAAACACAAACACAGAATCATATAACAACTGCTTAGTAAGTGAATCAGTACCTATTGGATCACCACTGGCAGCAACATCAAACTGAAATTTGCTTTGAGAGTACAAATACTTTTTTAAAGAATCTAAGCCTTGAGTCTTCCCAAGAAATTCCCAAATATTTGGAACATAGGGAACATAATTATCAATATAATGTAAAATTCCATTGGCAGTTGCAATATTTGATTTTACAACATTTTTTTCACCAAAAGTAAAACCACTTCCAATTCTTGTGAAGTTTATGTACTTATTATCCAACATAAAAACAGATTTTGTTGTTATTTCCGAAGTTGGATTAGAAAAACGAGCTATATGATTCATCACTACTTCCCTAACAAAACTCGTATCAGATAAATTAATACCAGTCAATGCATTATTTAGTGGAGCCCAAACAGTGTAAGTTTGATTTCTACTCAGTATGGAATCGTAACCAGAAACTTTAAGCATCTTAGTAAAAGTAGTCAAAGCAGTATCTTTAGATATATACTTATACAAATTCAAGTCGCTTTTCTCAGTAAAAACGGGGGAATAGTGGCTGTCCCAGACATCCGAACAAGATGTAAGAGAACCCACAAACAATATAACTATAATAACTAATTTAAAATTCTTTTTTCTCATGATAAATAGATTATTTATAACCAACTATGAATAAATCAACTCAATCGACACCCTCAGTACCAATAATCGAAGTAGGAACAAACTCCAGGTAATCAAACATAAATTGACCTACCATTACAGATTTCACAGAAAACACATGTGTACCTGGCTTATCAAACTGATAAATTCCTAAAATTCTTCGTAGCACTCTATCACTCTGACGTGCAACAGTAATACCATAGAATACACCATTATAGCTCTTATAACTCGATGGTCCTTTCATATATCCCCTATTACGCATCATTTTATCGTTCTCATATCCTGAAGGGTCATCCAAACTTGCATCATTTGGCACAACATAGCCAATCAATGGACTCGAAGCATTTACCCTTAAATCAAGTGGAATACCACAAGGAGTTCCATCAAAACTTAATTGAGCAACTCCGCGACCACCAGTGGGTTGATAACCAAAACGAACCTCATACGTCCCTGCAGGTATAGGTGGAGTTACAACTGAGAAATCATATTGTCCTCTCAAGTAAACCTCATCTCCTTCATAATCCAAATATCCTCCGAATGAATTCAGGTATGTAAACACAGTACCCTCGGCAGTTTTTAATCGATCTATATAACCTTTAGGGAAAATCCATGATTTAATATCTGCAGCTTTATCTCCCAAGAAACCACGCATATTGTTATTTGTCAATTCTGGAAAGAAACTTGCGGCATCCAATCTCAATCGAACAGCTCCCATATACGAAGATACTGTGGCATCATAAGCCAGAATTTTATCTATCTCATGGTAAACTCCATTCGTAGCATCATTATCTTTATTATTGCTCTGTATTTGAATAGCCCGGGTAAAATCAGGTGTATCACCCGGCTTACTGCACATATTTATGTAGTTGGCGTCAGGAGCTTGTGTTCTCACTTTACGAACCTCCAGCAAAGTATTTGGACACATAGTCTCAATGTATTCATACATATCGTATGTTTTAATCATATGCTGAGTATCATAATCGTTTATAAACTTTGAGTAACTCAACTGTTTATTGATCATATGATAAGCCACAAAACGATTTAAACTATTTCTACGATCAGTAATATCAGTTACACTTGCATCTTCAGGGTAAATAGGATCATATAATTCTTTTGCTTTAGCTTGCAACTGACCAATAGTTTCGATATTGTATTTTTCTTTATATGTAACATCACTTTCCATTAACAAGGTAAAACCATATTTTCTTGAAAGTGGTAATTGATCAACCGATCCACCTCCCTGAGTAAAAGGAGGGTTAAGCATGCTCTTGTAATTTTCCCAATTATAGCTATCATCTTTTGTTTTAAGCAAACTATCCGCTAAATGAGTTTTTTGTAATGCTTCATAAAACAATTTGAATCGTTTGTCAACCGCAATAGCCTCAATGGATGTGAATTGAGTTGGGTTTAACACTTCGTTTGTAATATGAATTACCCCGTTATTGACCATTTGATCCTTTCTCAAAATAGAAGCAGTTTTATTAATCTTGTAAATCAAACTACTACCTACCGGAATAATCGAATCAACCGTAACATATCGATCATTCATGCTTAAAGTGGCTAAACGTCCGGTTTTGAATAAATCAGTTGTGATTATCTGCCCTTTAATTATCTGATTATACGCTATTTGCTTCAAAGTATCCAATGAAAAACCTTTCATTGATTTTCTACCTTGTGACTGATAAAATGCTTTAAATGCTGCATCAGTTGGAGCAAAGCAAGTATATTCACCATAAGCTTTCAATAATCCCATTACCTTAGTCGTATCCAATAATCTATTGAACTCAATAAACTGACTTGAGTCTTTCTTATATCTAACAAGATAATCACCCAACATCTCCTTAGTCTCAGTTCTATAGTTAACAATATCTTCTTTACATGAAGATACAAGACCCATTATCACAATAATGAATATCAGGGTAACCTTGGTTAAGTATTGAAATGCATTAATAAAAATATATTTTTTCATGACTTAAAATTTTCTTGTTAATTTGAAGTTTGCGTCTTTTTATCGTCGTAGAATGGATTTTGCTCTAACTTCGGGTTAATATCAATATCCGACTGTGGAACAGGCAAATAAAGAGCATCCATAATTGACATCTTAGTATATTGAGTACCTGTGAGTTTTCTACTCACGTAGGTAAGAATAGGAGAGGCTGAATTTGTTCGGCGAGCTAATCGCATTAAGTCAAACCAACGTTTACCTTCGAATAATAATTCACGTTGACGTTCGCGCAAAACTAACTGTTCCATAATTCCTTTCGAATTATAAACTGTCGAATCCAATGCGCTACTGGTTGGGTTTGCTCTTGTATAAGTTGTATTCACCAAATTCAATGCCTCACGCAGGTTAGCAGATCCATCTAACTGAGTTAATGCTTCTGCTTTCATTAGCATAACATCCGACAACCTGTAAACTATCCAATTAGGCGATGTTGTTCTTAAAGGATAAGAACTGTATGTTCCATTTTCTGTTCGTTGAATTCCTACATACTTATAGATGTAATACATTTCTTGTAACGAATTCTTATCATTTGGTTGAATAATGAAATCACTATAACGAACATCTGTACTACTTTCTACCCCTCCACCCATCGAAAAATTAAAGGGACTATAAGGTGTTTTCTCCAAATAAACAGGAAAGCTTAGTGAACCCAAAATATAACCACCGGTGCCAAAACCAATCCCATAATTATTACGTGTTGCATTATTACGCTGAACCACATCATCAAATTGAAGTTCAAAAATACTTTCGGTAGAATTACCTAAGTAAAAAACATTATAAAACATTAAATCTGCATTAACCAATTTAAGTTTGGTATCAGCTAATACTTTATTACAAATAGTAACACAATTAGCATATTGCTGATCCCAAAGATATACATCTGCCAATAAAGAGTTAACCATATTAGCTGTAATCCGACCTTTGTTTTCGGCAGCAGTACCATAATCAGTTCGGGCATAAGTCTGCGCGGCAACCAAATCATTAATTATGTGATCTAAAACGACTCTTTCAGTCGATTTGGCAACACTATAATTTTGAGTATCGTCAATACTTGGTGTATCAATCCAGGGTACATCTTTGTAAGTTCTCACTAAATAAAAATAGCAAAGAGCTCTTATAGTCAGGGCCTCTGACTCCATTGCATGTAGTTTTCCTGCAGTAAAATTTGGATCTTTCTTCAAAACACCCGGTGCATAATACAAAAAGGTATTGCAATTGTTTATTATGTGGTAAATTGGTGCCCATTGGCAGTAACCATTCGAAGGAGTAATGTTGACATTTAAAATATTCAACACATCAGTTCCTGGTGTACTAAGCCCAACAGTTACATTATCGGAACGTAACTCACCCCATAATAACATTCTGTTCATTACATCATCGGATGTAAGTCCTCTATAGCAAGCGGTAAGCACTGCCTGAGCTTGTCCTTCAGATTGCCAGTAATCATCAAGGATTAATTCGCTTTCTGGTTTTAGTGTTAACCAATCATTGCAGCTTTCTAACCCCAAAGTTAGAAGCATTATTGTTGCTATTATTAAATTTCTCTTTATCATCGTTATTGTTTTTTATAATCCAAGTGAAACTCCCATAGTTAAATCACGTGATCGTGGTGTTTGTGCATTATCGTAACATGCATCCCATGCGCCATATCCAATTTCAGGATCTACACCTGAATATTTAGTTAAAACAAAAATATTGTTTATCGTCAAATACAAATTCAACTTATTAACTGAGTATTTCTTGAGTAATGCTGGAGGAACTGTATAATTAAATGTCAAGTACTTAAATCTCAGGAATGATCCATCTTCAACATATCTGTCACTTCCCAACCAGTTATACCCATCATTATAAAGAGCCCTTGGCATATTCGTGATATCCCCATCTTTACGCCAGCGCCAGTTTACAGCAGTGCTTTGGTTATCATTACCATACATATTTTCTGAATACATTTTGGCAGCATTAATAATTTTGTTGCCATACCTGAAATTAAAGAACATATTGCATGATAAATTCTTATACCGGAATGTAGGGCCAAAACCGCCATTAAATAATGGGTGTGTATTTCCCAGATAAACAATATCAAGTTTATCTATGCTACCATCATGATTTATATCCTCATAGATAGCATCTCCTCCTTTAAATTGATATGTACTTGTTTTACTGGTAGTGTTGTAATTATAAACCATCTGAATTGGCTTACCATTTTCATCTATATTAACATTGCCATTCGCATCGCGCGAAACTGGCGCATTTTCATGAACACCTGGGATATATTCATTATATTGATAAACACCTTTGTATCTAAATCCATAAATAGAACCGAATGAATTGCCTTCCTGAATTCTAGTCAAATAACTACCGTTATTGTAATTAAATTCCGCATTGACATCTTTCAAAATTCCCGGGTCCAAACTAATAAGTGTATTCACATAATTTGATAAGTTGAAGCGGAAATCAACACTAAAGTCTTTGGATTTGATAAATTTATTGGCATACAGATTTATTTCCCACCCTTTATTATCCATTGTTCCAGCATTTTCATATGTCAAATTCGCAAAACCTGAAGTAGATTGGATTCTAACTTTCTCAAATAATAAATCTTTAGTCCGTTTTGAATATAAATTTAAATCAAAAACATATGTATCTTCCAGAAAACCTATATCACAACCATAATTAAATGATGTTGTAGACTCCCACTTCAAGTTATTCAACCTCAACGAATAAGGCTGCGTAGAAGGTAATCCCATATAACTATCATAATTACTATAACGGCTATATTGTAAAAATTCATACTTAGGTTGGTTACCACTAATACCCCAACCCGGACGAAATGCCAACATACTTAACCATTTTTTAGTGCCTTTCAATAACGGTTCGTCAGAAATAATCCATTTCAAAGATACACCAGGGAAATTACCCCATTGATTACCTTTACCAAACTTAGTACTACCATCTCTACGGAATGTTCCCGAAAGAATGTATCTCGATTTATAGGAATAATTAAAACGTCCCATCAAACCCATTGATCTCCATGTAGAAGGACTTGCCGAAGGTGCCACTAGAACCCCACTAGTAGAAGGGTCACCCTCTCCAAACAATCCATAAGTGTATGTACCCTGTGCTGAAGATTTTCCTTCTGTTGTTTGAAGTGATGCATACAACAGTAAGTTATGATCTTCGTTTGAAAATTTAGGTTGCCATGCAATATTATTGTCAGTTTGAATTGTCACTTGTTCCTTATCAGTTCCCTCGGCACGGTTTACCTGCAAGTCGTCCCAAGGTCTATTAACTACACTCTGAGGCAAAAAGCGGAATGACTTATCGTTATTAATATCGAAAGAAACATACATATTATACCTGAGCATTTGGTTATTTGGATCAAGCAAATCGTATTGCAATCTGAAAGTTGGTAACAAACGGTAAGTTTTCAGGTTATTAGTAGCCAATGTAGCCAGTGCTACAGGATTAACCAAATATCTCTGATCACTATTCAACGAAGAATTCAACGGTATTTTGTACAACTCGCCGGTATCAACACCTTTTGCATCTTGCGCATAAACACCAACATTAGGCATTTTTTTATAAGCAATTGCTAAGATTGATAGCGGAGAAGAACTTGAACCATTAGCATCACCAAAGTTCATCCCATAATTCATGTTATTATCGGTATAAGTAAAGGAGAATTCTGAAATAAATTTCAACCGGTCAGAAACAGAGTATTCCAAATTTGAACGGGCGGAAATACGGTTAAGTTTTTGACCAATAATAGTTCCATTTTGAGTAAGAAGTCCGGCAGAAACACGATACGTAGCACGCTCTCCACCCCCTGTTACAGTCAAATAATGATCGTGGATATTTCCGACCTGAGTTACCGCTTTTACCCAATCAGTATTATTATTGAAGTTTTCGTATTCAGAAAATGTTTTATCGTAATTAAATTCAGGAACGTTTGAAGCATTCTCATTTTGTTGAGGATTAAAATATGCCTGTTTCATTAACATAGTGTAATCACCACCATTAAGCATTTTCAGTCCCTTTGGTTGGACTGAGTTTGTATATCGGTAAGAATATTCAATTCTGGTCGGCCCCATGGCACCTTTCTTAGTTGTTATCATCAACACACCATTTGCACCTTTAGATCCCCAAATAGCGGAGGCTGCTGCATCCTTCAATACCGTAATTTCCTGAATATCGTCTGGATTTATACTCAACATACTGGCATATTGTTCCTGATTTGAGCTTGCAAAGTCAAAGTTCGGATCTACCTGCACTTCATAAGGCACACCATTTACAACAATAAGCGGTTGACTACTACCATTAATAGAAGTAGTACCACGGATGCGCATTGAAGTACCACTACCAGGGTCACCTGAGTTGGAAACAATATCCAATCCGGCAATACGGCCTTGAAGGGCTTCATCAACCGAAGATACCTGAATACCTTCCATTTCTTTCATGTCAATTGTTTGCATAGCTGTGGATATTTCACGGGTAGCAATGCTGAAACCACCTTGATTGAGCTTTTTCTTAGCTGTTACAACTATATTTGATATTTCATGTGACTTATCAGACATTGTGACATTTACAACTCTGGCATCGCCAATTGGTTTTATTTGTTTATCGTACCCAACATACGTAAATACCAATTTATCATTGACATCTTTTATTTTAATAACATAATGGCCGTTAGCATCCGAAACAGTAGCATTGACAACCCTGTTATTCACATCTAATTCAGCCACACTCACACCCCATAATGCACCGTCTATCTTCGAGCTTATAGTTCCCTGAATTAATGTGTTGCCCCCTGCTTTCTGTCCTGAAGCTGCGAAAGGCAACAATAGAAAGAAGTAAAAAAGTAATATTGCAAAATTTGATTTCATATTCATTTACGTTTTATTGAAAGGTCAATACATTGTCAATTTGATGGATAACGGCTGTCGCAGAAGTCTCGATTGTTGAAGTTGAGAAAGCTTTAGTAGCGGTAACAGAACCATCAACAGATTTGAAAGCTAAAGGCTTATCATTAAACAAGAAGTCCCGAGTCATTAAATTATACAAATTATTACTGGTAATGACCTTAGCAGTTTTTCCACTCTCGGTTGTCAGCGTTACATCATTTCCACTTACATTCACCCTAACCTGATAAAATTTATCTTTACTTGTTCCAAATATAGATGGACTAGTATCATTTTTCTTTGTTGCAGTAGGATATAATTGACCGTTAATTAATTTGCCATCAACAAATACTGAGTTATCCTGAAAATGATATCTCAAGAATTTGCTCAACTTCGAAATTTCATAAGTCTTATAATTCGCTTGTTTTGTTGTTTCAGTTGGGAGCGCATTAATTGCATCCCACGACATTATAACAGTGTCTTGAATGGCCTTTAGAATTGCAGCATTAGTTGGAACATATACTGTATAATTGTATGTATTCAGGAATTTAACATTTTGATCCATTCCTTTTACGGCTGCAAAAACTTCAGAACCTGTTGTGAATTGCCCGCTTAGAAGTTTATAAAACTCACTGAATTCATCGTGAGCTCCTAACATCTTATAGACAGACACTAATGGAGTTTGAATTGGTTTATCAATGTAATATGTGTATCCATTAGATTGAGTAAAAGCATTTGTCACATGTGAAACTGTTCCCATAGCCATATCTCCACCACCTTCAACAGTCATACTATTTCCTGAACCTAAAACTTTAATGACATTGTTTCCTTTGGATAAATAATATTTATTTCCTGACTCCACTCCACCGACAACAATGTGTGATTCTATAATATCTAATATTCTGTTCTTTATAAATGTTGCATCTGTAATTATAGCAACAGAATCTCCACTGGTATTTGTTACTTTATCGTATTTGTAGATTGTTGCATTTACAGCAGAGGTTTTGGTATTATACCAAAATTTAATTGCTGCTGGCACAGTTGTGCTATATGCAATTGGGTCAATATATTTTGTAAAGACTTCATCTGTTGGGACAAAAAAGCTATATTTATTCACCAATGAAAGCAAATAATACTTGTACAGATAAACTCCATTTTCGTAATTCTTAATAAACCAGTCAAACACTTTTGTATTTTTCCCAAAAAGTACAGGTGCATAAACAGATGAATATTCATCCGGTGCATAAACTTTATTTGTAATATATACAGCACCGTTCACTCCTAAATATACATTCCCGGGAGTAATATCACCTCGCTGAACAGGTAGTGGTGAATTTTGAGCATCCATCATCTTTGAGAAGCGACTTGGAACTGAACTTATCAGAGAAGCTCTCATATGTCTTTGTAGAAATGACATTATAATTTTATCCGGCACATTTTCCCATGTACCATAATCTTTCAGAACACCATTATTAAAATACTCTGTCATAGCTTCATCTGACGGAACAAACATGGCAGCCATATCTGTTTGTACAGCATTTGTTCCATTACGATAGCTATTCCATCCCGGATCAAAAGGAAGCAACAATTCAGTATTTATAGATCCACCTGTAAATTCAGTACCATCAGATCCAGGATATCTTGTAACACCACCAACTGCGGAAAAATATCTCTTGACAAAAATTGAATCAATAACCGGTAACTCAAGATGATTCAACTGTAGTTGATTATATGCCAATGTATTACCTTTGCTCAAATAAGGTGCACAAAAACGATCTAACAATTTTGAAAAGATTTGTGTATGTGGATTTGACTTTACAAACTGTGCCATATTCATTGGTGGAACAAGGACTTTATCAAGAACATCAACATACCCATTTTTACAGGTAATGTCACGCTTTACAACCTTATCTCCAAAAATATGAATATCATCCTTAACACGCGTGCTTCCGGTAATAAAATTAAAATCATCATCAGTAATAAGAACCTGATCCATTTGCTTCTGTGTAAACTGAGCAATTGGCCATGAAGTATTGTCCTTAAGCATATGTATGCCTCTTGTTCTGTATTTTTCAAAATATGGATTTAAAGGTAGTTGATCTCCGAACTCATGAGGTATAGAATCGTAAATGCTTATGCGGGTATTTCGTCGCATGGCAGCTCCAGTTTGCAAACTTACATCAAAATAATTGGGCAGATAATCACTGGTATATGCATTATTTAGCATCCCAAAATTCATAATAAGTTTTTTCTGTGCAAGTGATAATTGATCGTAATTTTTTACGCCCCAATCATTTTTTTGATAGAAAACATCAAATGCAGAGTCATTTGCAGCAAAAAGTGTAACACTACCCGTTTTACTAAAAGTCTCTGTATAACCTAAATCATCGATAAGTTTTACATAGTTTGTGTAATGTTTATCCGTTTTCAAATAGTCATAAATATTAGCACCTAACCATTCCGGTTCATGAGTTGCATAATAATTTTCGTCAGCACACGAAGCAAGCATTGTAGCTCCGATAATGATTGAGATTATTAGCAACCTATCTAATTGATTGACTGTCGTTTTAAAATAATTTTTCATTTCAATTACTTATATTTAAAATTATCATTTTCTATAAAAAATCTTAGATTTCGCTACTTTTTTACGAACTTACTCTCTCCCTGATTAAACGTTTTCAGAATATAACTTCCTGCTGGCAAATCCCTAACATCTACTTTAGCTCCATCTAACGGAGATCGTTTAACCAAAACACCATACATATTATAAATATCAATTAATTCGTTTTGCGGTTGTTCTTTATCAAAACGGATGTAATCAGTTACAGGATTTGGATACAATTTAAAACTAGCTGTTGTTGGTGAATTCACTCCAGTAGATGAACTTACCGGATTAATTAGCATCCATCCTACTGCATCTGCCAATGTCGAAGCTACACCTGTTGATTTTTCTCTTTGTTTTATAACGAGGGCAAATTTACTTGTAACACCTACACAACGAAGAGTTGCTGTAACAGTATCATCTGCACAAGTTTGCATTTGAGATAAGAATATTGGGTTGTCAATACTATCCCCATAAGCAATTGTTTTATAAGTTGATCCAACGTAACTATCCGCGGTACGTCCAACTAACACTTTATTTCCATTTATAGAACCGGTTCCTTGAGCAATAGCAAAGTAAGAAACAGTTTCGGTCGACAATGCAGTTTTCACAGCAGTTTCTTTTTGGAGTTTTGCTTCGAATCCGGTTGTTGTAACATTTCTAACTCTAACACATGTTGCAAACGTATTGGCTGGATTTAATTGAGAAACAAAAACAACCGGTGGAGTTGCAAACGGAGTTGCAAATGTTACTGCTGTCCAACTCGGGGCAACTGAAGTTCTGTTAGCAATCGCAGTTAATCCTCCAAAATCGTAAGTTCCGGGAGCTAAAGCTAAATATGGGATCGCATCTTCTTTTGAAAGGGTTGAAACATTCTGATAACTCCAGGGTGCCAATTGCACCGTAAAGCGTGAGGTATAACTTACTAATTTAGGTCTTGCACTAACAAGTACTGTTGCATTGTTATTTGTAGGTGCTCCGGTTACTATAGTAGGAATTGCCGTAAATGCCTTTCCAAACAATACAGGATTCCAACCAACATTCGAAACCGAAACATTTCCAAACTGAACATCGCTATTGTTGGTAACGTCATATCCAACTTCATTTGTATAAGCCGAATATGTTCCATTGTTAAAGATGGCACGCAAACGATATCTTACTTTCGACGCTAAGCTAAAGTCCAATGTATCTGAATAGGTTTTCGCTGAATTATTTTCAGATCTGTAATACTCTGTATAAGTGCCATTATCTAATTTCTTCTCCAAAATAAAACCTGTAAAATAATCACCATTCGGATCAGTAATTGAGAGTGTTAGCTTTTTTGTTCCAAAAGCTATGGCCAGAGATGGAGCACTGTATGTATATGTCGGAATTACTTCCATCTTTCGGTTAAAAGCCATAACTGATTTGTCATCAGCATAATACTTGCCAGCCGGTGTTATCACACCTCCAATTACCATGGCCCGACAATCCTGTACCCAATTATAAATAGAGTAGCGTTCGATAAAAGAAGCTGTATCAAGCACATTGAGAATAGCTTTTATATCTGAAAGTTGCTTTGCAGCATTAGCGTCCGATAATGATTTATCAGCTGTGGGCCACGTTTCAGTAGTCCAGTTAGCGCCATTATTCCATTCGGTAATCCAGATTGGACGGCCTGTTCTGTCGTGAATATACTTCAGGTCATTATACCAGTTAGCCGGAGATTTTCCACCCCAATATGCATGTACAGCAACATAATCGACCCGATAATTTTTTGCTTTACAAGAATCCATAAAGCTGTAAAGCCAACTGAAGTTCGTACAAGCAGGAGAACCGATTCTCAATCCGGTTTTAATCATATCAGGCCATTGCGCAAGTGCCTGTGAGACTGTCAGATTTGATTGTTCTGTATGATCCGGTTCATTAAAACCAAGAACATGAGAAACATATTGTTTTCCACTAATATCTGTCCAGGCAGGCCAACCTCCATTTTGACGAATAGGAACATACTCAACCGTAGAAGTCGTTGCTCCGCCGGCACTCCAGTCATAACGCCAGGTAGGTTTCACAAGACCAAGGTCAGTTGGATCATAACCACACCAACCTTTTTTCGTAACCCACTCCCAATCAAGTACGCGAATCGACGAAATGGCATTATCCAGCAAATTTGGAAGAATTGTAATTTCTAAGTCATTATCATCTGCAATATAAACGCGACTATATCCCATACCGTCTGCCGAAGTTGCAACAGTGGCCATATAGCCTCTCTTCAATTTAAATGACCTGATTTTATTATCAAAAGCGCCTAATGTGTTATTAAAAGTAAACAATGAATAAGAAGCAGAGTCTCCCGTAAAACTTTGCCCTGTATATACTTTCAATGGTTTATATGCCGAAGATTGTGGAATAACAACTGTACCATGTTTAAATATTGAAACACGTGCATTCGTTTTAAGTATTGCTGCACTTCCATTAACTGACACAAATTTCAACAAGGAATCAATAACAACCTGAGGACGCACATTGTCAAAGAAAAGCCATGAGTCATCCGAAGTAAGATTAATGGTGGTATTGTTTAATGTTTTGGTGGTTGCTGTCAAATGCAAAGAGGCTTTACCAGATATGACAACTTGTTTATCCGTGTAAGAAGATACAGATAAATCAGAGTTAGCTATATTTACCACATTCTGAGAGAATGCAAATATACTACTACAAACAAGGAAAAAAGAAAAAATCGTGAGTCTTTTACTCATAGTATAAATCATTAAAATATCAAGGTTAATTGACTTCAGTTGTATCTATATTTTTATACATAGATTTTCATTGTGCAAATTTAGCGCTCTAACTTTAATACAAGGGGTAAAATCCATTCAAAAATGTAGAATATACACTTATTTGCATTGATAATTAATCACGTAATTATACACACGTAAATCACCTATTAAACACACAGTTAAGGCACCAATTACCTGTTCGAATTGCTCCATTGAAAAAAATCATCAATTTAAATCTAACAATCCAAGGGGTACAATGTATCTATTCATTGACAATAATTAAGGAAACAAATATGTACTTCAAAACAGGACTTATAAACTAAAAACTACTAACGAGCAATAGAATTGCTTTTTCATCCTCCTATTCAGTCACATAAAAACAGAAACCAATCAAATCTCTTTGATATAAAACAAAGAATCAGCAAATAACATTTAAATTATTTTGTCCAGATATGTACATCTCACCGAAAAACATTTTAATCACTAATATATCGTCATGCAATATTAGTGATTAAAATGTTCTGAAATGCATTACGAATTTGTTGTTATCCTATTTGACTTTTTTTTACTCCATACAACCAATATAAAGGTTTATTTTTGTAAAAGTAATTAGTGCATTTTTCGTATAAAAAACTAAGAACATATATTCAAACCAATTATCAATTATTACATCATGAAAAGAAAAAGTTACTTCTTCAAATTCAAAGAATTGACAAAGGCCATTTTTATAATGGGTGGCCTAATCATTTCTGCAAACAGTTTTTCCCAGGATGTCACCACAGGGTTGATTTTACATTACAATTTCGATGCAGTTTCAGGAACTACTGTACCTGATGCATCCGGAAATGGTAACATCGGAACAATTGTTGGTGCTCCCAAAGATACCGCTGGTTATAGCGGTCGGGGAGTTTATTGTGGACCTAAGTCTGATTATATTAGTCTGCCGGCAGGTATTAATTCAACCTTGAGTTCGTTTACATACGCCACCTGGGTTAAAATGGATGCGCTCAAAAATGCAGTTCGCTTTTTCGACCTGGGTATTGGCGCAGATGCAACGAACAACTTCCTTGCATTTATTCCAAGCTATAATGGCGACAATCAAGTAATGTGTCTGCGTTATCGTCCCGCTTCGGGTACTGCTTACAACGTTGTAAGTACTGCCAAATGCCCGATAGGCGCGTGGGCTCACGTTGCTGTAACCTATAATTGGGATGGTGCTGCCGGAACTGCCACTATATACCTCAATGGAGCTGTAGTTGGAACAGGTACAGGCTTACCTTACAATATTAGCACCGCACTTGGGGCAACATCTGCCAACTACCTTGGTATTTCTCGTTGGGGACAAGATGCAAATGGATTCAATGGTGTCTTTGATGATGTTCGGTTTTACAACAGAGCACTGACTGGAACTGACATTCTTACTCTAACAGGCCTTGCTGAATTAAACACCCAATACAGCGCATTAAATATAACAAATACTACTGCAGTAATAAGTGATATTACACTGCCAACTTCCATGGGAACTCAAGGAATTACAGTTACCTGGAAATCGTCAAACTCAGCTGTAATTGATTCGTTAGGTCATGTAACAAGACCACAACAATACGATGCTACAGTAAAACTGACAGCTACACTAACTCAAATTGTTGGTGAAAAAACATATACAATGAATAAAGTATTCAATGTAAAAGTTTTGGGTATTATTGCTACACCAGATGAAATCGCAGAATGGAATTTCACTACAGATAATATTTCTGTTGTAGACAAATTAATTAATGTGAAAGATGTTCAAAGCGGATTCACTGCTACGCTAATGAACGATGCAAGTATCCGGACGATTGGAACAACAGAACAATTTAACGTGTTGGATCTTGGAAATGGAACAGGCTATTTGGATATGGGTACTGATATTGGGAAAGCAATTTATTCGCTGAACGATTATAGTATGTGTAGCTATTTCAGAGTTGACGATGCTGCAACTATAACAGGTAACGGTAATTTTATATGGACATTCTCAAACACTAACGATGCCCTTAATGACAAAAGCGGTTATATTATTGGTCACCTGAACTCCCAAATACAGGAAGTAACTCCTACCAACTACCAATCAGGCAACCAATCAGTTTCTGTAGGATCTGCAGCAGCAAAAGGTGCATGGCATCATTTTGCCTACATACAAAAAGGAGATGTGGGTACAATTTATATCGATGGTGTATTGGCGAAGTCGGGTACAATGACAAATCTGCCATCAACAACACTACCTATTGCTGGTCGTACCGGGACTCTTTATAACTGGCTTGGAAGATCGAACTACACGGCAGATGCTTATCTCAAAAACACCTTATTATACGATTTCAAGCTGTCGAGCTTTGCACTGTCAAGTGATGATTTAAATTTTGCATTAGAAGTTCCGGCTACTCTGGACAAATTAAACACAGCTTATGCAGAAAATCCAAAGTACACATCTCCAGAGCTTACAACAGAAATAAATAATCTGACATTAGGTGATTTGAGCGCAGTAACAACAGATGTTACATTGCCATCGAAAGGAACAATTGATCCGACAATCAATATTATCTGGAAATCAACAAATGATAGTCTGATAACTGCAAATGGTGTTGTAACTAGACCAAATTATTACAATTATAATGACACACTAACTGCTACTCTGACCAAAAACGGACAGGCTATAACAAAAGCATTCCCTGCTACTGTTCTTGCTAAACCTGCTACTGCATTTACATCAGACTTGTTGGTGAAATTCGACTTCTCAAGTGTATCTGACTCGGTTGTAACTGATGCCGCTGAAAAACACTTCAAAGGAACCATCAAGAACAATGCTAAGATTATCAAAATAGGAACGACTGATACTGGTATTTACAATGTATTGAGTTTGGGTGATAGCATTGGATACTTTGATATGGGTACAGAAATTGGGAAACTGCTGTATAATCAGAAAGACTTTACAATCGGTGCATACTACAGGGTAAGTGCCGCTTATGATAAGCTTGCAAGTAATGGTAACTTTTTGTGGAACTTCTCAAACTCTAAAGATATTATCAATAATCCTACAGGATATTTAATTGCCAGTTTGAAAAATCAGGCAGCTACTATAACTCCTACAAACTGGTCATCGGAACAATCGGCAAACTTTGCAACTCCTGCACTGCAAGACAGTTGGCACAACATGACTTATACACAAAGTGGAGCTACAGGTACCTTGTATGTTGATGGTATTGCCGTAGTAACAGGAGCTGCAATTACAAGCCTTCCTGCAACAACACTTGCCAGAAATGGCAAATTGGGAACTCTATATAACTGGATTGGACGCTCATGCTACACAGGCGACGTGTATCTACGCAAAACATTGGTATATGATTTCCGATTATACAGTAAAGCATTAACTGATGCTGAAGTTCAAACTAGTATTTTAAATGTAGGTGAAACACTTGGTAAACTGGATGCTGCTTATGCAGCTGCCTCAGCTGTAAACTCGTTGAAAGATACACGCTTTAATGTCACAACAAATTCGGGAATTATCAATATATCAGGTCTGAATGCTACTGATAATGTCGCACTTTACGATATTGCCGGACGTAGGATGAATGTTGCCAATCCTTCGTTGATTAAAGCTAATGCTGGTATTTATATCCTCAAAATCAATGAATACAACACAAAGGTAGTTGTAAAATAAGTTTCACTGGTAATTTTATTTAAAAGAGGGCATTTATTGCCCTCTTTTTTTTGAAAATATATTGTCTTCTCTTTTGACTCAATTTTACACCTCAGGACAGAATTATAAAAATTATCTTTGTACTAAGTGAAATTAAAACCCAACAACAATTTACCTCTAAATTACAAAAGCAATGAAAAAAAATTTCATCTTCCTAAATTTGAGCCTGTTATTTACATTTACACAGCTATTCGCTGCAAATGTAGTGCCACAGGCAGGTGCATTCTACAAAATCACACAAACACCATCTAACATGGTCTTTGGTGCAGTTTCAACACAACCTGTTGTACAAACAGCGGCTAACACATTAGATCAGGCATTTGAATTTATTCCTGTCGAAGGCCTTGCAGACACGTATTATATCCGCAACTATGCAGGTATGTATCTAAACAAATCAGCTACCAGTAACTGGAATATGATTTACCAAAGCACGACAAATACCACAAGCTCTCAATGGGTCATTGTGGATGATGCCAGTAGTACAACTGCATTTCGGCTAATGCTGGTAATGAACAGCAAATATGTCGCCACAGATGCAATTACTACTAACTCAAACACCTACTGTGACAAAACAGTAGCTAATGCAAATGGAGTTTTCACACTGGTTCCAACCGCAGTTCCTAGTGATATTAATCTTGCTTATAAAAATCTAACGTTGGGTAATGTAAATGGGGTAACTTCCGATATGACTTTACCAACAACTGCAGGTACAAGCGGGGTAACAATTCGTTGGGCTTCATCCAATCAGGGGATTGTTGACACATTAGGACATGTAACCCGTCCTGCAAAATATGATGCAGCAGTTAAACTTACAGCAACATTATCACAAACAGCAGCTGGAAATGTGTACACACAAAATAAAATATTTACAATAAAGGTAATCGGTATTATTCCAACTCCCGAAGAAATTGCAGAGTGGGATTTTACAACAAAAAACATTTCTGTTGTCGATAAAGCAATTAAAGTAACTGATGTACAAAGTGGTTTTACAGCTACACTTATGAATGATGCCAGTATCAGAACAATCGGAAATACCGATCAGTATAATGTATTGGACCTTGGTAATGGGACCGGATACCTGGACATGGGCACTGAAATTGGGAAAGCAGTCTATTCACTCACAAACTATTCTATGTGTAGCTATTTCAGAGTGGACGATGATTATGCAAATCTGACTGCAAGCGGTAACTTTATCTGGACATTCTCAAATACTGATAATGCACCTGTTGATATGAACGGGTATATTATCGGACATCTGAACGCACAAATTCAGGAAGTTTCATCCGGTTATTGGCAAACCGGAAATCAGGGTCTTTCTGTTGGAACCGCAGCAGCAAAAGGAGCATGGCATCATTTTGCATACGTACAAAAAGGTGACTCAGGTACTATCTTCATTGATGGTATTGCTGCAAAAACAGGTTTATTCACAAACATACCTGCAACAACAATCGTTTTGCCAGGCCGTACAGGCACACTTTACAACTGGTTGGGACGTCCTTGTTATCCTTCTGATTCATACCTTAAGAAAACATTACTTTATGATTTTAAATTGGTTAGCTTTCCACTTTCAAGCGATGATTTGAATCTTGCATATGAAGTACCGGCTACTCTGGACAAACTGAACGCTGCATATGCCGAAAATCCGATGTACACTTCAGCAGAACTAACTAATGAGACAAACAACCTTTCTTTAGGTGATTTAAGTGCAGTTACTTCAAATATCACATTACCGTCAAAAGGAACTATTGACCCGACTATCAATATCCTGTGGAAATCATCGAATGACAGCTTAATAACTGCAAATGGTGTTGTAACTCGTCCAAATTATTATGCATACAATGATACACTTACTGCTACTCTGACCAAAAACGGACAGGCTTTGTCGAAAACATTCCCTGCTACAGTTCTTGCAAAACCTGCTACTGCTTTCACTTCTGATTTGTTGGTGAAATTCGACTTCTCAAGTGTGTCTGATTCGGTAGTTACTGATATGGCTGAAAAACACTTCAAAGGAACAATTAAGAACAACGCCAAAATCATTAAAATCGGAACAACCGATACAGGCATGTACAATGTGTTGAGCCTGGGCGATAGCATTGGATACTTTGACATGGGTACAGAAATTGGGAAACTGATGTATAATCAGAAAGACTTTACAATCGGTGCATACTACAGGGTAAGTGCTGCTTATGATAAACTTTCAAGTAATGGTAACTTCTTGTGGAACTTCTCAAACTCGAAAGATATTATGAATGACCCTACGGGATACCTGATCGCAAGTTTAAGAAATCAGGCTGAGACAATTACTCCTACAAACTGGACACCGGAACAAACTGTAACTTTTGCTGCTGCAGCACTGCAAGACAGCTGGCACAACATGACTTATACACAAAGTGGAGCTACAGGCACCTTGTATGTTGATGGCACTCCAGTACAAACAAGTACTACCATTACAAGTCTTCCTGCTACAACACTTGTTAAAAATGGCAAATTAGGAACCCTTTACAACTGGATTGGACGTTCATGCTACACAGGCGATGTTTATTTACGCAAAACCTTGGTATATGACTTCCGTTTGTACAGCAGAGCACTAACTGATGCCGAAGTTCAAACAAGTGTTTTAAATGTAGGTGAAACGATTACCAAACTGGACGCTGCCTATGCTGCTGCTTCGGCAGTAAACTCGTTGAAAGATACACGCTTTAATGTTACAACAAATTCGGGAGTTATCAATATATCAGGTCTGAATGCTACTGATAATGTTGCACTTTACGATATTTCCGGACGTCGGATGAATGTTGCCAATCCTTCGTTGATTAAAGCCAATGCTGGTATTTATATCCTCAAAATCAATGAATACAACACAAAAGTAGTAGTAAAATAACGATTTAGATAGAATCAAAATGAAACTGAGATGCCCGCAAGAGCATCTCAGTTTTTTTTCATTAATATATCCTTCAATGTAGCAAAAACAAAAAAGGATGCCATTCTGACATCCTTTTTTATCAATATAGTAATTCTTAGAAACCTTATAGTGGCTTTTAACTGGTTATAAGCCTTCAATTTCTTTTATAACTTTCTCAATTGATACCTGCCAGTCGGCATACAACTTACCGTAATACGCTTTTACAAGTTTGGGATTCTCTTTTCCATCCGGACGGTTGACACGCAATATAAACTCTTTGGTGAGTGCCATAATCTGCACAACTAAATCATCAACCTGTTGACCTTTAATATCTTTCGACATCAAACAACGGAAATAAATATCGGTAATCAATTCGGACGAAACAAACTGAATTGTCTGTTTCAGTTTTCTACGACTTGCCATAAAAAATATTTTTGGGGGTTTATTGATACAAATATAGCTCATTATTATGATGAAGCAATCTTTTGCAGTAAATTTGCAAAAATAAATCGGCTAATTTTACGTTTATCTCAGCATAACCCGAAAACACAATATGATCTCAACCCGAAATATCTTTTCTTCAGCATGTATAGCTTTTTTTCTGCTGATATTTTTCACCGGATTCAGTGCGTGTACCGACGATATTGTATCTACAAATCCGAAATACAACATCACATTTTCGAAGGATACTGTAAGTTTCGATACCGTTTTCACTACCCTGGGCAGTGCAACGCTGAAACTCCTTGTATACAACCGGAACAACGTGGCACTAAAAATCAGCCACATAGGCATTTCCGGTGGTCAGAACTCTCCTTTCCGCATAAACGTGGACGGCAGCATAAGTGCCGACAATCAGTTTAAAGATATCGAAATACGGGCAAAGGACAGTCTCTATATCTTCGTGGCTGTAACGGTTGACCCAACAAATTCCAATTCGCCGGCATTTATCGAAGATTCAATTCGGTTCGAAACCAATGGAGTTAGTAAAAGTGTGAAGTTGCAGGCATTCGGACAGGATATGATTCTGCTGAAAGACAAGTATGTATTAAACGACACGACTCTTACGGGCAAGAAACCGTACCTTATCTACGGTCATTTGGCTATCGACACGGCCAAAACGCTGACGCTCGAACCCGGAACCAAGCTTTATTTCCACAACAACGCCAACCTGTTGGTATACGGCAACCTCAAAGCCGAAGGAACAGCCGAAAACCCCATCCTTATGCGGGGCGACCGACTCGATAAGATTAAGTTTGAAACTCCTGTACCATATAACTACATTGCCGGACAATGGGGTGGCGTATATCTGCTATGGAAAGGTGGTAATCACGTGCTAAAACATGTGAATATGAACAGCGGCTATGTGGGTGTGTATTTCTCGAACAGTGACCGTAATCAGTTGCCCAACCTGACAATTTCCGATTGCCGCATCCATAACTTCCTGCTCTACGGACTCGTTGTGCAAAATGGAAATGTAACAGTAACCAATACCGAAATATCGAACACAAGCAGCTACAGCGTGTACCTCAATGGTGGTAAACATACATTTATTCAAAGCACCATTGCCAACTACTTTAGCAGTTTCATTCCATCTACAACACGTGATAAAAAGCCGGCAGTAATGATTATGGAGCTAAACCGTGTGGCACCCATGGAAACCACGTTTAAAAACTGTATTATCAGCGGAAGTGCAGAGAATGAATTTAGCCTGGCAAGTAAGTTCCAGGCGCAGTATAAGGGTGTTTTCGACCATTGTTATATCCGTACTGCGGCAAAACTTACCCTGCCACAGTTTACTGACATTCGGTGGTACGCTGCCAAAGACACCTTGTTCAAAAACAATTACTTCGATGTCGAAAAAGGGAAATACTACAACTTTACCCCTGACTCGGTTTCTCCTGCACGCGGACTGGCCGACCCTGCCATTATTTCGCAATACCATCTGGAATATGACCTCAATGGTAACCTTCGTGATAACGAACCCGATGCCGGAGCGTATGAATGGGTTCCAACGAAGAAATAAATTTCAAAACAATTATATACAACATCGGCTGAACAACTCTTTTGATGTTCAGCCGATATTATTTGCAGTACTCTGCATTTCAACTATTTCAACAATACAATTTTTGATTTCAGTTTCTTTTCGAGTTCTGCCACGGTTATCTCCGTCACAGTTGCCTTGGTACTGTTACTAAACCATCCACAAAAAAGTATTTTCTTTGTTTTTACCGACTGTACCACTTTCCAACAATACGATGGCACAGCAATATTTCCTATTTTCTTATTGCCAAAATAACCGCCGCATATAATATATAAACTATCGGTTTGCGACCATTTACGAACAAGGGTTTCGTTTTTCTTCCATACACCCCGGTTCAGATTAGCCGTCTGGGGCAGGCAGTTATAGTAACGAAAAGTAAGTTCATCTTTCGTACAATCCGATGCAAAATCTTCGGCATTGGCTAAATGTCCCTTGTCATAATTCTTACCATAATAATCCGAATCCACAGCACATACCAACCGGGCATCATCATTTTTAAATTTAAACCCGCTCCGCTCACAGTCTCCCCCACCCCGATACAAATAATAACTAACATACCGTGGTTCCCGCAGTGTATTACTAAAGTTTGCTTTATAAATTCCTTTATCTACTACTATCTGCGAGCGTACAGCTGCACTGATGCATACGATAAAGATAAAAAGAGTAAGGGTTGTTTTCATAAGGGTGTTTGTCTAAATAATTTAGGGCAACTTTACATATTGAGTTTGTAATCTGAGTGTGACTCCAAATATAGCAAAATTTTGAACTTCTGCGATCAATTTCCAGACTGATTTGTTTTTTATACAAATTACACTACACAAACTTATTCTATATAAGTGAACTTGTAGAAATATAAACAATCTAATTATTGAGTTGTTTTAGATGCATATTTTAAATTTAATTACTACTCTGACCTAAACAAGAAAAATACAGTAGGAGATTTGAGTAATTAATTGTTTTTTATATTACTTTTGTACTATGTCATCACAAGACTTTTCTTACCAAATCACTATCCAATTAACTCCAACAATAATGAGTGAGAAAAAATTTTATACATCAGATTTCTACAATCAAATTTTATTTGAAACGGACAATTTCACTGTAAAACCGAGCCTTGGTTCATTTGTTGAGGGATGGTTACTTATAGTGCCAAAAAAACATTACATCTCTTTAGGTTCAATTGAAGACCCGGCTCTATTTAACGAGCTAAATGTACTCATAGATAAAATCGGGCAAATTGTTCAAAAAGAGTATGGTAATTATGTTGTTTTTGAAAACGGTTCATTATGCGCTAACAAACTTGTTGGTTGTGGAGTAGATTATGCACATTTACACTTTGTCCCTTTAAAACTAAATCTAATTGAAGAAATCCAAAATCGATTTAACATCAATTATAATTGGGAAAAAATAAATGGAATTGAATCATCAGTATCATATATTAAAAGAGGAAAACCTTATTTATATTTGAGAAATCAGCAAAACGAATCATTTATAACTACTGATGATAATATACCAAGTCAACTTTTCAGAAAAGCAATAGCTGAATCAATGTCAATTGGAGAACAATATGATTGGAAGCAATATAAGTTCGAAAATAACATTCAACGGACAATAGATAAATACAGTAAATACTCAGGACAATTCAACTAAATTAGAAAGTACCTATGGGAAATAATACTGATTCTGCTGAAAAAACTGATAAAAAAACACCAACTGACGGAAGAAAAGAAGGTCAATGGGAAACTAGATATCCAAAAGAAGCCCAAAAAGAGATTAACTGGGAAAAAAGATATATTATTATCTTAATGTTATCAATAGCCTTTCTTGGCATTGCGATGGGAATACAATGTAAATGCCATTCTGTTAATCATCCATTTCTCTCTTCACACAAATTTCACAGTTTCTTCTTCGCTTGGTTAGGCGGTACATTAGGTGGTCTTGTCTTTGCGGGAAAATGGTTATATCATTCTGTCGCAAATGGATTTTGGAATCAGGATAGGCGACTATGGAGAATACTAACTCCTCATTTATCCGGCACTTTAGCTTTAATTATTGTTGTCATTTTCAGTTCTGACATGTTTCAGGGTGGCCAAACATTTTCTATCTTCAAATCTTGTGGAATAGGCTTCCTAGTTGGATATTTTTCCGATAATGCTATTGGCAAATTATCTGAATTAGCAAATGTATTCTTTGCAAAGAATGGATAATTATTTTATATTAAGCTCACATTTTCAGAACAACAAGAATACTCCTAAGATTGACAAATCAATAATAGGAGGGAAAGCTTATGGATTATTCAAGTATATTGAGAATGACACCCTCCCATTCATTGTAATTAAATCCAACCTTTATAAAATATGGTCAGAAGACAAAGAAAAAGCTCAAAAAATCTTAGAGAATATATCAATTGCAATTAAAGAGCATTTTGAGACCTTAAATATAAACAATTATATTGTTCGATCAAGTGCGAAATTTGAGACTTCAAAAGAAAGAGGGAATTATCTCAGTAGCGATGGAAATATAACAAATAATGAACTATTATCAACCATAGTTCAAATTTGGGAACAAAACCAATCAATTTGTGATGAATTTATTGAAAATTCATTTGCATTAATTATCCAAGAATATGTTAAACCTATTTTAACTGGACATCTATCAAATGAAAGACGCGTCAGTAGAAATACTAACGATTGGATTATTGAGTATTATGATCAAGAAGGATTAAACTATGAAAGTGAACGGATAAAATACAACCCCCAAAAGGACTATCTCGTTTCGAATTTCAAATGTAAAACAATTTTAGAACTAAAAAAGATATTAATAAGCTTACCATATTATTTTCAAAACATAAAAAAAATAATTGATCTGAGATGCCATATAGAATGGGTTTGGGATGGGAATAAATTGTGGCTAGTTCAATATGATGTTGATGAAACAATTGAAAGCGGCACAGAACCCGGTTCAGAATGGTCAATTACAAATATAGTTACTCCAAAGGAATATCTTCAATGTTTAAGGAAATTATCATCAATAAAGGAGAGAAAATGGAGTAAAACCAAATGCATACAAACATTTATTGACTTAGACTTACCATTTGGAGAGATTTACATTTTAGACAATCCTGATATACTTGAAGCTCTCTACAATAACAATATACCTCAAGAGCTTAAAACTGATTTAGAATGGTTACTCGAATACCCTATTGTTATTAGAACAGATGTAAACTCAACAGAGGAATATTCAAGAGTTTTACTACCTAGAACTGATGCAATTTTTAAAATTGAAGAATCACTAAAATACTTAGAAGACAAAGTAAATTATTTCGTAAATGAAGGAGTTAAATTTGATGGATTTTGTTTTTTAATACATAGATTTATTCTTTCAAAATCTTGTGCTCTCGCATTTGCAAAACCCAATATACCAAAAACAAGAATTGATTCTACATGGGGAATAGTAGATGGATTATATTATCATCCACACGATTCATTTGAAATATCAACAAAGGACGGCAAAGTAAAAAAACTAATTCGTTGTAAGAATGAATATTTAGATGTAAAATCAGATGGAACTTGGTTCTCTAAAAAAGCTGGGAACAAATATGATTGGAAAGAGTCGTTAACTAAAACTCAACTTCAAGAAATTGCTGATTATACTACTAAAATCGCAAATCGATTAAACATGCCTATTACAGTTATGTATTTTGTTGACATTGACAAATATACAGGCTATAAAAACATTTTACCTTGGTTTTACACAACAGAAGAAATAACAGAAAATAGAGAAAAATTTTCTGATTCAATATTCTCTAATGATTACATCCTTATTGAAAAGAAACTGGATTTGACTATTTTAAATGAGAATGATAGAAATTTTAGAAAAAAACAAACGATTAAACTAAGGCCGAATGCTGAAATAATACGAGAAAAGAAAATTGTTGAAGACATTGCAGACTTTGCATTAAAATACAATATTCCTATAGAGTTAGATGGTAGCATTCTTGCTCATCCATATTATATTCTAAGAAAGAAAGGAGTTCGAGTAAAGTGTACAAACTACTTTGACCCGAAATATGGCTCTAAGAATTTCTATAAATTAGTGCGAGACAAAATATCCGTAAATATTGAATCAAAAGGTGAGAAAACAAATACTGTAAAAGTTGAACCTGAAAAGTTATTGATATATCTAAAAGAAAAAGCTATTGAAGAAGCTTTAGAGTTCTATTGGGAAAAAACTAATGATGATGCAGTTATTGAAGAATTAGCAGATTTATTTGAAATAATTAGGAGTAGTAGTAAAGTTCTTGGCAGTAACATTATTGAGATTGAAGATATTGCAAACAAAAAAGCAGAAAGCAAAGGTGCCTTTGAATCCGGTATCCTTTTGTTAGACACAACTGAATACTCGTTAATAAATACGATAGAAAGAGTAGATAATACTCTTTTCAATAATGAACCCATTAATGGAAATTTGCCAACAGAATATAAACGTTCAATAAAGAAATCACAAAGAATCAATATTGAAAATTCAATTTTAAACATACCTTATATATGTAGTAACCCACAATCAATAAGATTACCGCTCAGTTTATCTGAACATAGAATAATTGAGGTTACCTATAATGCAACAAATATTTCAATTAAGTTTTTGAGAGATAAACGGAAAGAAGATCCTAATCAATTGTTCATTGACTTTCCACAATAACTTTATAAAATAAAGGAGCAAATTTCTTTGCTCCTTTATTTTACTCTCTTTATTTCAGCATCGGCAGCAACCCCACCTTAAATGCTTCCACCGTATTTCCACCAAAGAAAGCCGTTCCGGGACAGGTTTTGGTAGCACCTGTACCTTCTTTGAGAATGCGTTTACCTGTATTCAGGTCAAACCAATGATGGTACAATACCGTTTGGTCGCCGGGCACAAGGGCAAATCGTTTCAGAAGTGCTTTGGTTACCAACACAATGCTATCGCGTTGTTGCGAAATCATGGCATCGTTTCCCTTATCGAAGTTACCAATATTCTCTATACAGATACCAAAAGTATTTGCACCTTTTATTCCGGCAGGAACTTTATCCAGATTGCGGCATACCATTATTTTTCCATCCGGAAAAATGGTCAGGTTCTGGGCTATTTCATCAAATCCCCGCTCCTTGTGAGCTGCCTCCATGCTTTGGCACAGCGCAAAATGATTGTCGCCTTTGAAATGCTTGTAACCCGGAATAAAGGTGTGATGTAGTTGCACCCATTTCATTTTCCGGGTTATCTTTTGATCGGCAAGCCAGTGTTCAAATTCAGCGGCTTCGAGCAGTATAAATTTCCCTATTGCTCTCATAATTCCGCTAGTTTGATTGTGGTTCTTTTGTAAACAACTCCCCCTGCGAATTTGTAGCACCCCGTTTGAATAATGCACCGATAAAGGCACTAAGAGTTGCTCCCATAATAATGTACCATTCCGATTGTGTTGGCATACGGCCCGCACTCAGGAATCCGGCAAAAGGTATTGCACTGGCAATAATGGCATGATAGAGGGCATTGAGTAAATCAGTTCCTCCAATGGTCATAAAATCTGATTTCTTTTTCATAACAATTAAATGTAGAACGTTAGATTATTTAATTATCAAACCCCAACAATTCCGAAGAACTGTCGGGGTTTTACGTAGAGGGCAATTAAGCGGGTTTTACGTCGGTTGTAGTTTTATCGGAACTACCATTTTCGGAATGTACGCGTTTCAATAAGTTCGCCAGGGTGTATTCCCGTAGTTTCACCTCGTCCACTCCGCGGAATATGGCGCGTCCGGCACTAAGAATAATACCAAGCGAATCCCATAGTTCGTTGAACACTTTCAAATTGTCGTCGGCCAACCGGCTACGTTCATTTTTCTTTACGTTTTGGTGGGTGTTCAACTCTTCCAGGTCCTGTATCTCGCTCGTTAGCGCAGCAATCAGTTCGGGTTTCATTCCTTTAGCGAGTAGTACAGCTTCGTTGCGTTTTACAACTGCAATAAAGCTTCGTGTATCCGAAATCAGACCTTCTACATTGCCTTTACTGATAGCAGTGCGAATTCGGGTCAATCCAAAATCACTCAACCTGATATCAAGATCATTAACGGCCAGTTTCAAATATCCTTCGATCAGATTCAGGGATAGCCTTAATTCATTCGATTTATCGGCTATTTTCAGCGTAACTACTTTTTGGAGCTTCAACACTTCCGAAGATTTAGTCAGAGCGTAACAATCGGTCTGCTGTGCAGTCACACCGGCAACAAACTGCGATGTGAATACAGGCGAATACGCTTCAAATTTGTCCCAGTCTGTTTCCAAACTCTTTAGTGCGAAACCGGCAAGTACAGGAACATCTTCTGCCTTGCAATTAAACTTTTTTTCTTCCATACATTATCAATTTTGGTTTATATTAAATATGACTTTTCATTGTCATTTCTTTCAGGTGTGAGTATTTTTTGCTGTTTGGCTGGTATAAAACGAATCAGATTTATCAGTATTTCAATTCCGCTTATCGGTATATGAGTTTCGCTTATCAGTATATGAATTCCGCTTATCAGTATATGAGTTTCGCTTGTCAGTATATGAATTCCGCTTATCAGTATATGAGTTTCGCTTGTCAGTATATGAGTTTCGCTTGTCAGTATTTCAATTCCGCTTATCGGTATATGAATTCCGCCTGTCGGTATATAAGTTCTGCTTATCAGTATATGAGTTTCGCTTATCAGTATATGAGTTCCGCTTGTCAGTATATCAATTCCGCTTGTCAGTATATGAATTCCGCTTGTCGGTATATGAATTCCGCTTGTCGGTATATGAATTCCGCTTATCAGTATTTCGACCCCGCTATAACAACTATAATTTATATGTATACTTATTAATTATAAAGTTTCCTGATTTTCATTTTAGATCGTCAGCATACTGAATATCCCGATGAATAAAGACTTTCAGTGACTAAAAGACAAAACACAACCAATAAAACTATATATCAACATAATACAACAAGCAACAAATTGAAAAAGAAACTACATTTATCTAAATTTTTTCTCCGGCAAACATAAATATATATTTTTAGATGATTGCTACTTTATAAATATTTTTTATTTTTATTTGCATTATTTAATTATTTATGTTGTCAGTATAACACTTATTCAATTAAAATAATGCACTAAAACGGAAGATTTGTGCAAAAAAAAGAGATTTTGCATGTACGCAAAACCTCTTTTAAGTATGGAATAAATCCTTTACTTTTGAGTTGTATTGATCCCCTATTGTGCTATCTGAATATAAAAACAGGAGGTATAAATTGTAGTTGCCAACTATAATAAAAGAGGCTTTGCATAATGCAAAGCCTCTTTTATTATTCAAATTCTATAAAATTCAAAATACGTCATTCCAGGTACAATCGCGCATATTTCGACTATCTTTTGTGCAGAACTTATAACGTAATTGCAACATCGCTGAATTTGTAAAATCATTGGATGTTCCTCTATAATTGAATTGATTAATTCCTTCAAGGTTATCTCTAAAATATTTGAATCGTTCCACTCTGACTCCTATGGCAAGTTTATTCGATATATTATAATCCAGCGTAAGTCCGAAAGGTAAAATGTACGAATGAAAAGGAGCTTCCGATTTGATATAATATTCAACACCTCCCTGAGTTATCCTGTCAGGATTTACACGATCTGCAAATTGATATCCTGCAATTCCAAAACCAATATGTGTCCACAATCCAAAGCCAGACTTGTTCTTTTCAAAAAGGAGATTTAATAAATTTAATCCTAAGTAGGGATAAAAAGTATTCATATTATTAACGAAAGAATCAGTACCATTATTTGCCTGAATATACCCATGATTATATACAAGTCCCATACTCAGAAATGGAAAAATTGTATAATCTACTGTTGCTCCTATCGAAGGATGGGTCAATCTGTCAGAAATAGAAGTTTGAGTGTCGATAATATCACCGTTAAAAGAAACAGTTCCTGCTTCAAGCGTCATTGACCAGTGTGAATAACCTGAAGATTGCGCAAAACCATTTGCTATCGACAACCAGAATAGCACTACCAATAACCATTTCATACCAAAAATCGTTTAAAGTTAAACACATTATGAAGCGAAAATCCAATTTCCTGGTTCAAAGCAGAAAGTCTATAATTGGCAACCAGAAAGTAGCAGTGCAAATATAGTTAATATTTCCGAATATATATCGATAAAAAAACAGCAAAAACTACCAATTAAGGTAGCTTTTGCTGTTTAAAGTATTTTATAATATTTCAGTTTTCCTTTCTACACCTTCACAATTTTGAAATTGGCATTTCCAACAGTAACAATGTACACACCCCGTTGTAACTGCCCCACTCCTATTCGTTCGAAGTCGGATTCGCAGGTATGCCGAATCAGTATCTTTCCGGTGAGGTCGACAAGCTGTAGCTGCAATCCGGAGGCATGTTCTACCATCAACGCCTCGCGCACAAGGGTTGGGTACAGCGCAATGGCTGAACGGATTTCAGGTACCGCCGACGCATTACCGTTTGTTGCATTGTAGGTTGGTGCCTGTATCGCCCAGTTCTGACTTCCATCGGGCACACGGGCATAACTCATATTGGCAGCCAGGTAAGGGAACGAAACCGAATCGACCTTCATCAAATTACCCAAGTAGTTTATTTTCGACAACACCACCGTTTCGCCCGACTGACTCAACTTAAATCCAACATGCAACGGCCCTTGCGTAGCCTCATTATCGGCCCATATCACAATTCTGCCTTTGGCGGGGATAAATGTTTTGGTAGTATCGGTGGCCGGAATTTGCGCCAGTGTGCGGTTGGAAGGTGTATCGGTGAGATACCATCCGGCTATATTTACCGACGAATTGCCTCCATTGTATAATTCGATATAATCATCTTTTCCGCCATATTCGTCTGCAATCTGGTTATTACTCGAAACAACTTCGTTGATAACCACATTCAGATTTACATCCGGGTCAACCGTGCTTGCTTGCTCGTACACAGCCTTCAGCTTCAAATTGTCAGCTAAAACATTCGTAAATACGGGATTGGTAGTAGTCAATATATCTGCCACATCGCAGGTCATCTGCAGGTTGAAAATCAAATCGGAACTCGTCACAGCATTTTGATGTACTTCTACCGCTATCACATTATCGCCTTCTTTCAATAAATTTTGGGGCACAACAAAGGTGGCTGTGATACCATTGTTTGAAGTTGTAGCAAGGCTTGCGAATGCCAGTGTGCCTGTTGGCAGGTTTGAACGACCCACCTCTGTACCATTCACATAAAGTGCCATGCCATCATCAACAAACGCAGTGATAACATAATTGGATTTTAAACTCACATTGGATAAGGATATTGTTTTTCGGAAATAGGCAGTAGGATATTTATTGGTTGACACACCACCATATCCGATGGTAGTAACAACTCCCGTACTGACATAACCCAATGGTCCAGCTCCTGTCTTCCAGGAAGCATCACTATAGGATGGCGAAAACCAGTTGCCGGCAGGCATTGCACTGCCATCGTTATATTTCCAGTCGCTGCTGTTGGCAATAAGTGTTGTAGCAGTCACCGATTTCGTCAGTTCCCACTGCTTGAATTTAAATGCCGGAATGGGTTTTGCTTCCAGCGTCATGGTCCGACCGTTGTAGTATTTCAGATGAATATTGGCATCTATAATGGGTTCTGTGTTCAATGTGTACCAAGCCTTCGGGTTATTGGAACTTATGTCGACTGTTTGCATAGTCGAAGAAGTCATAAAACGGCTTGTGAGGAAACCAAACATGGCCGAAACCCTGTTCAATGAAAATAGCTTCATATTATTTATATCCCATGCAAAATCACGTGCCGAACCCCATTTGTTTTTGTGGTAAACGATTTCGGTAGAAATTTTAGCCGCTATACTATCCATAATATGATTCACACGACCCGAATCGAAAGTGGAACAAAGCTGAATAGTAAACCGGTCGATAAACTTATTGCGGAAGCTATCGTTCAGCATTAACCGACGCAGCAACAGGGTAGCCCAATCAGGCTCTTGTTGGTCCCCTTTTTCACCCAATGCATAGGTTAATGTATTATGTGTATAAAGTCCTGTATCAAAAAGGTTAAACCCAAAATCGGTATCGTACATAATCCAGCGCCATTTCCCGTTGATGTTCGTTTTCCAGGCCTTAATATTATTATGTGGCCAATCGGTATTACCAAAGTAGATTTCCGAAATAAAATAACTCATAAAATTATCCATGTCCATCATAGTACCGGCGGTGGCATAGATAGCCGGTTTCGTAATATCATTTGATGCGATATAATTGCTCAACTTCAAAAAGCTTGTATCACTAGCCATCTCGCCCGTTTCTACCAACCGTATCTGATCTTCATCATATCCATAGTTCGAAAAGACAAAATCAACATCGCTTCGTTCACGCAGATTTTGGATACCGTAATATTCACCGTTCATAAAGCACACAGCTGGTTCGTAGGCCGAACAATCGAGGTTCATCCGCTTTGCAACAAGCGATTGCATAAAGGCATCGCGCATCATGGTGTACTGAAAATCATTTCCCGAATTACGAAGCAGGATGCTTTTAAATTTTAAATCAGGCTTTGTCATTGGAAAAAAATCGTATGACAATCGGTTATTCCCGAATTTCTTCTTCGAATTAATTTTGATTGTTTTCTGACCATTCATACGGGTCCAGCCACCGGCTATATTGATATCAACTTCCTGATTCAATCGGCTCGTACGGGTCGAATCAAACAGTTCGAAATTCACGGGTCTGTCCCAGTCCTGATTCCAGTTGGCAGGAGTGCTCATACCGTTCCCCGTTAAACCATTTGTTCCCTGCACGTAAATACCGATTGTATTGTCATTCAGATTGGCAGGTGTAGTAGAAATAGACACAACAGGTAATTTAAAATTACGCTCCCCAATAAAAAAAGTTGAAGTAACTATATTGCTTGATAACTTTTTAGCCGAAAAACATTTAGCACGAATCACCGAGGTTGCTGAGATATAAACAGTAGTTCTTTCGGGATATCGGATCGAATTCACCCGGTTAGGCTCTGATCCGTTTCGGGTGTAATATATCGTATCACCGGGCAATGGATTAAATGTGAGACTTACCGCCGACGGATAAAAACCACCTTGCATGGAAAAAATAGGATCGGCACATCTGAGTGAAGCCGACGTTTTCCCGTTGTTACTTGCCCCTGCACTAAACTGTTCAAAGTAAACCCAGTCATTTCCACCATCTACCATTCGCCCGTAAGATACATTCCTGTATTGTGCCGGATAAATAACACTATCAACTACTTGCAACGAAAAGTTGAGCAAATACAGTTTTCCACCATCGGGGTCAAGTTTAAAAGTAGCATGACCTGCCCGTTCGGGTCGTTCAAAATACAATAAACTATAGCCACCTGCAGGTATTAATTTAGAACCAGCCCTCCATTTTGTGGGTTTCGATAAATCATCCGTAAAATAAAACGATGACTGGCTGTAAAAAGTAGATGTACTCGCATTATATAACTCCACCCACATACTGTAGTTATAGGCATCGTCCATAAGTGCCGATACGTTTTTCGGCATAATTTCATTGATTTTCAATTGTGCTGTTGCAAATAGCGGAAGGAATATCAGTGAAAGTAAAAAGGTTTTTTTCATCAAAAGAGGGTATTAGAATCAAGGGTATTTTGAAACAATGTTTCGATGACCAAAGATAGTGTAAAAAACACATACTGCATACAAAATGAATATAAATTGCATATATAATGACCGGATAATTGCACATATTAAACAACGTAAAAAGGAGTATTTACGCGCAAATGGAAGTTAAATCAGAATCAATACTGTTTCATCGTTTTTTCCTATCTTTGTTGTCAGATTTCATCAATTATTTTTAATGAAAAAACTCATATTCATCTGTTTTTGCCTGTCATTATTGAATAATTTGTTTTCGCAATCTAGCGATAAGCAAATTTTCAAAGTGGCATGCTACAATGTGGAGAATTTTTTCGATTGTGTTGACGATTCACTGACAAACGACAGCGAATTCCTTCCGGGTGGAATGCGCGGCTGGAATTATACAAAGTACCAGAAAAAACAAGCCAATATAGCAAGGGTGATTACTGCCATTGGCGGTTGGGATACCCCTGCCCTGGTTGGACTCTGCGAAATTGAGAGCGATAAATGCCTGTTCGATCTCACACATTATTCGGGACTGAAAAACCTGCGGTATAAATACCTGCATCACGAGTCACCCGACCCACGGGGAGTGGATGTGGCCCTGCTCTATCAGCCCTATCAGTTCAAACCGATTCACGATGAGGCTATACATATCAGTTATCCGGATGCACCTAAGAATAAAACGCGTGATATTTTATTTGCAACGGGAATCATTCCAACAGGTGACACCTTGCATGTATTCGTCTGCCACTTCCCTTCCCGACTGGGTGGCGAAATGGAATCGGAAGAGAAGCGTATGTTTGTTTCTTCAGTTCTTCGCGCTAAAGTTGACAGTTTGGTTACAACAAATGCTCATCCAAATATCATTATCATGGGAGATTTCAACGATTTCCCAACTAACAAATCCCTTCTGGAAGTGTTGAAAGCAGAACCTCTGACTGATACAATTTCTTCGCAGAGCCTTTACAATTTAATGTACAAGCTACATACCGAAGGCAAAGGAACCAATAAACACGAAGGCGACTGGGGTGCGCTGGACCAGATGATTGTTTCGGGAAATTTGTTGAAACAAGGCAATAGACTTAGTACAAAACAAAGTGATGCACATATTCTGGAGGCAGATTTTTTATTGGAAGACGACAAAAAATACCTGGGCAAACAACCATTCAGAACCTTTTCGGGTTTTGTATATCAGGGAGGTTATTCCGATCACTTACCGGTTTATACTGACTTTTGGTACTGATTAATTGAGTAATATGATAATAAAATAATGTGATAACGTGCAAATAGAAAAAAAGCACATTCTTGTAACTCATAACATATAATGGACATACAACTTTTTATTCCCTGCTATATCGACCAGCTATATCCTGAAACCGGTTTCAACACCATCAAGGTATTGGAGAAAGCCGGTTGCAACGTGCATTACAATCCCGAACAAACCTGCTGTGGTCAACCTGCTTTTAATAGCGGATACTGGAACGAAGCAGGAAGTCTTGCCGAAAAATTCCTCACCGATTTCAATGCCGATATGCCTGTTGTAGCGCCTTCAGGTTCATGTACAAGCTTTGTTATTCATCATTATCACAAACTGCTTAGCGAAAAACCTGAACTATTGGCGAAACATGCGCAACTAAAAAGTTCGGTTTTTGAGCTATCCGATTTTCTGGTCAACGTAATGAAAGTGGAAAAGCTTGGAGCTAAGTTTCCTCACAAAGTTACTTTCCATGATTCGTGTTCAGCTTTGCGCGAATACGGCATTAAAGACGAACCACGAAAACTGCTGGCACAGGTCGAAGGGCTTCAATTAATTGAAATGGAAGAATGCGATACCTGTTGTGGCTTTGGTGGTACGTTTGCAGTTAAAAATGCAGCTATATCGGTAGCTATGGCCGAGAAAAAGGTTCAGAATGCCCTGGCTACAGGCGTTGAATACATTATCAGCACCGAAGCTTCCTGCCTGATGAATATAAACGGGTATTGTGCCAAAAACAAACTGAATATTAAAGGAGTACATTTAGCCGACATTCTGGCAAGTGGTCTATGATAGCATTGCACAAACAAAAAAGCTGCGGGTTTCGCAGCTTTTTTGTTTGATTCTATTAGGATTAGTTCCGTCCGAACAAACCACAATTATTCCGGCAAAGGAACGTAGAATTATCTCACTTCAAATTTATACACACACACGTGTTTGTAGGTTTCTCCCGGATTTAAATTTGTAGTTGGAAATATACTATTATTCGGACTATCAGGATAGTGCTGGGTTTCGAGCGCAAACGATGTGCGGTATGTGTACACTTCGTTATACTTGCCCGACTCTTTTCCTTCAAAGAAATTACCACCATAGAATTGCAAAGCCGGTTGATCCGTAATTACCCTCATCTGAATGCCGGTTGAAGGCTCGTAAATAACAGCAGCTTCTGACACTTTATCACCATGCTTATCAAGAATCCAATTATGATCATAACCTTTACCATTGAGCAAATCCCGATAATTTTCATTCACCCGTTCGCCAATTGATACAGCTCTTGAAAAATCCATTGGTGTTGCTTTTACGGACGCGATAACACCTGTAGGGATTAATCCAGCATCGGTAGGTGTATATTTTGAACCATTAATCTGCAATATGTGTGAATTTATTGACTTGGCTACCCCTCCTGAAAATCCATGCAAATTAAAGAATGAATGGTGTGTCAGATTCAACACAGTGAGTTTATCCGTCGTTGCAGAGTAATCAATGCGTAATTCATTTTGGTTTGTCAACGTATAAACAACAGTAACATTCAACTTTCCGGGATAACCTTCATCTCCATCAGGCGATATGTATTTCAACTCCAAAGCGTCTTCATTTGCACTGTTTTTAATTAATCGTGCGTCCCATACAACATTATGAAAACCTTTCGGGCCTCCATGTAAATGATTGGGACCATTATTCGTAGCAAGTTGATATTCTTTTCCATTCAAACTAAACTTTCCTTTTGCAATGCGATTGCCATATCGTCCGATTAAAGCACCAAAGTAAACTTCGTTGGAGTTCAGATATTTATCCAGCGTGGCAAAACCTGTAACAACGTCCTGAAAGCCATTATTTTTATCGGGCACCCACAAATTCACAACACGCCCACCGAAATTAGTTATCTGAGCAACCATGCCTCTGCGATTCTTCAGGGTATAAAGCGAGACCTGCTTTCCATCGACTTTTTTGTTGAAACTTTCAGGAGAAAACAGTTGAACTTCCGATACTTTATTGTTTATACGTTTAATAAATTCGACTTCCTTAGGATCAAATGCTGTTTTATTGCGACGATAAATATCGTGGAACCACAAAGGAGGTTCAGTTTCGTTGGGACGAGGTTCATCCCATGCAAAAATGGTATTGGTTTTTCCGGCAACAAAACCCCAGTTGATAGCTCCAATATTATTCCTTTTCAGAAGTGGCATTATGTTTTCGAAACGACTATTATTTCGCCGCGCCATATATTCAGTGCAAATCATTGGTCTTCCCTGAATTTTCAGAAAATTTATCCAACCCTGATGATCTCTTTCATCTGAATAATTGTGATACGTAACAACATCCGAATTTTCTAACTGAAACGTATTGAGTTCTGTGCAACCAAAATACCAGATACCGGAAGAAATTGGTTGAGATGGATTCACCTGGCGCGCCCATTTAAAAATATTTCTCAACAATGGTAGCGACGACAAACCGTGTTCGCTATTTCCCGGCTCGTTGTACAAATCCCACAAAAGAATGCGATTATCATTTTTAAATGTTCCAAGTATGTCTTTTACATACTTTTCGAGTGTTGGATATAATTTTAATGTATCGGCACGGAGGCTACATGCCGGATCCTGAACCCAACCTGAGTTATGCACTCCGGGTTTTGGATCGGGTTGCTTTCCGGGGACAGTCTCTTCGTTCCAACAATCATCAAAAATAACGAACAGGGTTTTTATATCATGTTTATCAGAAATTGAAAGATATTGGTCCATTCGCTTTTTATAGCCCTGGGGATCTTTTTTCCACACTTCTGAACTCAGATAAACACGCATAACATTGAATCCTAACTCTTCTGCCCAACTTAATTCTTTATCAATGGTAGCAGGATCGAAAGTTTCTGACGACCACATTTCGACCTGATTGATGGCCGAACTTGGCTGAAAATTACAACCGGTTAACCATGGCTGAGTAGAATACCACGCATTCGCTCTTTCCTTTGACCAATGTGAATTCTGTACCAATTGTGTTTTTGTAGCAGACAGCGTAATGCTGCTCAACAGCACCATAAACAATAAAGAAAATATTTGTTTTTTCATTTCTCGAACTATTTTTATTCTAAGTTATTAGCGGGAAGTTGTTGGACCTTCGACAACAAGCAACCCGCTTTTTTATCAATTTTCATCTTATCAATAAATACGACACGGCTATCACCTGTTTTGGCAGTGCGACCATGATAAACACAATACATTTGCTTTTTATTTTTAGAAAAAACAACACTATTATGTCCTGTACCGGTTACGATTCCGCCATTGTCGATGTTTTTTTGCAATACAGGATTATTCGGCGCTTTTTTAAATGGTCCGAGCGGATTCGAAGCCATGGCATAACCTACGGCATAATTCTTCCCGCCAAAAAAGTTAGCCGAATACATCATGTATATATTGTTGTCATGAGCAAAAGCGAAAGAGCCTTCAGTCCAACGACGGTTCACTTCCCCTGAAGTTACTGACCTACTCTCCCACTCCGACTGAGTATCTGACATTAATTTAGGCGGTTGAAGCAAAAGAACCGGTTCACCAATTACGTGCGTAAAATCATTTGACAGTTCAATTCCGTAAACCCAACTCTCTTCAATTTGATCAAAAAGTTTAGTTTTACGTGCCCAATCAGCGATTTCACTCTCGACAGGATTTTTATAACAACAACGGGAATAATATAAATAGGATTTCCCTTTAAACTCAAAAACATTAGCATCAATTACCGGATAACCAGGATCAAAAAGTGGTTTGTCCGACATCTCAACAAATGGACCTGTTGGTTTATCAGCAACAGCCACGCCTATCCGGAAATTTTCTGCTTCTTTTTGAGGATTATAACTCCAGTCGGCACTAAAAAACATGTAAAATTTCCCATTTCGCTCATATACTTCAGGAGCCCAAAAGTTGCGAACAGCCCATGAACCGGGTTTATTACCTTTATAAACCTGCCCTTCATATTGCCAATCAACCAAATTATCAGATGAATAAGCTCCAAATCCATTCAATGTTCCGGTTTCATCAGTGCCGTACATGTAATACTTTCCGTCGGATGCCAATAAAACATAGGGATCGCCAAGCTTTACATTCAGAGGATTATTGATTATTTGCTTGTGTGAAAAACTCATCAGCGCAAGTACAGTAACAATGGCGGCAGCTATAGCCAGCATAGGAATGAAATTTCGAACGAATTTATTTTGATATTTCATTTATTTACGGGAGAATGATATTGTTTACTTTTATATTACTCTATCAGCTAATGGTCTATAGATATAGAACCTCAATTGACAACACCAACCGTTTTGCTGAATTTGCCGTTACTATCGTTTACTTTTACTACATAATAACCTTTAGAAAGCGGAACTTCAGATTGAGAAACAAATACACTTTCATGTATCTCCTTTCCATCAACAGTTAGAATTGATAAATTCTTCTTCCCTGCCGAAGAGCTACTCACCTTAATTTTCCCGTTGAAGGATGAAATTTCCAAATCGTTATTGAATCTATTATCCTTTGTCGCGCTTTGTGATTCTTTGTTAATTACGATTTTCATTGAAACCAAATCCAGATTAATCGTACATCTTGTAGCTTCGGCAACAAGAAATTTAAAGTCTTTTCCACCATTGTTATAATATTCAAACTCATACACAATCGGGTGAAGTTGTCCGTATACTATTGGTTGATTTTCTGCAGTAGCCACATAGCAACTGCCCCATGAACCTTTCATTTTTAAAAACTTGAATTGTCCGGGAATCACGTTGCCAGTCCATGAATATTTGCCTTCGAGGATATTTGTTGGGAGCATCACTTCAGGTACATCATTAACCCAACCACAGGGCATAGCATCTCCTGCAATGAAAACATTACCTGGAAAATCCACATTCGCATATTCAAATTTTTCAATACTTACGGTTTCATCAAGTGTATTTAGCTTAATCACATAGTAGCCGTTACGACTTCCATCGGCAGGCAATTCCCACTTAGTATCAGCACCTCCTAAACGCATTTTGGTAGACTGAGCCAACATCACATTGCTTGTTCCCAGTGGATGAAAAGCCGGATCCCAGGCCATATTTGAAGTCAAAAATTTTATAGACCCGCGTTCATCTCCGAACGTGTTATATCTCAGAAAACCCCGGTAATAAAATACAAATGGATTGGCTGGATCTTTTTCAAGTTCACGTGCATCACTGAGTAACCAATTGGGATTATGTGTATTCAGGGGGCCTCCAATAACATACATTTTGTCGTAAGGAAGAACTTTTTCTGCAATAATTTTAGGCGCAGTTCCATCTGTAAGCGTAATCCTGTAAAGGCTGTTGGAATTCACATAACTCAATCTAAAGCCAACTTGCGACTCATCTACTTGTTTTTCAATGCCTATTTGTTGCTCAAAAGGATCAGTAACTCCACAAACAGGTATAAAGCGATCTGTACCATCGAACAGTTTGAAGCTTTTGTTTTGGAATTTTCCGACATACTTATAAACATCAGGGTTAGCAGCATCCTGCACCAACAGTATGGTGTCAGGATTCAATGTGCCGCTCACTATTTTCCATGATTTGGCGTTCAGTGTAAACACACTGAATGTAATTATCAAAGTCAATGCTATTTGTTTCATATTCAATTTCTTCAATTATTATTTACAACCAAATTCAAAGGCAATTCATTGTACGATTTGTTATTTACTTCCACAGTGATGGTGCGTTTTGCCTGATCATATACAAAAGGCACATCAACTCCATTGAGTTTAATACCCGCAGGATTATTTTTGTCCAAGATTTCAAAACGGAAAGACCGGGTCGAAGGCATTCCGTCGAACAATCCTGTTCTAGGATGCACTGTATAAGTACTTACATTATTAACCGTTGTCTGAGTGACTTTCGTAAAAGTGCATTTATTTTCTTCGTATTTATTATTGTTATTTTCGTCTTCATAAAGCGAAAACTCACCACTATTGCCGGGAGTAAACTGAAAAATCAGCGTATCGGGACGCTCATTCAAATGCTTAACCTGCGGAAAAAGAGGGATAATAGACCCTTCGCGATAATAATACGGAATTTGCTCGCGATTAAACTGACGAGTTACAACCTGATTTCCGTCAAGAACAGCACCCGTCATAGCTTCGTACCATTTACCTTCGGGCAACCAAATAGTTTGGTCTACAGTAGCTGCACCATTGTCTGATTTACAAATCGGAGCTACCAACATATCGTTACCAAACATATATTCACCTTCGTAAATATAAGCTTCGTCCTTTTCAGGATAATCGTAATACATAGGTCTGCACAATGAAATACCTGTATCATACGAATATCTGGCATAAGTGTAAATGTAAGGTATAATGGCATAACGCAGCTCAATGGCTTTGCGCATGGATGGGAAATTTTCGTATTTCCAAATACGGCGTTCTATGTTGGAAGCATTTGTAGCGTGAGTTCTGAGTATGGGTGAAAACACTCCGTATTGAATCCAACGCAGGTACAATTCAGGATTATTAGCCCCGGGTTGCTGGTGCCCACCTATATCGTGACTCCAGTATCCATAACCAACATTCGAAGCTGTAGCAGTGAAATAAGGTTGAAAACCCAACGAAGGGAACGTAGCGTAAGAATCTCCCGAGAATCCTATCTGATAACGGTGATTTCCTAATCCTCCCCAACGGTGAAAAATAAACGGACGATCTTTCCCCTGATTTTTTTTATCATTAAAGAATACATGATTCAACCAAAAAGTGTTACCCAATTTAGGTTCATTTTTAGCAATCATCCATTGCTGCCAATCGAGCCACCAAAAATCAATTCCCATATTTTCATGCGGACGTAAAATATCGTTGAAAAATGTCTTATAAAAATTCTTATTTTCAATATTCCATGGGATAGTTTGATTAGCCGGCAAACCGAGATCAGACGCTAATTGTCCAAAGTTATTTTCGTATTGGCCAACACCGTCAGCTGGATGCAAGTTTAGCGTCGTTTTCAGGTTTTGCTGATGAAGCCAACTGATAAATCCCTGAGGATCCGGAAACAGTGCATTATTCCAGGTCCAACCTGTCCATTGAGTTTGATCTGTGCGATTATTATAACCATCCTTATGCCAGTCCATGTCAATAACGAGCACATCAATAGGAATTTGATTTGTTTTAATTTCAGTTACAATATTACGCAAATCCAGTTCTGAGTACCGTTGATATTTCGAATACCAATAACCAAAAACATAAAGCGGAGGCATTGGGATTTTGCCGGCAATTTGAGTAAAATCGTATAGCGCTTTTTTATAGTTGTGACCATAACCCATAAAATACATGTCCATAGAGTTTGGATCCACACGTTGAGCTACCCAATCAACTCCCTCACTACCATCGAACATAAGACTATAACTACCATCGTTTCGGGCCTTTTGCTCATCAATAACAGCCCAACCTGAACGAGAGATCAATCCATCTTCAAGCCACGAGCGCACATCCCCCTGAGCATTATCGAGTGTGCGGGTAGTACCTTTAAGGTTATAAGGATCTTTTTTATTCGGATACCAAATCACCGACTCTCCATTCAGATTCATTGTAATCTGTAGGTTCGGATTACAAGGATCGTTTATTGCGGGATTACTATCAATTTTATATCTTAAACTGAGCTTTTCAGTAGTTATAGTTAGATAACCATCTTTTTCGGTAGAAGTAAAAGTGGGTATAGGTAAGTTTCGGTTGATAACAACAAACGATGCTCTATCCTCAAATTTTTTCAAGGTACTACGTTCAATGCGGATAATTTCAGGAGTAAGTACGGTAAAACGCATATAGCCTGAAGTTACAATTGCACCGGGGTTTGCCACCGGATTTTGAGTGACAGCAATGACTGACAGCATGCTGCATATCATACAAATAAAAGACGAGAGTAATTTCTTCATTTTTTCGGGGATAAATAATCAGGTACGGAAACCTATCTGAGAAGCTAGAATTTCCGTACCTTTTGTAAATTAATTCATTGATTTATTTAAGAACAGATATTTTTTTTACAAGAGGATGTGAATTGCCATCACCAACTTTAATGATATAGATTCCAACAGGTAATTCAACCTCTACATTTTGTAAGAATGACTTTTCAGCAACCAGCGTTCCATCAGTGGCAAAAATCATTATTTTCTTTGATGATTTTGTTTCTGAATTCACCAACACTTTTCCGTTTTGCACTTTAATATTCGCTATAGATGCATTTTTTGCAGCATCGACCGATGTACTCAGGGAATATGTTGCAGTAATAGTTTCTTCAAGAACATCAACTTTTATTTGATAATGCCCTTGTTTATCGGAATCAATAGTCCATTTGTAATCATCTGAACGAAGATCGGTAAAATACTTAGCTCCTGTTATTGATTCGTTTTCAGTTTGAGCATGAAAACTGTAAGGACCCCAGTCTTTTTGCAAAAGGAATTTGAATTTATTAGGATCGCCGCCTGTTGCATTTACGGTTAGGTTTCCATCAAAGGTAAATACATTTGCTTGTGCGCCTGTACCTCTTGTAAGCTCAATGGCATTACCTGCATCCCAACCTACAGCAGTTGCACCTCCAACAATGTATAGATGTTCAACTCCCAACATCCAACCTTTGTATTTATTGGTAAGCGTATTTAATTTAACTTTATACAAATCACCCGCCTGAGAAACAGTCCATCCGGGAGCTGTGGCATCTGAAGTCAGACTAACACCTACGCCCGTTGAAACAGCATCGCTTGAAGTTGCCGGAACGTAGAATTTTGTTGTAGAATTTACATTTTCGGTGGTAGCAAATTTAAAGTCACCTTGCTGAAGTGCACCATAATAATGATAATTTATAAGCGGATCAATATTATCTCCAACAAGTTTTGCTTTTCCTCCCGGAATTGCAGAACCTGTTATCCATATATCCTTCGCATAAAGCTGACCATTTTTAGTCACAGTCATTTTATTATTTAGTAAATCTACTGTGATTGTACATTCAGCAGTTTCACTCATAATAAATTTATAATCGTTGAAAGACGTTTCGGCAGAGTTACGCACTTCAAAAGCCACATTTTGTGCCGTACCAAAGCTTACAGGTTCGTTTGCAGTTGTAGCACTGTAGCAATAATCCCAGTTACCAATACTTAACGGAGTCAAAAATTTAAAATCGCCGGAATTCATTATTCCTGACCATGTATAAATCGGCACAGTCGGATTCGTTCTGGTCATAACTTCAGGGGTATTGTTATTCCATCCACAAGGTAAACTTCCACCAACAGCATAAATTTTTTCCGGATTCAGATCATGACGAAACAAATCAACCTTTAAAGTCATTGCCAGAGCATCGAATATCAATTCGTAATATCCATCACCACTTCTGTCAGATGGAATAAACCATTTAGTATCGCTACCATCCTGACGCATTGAGGTCGTACCTTCTAATTTAACATTATCAATAGCGTTAGGATGATAAGCTCCACCCCAATCGTTTCCGATTAGAAACTTTATATTTCCTCTTTCATCTCCTCGCCAATTGTAAGCCAAATATCCTTTGTAATAGAATACAAATGGATTGGTTGCATCTTTGGTCAATTCAACTTTTTGATTTAACAACCAATTCGGATTGTTTTTATTTACAGGACCACCAATTAAGTATACATTACTTGGTTGGGCAAAAAGCGTGGAGATGAATGTAAGTGCAATGACTGTAATTACAATCCTCTTTAAAAAGTCAATTTTCATGTGATTAGATTTTTATTTAAATTTGTTTCTATAATATTTTTCAAAAAAGCTATAATACAACTTCCTATGTTACTGTCTGAATACCATTAGATATTATCAACAGATAAACTCATGTTGAAATCTAAAATTCTTCATATCTTGTGCAGATTCTATCACATTAAGGCATTTACCTGCAAGACATTACAGATTAATTTCTATCTTTTTAGAATCATCAACCAAACCTCCAGTTACAGTTACCGGATCATGAAACCATATATTAATAATGATGTTTTCAACACGACATTATGAGCAAATGCCTTTTGATGTGTTCGAGCATCGTTTAGTCAATTTACCTTATGATTGGTTGTAACAAAAATACACTCAGGACATCAATTCCCTAAAGAATTACAGTTCAAAAAACAACAAAATCGTATTTATTGATACAGGGGCCGTATTCAAACATTAACACCATTCGAAAGTGATTTTACCACAATCTATGTGCTCAATTTATATCTGTAATTTAGAATGAATCAGTACTAAAAAATTGTAGTCATCCTTTAATACTGATTCATCTCTTATGACCGCACTATAAAACTACTTTTTGAGTGATAGTCTCAATTCCGTTCGACATTTTTACTAAATAAATCCCTTTATTTAGAGGCATGTTGAAATCTGAATTGGTTTTTACGCTTTTCAACAAGCCACCTGTCAGATTATATACATTTACATCCAATGCATTAGAACTTGAATTTTTTATTGTAAGTGTACCAGCATTTGTCTGAACTGTAACTCCTGAAATTATTTTTTCAACACCTGACAAGCCTATCGTAAAGGTTTTGGTAGCGGCAAAAGAGCCTCCCATAAAATTGGCATCAATAGCTTGTACAGTCCATTCGTACCTTCCATTAGGTAAATTGTACAATTCCCAGCGTTTGTTTGTAAATACATTTCCGTGTGACGATACTTTTCTCCAACCGTCTGTAGTTCCACCTATGACAGCCATTGGGTTATAAAACCATTTACCTGTTGTTGTGTTTTTTAATGCTAAGTTGTACGTCAGTGATTTTTGAGGAGTTTGAGCATCAGTTGCTGCTGCCCAACTTAAGGTCATCAAAGTTTCGGTACCTGATTGTGTAAACTGATTAGTCAAAGCAGTTGGAGCTGTCGGTTTCGTATTCACTGTTGCCGATTGATTGAGCACATAACCACAAATATTCCGATTGAATTTACCTACCTGAGTGGCCTGATCTCCATTATAACCGGTAATCATAAGGTCAATTTTGCCATCATTATTCAAATCGGCAGTTTCAATACTACATTCTGACACACCCGGGAAATCTGTATTACTCAACGCATTTTCAACATAAGTAAAGTTGGCTGCATTCGTACATTCAAATAACATGGTTACCTGACGACCTTTGGTTCCACTCCAGCCTGTAAGGATAATATCCAGGTCACCGTCATTGTCCCAGTCAACCAAACGAGAACCGTCTCCAACACTTATTTGACGATAGTCGTTGAAAGTTGCTTTAGGTTCCAGTGAGCCACCGTTGTTCTTGTACAAACGATAAATATCCGAACTTCCTTCGCCATCAGCACCACCATCACCATTCAGCAATAGATCCAACCAACCATCTCCGTCAACATCGCCCCAAACAGATGAACCGTAGCCTTTACGAATAAGGTTAGGTTGTGCCATGGCTGTAAATTTTCCAAATCCATCATTAATAAGGATTGCTGAATAACGTGATTTTGCGGTATCATCCCATGCGCTTATAAACATATCAATATAACCATCGTTGTTGAAATCAACAGTGGAAATATCTGCATCAATTAAATTAAGATTTGTGAATGAGGATTGGTCTTTAGTGAAAGTTCCATCCACGTTTTGGAAAAATAGCGTTCCCATATTGGCTGTTCCGTTACCAATTACGTAGTAATCAAGTAATCCATCATTGTTGAAATCGGCAAAACCGCAAGAAATCGTAGCGGTAGTTACGTCCAATGTTGAGCGGGTAAAATTTCCGGAACCATCATTCAATGCAATTCCTTTACCCATGTTACCGTTGCTGTTTCCATTAAAAATAACATCCAAATCACCATCACCGTCGATATCGCCCAGTTTAATATCAGCAAAATGTCCCGGCGTAATAACATTTTCTGTACCCTGCAATGTGTATGTACCACCATTATTGATAAAAATGGCATTTTTGACTGTAGCAGGATTACCTGTTTCACCACTGACAATAATGTCTAAATCGCCGTCGTTATCAACATCGGCTGTTACAATGTCACCATGTTGCATATCAAACGTAGCATCAAACTGTGCAAATTGTGCACTGGCTGTTGTAATAGCAAAACATGCAATTGAAAAGAGAATAGTTTTTTTCATTTTCATTAGAATTAAAGATTAAACAAATTTGTGAATTTATAAATATTAGTGATTAATTATCGGACTTTTTTGTGAATCCCGCCCCGGGATATTTCCCTGTATTTGAGGCCATCCATGCGTCCAAATTAGTTTATCCATCATAAGCGGACGACGGGTTGCTCCGCCCGGCAAATTGGCATTAGAAGGATCAATGGCATGATACAGGAAATAATCGTTGCCGGCATCATCAGTAATAATTTTTGAATTATGACCGGGTCCTACCCAACCAATTGCACGGTTGCCTGCTATTAGTGCTGTACCTTCAGCTCCATCGGCAAGGATTTCCACTCCGGCTTTATCTTTATAAGGCCCTCTTATATCTGAAGATACTGCTACATTTACCCTATATTGACTATTTGCCCCATCGCAACAACTGCCAACAGATCCGAAGAAGTAGAATTTCCCGTTTTTCTCTTTAATACAAGAGGCTTCGAATGCATTTCCGGCGATCTTGAATTTTGAGCCTTTCACACTTTTTAAATCAGCCGAAAGTTCTATTCCATAAATTCCAAAAAAACTTCCCCAAAATAAATATGATTTCTGTTTAGCTCCTTTTCCTGTCTGAAACAAACAGGGATCTATGCTATTTGAAACTCCGATTGATTCTGAGTCAAACAGTTTCCCCTGATCAACAAACGGACCTTCAGGTTTATCGGCTATAGCCAGTCCGATACCGGGATTACTGTCACCCCAGGTAGAATAACTGTAGAACATGTAATATTGCCCATTTACAACTGTTACATCCGGTGCCCAAATTCCTCCGGATTTTTTCCACATTGGGCGAACCTTAAAAGCATCCGATACATATTGCCACTGAATGAGATTCTTCGATTTGATAACCGGAACAAGATGATGTACTCCATCAGTCCATGTATTTTCGGTAGCATACCCATAAAACCAGCCATCTGCAGCTTTTATGATTGTTGGGTCGGCAAAATCCGGTTCAAAAACGGGATTTATGTAGGTTGCTTGTTTCTTTTGTTCTGACGTCTTCACAACTTTGTCAGTACCAGCTGCAGGTTTTAATTTTGCGGCTAATGCCGGATAAGTTGCAAACACTAAACAGAGAATCATGAATTTAAATACTTTCATCTTATTATTTTACAAAATATGGTGCTGGTTGTAATGTTTTACTTGGTTGGCCACCTTCTATTGTTGGCCATTCATTTACCCATTTAATTCTGTCCATCATGAGCGGACGACGGGTGGCTCCTCCGGCTAATAATGGATTTTTCACTTCGATTGCATGATAAATGAAGAAATCATTGCCTCTGTCATCGGTTACAATTTCTGCATTATGCCCCGGTCCTACCCAACCCCAGTCGCGACTACCACTTATGAGTGTTGTTGCTTCACGACCTACTTCCAGAATTGAATAACCTGTCTGATCGAGGTATGGCCCTTTAATGTCGGCAGCAAAGGCAACACAAACGTGGTATTTACTGTCGGCTCCTTCGCAACAACTACCAACTGAGCCGAAGAAATAGAATTTCCCATTGTGTTCGTGAATATAAGTTGCTTCAAAAGCACCACCTGCAATTTTAAACTTAGTTCCAACAGGTGTTTTTAAATCAGCACTAAGTTCCGTGCCGTAAATTCCCTGAAAACTTCCCCAGAAAAGATATGACTTCTTATTTCGCCCCGCTCCCGTTTGAATAAAAAACGGGTCAATGCTGTTCGCCACACCCGACGATTGAGAATCCAGCACTTTACCCTGGTCTACAAATGGACCGTAAGGAAGATCGGAAATGGCCAGTCCAATACCCGGATTGCTATCTCCCCAGGTAGATACACTGTAGTACATATAATATTTACTATTCACAAAAGTGACATCCGGTGCCCAAACACCTCCCTGAGTTTTCCAACTTGGTCTGGCAGTAAACGCATCAGCAACATACTGCCATTTTGTAAGATTCTTGGATTTAATGATCGGAACAATTCTATGAATCCCTGAACTCCAGTTATTCTCAGTCCCATAGGCATAAAACCAACCATCTGCTGCTCTGACGATACTAGGGTCAGCCAAATCGGGTTCAAAAATGGGATTCTGATATAAGGTGTCCGCTGTTGTGGGCGGATCGTTCCAGATAAGGGTTTCTTCTGGCTTTTCCACACATGCAGCAAAGATGGCAGCGAAAAGCAAGGCTATTGATATTTTTAATAATGATTTCTTCATTGGGTTCAATTTAAATCTGTCTGTGAAATATTAATAATTGTTTTAGTATCCGGGATTTTGAGTGATCGGAACTAATGAAATTTCGCGATAAGGTATCGGGAAACGGTTGTTTACACCTATTGTGAAATTATCGAAGTCGGCATCCCGGTTTTTAAGCCAGGAGATATTTGTAGCGTTTTCGAACATCCCCCAACGTTCCAAATCGAACCAACGCGTAGATTCACCACCCAATTCACAGCTACGTTCGTGTCTGATTTGCACACGCATTTTTTCCTGATCGTTGCCAATACCGGTAAATACCGTTGAATTTTGCAACTCCGGCATATTCACCCTGCGGCGCACTTTATTAATATACTCGTACGATTCGGCTGTGCGATTCAGTTCGTTCAGCACTTCGGCATACAGCAAATAAATATCGGCCAGACGAACTACCCTGAAATTAATTCCTGAACTATAATCTTCAATCGTTCCTGTTTCGTAGTTGGTGTATTTTTTCCAGTAAACCATGTTATGATTCAAGCTCAATCCATCCCACGTTTTTCCATAGAATTGTTCTGTTGGATTAGCAGCATCGTAATAGGCGAGCGTACTTTTCAATCGCGGATCAACTTTATTATCTGTTGTTTTTTCCAATAAAAACTCATTATAAAGTGATTTGCGAGGATATGCATCGGCCCACGAAAGTCCATCGGAAGCAATACCCATAAATTTAGCACGGTTACATCCAACTTCTATTCCTGATTGAAGCCCCGGAGCATATTGTACCTCGAAAACCGATTCAGAATTATTCTCATTTACTTGAGAGAAATTGTCTTTGTAGTTTGCAACAAGCGAATACAAAGGTTGTCCGCCGGAATTCTTCATAGCAAACAAAGTACGGCATTCAGCTTCGGCATCGACCCAATTCTTTTGTTGCATCAGCACTTTTATAAGCATTCCGCGTGCGGCTCCTTGTGTGGCACGACCCAGGTTTTTAAGCTCTACATACGAATTTGGCAGATCTTTGATAGCTTCCTGAAAATCAAGCTTTGATTGTTGGTAAAGCCCATCCTGTTCCACGACCTGAGGTTTACTTTCTCCGGCAAAAGCAGTAAGCGTTAATGGTCCACGTCCATAAATAGCTGCCAGATTAAAGAAATGCAGGCCACGCAGAAAATAAGCTTCACCAACAATTCGTTTTTTTAAATTTTCATCCATCGTTATATTCTTGGCATTGTCAATTACCTGATTGGCCCAAAAAATGCCTTTGTATAAATCTAACCATGTATAAAGCAGTGCTTCGGCAGAGTCATCATTGTAATTCTTTGTCAAAAAGTTGGAATACGACTGAAAATATGGATTTGGAGATTCGCTGTATCCTTCGTCGGAGCGCGAAACGTAGAGTATATGCAACCAACGTGAATATTGGCCGTTGAATCGTAACGGACGGTAAGCCGCATCAATTCCCTTTTGCAAATCATCTCCCGTTTTCCAGAAGTCGGTTGTTGTCATTTCGTTCGGATTACGTTTGTCCAGAAAATCCTCTGTACAAGCCGCAAAACTTAATATTACGCTCAAAATGGCGATTATATGAATATTTTTCATTTTTGTATCTTATTATTTATTCGGTTATACATTATTTTAGAACGAAATCTGAAGTCCGAGATTCATACTTCTTACAGGTGGAAAGTGACCATCATCATTTCCTTTACCCAAAATATCGCCACCTGAAATTTCAGGATCGAAACCCGAATATTTAGTCAATGTCAAGAGGTTTTGAGCACCGGCGAAAATACGGCAGCTTTCAATCAATTTGGTTTTTACAAGTAATGATTTAGGGAAAGTATAACCAATCTGAAGGTTTTTCAACCGTATATAATCGCCATTTTCTATCCAACGGTCGGAGTATGATAAGGTATTGTCGTTTGGTCCGATAACAGCTCTTGGAGTTGTGGTTGAATGATTAGCTTCAGTCCAGGGTACCAGATTTTTAGGCAAATTGGCTGTTTCGTCCATACGTTCGAGCCAATATTTTGCATTATTATAAATTTTGTTTCCAAAAACTCCTGTTACAAACATGGTGAAATCTAAGTTCTTGTACTCGCACGAAAAGTTCAAGCCCAGTTCAAGTGCCGGGAACGGACTGCCTACAAATTCACGATCATCCTTGTTTATCTGCCCATCGCCATTAGAATCCTTGTATCTGATATCGCCTGGCTTAGCATTCGGTTGAATCATTTTTGTTGTTAACACTCCCGTTTCGCTATCTGTAGTTGCTTTTGTATAAGCGTATACTTCGTCCCAACTTTGGAAAATTCCGGCGGTGCGCACTACATAGAAATCACCAACCGAACGACCTTCTTCCGATCTGTTTACACCATTAATACCGCCCTCACGATAGCTTTGTCCAAGTTTAAGAACCTTGTTAGTCAAAGTAGTCAGGTTTAATCCTACGTTATATTTGAATTTATTTTGTTGCTCCCGGTAACCAAGCGTTAACTCAAAACCTTTATTCACGACTTCACCAAAATTTGTCCATGGAGTAATATCTGTTCCATCAGTCCATGAGGTAGGAAGTTTTACTAAAATGTCTTTTGAATCGGCATTAAAATACTCTATTGTACCATACACTTTATTTTTGAATAATGTGAAATCAACCCCAAGGTTTAATGTCGTTTTTGATTCCCAGCGAAGATTTGGGTTGGCTCGTCCTTTCTGAATAGCTCCCACATTCAATATCTGGTCGCCTCCGAAAACTCCACCTTCACCAGTAGATATATAAGTTGCATAATCGTAACTTCCAATGGCTTGTTGGTCACCAATGGTTCCATAACTAGCTCTTAACTTCAAATCGTCAAGCCAGCCATGGGTTTTCTCCATAAATTTTTCCTGACTGATACGCCATCCCAACGAAGCAGATGGAAAATAACCATAACGATAATTAAGTCCAAAAGCTGAAGATCCATCTCTACGTATATTAGCCTGAACCAGGTATTTATCAGCATATGCATAATTTATACGTCCCAGAATCGAAGTCATCGTCCGGTTATCATCAGTTCCGTACATTTCCATATCTGTTTTTCCGGCATTTATTACCCAAAAACCAGGCACCAAATTGTGAACAGTCAATTCATTTTGTTTCCATTTTCTATCCTCAGCTGTATAGCCAAGTAATGCATCAAAAAAGTGTTTATTAATCTTCGTGGTATAAGTCAATGTGTTTTCAGAAATCAGATTTGTAAAATCACCGCGTCTTTCAGTAAGTTGATTACTATATTTTGAAACATCGAGGTATCGTATCTGATCGAAGGTAGTTTCTTCCCTGTCGTGCCAGGTATGGTATTCAATTCCCAGATTAGATTTAAATTTCAAACCCTTAAAAAACTCAGCTTCCACAAAAGCATTGCCCATTACACGGTTCGATGTTTGTAAGAAATTACGTGTTTCCTGCATTCCAATGGGGTTTGTTCCATAAGTTTGATACAACGAACTTCCTGTTCCGTATTTCCCGTTGGCTTCTCTCACCGGAATGATAGGAGGCATACGGCACAAATCGATAAAAGGGGCACCAATCATAGGCTTGGTTTCAGTACGTGAGAAAAGCATATTTTCGCCAAAAGATAAAATTCCTTTTTTCATGCCAGTATTTACCCTAAGTGCATACCGATCGTGCTTAGGTCCTTTTACCACACCGTCCTGGCTAAATAAATTACCGGATACAAGATAGTTGCCATCCTGATTTCCGCCAGAAAGCGTTACATTATAATCCTGAGTATTGCCGGTTTGGAAGAATTCCTTCTGCCAATCGGTGTTTGTCAAAACCTGCCCCTGGGTGGGTTCGCCCGGCCATTCCATACCAGCATTTTCATAAGCCTGACGATTAACCCGGAGAAACTCAAGGCTGTTCATCATTTCTATCCGGTGGGCAATAGTTTGTACACCATAATTGGCACTGACATCAATACGCGGCGCTCCATTTTTCCCTTTTTTCGTTGTAATAATAATAACGCCGTTAGCACCTCTGGCACCATAAAGCGATGTGGCAGAAGCATCTTTCAACACCTGCATACTTTCAATATCATTTACATTGAATTCCCGTTGTGAACCGGTTAAGATCAAACCATCAACCACATACAACGGACCAACGTTGGAAAAACTGCCGACACCACGAATACGGATATCAGCTCCGGAACCCGGTTCTCCCGAAGTGCTCACAGAGACACCCGAAACCTGACCTTGCAATGCCTGACCGATATTGGGCGACTGCATTTTTTTCATTTGGGTTACATCAACAGCCGAAACAGCTCCGGTTAAATCTTTTTTTCGCTGTGTACCATAGGCAACCACCACAATTTCATCCAATTGCTTGAGGTCTTCTTTTAATACAACTTTTAATACAGATTTCTTCGCAAACTGAACCGATTGTGAACTATAGCCAATGTAAGTAAAAATCAGGGTACCATTTGTTGATGGCGCATTGATTGAGAACTTACCATTTATGTCAGTAATAGCACCAACTCCGGAACCATCAACCAGAACACTTACACCAGTTAAAGGTGTTTCCTGCTGATCAACTACTGTTCCTGAAACAGTAACTGACGATTGCGCAGCAATATTACTGCAGTGGAAGGATAGTAAAATAGATAAAACAGTTGCCGACAACAATCGTGATGTCAGTTCATGTTTTCTAAAGAACATTTTCATGTTTTTAATCATAACATTAAATTATTGTAATAAATTTGATTTAAAGTTGCTGAAAAATCAGATTAGAGCCTTGAATTTTTCGGAAGCAAAAATAGCTGTTACCGGTTCATGTAATTTTGTACAAAACACATTTTCTTTTGTATTTATGTTCGATTTTATACTAGAAGAAGGTGTTTAAGCTATTTTGAACATATATACAATTATTTTAAACATACCTACAAAACAATTGACTTTTACCCCAGACATGACCATAATATATTACATTGAAATAGTTTATATTTGCATTATAGTTTTGTACACTTTAGAAAAAATCAACCATGAAGTTGAACTCAAATAAAAAAGCCTTTTACAATCATTTTCTATTAAAAAAAATACTGATTCTGGTCATTATTTATTCAACCGGAGTGGAATATATTAGATCAGAGCAAACACGATACGCTTTCGAAGCCATTACAAATGACAAGGGACTTACACACAATACTGTTTTTGACATTTGCCAGGATGACAAAGGATTTATGTGGATAGCAACTGATGGGGGATTAAACAGATACGACGGAAAAAGTATAAAACAGTATTTCAGCGACACAAACGCTCACTCATTGCCATCTAACTCTATTTCGAGTCTTGTTCTTACTTCAGACAATAAGCTTTTTATAGGAACTTCTAATGGACTTGCACTATATAAACCCGAAACTGATGATTTTGACAACATTTATTACAATCAAAAAAAATCATTAGGTGAGATCATAACTCTTCAGCAAGGAATAGGCACTGAAATTCTTATTTCAACAGACAATCGGGGTTCATTTATTTACAATTACAAGAAAAAAGAATTTAGACCATTAGTTTTTTTGAAAGAACGCATCTATGGTATGGCTGTAGATAAGGAAGGATTTTATTGGGCATTCTCAAGATTTACATTATATAGATTCAACAAAAAGGGCAGTATTACAGCCGAATATCACGTAAATCCGCAACTTTTCAACACAGCCATCTCTTGTATCAAAAGTGATAAAAAAGGAATACTCTGGGTTGGAACATTTGAAAAGGGTTTATTTAAGTTTGATTTCAAAAAGCACACATTCAATTCATTCCCGCCATCAACTAATATTGAGATGTACTATATACGTACAATTGAGGAAGGTCTGAATGAAAATGAATATTGGATTGGCACTGAAAAAGGGCTGTACATCATGAACACGGCTACGGGTCTGACGCAACACTATATACAGTCGTTCGACGATAATCAAAAATCAATTAACGACAATGCGGTGTACAAAATATACAAAAACAAGCAGAATGTATTTTTTGTAGGAACATACTTTGGAGGTGTGAATATTGCGCGAACCAGACATATCGGGTTTATGGCGATATATCCGGAAGACAAACCCGGATTTTTGCACGGAAAAGCGCTAAGTTCGATGACCAAAGCAGAAGATGGGAATATTTGGATTGCTACTGAAGATGCTGGTATTGCAATTTACAATACCTATAACCAAACGTTTACACATTTGACATCTAACGAAAAAAATCCGGCAACAATTTCTACAAACAATGTGCATGCATTGCTCATGGATGGAAATACTTGTTGGGCAGGACACTTCATGGGTGGACTTTCAAAAATTGATACCAAGAGCGGACGTGTAAAACGATTCATGAAAGATAATAACAATCCATTCTCCCTAAACAATAATTTTGTATTTTCTCTAAATTTCTTATCTCGGGATTCAATTTTAGTTGGCACAATCGCCGGAATTGAATTGCTTGATAAAAAAACAGAAAAATTCACTCGCTTCAGAGAAAATGAACTGAACGATTGTTTTGCTTACGATATTTTCACGGCTTCCGACGGTAAAATATGGATATGTACTTACAATAAAGGCATATTTATTCTTGATAAAAATAAACGGGGATTAATGGTTCATTTTCAGGCAGGAGATAAGTCGGGTCTACCCGGAAATTCAATCATTAGTCATTATGTGGACTCGAAAAAACAAATCTGGATTGGCACACGCGGATCTGGACTTTGTAGATTTGACTCTAAAACTCAAAAATTCATTACCTGCAACAAAAAAATGAACCTAAATAATGTCATCTACGGTATTCTGGAAGATGGCAAAGGCATGCTTTGGGTAAGTTCAAATAAAGGAATCAGTCGCTTAAATTTTGATGATTCGACGGCAACTCATTTCAGTTTTAATCATGGAATTTCAGGCAACCAATTCAACTACAAATCATATTTTAAAGACAACAAAGGAATAATGTATTTTGGAAGTGTAACAGGGCTCACCAAGTTTCATCCAGATATGATACTTACACCTAATGAAAAACCAACTGTTTACTTTAGCAATTTGAAAATATTTAACGAAGTTGTACTTCCTAATACCGGTAATATTCTGGAAAAACAAATTGACTTTAGCAACAAAATAAATCTGAAACATAACCAAAACTCATTTACATTGGAGTTTTCGAGCGTTAATTATTTCGAAGGGGATATTGCATACCAGTATTTTCTTGAAGGTTTTGATGAAAGATGGTCGCCGCTGTCAGAAAAGATGCAGGCAAATTACACGAACATTTCTCCCGGGCATTATACGTTTCATATTAGAGCCAACAATCGCATTTCAAATATAACCGGGCCTGAACGAATTGTAGAAATTATTATTTCACCACCTTTTTGGGCATCATGGTTCTCATATCTCTTTTATTTAACGATAATCGCGACAATTACTTACCTTGTTTATCGCAATCACCAAAATCGTCAAAAAGAAAAAGTAGCTCTTGCCATAGAAAAAATTGAAAAAGAAAATCTTAATCTGCTTCACCAGCACAAAATGAATTTCTTTACGTACATTTCTCACGAATTTAAAACACCTTTGAGTATTATTATCGCTTCGGTAGAAATGCTTTTTCAACGAAATGAGAAAGAAAACAATGAAGTGACCGAAGTGCAACAATCCATAAGACGCAGTGCAACCCGCCTGCTTTTTTTAGTGAATCAATTAATGGAGTTTCGTAAAATTGAGACTGACCACGCTGTATTAAACATCAGCAAAGGGAATGTTATTGATTTTGTAAATCAAATTATTGGTGTCTATCGTCCACTTTTAAACAAAAAAGAGATAGACCTTAATGTAAAAATGAATTATACTGAAACAGAGGTGCTTTTCGATTTTGACAAACTGGAAAAAATATTAACAAACCTACTTACGAATGCGGTTAAATACACACCTCAACATGGTACAATCAGTTTTTCGGTTGATATAAGCACTGATTACATAGAGTTTTTAATAAAAGATAGCGGTAAAGGGCTCAACGAGGTTCAAAAAAATAAAATTTTTGAGGTTTTTTACAGCGACGGATTCTCGAACGACATAGTAGAAAGTAGTGGAATAGGATTAGCGCTGACTGCAGGACTTGTAAAACTGCTTAAAGGAAGTATTTCGGTAGAAAGTGAACCTGAAAAAGGTTGTATGTTTATTGTCAAACTGCCTTTAGAAGCACTGGGAAGTGATGCACTCTCATACGAACAAAAAATATCAACTAACGACATTGATGACATCATTTACATCCCTCAAAATGCCAAAGTTGAAATAAAAAAACAAATGTTTGATAACAAAGAGTTCAACATTGTAATAGCTGAAGATAATAGAGATTTGCTAATGCTTCTTCAAAAAAACTTTAAAGACAAATACAAGGTAAAATGTTTTGAGAATGGCAAGGAAGCGTGGGATCATATTTTAGAAAAAATACCGGATGTAGTAATTACCGACATAATGATGCCCTTGATGAGCGGTACCGAACTTTGTCAGAGAATAAAAACTGACATCAATTTGTGTCACATACCAGTGATTATGTTGACTGCAAAAACAGCTCCTGAAGCCAAACTCGAAGGCTTGCAAATGGGTGCTGACGCTTATATACCGAAACCTTTCTCCATGGAAGAACTCGAAGTACGTATCAACAATATACTCCATACACGTAACATGCTTAAAAGTCGTCTCAAAGAACTCGCACGATTTGAAGGATTAGCTATGCCGGCAAATAACCACGAGCAGGCTTTTGTTGAAAAGGTTTTTTCACTCATACAGGACAACCTTGAAAAAAGCGAATTAGACGTACAATATCTTGCCGATCAACTTAATATAAGTCGTTCAAATTTGCATAATAAAATCAAAACATTGATGCAGATGAACACGTCTGAGTTTATAAATATGGTTCGTATCAATAAAGCAAAAGAACTAATGAACGACACCAGATATACACTCTCTGAGATCGCTTATAAGGTAGGATACAACGACTCAGCTTATTTTACCCGAATATTTAAAAAAATAGCTGGAAAAACCCCCGGTGAGTTTAGGAAAAGTGGCAATATAGATATTGTGACCTAGCAAAGTTCAAACAAAAAAAGCTGCGGGTTTCGCAGCTTTTTTTGTTTCATTCTATAAGGATTAATTCCGTCCGAACGAACCTCCAACAATATCGAGCAATTCATTCGTAATAGCTTGTTGACGCGATTTGTTGTATTGAAGCGAAAGTTCCTGCAGCAAGTCAGTCGCATTATCAGTTGCCATTTGCATGGCTATCGTACGTGCTGCATGTTCAGAAGCATTCGAATCGAGCAAAGCTGTATATACTTTCAAGCGCAGCACCTTTGGAATCAATTCTTCCATAAGGGTCACACGATCCGGCTCCACAATATAATCAAGTGCTACGCTACCTTTAGCCGATTTAGTCAATTGAATCGGTAAGAAAGTTTCTTCAACCAATTTTTGCGTGCTCTTACTTACAAAATGGTGATAGATAAGTTCTACTTTATCAACATCTTTATTTCGGAACAATTGCATTAATTCATCGGCAAAGTCAGTTGTGGCAGCATAACTTGGTTTATCGGCCATAGCGTCAAAATTAGCTTCGGGTTGAAAGCCCAACTTCACACAGGCTTTAGCTACTTTCTTTCCTACCGGAAAAATCAGGATATGCTCACGACCCAAGGTGGAGTATTTCTCAACAGTCTGAGTCAACACTTTAGCCACATTGGAATTAAATCCACCACACAAGCTCGAATTCGACGAAAATACAACAATGGCAACACGTTTTACTTCGCGCACTTCAGCAAATACAGAAGAATGATCATCTTCGGCACTCAAAAAGTTGCTCAGCAAACCATTCAAACGTTGTTCATACGGGAAAAAGTTCTCAATGGTCTTTTGCGCTTTACGCAATTTAGCCGAAGACACCATCTTCATTGCAGATGTAATCTTCTGAGTCGACTTTACTGACTGAATACGTGATTTTATTTCCTTTAATGAAGCCATATCTTTAATTAATAATTCACAATTAATAATGTATAATTATACTTTGAGAATTAATCATTTAAACTGTTTACTGACAACTGTTCATTGTCAATTGTCAATTGTCAACTTACAACTGTTCATTGTCAATTGTCAACTTATAACTAAACCGCCAGTCTTTTGGATACTTCAGAAGCTACTTTTCTGATTATATCAGTTACCTCGTCGTTGATAATTCCTTTTTTAATAACATCCAATACATCTGCCTGATGCGATAATTCAAGTACCATTAGGAATTCCTTCTGGAAATCTTGAACTTTATTCAATGGAACAGAAGATAACAATCCGTTTGTTCCGCAATAAAGTACAGCAACCTGTTTCTCGACAGTCATTGGTTCATGCAATGCCTGAACCAATAAGCGGGAGTTTTTCTGTCCTTTATCGATAGTCATGGCTGTTACAGGGTCCATATCACCACCAAACTTGGTAAATGCTTCCAGTTCGCGGAATTGAGCCTGGTCCATTTTCAAAGTTCCTGCCACTTTCTTCATCGCTTTAATTTGAGCATCACCACCTACACGCGATACCGAAATACCTACGTTGATAGCAGGACGGTTGCCCTGATTAAACAAATCAGTATCAAGGAATATCTGACCGTCTGTAATAGAGATTACGTTTGTTGGGATATATGCTGATACGTCACCTGCCTGAGTTTCGATAATTGGTAAAGCTGTCAATGAACCACCACCTTTCACACGACCTTTGAGGCTTTCAGGTAAATCGTTCATTTGCTCAGCAACCTCCTGCTGTGTAATAACACGGGCAGCTCTTTCAAGTAAGCGTGAGTGAAGGTAGAAAATATCACCCGGATAAGCTTCACGACCTGAAGGACGACGAAGAATCAACGAAACCTCGCGGTATGCCACAGCTTGCTTCGATAAATCATCGTAAACAACCAAGGCATGACGACCTGTATCACGGAAAAGTTCTCCGATTGATGCTCCTGCAAATGGAGCGTAATATTGCAGTGCAGCAGGATCAGAAGCAGTAGCAGATACGATTACAGTATAATCCATTGCACCATGCTCCAACAATGTGTTATAAATAGCGGCAACAGTAGAACCTTTCTGACCAATAGCCACATAAATACAATATACGGGATCACCTGCTTCAAAATTTGAACGTTGATTGATAATGGTATCAATAGCCACACTGGTTTTACCTGTCTGACGGTCACCAATAATCAACTCACGCTGTCCACGTCCGATTGGAATCATCGCATCCACAGCTTTCAAACCTGTCTGAAGAGGTTGATTTACGTGTTGTCTGTAAATTACTCCGGGAGCTTTACGTTCGAGGGGCATTTCAATCAACTCACCGCTGATTTTTCCCTTACCATCAATTGGTTCACCCAGCGGATTGATAACGCGACCAAGCATACCTTCACCTACATTGATAGAAGCTACACGTTTAGTACGTTTCACGGTATAACCTTCCTTTATCTGGCTGGTTGGACCTAACAATACTGCACCTACGTTATCTTCCTCGAGGTTCATTACGATGGCTTTGATACCGTTCTCAAATTCCAGCAATTCATTGGCTTCTGCGTTGCGCAAACCATAAATACGAACAACACCGTCGCTAACCTGTAGCACGGTACCTACTTCGTCAAACTGAACGCTGGTATCAATTCCTTCGAGTTGCATCCGAAGTATTTCAGATACTTCGCTCACCTTAATATTATCAGACATCTTTTTATAATTTACTATTTAAACATTTACAATTTACCATATTTCAATTGTCAATGGTAAATGGCAAAATGGTAAATGATTTTAAACTGTTTTTTTGTTTTTTTCAACGTATTCTTGTCGAATGCGTCTTAACTGACCTGATACGCTGGCATCCCAACGAACAAAATCGACTTCGAACATGAATCCTCCCAAAATTTCAGGATCAATGATCTTTTCCATTTCGATAGTTCCACCGGTTGTATTTTCAACCATTGTCATCAGGCGTTTTTCAGTAGAGGCATCAACAACAGAAGCCGTTGTAAGTTTACCGTAATGGATATTTTTTTGCTTCCGGTACAATGCAATAAATTTCAATGCTATTTCGTGCAAGTGATTTTCGCGATTATTTTCCAGAATTAAATCCAGAAAACGCTCAAACGATTTACTTACTTTTCCGCCGGCTGACAAAATAATAATTTTCCGTTTTTCGGCAGATGCCAACACCGGATTATCAAGTACCGTCCGTAATTCATTGAACTGGAAGTAGCTTTGAGTGACAGCCTTTGCCTCGGTATACACACGATCCAACTCATTGCTCACATTGGCAAAATCCAACAGCGCAGTGGCATAACGAACCGGTATGAGTCCTGTATTCATCTGAAATTACGATTTAGAAACATTGATTTCATCAAGCAAACGGTCAATCATGGCCATTTGCTCAGTTTTTTTATCCAATTGTCCACGAAGCACTTTTTCAGCAATATCCACTGACAATTCAGCTACCTGACGACGAATATCGCGAATAGCATCGTCTTTTTCCGAAAGAATTTGCTTTCTGGCATCTTCAATAAGTTTCACTGCTTCGATACCTGCTTTCTCTTTGGCTTCTTTAATCAACTGGTCACGCATTTGAGCTGCATCGTTCATGATTTTCACCTGTTCTTTGCGGGCGTTATCAACAATAGCTTCGCCCTGAGCTTTGACAACAGCCATTTGCTCATAGGTTTGTTTTGCGATAAGAAGCGACTCATCGATGTATGTCTTGCGGCTCTCTACCATTTTGATAATGATAGGGAAACCAAACTTCGCAAGAATAAATACAACTATTCCAAACGAAATAAGCATCCAAAAAAGTAATCCGGATTCGGGCAACAATAAAGCCATAACTCTTTTAATTTACAATTAATCAATTTACAACTTAGCAGTAGGTTAGGCAGATTGAATCTGCTTAACCCAGCTAAAATGTATATACTAAGGTATATTACTAAGAAGACTCAGACAAATAGTCTTTTGACCTTAGATTTATGTCTGAAAATTAAAGAATAAATCCGCAAACTACGATAGCAAACAAAGCTACAGCATCAACAAGTGCAGCAGCAATAATCATTGCCATACGGATATCACCACCGGCTTCAGGTTGGCGTGCGATTCCGTCCATAGCCGAACCACCAATACGACCAATACCCATACCTGCTCCAATTGCAGCAAGACCTGCACCTAATCCAGCGCCTAATTTAGCTAAACCTGCACCAGCGGCAGCTTGTAATAAAATTGACATTAACATAACTTATTTATTTTATGGTTATTATATTATTTTTCTACTTCCTTTTTATGAGGGTGATGTGGCTCTACGCGTGCCAATCCAATAAATACAGCTGACAACATCGTAAAGATATATGCCTGAATGTAGGCAACAAGCAATTCAACAAATCCGATAAAGACACTGAAGAATATCGAAACAGCTGTCATACTTGTATTCATTGCCGGACCCAGTTTGACAGTAACAAACACCAAACAAGTAAGTCCCAATACAATGGAGTGACCTGCTAAGATATTGGCAAAAAGTCGGATCATCAATGCAAATGGTTTCGTAAAAATACCCACTAACTCGATAATTGGCAACATAGGTGGCACTTTCAACCAAAGAGGCACATCAGGCCAAAATATTTCTTTCCAGTATTCCTTACTTCCCGAAATATTCACGATCAAAAATGTAATTACAGCCAAAACGCCTGTAATGGCAATGTTTCCTGTTACATTAGCACCTCCGGGAAAAAATGGAATTAATCCCAGAATATTATTTGTAAACACAAAAAAGAATACTGTTAACAAGTAAGGAGCATATTTTTCGTAACCTTTACCAATACATGGTTTTATAACATCGTCGTTGATATTCATGATAAACATTTCCATCAAACCTGCAAAACCGGATTTCGACTGCAAAGGGTTTTTCTTGTACGACCGTGCCACATACATAATGCAAACAATCATCAGCAGGCTACTAAACAATAGCGCAAAAACATTTTTTGTTATCGATATATCAAACGGACGAACTTCGGCACCAGCTGCATCTTTTTCTACAATTTTACCTTTGTATTTCCCTTCTTCGGCAATTGTAAATCCCTCGTATGAAGGTGATTCGTGAAAAACAGACGAACTAAACATATGCCAACCTGTAGTTTGACTGTAAAGTATTACCGGAAGTGGAATTGAAATCTCGTGGTCGCCAATCTTGGTTACATGCCAAACATACGAGTCAGACACATGCTCAAGAATGAACTCACGCACATCCAATTGTTTTTCTTCTTTTTGTTCTTCTTTGTTGGGCACAGGTTCATTGGCATAAGCACCAACAACCGGAACACATACGGATAAAAGAACAAAAAATAATATTTTATGTAAACGATTCATTTACTCTTCCTTTTTGATTTGTTTCTCAATAGAATAAAAAATGTAGGTTTCCAACCCGATATAAATGGCGTAAAAGCCTGCAAATACAATTCCAAAAACACGGATATCTTTTCCAACTACGAAATAAAATGCCAACAGATAAACCATGGCCATAACCAGCTTCGCAAGTTTCAGCATCATGTAAACATTCACCAGTTTCTTGGCTTCCAACTTATAATTCTTTGTCAGAATCAATATTGTTGCAATACCCAACAAAAAAAACACAGCCGGAATATACGGATACCACGTGTATGTTTCAGCAGGATATAAGCTTTTGAGCACTCCCCAACCTGACCAGCCTAACAAAAGCATAACCAGAGCAAATAAACTCATCAGGGTGTTCGATAACTTTTGCATAATGCCTAGACAGTTTCGATGCAGACAGTAACTACATTATTGCTTATTTCAGCGAATCCACCATCAACATTGAGCTCTGTTTCAACCTTTTCAGCCATATAACTGATTTTCCCCTGTTTCAAAGAGGAAATCAGTGGCGCATGATTTTCCCACACCGTAAAAAGTCCACTTGTTCCTGGCAAAGTTACCGAAGTTACATCACCGGAAAAATAAATTTGTTCGGGGGTAATTATCTCAAGCTTCATCTATGCTTATTTTTTTGATTGTTCAATCAGTTTTTGTCCTTTTGCAATTGCATCATCAATGGTACCAACGCTGAGGAATGCCATTTCCGGAAGATAATCCAATTTTCCATCCATAATCATTTTAAATCCGCGAATAGTTTCGTCAATAGATACCATCACACCCGGTTGACCAGAGAATTGAGCCGCCATATAAAATGGTTGCGAAAGGAAACGTTGCACTTTACGGGCGCGGGTTACAACCAAACGGTCTTCTTCCGACAACTCTTCCATACCCAGAATCGAGATAATATCCTGTAATTCTTTGTTACGTTGTAAGATTTGTTTTACGCGTTGTGCAGTATTGTAGTGATCTTCACCAACAATAAGCGGATCAAGAATGCGTGAAGTAGATTCCAGCGGATCAACGGCCGGATAAATACCAAGTTCCGAAATCTTACGACTCAAAACGGTAGTTGCATCCAGGTGAGAGAATGTTGTTGCCGGAGCAGGGTCGGTCAAGTCATCCGCAGGTACATAAACTGCCTGAACAGAAGTGATGGATCCGTTTTTAGTAGAAGTAATACGTTCCTGCATAGTACCCATTTCAGTCGCCAATGTTGGTTGGTAACCTACTGCCGAAGGCATACGACCCAATAAAGCCGAAACCTCAGAACCTGCCTGCGTAAAACGGAAAATATTATCGATAAAGAACAAAATATCTCGTCCGCCACCTTCACCACCGGCATCGCGGAAAGATTCAGCGACTGTCAAACCCGATAAAGCTACCGAAGAACGTGCTCCGGGAGGTTCGTTCATCTGTCCAAAAACGAGTGTAGCTTGCGATTTTTCAACTTCAGAATAATCAATTTTAGAAAGATCCCAATTACCTTCTTCCATGCTTTTCTTGAACTCTTCACCGTAACGAATTACGCCTGATTCAATCATTTCACGAAGTAAGTCATTACCTTCACGGGTACGTTCACCAACGCCGGCAAACACCGAAAAACCATTATGACCTTTGGCAATGTTATTGATAAGTTCCATGATCAACACGGTTTTACCTACACCGGCACCTCCGAAAAGACCAATTTTACCTCCCTTTACATAAGGCTCAAGCAAGTCGATTACCTTAATACCTGTAGTCAGAATTTCCTGACTTGTAGTCAGATCTTCAAACTTAGGTGGTTCACGGTGAATCGGATAAGCACCTTGTTTATTGAGAGATTTCATACCATCAATGGAGTCGCCGATAACGTTCATCAAACGTCCTTTTACCTGCTCACCAATTGGCATGGAAATAGCAGTTCCGAGAGCAACGGCTTTCAAACCACGACGAAGGCCGTCGGTTGAATCCATAGCTACTGTACGAACAGTATTTTCACCAATATGTTGCTGAATTTCAACAATCAGTTCTTTCCCATTTCCACGATCGATGCTCAAGGCATCGTGAATGGCAGGTAACTTTACTTCTTCTTTTCCTTTCAAATCAAAGAAAACATCCACAACCGGTCCAATGATTTGTGAGATATGTCCAACTAGCTCTGACATAGAATTATTGCGTTTTTATAATTGATTATTCGTTTACTTTTTAAAAACGAGGTGCAAATTTACTAATAACTATTCTCTTTTCAAATAGCATTAAGAATAAAATTTGAAATATATTTGAAACAATTACAGTATTGAAATGGAAATTTGTAGTTAATACAGGAACATATCGAATACTATATAGGCAAAAGCACCTGAAAAATAGCCTATCAGAGCAAGCCAACTAATCTTTTTGATATACCAGATGAAATCAATCTTCTCCATCCCCATGGCAGCAACCCCGGCCGCTGAACCTATAATAAGTATACTTCCTCCCGTTCCGGCACAATATGCCAAAAATTCCCAAATATAACTATCCATTGGATATTGATTCAGGTGATACATTCCTTGCGTAGCAGCCACCAAAGGCACATTATCTATAATTGCCGATGATAAACCAATAGTCATTACAATAGCACTGAGATTTCCAATTGTAGCTGACAGCCATTTAGCCATATAAGTCAATATATCAGCTGATTCAAGCGCGGCAACCGCCATTAAAATGCCGAGAAAAAATAATATACTGGATATATCAATCTTATGCAGCGCGCTTACAAGTGTCAGATGTTTTTTCTTTTCCACATCGCCTTTTCCATGCATCAGTTCAGTAACCACCCACATAAACCCGACGCTAAACAGCATCCCCATAAAAGGCGGCAAATGAGTAAGCGTTTTGAAAACAGGCACAAATATCAGGGAAAGAACACCCAAAAGCAAAATGATCTTTTGTTGTTTTTCCGTGTGTTGCTTTTCGCTAAAATCAGTTGAAATTTTAACCCGCTCTGCTTTTCCCTTAAGTTGAAATGAAACAATAACCAACGGAACTAATAAACAAATCAGACTGGGAATAAAAAGTTTCAGCATGATGTTGGCAGTAGAGATCTGACCACCAATCCAGAGCATTGTTGTAGTCACATCACCAATCGGAGTCCATGCTCCACCGGCATTGGCAGCAATAACTACAATCCCGACAAACAGCAATCGATCGTCCTGATTTTTAATTAGTTTTCGAAGTAGCGAAACCATAACAATGGTCGTAGTGAGGTTATCGAGGATGGCAGATAGAAAGAAGGAAAGAAAAGCTACAATCCAAATCAGACTTCGCTTATTAGTCTGCCGGATAAAGTCAGTAATAATTTCGAAACCATCATGTACATCAACCAGCTCCACGATTGTCATTGCCCCCAACAAAAAGAAAAGAATACCCGAAATATCACCCAAATGTTTCAACAAAGAATCATTGACAGCCATCTTATTTGTAGTAAAAAAGATGTAAACTACCCAACACAGAACTCCGGTTATAAGTGCAGAAGCTGTTTTATTGATTTTGATCGTATTCTCAAAAGCAATAGCAGCATAACCGACAACAAAAACAATGATGAGTATAGCAGTCATCTCAATAGAGCTCCAAGCCCCAACAAAGGATGTTTTAATCCAATTTTAGCACTTCCAAAAAGGCTTTTTGTGGAACTTCCACATTGCCAATTTGCTTCATGCGTTTTTTACCTTTTTTCTGTTTTTCAAGCAGTTTACGTTTACGGCTGATATCACCACCGTAACATTTGGCAGTCACATCTTTACGTACGGCTTTAATGGTTTCACGCGAAATAATTTTTGCTCCAATAGCCGCTTGTACAGCAATATCAAATTGCTGACGCGGTATCAGTTCCTTTAGTTTTTCGCACATGCGTTTACCCAGCGAAACAGCATTGTCCACGTGAATCAGACACGAAAGAGCATCCACAGGCTCACCATTCAGCAAAATATCCAAACGGATTAACTTCGATGGCCTGAATCCGTTCATGTGATAATCGAACGAAGCATAACCTTTAGAGATACTTTTCAAACGATCGTAGAAGTCAAAAACAATTTCACCTAATGGCAAATCGTAGATTAGTTCCATCCGATTACCTGAAATATAATTTTGTTTCACCAGCTCACCACGCTTACCAAGGCAAAGGGTCATAATTTGCCCAATATAATCGGTACGGGTAATGATAGATGCGCGAATATAAGGTTCTTCGATGCGATCAATTGCCATGATATCAGGCAAACCGGATGGATTATGCACTTCGATCAAGTCACCCTTATTTGTATAAACTTTGTAAGAAACGTTAGGCACTGTGGTAATTACATTCATGTCGAACTCACGGTCGAGTCGTTCCTGAATGATCTCCATGTGCAACATACCCAAGAATCCACAACGAAAACCAAAGCCCAAAGCCACAGACGATTCCGCTTCGAAAGTCAACGAGGCATCATTCAGTTGCAATTTCTCAATTGACGAACGCAAATCTTCAAAATCCTCGGTTTCGATAGGGTAAACTCCGGCAAATACCATCGGTTTCACTTCCTGAAAACCTTCAATATGGCTTTCGCAAGGGTGTTTTACATGGGTAATTGTATCACCCACTTTTACCTCTTTAGAAGTTTTGATACCCGAAATAATATAGCCCACATTCCCTGCACTCAGCGTTTTAGTGGGAGACATTTCCAGCTTCAAAATACCAATTTCTTCGGCAGAATACTCTTTTTCCGTATTTACAAATTTTACCAGATCACCTTTATTGATGGTGCCGTTTTCAATTTTAAAATAAGCAATAATACCACGGAATGAATTAAATACCGAGTCGAAAATCAAACATTGTAACGGTGCATCGGGATCACCCTTTGGAGCTGGAACGCGGGTTACAATAGCTTCCAGAATGTCCATTACACCCATACCGGTTTTTCCACTGGCACGAATAATATCTTCCGGTTTACAGCCCAACAATTCCACAATCTGATCTTCCACTTCCTCAGGCATAGCATTATCCATGTCCATCTTATTCATGATTGGAATAATTTCCAAATCATGTTCAATGGCCATATATAAATTCGAAATGGTTTGAGCCTGAATACCCTGAGTCGCATCAACAATCAACAATGCACCTTCGCAAGCTGCAATGGAACGCGATACTTCATACGAAAAGTCCACGTGTCCCGGAGTATCAATCAGGTTGAAAATATATTCTTCCCCATTGAGTTTGTAATTCATTTGGATAGCATGGCTCTTAATTGTGATACCACGCTCACGCTCAAGGTCCATATTATCAAGAACCTGAGCTTGCATTTCCTTGCCGGCTACAGTATTTGTGTATTCTAAAAGTCGGTCGGCTAAGGTACTTTTCCCGTGATCAATGTGGGCTATAATACAGAAATTGCGGATATTATTCATTCGTAATTTTCTTCTATTTTTAATTAGGTTTGCAAAAATACACAAAAAACATGAATTTGAGTTACAACACCATTGTTCGAAATAATGAATTAAGATTTATTTATTGTTTTACAATGGATTAGGAATAATTCTAGCACAAAGCAGAAAACTCCGAATCCAATAATATACAATTTCTGATTTAGTTGATGTACTTTTGTAAGGTTTTCTATTTTCAAACAAAACAATGAGAAATTTTTTACAAACAGCCACACTTTTACTTGCAATATTCCTTTGTGCAGCATGCGACGACATGAAAGATGTGCCCACACCCATCGATTTGCCCGACACACCAGGTGAGACAGGGCAAATGTACGTTCTTTCCGAAGGGCTTTTCAACCTGAACAACAGCACACTGAGCTTTATTAATTTTAATAACAGAACCATCAACACTAATTATTTTCTGTATCAAAACGACCGCGGGCTTGGCGATACGGCCAACGACATGCAACGTTATGGAAGTAAACTGTGGATAGTAGTTAATGTTTCGTCACAAGTGGAAGTGCTCGATTTAAAAACCGGAGCTTCCATTCGTAGAATACCATTTTTCAACGAAAACAAAGTCGCACGTCAACCACGTTATATTGCATTCAGTGGAAGCAAAGCCTATGTATGTTCTTTCGACGGCACTGTGGCTCGCATTGACACTGCTACACTTACTGTTGACGCCATCATCACTGCAGGCAGAAACCCGGATGGAATAACCGCAGCCAACGGGAACCTCTATGTGGCCAATTCGGGTGGCTTGGATGCACCGAACTTCGACAATACCGTTTCTGTGATCGACCTGAGCAACTTTTCCGAAATAAAGAAAATCGCTGTTGGACTAAATCCATATAAGCTTCAAGCCGATAACGAAGGCGATATATATGCTATTTCACGTGGAGATAATGGAAATATAAAAGCAAAATTCGTTCGTATAAACGGGCAAACCAATGAAGTGGCACAAACATTCAACAACTTGCCCGCCATTAACTTTACTATTCATAACGATACAGCTTATCTCTACAACTACGATTATATAAAAAATACCTATTGGGTAAAAACTTTTGATTGTAAGAAAGAGCAGATTATTTCAGAGAACTTTATCACCGATAATACTACTTTACAAAGTCCTTTTGGTATTTTTGTTCATCCTGCCAATGGAAATGTCTATCTCACCGATGCCCGAAGCTATACAGTGAAGGGAGATTTGCTGTGTTTTAAGCGCAACGGAAAATTAAATTACAAAATTGAGAATATTGGATTAAATCCCAATTCAATTGTTTTCCGCTGAAATCCAGCCATTTTAATGCAGGCATAGTTTTTCCTTATGCAACAACTCAACAAAAAGCTGAACTTTTTTCAGTCTTTTTCATCTCAAGGCCTTGCACAATCAAAAAAAGGCCGTATATTTGCACCCGCTAAGCCGAAAGGTACCATAGCTCAGTTGGTAGAGCAAAGGACTGAAAATCCTTGTGTCCCCGGTTCGATTCCTGGTGGTACCACGCTAAAAAGCACTTAAACTCAATAGTTTAGGTGCTTTTTCTTTTATGTAATATTCCATTTATTTCTACCCTCTCCCACTCGATTTTCAATTGATTTAGCTTGTACGGTAAACCAAGAGGTAAACCAAAATTCAACATGAATGCAAGCGTCAACGTACTCTGTTACAAGTCGAAAACTCTCTCAAACGGTGAAAATCCACTTATGATTCGTGTCTGCAAAGACGGAAAAAGAACCTACAAAAGCCTTGGAATATCTGTAAACCCACTATTTTGGGACTTTACGAAGAGTAAACCAAAGCGCAATTGTCCAAATAAAGAACAAATTGAACAGCTAATTTCAGAAAAGAAAAAGGCTTTCACTCAAACGATTTTGGAGTTAAACACTACTGCTAAGGAGTACACAACTAATTCACTGATTGACTCAGTAAACAAACCATTTATTTTACAAACGGTAGAGCAGGTTTTTTTGAGTCAAATTGAGCAACTGGAGTCTACCAAAAGAAAAGGTTACGCCCTTTCATGTAAACAAGTCTACAATTCACTTCTAAAATTCAATAAACATCTAAATATCTATTTTTCGGACATAGACGTTAGTTGGTTACGGAAATACGAAGTATGGTTAAGAAGCGAGGGCATTGCAGAAAATACTATTGGAATAAGATTTAGAACACTCAGAATGATGTACAATATCGCTATAACTGAAAAATTTGTCAATCCTGAGTGTTATCCTTTCCACACATACAAAGTCTCAAAATTACATGAAGAAACAGCTAAAAGAGCACTCACAAAATCCGATATTCAAAAAGTAATAGATTACAACAGCAACAAATCACACGTTCAACTAGCCATTGACATTTTTACATTTACTTATTTCATGGGAGGCATTAATTTTGTTGACATTGCTTTTCTAACCAAAGAAAACATAATTGAAAATCAGCTCATTTATTCCAGAAAGAAAACGGGTAAACTCATAAAGCTACCACTACAACCAAAAGCATTGGAAATAATTTATAAATATCAAAATCCAGAAAACAAGTATTTATTTCCAATATTATTCAATTACCACATAACAGAGCAACAAACAGCTAACCGCATTCACAAAGTAATCACAAAGGTAAATGCACAATTAAAGAAACTTGGAAAAGAATTGAAAATGCAAATCGACATTACAACGTATGTGGCTCGTCACTCATTTGCAACCGTTTTAAAGCGCTCAGGGGTAGCTACATCAATAATAAGCGAATCATTAGGACACAGCTCAGAAAAGGTAACAAGAATTTATCTGGATGGCTTTGAAAATTCGCAAATTGATGAAGCAATGAAAAATTTATTGTAAAAACGAAGAGCCCTCTTTCTTTCGAAGGAGAGCTCTTTTTTTTAATCATCTACTGTCTCAGCCTGTGTCGAAATTACAGTCGAAGCTTTTTGAAGATCTTCTTCAGTAAATAACGGCTCAACCAATTCAGTGAGTCGAGTTGAATAATTTGGATAAAGCCCATTTTTGAGAACCAATTCAATTTTGCTAGCCCCGTCAAACACGATATGGGTTGCAGCATTGAATGGTTTGAGCTTATGTTGCTTACAGTCTTTTTCAAAACGCTTACTATCCAACAGCATATCAACATTTGCTCGAAATTCCGCTAAAAATCGACTTTTTGTGTAATCTCCCGAAATCACTTTATCCAAAGCTCTTTCAATTGACATTTTTTTAGTCTTTACAGACTTATCAATTTGATTCCTAAAGATATTAGCGGCCTTTGACCTAATCTTCAAATAAGGCGACTCATCACGTTTTCTCTTTTTACGACTTGCAACATTTGTTGTTTTTGCTACTTCATTCTCTCCTGAATGATTTTTTAATTGAATATTTTCCATAATTCTTAATGAATTTCTGGTTTTGTCAACTTACATGGGCATTGACTGACCCCACTCTCCTTTGTGGACTTCTATTGCTTTTTTAGGATAAGCGCTGTATCTATAAATACGACCACACAAAAAAGCTTAACCATTTGTGACCATAATAGTTACATTTGCATATAACTGAGTTCGTTTGACAGACGTTTCTGCTGACTTCCTCTAAAACATTTTATTCAAACAGTATGCCAAAGTAAAATACAAATTCACAAATAGCAATTCACTGATATTTGTGTCAAATCTCACACACAAATACTCTTATTTTGACTCAAAAGTTTGGCATTTGACTAACAATAAAGATAAATAGTCAATTATCTTACTTTATTAAGGCGTTATTGCAGGGATTTCACCCTTACAGAATTTTCTTCAGTCCTTATGGATTTTTTACGACTATTTAATGGTATCTTTGTATATAAAGTAAAGATAATCATTTATATACAACAAGAAGCACACACAAAATAATCATTAATGAATAGTGCTAATTTTCAATGAAACTTGCTTCCGAAGCAACTAAACTCACACAATCGGACAAAATGACAGAAGACAGAAAGGCAGGCTAAAGCCGTCTTTCATTTTTATCCCTACTGCCGGATTTTTATATTCTAAATCGTCATTTCCCCATATAAAGTTCCTGAGAGAATAATATTCAATAGATTTACATTCCTACCATAACAGATAATTAGACGGATTTTTATATTCGGAAACCCGAAAAACATTTACAAAGAAAAAAATAGCATAAAATCCGTCCGCCACACGCCCAGATAAAACGACCATAAACTAATACGATTAAAGGTGGAAAGAAGAATTTTAACCGCTAAAGCCTCAGATGAATATCTGAGCGATTTCATGACTATACTTCCAGTCAATTGCCTATTTGACAAAGGCAAAACAGGATGTGGTGGCACTACAATTGCCATTAAAAATGAATTAGATACAATTATTGCAATGCCCTATGTCAACGTAATAAAAAACAAAACAGATCAAAACAGCAACCTACTTGGAGTTTATCAGGGTGTTACTGAAGTTGAAATCATAGATTATCTACAAAACAATGAGAAAAAGAAAATAGCTGTAACATACGACAGGCTCGAATATGTTATCAACTTGTTGGAACAAAACGGATATAAACCTTATCAACAATTCTATTTACTTGTTGACGAGTGGCATATTTTATTCAACAGTTATGCTTTCAGAAATGAGGCAGTAAAGAAAGTGCTGTTTCATAGTAGGAAATTCAACAGAGTTACATATATGACAGCTACACCCATTGAAGATGAATTTATGCTCGAAGAGCTAAAAGATTTACCTATTATTGAAGTTGAGTGGCCTGACACTGTCAACATAAACATCAAACCGGTAATAACAACAAAACCGACAAATGAGGTTTACAGATTGATTAACGAAGTGCTTACAGGTAAAATGTTTGGCAATCTACACTTCTTTGTCAACAGTGTAGATTTTATTGCCGATGTAATAAAGAAAGCCAATCTGCAACCACATCAGGTGCGGATTATATGCTCAAATAATTCCTCACCCGGCAGAGGAAGAAAAAGTAATCAAAAGAAATTGGGAGATGAATACGAAATTGCCACAACAATAGACCCAGTAAAGCCAATCAACTTTTATACATCTACATGTTTCGAGGGTTGCGATATTTACGACGATAACGGCAGAACATATATTGTCAGCGATAAAAACAAATCGCATACATTGTTGGATATTTCAACCTTAATCATTCAAATATGCGGTAGAATTCGAAACTCACGTTACAAAACTGAGATAACACATATATTTTCTGAAACTCGTTACAATCAGTTTGTCTCATACGCTGAATTTAAGTTGCATTCTGAAAGCCAAATCAAAAAGACAAAAAAATGAATAACCGATGTAAATAACATGGACAATGAGAGCAGAGCAACAACCATACGATTAATTGAAAAAAACAATAAAGCAGGTCTGAATGAAATATATGTTCACAAACAATACGATTTACTTTGTTTCGATGAAAACCTAATCAAACTTGATATGGTCAACTTTAAAATCACTCACCATTTATATAGTACGAGGGTGACACTTAAAGATGAATACCACAAATATGGTTTTACCGTCCTAGATGAAGAAGTAAGGATTTACACTGACCAATTGGTAGCTAATCCCTCAGCAAGAATATCATTCAAACAATTATTTGATGAATATGCAATTTTAAAAACAGAGACACCGCTGTTTTATATTGGCAATATCAGCGAAAGAATAGGGCTTATTGAACAAGAAAAACCCCTCATCAAAGAAGCATTTGAAGTGTTAGGAGTTGAAAAAGTAAAAGGCATGAACTATAATGTCAGCAATATCAAAAGGGAAATCATTAAAAATGACTTATGCCTTTCAACTGATAGTAAAATAGTCCACTGTTTAGCTGATGCGGGATTAAAAAAAGGCATTACAAAATCAGCGAATGAATGTAAAACAATCCTACAGAACGTTTACACTACGCTTGAAATAAAAGAAGCATATGGCAAAATCAAAAAAGCCAAAGCAACAGACCTATCAAGTTGGTTCGAAATAAAAAGACATTCCCCAAAAATAGATAAAAAGACAACAGATTGCATAACCATAATTCGGGATAAAATGATATTCGAATAAACCCCGCATTAATAATTACGAGCCTGATGATTTAGTTCATTCAGGCTCTTTTATTTTTAGATATAAAAAATACAATAAAATCCTTGTAAAAAACATTTATTTAAGTACATTTGTAAATCATTTTACAAGACTATACTTATGGTTATTTCTGTAAAATGCTTCGTCAATTGTAGCGACAATTGCATTACATATAAAAATAAAAGCGTTTTAAAATATTATCCTTTTCAGAAATCTCGACAATTTCATAACACCAAGGATGATAGCAACAAACGCTCCATGTCTATACCTATAGGCGTGGGGCTGTTGTCTATCATTTGGTGTAGGGTGTCGAGACCCTCTGAGAAGTGGTAGATTTACAGTTCCCACGCTTTTTTTATGTCCATTAGTATGCAAAAACACAGCGGAAACCGAAAAGCTTTAAGAGTAGGTAAAAAATAAAATATAAAAAAAATATGAAGAAACTAATCATTGTTTTAAGCCTTGCTACATTATTAATTTCATGTAATAACTTTTCTAAATACATAAAGATAGAGGGGTCTACTTTAACAATAACAAATTTTGATTGTGGAATGAGTAGGGTCGGGTTTAATCAAATTGATGGTGATTTTGAGACTTTAGACAAAGAGGTTTTTAATGCCCTAAAAGGAAAAAGTGGGATATACAGCATTAAATTAGTCTACGACAATCAGAAAGATGAATTTGGCAATAGCACTGTAATTAGTCGCGATTTAGAAAAAATCAATGCAAGTGAATTAAGCAATTATGCAGAAGTCTCATACTGGGTCAAAGCAACTGGGGGCACTAAACTAATGATATTCCCAAATTAATCTGGAATAGATTTCCTCCTAGTCAATTATGATTAAGTTTAAACTACAACTGACTATTTAAAACAATAATCTTTATGCATAAAACGCTAAAAATATTACTTTTATCAATAATTATGTCTTCGGGATTTTTTGGTGTATACGCAGGTAATCCAAACAAAACATATTACATAAAATATATACTTGACAGTAATGGGTATGCAATAAGTTCAGAAACAGAACTTACAGTTACACCTACAAGAATCTATATTGTTAGAAATGGAGAAAATAAGTATTGGGATTGTGAATATAGGGGTCAAACGTTTGATGAGCCCAAATCTGGCAAAAGAGTTTACTTCCATAACTTCTATCTCACAAACAAAAACGTCTACATAAGCATTAGTGACTATAAGTTAGTTAAGCACAACAATGTTTTTTATTACAGAATTGTTTTTGCAGGACAGACTCAATTAGCACTATAATATTAAATATACGTGTTAGTGTATTCCGTGGTTGCCCAAAAGCTCATTTGTTCAGTGGATGACTTCGCCTTATTCATACTAGAAGTAAGTTTTTGCCTCGTCATTTGCAGAAGTGTTAATACACAGGAATTGCAGTTCATATTTTATTTACACGTTGTCAAAGAGAAATTTACTTCAGGAGCAATTCAATTAACCAATAATAATCAAATCAACAAATTTTTGTGAGAAATTATAACAAATATTGGTCAATTGTAATGACAACTGCAATTGTGGTCGTTTTGTTTCTATCTTGCACCAAATCGAAAGGTAACGTGGCTAGCATTTCGGATATAAAATTTGATTCAACTTTAGTGAGTGTCGATAATGATAGATTTTCATTTCACATTAAGGGTGGTTTTAAAGATTTGAGAAGAGAGGATTTTTATTCACAAATGCAAGAAGTCAACCCAAATTTATTGATTATGGCTTTGATTAACTTACCTCAAGGAAGTACGGCAATCTCAGCACATAAATACTCTGATAGCATCAAGCATTCCATTGACGATGCCTTTAAAACTAGCATTAAGACTAAAGCGTCGTTTAATAATCAATCAGTTGATGGCTACAAATTAATTGACTACGGAGTATATAAGTTAGGTGACAAAACGCTTCGTTTCAAAGTTTCATGTGTTGGTGATACAATGGTGAATACAATGTATTATTTCATGAAAAACAATTACGATTACGACTTGTATGAACTAAAAATTTCTTGTTCAAAAAAATATCAACAGGTTGCAAAAAAATATCTTGAAACTATGGCTCTGACTGTAGAAATAAAATAGAATCTTCGTTTAACGCAGGCTCTTTATTCGCGCATGGCTTCGATTGCAGAGTAGCTAAAAGCAAGCATTTACTATTTGCCAGCAATCAAACAACAACATATTCAATTAAATCAATCTATATATGGAAAAAAAACTCTCAATATTCAAAAATCAAGACACCTTTAAGTTTGGATTTAAAGATGAAAACGGTAGCGTAATAATTCAACCTATCTATAATAATTGCTTAAATTTTTCTGAAGGTTTGGCCGCATGCAATTTAAATGGGAAATGGGGATTTATAAATGAATTTGGAAATATAATTATTCCATTTCAATATTTTAGAGTATTTATGTTTAGTAACGGCATGGCAGGAGTCAACATTGATAACTTGTGGGGATTTATAAATAAGTCAAACAAACTAGTAATTAAATGCAAATACAATAATATATATGAAAGCTTTGGAATGTTTGCAGGGGTAAAAGAGCCAGTAGCGATAGTTGGAGTAATGACAGAGAAACACAGAGAAAGACAAACAAGATTATTAATAAATCGCGACGGTAAAATTTTGGATGATGATATTGACCTATAATAAAATTCATCAAAAACAACCACTGTATTAAATATAGATTTAGTGTTAGCACTTCTGTTTTATCTAGCAAACAATTATTCGGCTGAATTCCAGAAATGAAGTTCAGCCGAATTTATAAATTCAATCCTTTTTTATAAAACTGAAAAAATATTTTTTATATATGTCGAGAATAAATGAACAGTTTCCCTTATCCCCCCCTTACTTCATTTTATGAAAATCATTTTTTCTCAATTAACACCTAAAAATTCAATATATAGAGCCTAACAAAAAAACACTAATAAACAGGGATTTACATGCGATTTATCAGCCAACTTTCTTTGTAGATTAAAAATAAATCCGTACATTTACATAGAACATTGAGAGTGCTCAGGTTCAAAATATCTTAATTATTTAACAACTATTTATTAATCAATTCTTGCTTTTACCCTTAAAAGTAAACCAATTGGTAAACCGACAAAGACAGTTGATTGATTTAGGAAATATACACCCACATAAAGTGCAATAGCTCAGTTGGTAGCCTCGAAAAGCGCAGCTTTTTGAGGTGAAGAGAGCAAAGGACTGAAAATCCTTGTGTCCCCGGTTCGATTCCTGGTGGTACCACGCTAAAAACGCGAATAGACTAAAAAGTCTGTTCGCGTTTTGCTTTTACAAGGGTTTAAACACCAAATTAGCCCCTTAATCAAAGAAATATTAGTCAAAATTCATTTTTTTTTATTATTTTTTTTGTGATTATACTTAAATGTGTATATTTGCACTATTAAATCGACTGTACGGCTACGTACGGCCACATATAAACTTAAAATCGTCAAAAAAAATGGAAGAATTAGTAAACAAAATTAAAGCTGAATTTGAGGCTTTTGCTACAGATGCAAATTTGCAAGTTGAAAAAGGTAATAAAGCTGCTGGTACTCGTGCTCGTAAAGCTTCTCTTGATTTAGAAAAATTATTGAAAGAATTCAGAAAAGCATCTTTGTCTAGCGCAAAGAAATAATTGCCGCTTTCTTTCTCAAACTGCAAAGCTTTCCCTTTGGGGAGAGCTTTCTTTTTTTTATACCAGAAAACGCACAAAAGGCCTTTGGACAATTTGATTATTCCAAAGGCCTTTCAATTTCAATAAAAATCAGACTACTAAAACCACCTACATTCTCACCAACTTTCCTGAAGTTTGTATTTTGCCATCAAGTTTTATCTGATACATAAATATACCGGCGGGATAAGTAGTAGAATTAATTTTCAACGGAATAGTACTAACTCCATCTTTTAGATATTCTTTGTGAACAAGCACTTGTTTGCCCAATATATCAAAAACTGCAATTTCAACCTCAGCTCCGACCGGAAGCCAACATTTGAAATTTATATCCTCAACAAAAGGGTTTGGATAGGCCTGCACCTCAATAGATATCGTTTTTAAATCAGGAACAGCCTGAATAACATCTACAATTGGCTGAATTTGACCATCTATCCATGTAATTCTGTCTCTAAGCCAGTTTTTCAGATATGTCAATTCATTTTCATAGGTTCCACCAACGTAATTATTAGGCCAAACATATGTATTAAGTATATTCCATGTCTGGAAATTTCGTTTTTGAGCTGTACGCAAATCATAAGCACAGGAATCTATCAGATTATTCAGAGAGGTAGTATTAATGAATTCAGTCTTCAATACATTCCAACGGCGTTTCAACAATGAATTAAAGATGGGGTCAAGCCTGAGTTTTTGCCACCAAAACGGCATGGCATAGCTATCAGCATTACCCATTCCATCTACAATCCAACCCGTTGTACTTCCTGCAGAGAAAAAGTTAGCGTTACCAAACGAGATATCATAGTCCCAAAATGGGCCCATTGTGAGCTTACCACCTTTACTATCTTTATCTTTATACATAAAAGTACTGATGCGATAGCCGTCAAGATTACGTGCGAGTTCGTTAATAATATAATAATCAACAAAGGAATTAATATCAACATATGAATAATACCCCTTCACACGATCGGTATAACTCGTGCTGTACAATGCATTTTCAAAATTCGTTATATAATTCTTAATATAATTTCGCTGAACAGGCTTAATATCAGTCCCATCCGGATCAACATGCAAAAAAAACTCCCTCTGTTGGTAGGCTGTAGGAGCCTTGTACGGCGAAATCCAATAATCTTTCCCTTCTAAATCAGTTGATTCGGGACGGTCCAACTTCAATATATATCCACCAGTCAAACCATCTCCAATTGTATCGGTAGCACTAAGTTTCGCCAAATTAAGACGACTTTTGTCGTTTTTAATTTTTTCTACCAATGCATAAACACCACTATAAGCTCCATTCAAATACAATTCAAAAAAATGAGTCTTGGGCGACCATCTGCCTGTACGATTGCCCAAATTATAAGCCAATACATTTCGCATTAATGTTTTATCCGGATATGGCCCATGAAATACCCAATCGTTTTCTTTACCCAATCCAAGCAGACTGACATTCAAGTTTGTTGAATCCGCATTACGCGTTTCCACTGTGTAGCTTTTTTTAGCAAAACCTGCCGAACTGTTTCCACGAATTTCAATTCCTACTTTGCCATTATATTCAAAAACAGTATCATTAACATTATTCGCACCCAAAATGCTATTCAGTACCTTCATATTCGCCATTATTTTAGAATTTTGAATAATAGTCTGACCATTGGTATTGATAAATATCAATGGTAGATTACTGGCTTCAAAGCTTACAGGCTCCGAAAACCACGAAGGCGTAGCATGAAATAAAGTTGTCGAAGAGTTGACATAAGCCTGTACGAAAACACGTGCGGACAAATCACTTGAAGAAATTCCCTGATTGAGGATTTGTAAAGCAAAGGTGTTGACTCCCGCCACCAGCGAGGAAGTTTTAAGAGCAAAACGCTCTGGTGATCCACCAGCATACATTTTAGCCTCATGATCAACCGAAAGTGTAGTATTATATGCAGGAAAAGTTCCTGTTACGTTTGTTGAACGGGCACATTCCACCCCATTTATATATAAAATAAATGCATCATCGTAGTCGATATCCAACACCAAATCCTTTATTACACTGACATCAGGTACATTAACCTGAGTGCGAATATAAAGCGAATTACAAGCCGTAACAACTGTAGCATCATCATTATCTGCATAACCAAGTCCACCAACGCCGGAACTCCAACCAGTATCAACAAAATTACTTTGATACCAGGTGGCAGGTGGTGCCGAAGTTGCCGCCAAATATTTCCATGTATTCGATTCGAGGACGATTGATTCCCAATGAAGTTGGGCAGAGATAGTGGAACAATGAACTATAACCAAAAAGGCAAGCGCAATTTTCAGAATGCGGGTGATGTGCATGAGTATATACTAGATTATCAGATTTTAAGTTACAAAGTTACATTTTAATCTGAATATTACAAATTGAATCTACAACAGGCTAAAAACATTGAAATACAGACTCGACAGACGACATATTAGTCGATAATATGTTTATATTCAACATACAATTCCTCAACCTTCACTCTTGCCCACTGTGTTTTACGGAAGAACTTCAAACTCGAATTAATACTTGGGTTAATGCTAAAGCAGTTTATCCGAATACGCTTATCTAACTCATCCCACCCATAGTGGCTAACAAGTTCCTTCAGTATCATTTTTAGCGTTACACCATGTAACGGATCCTTGTGTTGTTCTGCCATTCTGTTCTTATGTTATCTAATCGGAGGTCTGAAATCAAATCATCGTATTTATAACACAAATTGCACCTCTTTAAAATAAAAATTTTTATGTTTTCCTGCCTCAGTCTCAAGCTCTAAGCAACCATCCGGATGAACAGCAACCAATTGTGCAAAAAAAGATTCATTTTCGGTTTTATAAGCATGAAAACCGATCTTACGATATAATACTTCACCATAAGTAGCCCGAATCATTGATGGATTATAAAATTTGTATTCATTCAGAATATTATCCCTGATATCAATTAGTAATTTTTCAACATTATGCTCATTACCTGTTATTTGAAACAACGAAACAGGATTGGGTGCATTGCTCACAAAACTTTGTTGGTTTACATTGATACCAATACCAATTACTGTTGATTTAATGCGGCCGCTTTGCAACGAATTCTCAATGAGTATACCACCCAGCTTTTTATCGTTCCAGTAAATATCGTTCGGCCATTTTATGCTTATATTCTCGGTGTAGGCATCGAGCGTTTTCTTTATTGCCACACTCACAAGTTGGGAAATCAGGAATTGCTCTTCAACTTTAATTCGAAGCGGATAAAGCACCAAACTAAAGAGTAAATTTTTGTCTTCTGCTGATTCCCAGGAATTACCTGCTTGCCCCTTTCCCGCTTTCTGAAAACCTGTATGCACAACATAGCCTTCGGGCAACTGCTGCTCACGCAACATGCTTTTAAGCAAATCGTTTGTAGAATTGGTTTGTTGTATAAAAAAACTATTCTGCATTTTATTTCTGCTTAGCATATCCTGCAACCTTCAAAAGAAAATCCTCCATTTTACTCACCACCGCATGGCTTGTACCATTGGGATTGTTCACCATAAGGGCAAATACAAGCGTCCGGTTTTTCAACTCAATATAACCAGCATAGCATTTCACACTTTCGATAGTTCCACTCTTGGCATGAACCTTACCCTGCAAAGCTGTATTTACGAGCAATGTCGACAATGTTCCACGACCACCCGTTACAGGCAAACTGTTGTAAAAATCATCAGCATACTTACTTTTTGTTTTCATATAAGTGAGCAATTCAACAAAGAAATTAGCAGAAACAGCATCGCAGGGCGAAAGTCCGCAACCGTCAAATTGAAAAAGTTGATCGACAGGTAGTCCATTCGATTTCCAATAAGAACGGATAGCAGCTATGGATTCTTTAGTAGAACCGATCTTATCATCTTTCGTACTTAAATATTTAAATATATATTCGGCAAAATGGTTATTGCTCTTTATGTTTGTTTCTGTTACAATTTCCCGCAATGCCTGCGAATAATGCGTATAAATTATCTTTCGTTCATCGGATGTTGGGAGTAATTGCACCAACGGAAAACTACCAACGGTAAATCCATCATCTCTCAGATTTTGTGTTAGGTGTTGAGCGAGCAATAATGCGGGATTAGGAATATCTCCCTTCACTGTAAATTCAGCCCGATTGGCAGGAATTTCGCCATACACACTTCGCTCGTTGGAATAAGGAGCACCATAAAAATAAGCATTGTCGTAACTCACAGAAGTACTCTTCAGGTGATTGTCCATACCCAATCCGGGAATCTCAGGTTCAACCCGCAAAATTTCAGGTGTAGTACCTATTTTACCAGAGCGAAACACCATTTTGTATGTATTGTCCAAATACGAAATCCCATGAATCCCGGGTGCATAATAATTCCCCATATCTTCCCACGTCCATTTTGGATTCATGACCTGTGTTTCAAAAATGCTTTCGTCACCAATAATTCGTCCGGTAATCCGTTTAATTCCCGCATCTTTCAACGCCTGAATCCATTTTGGAAAGAAATCTTTCTCGCCCAACTTTTCAGAACCTAAAGTAGGGTCACCTCCACCATGAATATACAAGTTACCTGTCAGCGTACTATCTGCCCCAATTACACCATCAGTTTCCAATTTTGTTTCAAAACGAAAATCAGAACCAAGCAACTCAAGTGCAGTTGCCGTAGTAACAACCTTCATTGTCGAAGCGGGTGTGGCACTGTTATTCGGACGAAACTGATACAGCACTTCACCCGTATTTACATCTTTCACCAACAAACTGATATTCGCATTCTCCAACAATGGATTATTCACAAAGGTCTCAATCGGGTCAACAGCAAAAACCGAGGGAGAAATAATGATCAAAAGTGTAAAGACAAGTTGATTTATTTTCATTGACAGGATATTAAAACATTGTTTTGCAAAAGTAAAGAGAAAAAATGTATTGAATGGCATAAATAGCTATGACAATAAAAAATAATGTGGGAATTCACAATCAGACTTAAGACAATAAAAAAAGCTGCAACCCGATTGGATTGCAGCTCTTCTGTATTCAACTTTAAGCTTCTTATTCCGCTTTTGGTTTTTCTTCACGTGGAGGGCGTGGCATCAACGCTTTGCGGGAGAGTTTGAATTTACCAGTTTTCTGGTCAATTTCCAACAATTTTACATCAATCATATCGCCTTCTTTGATACCGGCCTGATCCATTGTTTCAATGCGTTTCCAGTCGATTTCAGAGATATGAAGTAAACCTTCTTTACCCGGCATAAATTCAACGAATGCACCATAAGGCATAACCGATTTTACTTTCGAAGGATAAGTTTCGCCAATTTCAGGAATTGCAACAATACCTTTAATCTTAGCAATGGCAGCATCGATAGCAGCTTTGTTGTTAGCAGCAATTTCTACGCGACCTTGGTCACCTTGTTCTTCGATTGTAATAACAGCACCTGTTTCAGCCTGCATGTTTTGAATGATTTTTCCACCAGGGCCAATGATTGCGCCGATCATTTCTTTCGGAATGAACATAGCCACAATACGAGGAGCATTTGGTTTCATATCTTCGCGTGGAGCTTCCAGCGTTTCCTGAATTTTACCCAAGATATGCATACGACCGGCTTTAGCCTGATTCAATGCTGTTTCAAGAATTTCGTAAGAAAGTCCGTCAACTTTGATATCCATTTGAGTAGCAGTAATACCGTCTTTTGTTCCGGTTACCTTGAAGTCCATATCGCCTAAGTGATCTTCGTCACCCAAAATATCAGAAAGAACAGCAAAGTTTTTACCTTTATTTTCAGAAATCAATCCCATGGCAATACCTGAAACCGGTTTCTTGATTTGTACACCTGCATCCATCAACGCCAATGTTCCGGCACAAACCGTAGCCATTGAAGAAGAACCGTTTGATTCCAAAATATCAGAAACCACACGTACAACGTAAGGGTAGTTATCAGGGATCATATTTTTCAATGCACGAAGTGCCAGGTTACCATGACCAACTTCGCGACGACCAACACCACGTGATGCACGGGCTTCACCGGTAGAGAATGGTGGGAAGTTGTAGTGTAACAAGAAACGTTCTTTGCCACGAATCAGGGCTTCGTCAACCAGCTTCTCATCCATTTTGGTACCCAGGGTAACAGTTGTCAACGATTGAGTTTCACCACGGGTAAACACAGCTGAACCGTGAGCTCCCGGAAGGTAATCAACTTCTGACCAGATAGGACGAATTTCAGTTGTTTTACGACCATCAAGACGTTTGCCTTCGTCCAGAATAGAACGACGCATAGCTTCTTTTTCAACATCGTGGTAGTATTTGCTGATTAATCCTTTTTTAGCTGTTGCTACTTCAGGATCAAGACTTTCAATATATTCAGCTTTTACAGCTTTGAAGTTATCAACGCGTGAGTGTTTGTCTGTGTTGCAAGATGCAGCCACTTCGTACACTTTATCATATGTTTTTGCCCAGATATCTTTTTTCAGATCTTCGTCGTTTTCTTCGTGGCAATAAGTACGTTTTACTGTTTTACCTACCGCTTCCATCAACTCCAACTGAGCCTGACATTGAACTTTGATAGCTTCGTGAGCCACTTTCATAGCATTCAACAAATCATCTTCGCTCACTTCTTTCATTTCGCCTTCTACCATCATGATATTATCAAGCGTAGCAGCAACCATGATTTCCATATCAGCCGATTCCAATTGTTCGAAAGTAGGGTTTACAACAAATTCGCCATTGATACGTGCAACACGTACTTCTGAGATTGGACCGTTGAAAGGCACATCCGAAACTGCCAAGGCAGCCGAAGCAGCCAGACCAGCCAATGCATCAGGCATATCGATACCGTCGGCAGAGAAAAGTGTTACTGTAACAAAAGTTTCCGCGTGAAAATCATCAGGGAACAAAGGGCGCAAAGCGCGGTCAACAAGACGGGAAACAAGGATTTCGTAGTCCGAAGCACGACCTTCACGACGAAGGAAACCACCTGGAAAACGGCCTGAAGAGGCAAATTTTTCTTTATAATCAACTGATAATGGCATAAAATCAGTTCCCGGAACAGCATCCTGAGCCGAACAAACTGTTGCCAAAAGCATGGTGTCGCCCATGCGAACCATTACAGAACCATCGGCTTGTTTAGCCAATTTTCCTGTTTCAATAGAAATGGTACGACCATCACCCAATGTGATAGTTTTTGTAACTACATTCATAAAATTACATTTTTTCTTTTTAAACTTCTAAATTTCGCGCGCAAAGATACGAACTATTTTGCAAAAATGATACAGAACGGGTGTAATTTAGTGATTTTTGGGGGATTGAGCTACCAAAAAGAAAGTATTGCTTTTGATTCATTTTGTTCAACTGTGTTAATAGCATTGCAATTCAAGCAATTTAGAGAATATAGGTAATTCAAATACATAAAAAATACCGGCAACAAGGAGTGTTACCGGTATTTAAAATTTGATTCTTTTATGTGTATGCTACAACGTGTAATTCCAGCCAAATCCACCATAAACAATGCTTTTGGGATTCGATTGTTGAATATCCTGATCGTAACGAATCATAAACTCAAGTGTTGTGTGAGCTGATGTCCTGTACTTTGCTCCTATTATTGCTCTGTAGCCATTCATATAAAACCCGTTGCCTCCATTAAGCGGGCAAAACACCTCGCCCGACACGAATGGTTTTACAGGCGATCCAAAAATTGTATACGTACACTCCAGCTTATTGCGCCAAACATACTTGGGATTAAACTTATAATCTCCACGAGATTCATCGCGCCATGTCGACTGCGCTTTCGTTTTGAGCTGAAAACTATACGAATCCAATTTATATTGAGCCGCCAATGCAAATGAAGCACGATGGCGAAACTCGTAGAAACTTATTTGGTTTTGATAGATAAAATCATAACCGAGTTCTGCCTTCAGAACTTTTCGGATAAGCGAATAGTCTAATCCGAGCGATGTCATAGACCGGTCAAAACTCGTCAAATTTTGGTTGAAACGTATTTCCTGACTCACGTTTGCGCTCATTAGCGGACTAATATCTGTAGAGATATCAACAGAACCAATGGCACCGGCATCACTTGTTTGAGCATGCATAAATACAGATGCAAACAGCGCAATGAGCAAAAACAGGAATCTTTGACAGGGTTTAATCATCACGAAAAATCGCTAAGTTTGGTAAGCATATCAATCGAGTTCGGTTGATTATCTTCAGGGCGATAGAAAATTTTTATAAATGCCACATCGCGCAAAAAATCAATATGTCCAACTTCAACTCTCAAAATTTCAAGCCCGGTTCGTTCTTCTAAATCAGCTTTCAACTCTTTGTAATTTTCGGGTTTCACCAAGTCAATTTTCTCATACAGAATGGCTTTAGTTGCCGTATGTTTAACAAATCGTTTGCTCTCCATCAAAGCAATTGCACCAACAAAAATAATGTTTGCCACAATTAATTCGGAAATGCTTATAGTCATGGCAAGACCATTGATAACGGAGATGCCAATAATGACAAACAGGTAGGTCATTTCCCGTATGGACACTTGTTCCGTTCGATACTTAATTATACCAAAAATAGCAAACAGCCCCAATGCCATACCAATCTGTAGCTTTACCGTATCAAGCAAAAAGATGAGTAAAAAGATAGTTACTGCAAACAGTGTGAATGTAAAAAGGAAATCACGACGACCACTTTTGCGATAATAGAAGTAGCGTATGATAATCCAGCAAACCAATATATTAAATCCAAACCGAATCAACAATTGAATTAATGCATCGTCTTGAAAAATAGGAATACCCATAAAGTCGGGTCCGGTAAATCCTTCGGCGCCATACTGTTTGGCAATCGTAGGGTCAAATTCGGGAAGCTCAGATTGTAACATGATTTTTTGCAGTTATTTTATTGATTTTACGTAATTTAGTTTTAAACCGATTGTTCTTCAGGTCTGATTTCAGCAGAGCCATACCCAAACAATACTTACTCATACTTCCGGGCAAAACATGTAGCTCATTCAAATAAGTCCTGAAGTGCGACTTGGTAGCTCCATCCTGCTTCATTTCGACAATAACAAGTCCATCAACCGATTTGAACTGATTTGAATGCAGATCTTTGTACAGCAAGTCTATATCCAGCGTAACCCGTTCAGTTTCATTTTTATCGACCAATGTTATGCGCTGAAAGAAATTCTGAAGTTGGGGCTTTAAAGCACCCGATTTATACGAGGTTTCATCAGCTATAAAATTGTTGGCTGTCTCATGAAACTCCATTGATTTAAAGTGCTTTGGATCGATCTTAATTCGCCCTTTAGAAGTCATTCCTTTATTATTCTTCTTCTTTATTTCAAGAAAAGAATCACCCGAATTGACATACGAACGCATCCTTATTTTATAACGATTCAATTTCCCGTTGTGGTGCATTGTATACATTTCGGCATCCTCGGTATCGAAATAGATGCTGGAATACGGAGAAATCCGTTCACCATCAATCTCAACAATCCGATAATGCTGTACTGCATTTTTCAGAATAAAAGGTAACTGATTCAAGCCAATTAAAAACTTAGTATCCACGCGATTCATCAACTGAACATTGTCCATTTCGTGCAACGAAATAGGATCAAACTGCGTCAACAAATCTGCAAAAAGTAGTTTCACCTTCGCACTTAAATCAACCAATTCAATTGGAGTACTGATACACTTTTGTGGAATACAATCGTCCATTTGGCAGGTAATTAAATTGTGTTTTGCGCGTTCCGTCGGCATTATGTACATACTTGCGGATACGGCTTACTTTGTTGTGGTCATCGTACACTATTTCCTTCACACAAACATCATTTGCATCGTACTCAAAGACTGTTCGCTCACGCATACCATAAGTAGCATACTCTATTTCTTCAATTTTGTAACCTTTAGCATTGTAAACAGTTACGTGGTCCATCCAACGGTTTTTTCCTTTTGCATCGGAATTATATTCCCTGATAGTAAGACCTTTTTTCCGTTCATGTTTCTCATACAATGATTCCGGAGATATTTGTGCAAGCACAGTAGCGAATGAGCCTGCCATAAAAAAGCATATCAAAACAATACGCAACGAAATTGATTTCATTTATTTAAAATTAAAGTTATTGGAATAATAGTTTTCTGCTGTGACATTCCGGCAAAACCAGAGTTAAGCATTAATAATAATCTGGAATGGACCTGGAATTGTAACAATCTCACCCTTGCCGGTAACAGTTACAGATTGTATAACGGGAGTAAGTACTTTTTCGCCAGCCATTTCAGTCATCACGAACACTTCATAACTACCCGGATTCAAGCCCTGAAAGATAAACTTCCCATCCAATCCCGTACGAACTTCGTCAAATTGATACAGCTCTCCCGACCTACGAATATATACACGAGTTTCATAGGATGGCATGTAGAGTGTAATATAAGCCTTGTCATAATACCTCACCATCACAGTTCCTGTAATATAAGATGTTTCGAGCGATTTGCCCTCATGGATATAGATGTTCGGAACATCTGCCGTTTTACCATAAGCCACGGTAACTGTATCTATAACTGCCGATTTGATTGTATTAGGTAACGTACTGTAAGCGTATACTTTGTATGTTCCTTTTGTGAGGTATTTGAAACGGTAGAAACCATCGTAGCCGGTTTCCATTTTATCGCCGTAGATTGGCTCATCGCCATAAACGATATAAACGTTCTCCTTTGCTGCAGGGAATGTATCTGCTTCCAGACTAAAATTATTATTCGGATGTAACACTTTGAATATTTTCCCCTGTACAACAGAAGTGCCACCTTGCCCTTCATCGTTCAGACATGATACTAAAATTAGTGATAAAAAGCCCAGCAGGAAAAAGCTATATTTCTTGAACATAAAAAAAGTATTAGAGTATATTTGTGATTTATCGTTTTTATATTACATGCCATTCAGGGGTATTCCGGAGTATCATGCATACATCTGCTTATTTCAAAACTGTTACATTTCTATTAAGTAGTCGCAAAAGTAATTTATTTTAGCGAATTTAAAGCTTAGCTTTCAGTATAAAGTTATTTTTTTTCTGCAAATTACCCCTTTTTGAATTGATTTCAACCTCAGGGCGTTTACGCGGGCTGAATTCTTGTTGCTCAGCAAGAAACAAAAAAACGTTCAATTCGATTTTTCAAACAACGAAGCGATTTATCAAAAACAACGCGAGCCGTTTCAAAACGATTCGCGTTGTCCCACACATATCACAATTCACTAACAAATCAGCTAATTCTCCGATTCACTTTAAATTGACTTACTCCAACTTGAACTTGACAGGGAAAGTATACCAAACCGCCACATTTACACCATTTTGCTTACCCGGAGTAAACTTTGGCAATGACTTGATAATCCGTATGGCCTCTTTATCACAAGCCGGATCAAGACTTCGGACTATTTCAACTTTGGATATGGATCCATCCGCTTCAACCCTGAAACGAACGATAACTGTTCCCTGAATTCCATTTTCCTGAGCAATGACAGGGTACTGAAGGTTTTTCCCCACATAGTTCAACATGGCAGTTTCGCCCCCGGGGAAAGCAGGCATCTGTTCCACTACATCGAATACTTTTTCTTCTACGACCCGAGTGACGACTTCTTTCAAATCGGCAATATCTTTTCCATTCACTTCGTCGCCTCCCGTTACAGTTGCTATTGAAACAATACCTTTGGTGTTTGAGATCTCTTCCTGACTTTCTAATTCTGCATCTTGCTTAATGACAGGCGCAGTAAAACAAACCGATTTAGTTGTGCCAACTGCTGAGTTCGGAACGCCCTGTGGCAACGGAAGCGGCTGATTCACTGTCACCAACTTTTTATCCTTATCCACCCTGAAGTCTTCGTCAATGGCAATAAACGATGTGTATTGCGTCATCAATCCGTACTTCAGACCAAGCTGGGTAATTTCGTTTTTGAGGAAGTTATCAATGCTTGTCTGTCCGTAGGCACGATAGTTCGACGAATAATAATCGAGCAACTTAATGCGTTCACGAGCCCACAAATAACGGATAGCGGAGAATGCCGGATTAGGCTTCACTGTCGACAAATCGAACGATTTCTCATACGGTTTCGTTCCGGTCATGCCCGATACGGTGATTGTTCCCGCATGGTTGCCTTTGTATTTGCCAAAAATGATAATCGGACGTTCGGCCAGCATATCGGGAGTAGAGCCCGGTTCAATATCATAAGCTTCGATAGCTCCAAAATCGGTTTTAATCTGACTCAAAACAGGTCTGTTGATATACGTACGGAATTTCTCAGCCTGTTGTTCAGCTTTCGATTCGTCGACAACAATCATGGGTTCACCGTTTCCCATAAAAGCCATACCTTCGAGCAATAAGCGGTTTACGCTACTACCTATTCCGAAACAGAAGAAGTTGCTGTTGTCGTTTTGATTGCGCACCATTTCAAAAGCTTCCTTTTCAACATCCACGTAACCATCGGTTACCAACACAAACGAACGGGAAGCAGCAGAACAGGAACGGGGAATCTGATAAGCACGTTTGAGTGCACTCAGCAATTCAGTGCCACCTCCACCCTGCTCATTATCAATCAGCTTAATGGCTCTGTCGATATTAGCCGGAGTAGCCTCTACCGATTCATCATTCAACACACCCGTATTACCTGCAAACAGCACCACATTGAATTTATCGCTTGGTTTCAGATTTACAATCAGGTTGCGAAGTAGTTTTTTCGAAACACTAATGGGGAAGCCGCTCATTGAGCCTGAAACATCCATAATGAAAACATATTCACGTGGGGGAATTTCGGTATCCAACACTCTTTTAGGTGGCTGAATCATCATCAGGAAGAAGTTTTCATCGCCATGTTCGTAGAGCATCACGCCCGATTCAATTTTATTACCCTGCAAGGAGTAATTGAGTATCAAATCGCGGTTACCACCATTGCTTTCGCTTGGGTCGAGTTTAAGCACAGCCGTATTCACATCGGGATGCGAGACTTTCATTTTATGTGTTTCGCAGGTCACGTCCTGAATGGGCATACCCGAATTGATATTGATGTTGATACCAAATTTATACAACGGCATCTCGCCTTCCTGTGTGTAAGGCGCTTCGACAAACTTGTTATCTTCGGCAGCACCTTCTTTGGGATGATTTGAATAGCGCGGACCAACCACCGTAGGATACACAAACGAATACACGCCATTTTCGGGTACCAGCAATTCGGTGTATTTTATTTCCACGGCAATGGTATCGTGTACAGCTATATTCGCCACCTTCATGGTAAATACGTTTGGGCGGTTTTGCTCCAGCAACGACACACGCTTACCGGCCGTTTTAGCTCTGTTGTAGTCCTGGCGCGCTTTCTCTTTTTCGCTAATTTTGGCTGTAATAACCCGCGTACCGATAGTCATTTGCATGGCATACACGGCAGCTTTGGTCGAAAGCGGAAAAGTGTAAATGGCTTCGAGCGTATTTTTGCCCGTGTTCACATAGGTTTGTCTGATTGTTACATCGGCTATCACGCCCACAATGTTCACATCGGCGGTGGTCGACTTGAGCGGAAGATGGTCGGTCTCAGGATTCCGGCTTATCACCACAAAATAGGGCGAGAGCGTTTTCTCTCCCGATGACTCGGAAGCAGAAACAGTTACCGGAACTTTGGCACTGGCTGTACCCGTACAACCGGTGGCTACCAACAAGAACAGAACAACAAATTGAGAGAAGGAAATAATAAACTGGATTCGTTTCATGACTTTTACGTTTAAAAGATAAGAAATTGTATTTCGAATTCAGCAGCTGCTATTAATTAAAACTAATCCGGTTAATAAAAATTGTGTCGAATTGAAAATAATTGCAAAATTTTCTATCAGGTATCTGTTTATTGGCTCCGAATAGTTTCATTCTGACACAAAAAAGGCGAATCGTATGTACGACCCGCCTTGGGAATTAAATAAATTTTGGAAAGAATAGAACGCGGATAAACGCAGGTATAGCGGATTTTTCACGGATTTTATCTCGTCTTTGACGAGATGATAAAGAGTTCAAGTTGAAAATCAGCCCCGATTTATCGGGGATATAATCCTTCTTTCAATCCGTATATTTAATTCATCTGCCAATATCAGCCAAATCAGCGTTTATCCGCGTTCTATTGTTTTTCTAACTCGATTTAAAACAAGTATAATCACTATTCACATTATGCCATTCGGAAAGTGGGTTTTGAATCGCCTTTATTTTTCCAGGCATCGTAGGCCTTTTGCAGGGCGGTAGTAAACACCGAACTATCCTGAGCGCCATACACCGAGAACTTTTTGTTCATCAGGAAAAACGGAACTCCGTTTGCACCCAGCTTCCTGGCCTCGGCACCATCGAACCTTACCTCTTCGGCATATTGATCGGACTCCAACACAGCAGTCACTTCGTCTTTTGCCAGACCGGCTTCCGTTGCCAGCCGAATAAGCGTTGCGCGGTCGCTCATTAATTCGCCCTCGGTGAAATAGGCTTTGAAGAAACGCTCCTCAATTTCGTCGGTCATGTTATATTTCCTGGCCAACTGAATGACCCTATGGGCGTCGAACGAATTGGCGATTTTTGCTTTCTCGAAGTGGTATTCCAAGCCTACGTTCTCGGCCATTTCAATCAGGCTTTGATGCACCCTGACAGACCATTCCAAGGTTTGACCTTTTATCTCGGCCAGGTAGGTATAGGCATCCTTGCCTGGCTGATTTTCCAAACCCGGGTTTAGCTGAAAGCTGTGCCAAACAACCTCTATTTCATTTTTATGTGGAAAAGCTGCCAATGCCGCTTCAAATTTTCGCTTGCCTATATAACAAAACGGACACATCACATCGCTCCATATCTCCACTTTCATTTTATCTTCCATCGATTCTATCTTTTAAATTATTCGGAGCGCAAACTCCGGCATGATTAAGCGTAGGTAAAACACTTTTTGGGTTTAGTATGTTCAGAACATCAAATCTATTTACATTCGATCCTGATAACTAAAAATGACTAAGGTTTATCTGTCAATTCCGCCACATACTGAATTATGCATTGTGCATTATGCATTATTTTCTGTCATTCTGTCACCATTCCCCTGCTGGCATTTTTTTTGAATAGCAGAACGCCGGGTAAGCCGTAAGCCGGAGTACTACTAAAATAATATTAATTAACAAGATGTCGGAATCGGAATTCCAACATCCCAAACTGAAATAAACAATGGCAAAAGGAAACATTGGGGTAACGAGCGATAACATTTTCCCCATTATCAAGAAATTTTTGTACAGCGATCACGAGATTTTTTTGCGTGAATTAGTGTCTAATGCCGTAGATGCAACCCAAAAGCTAAAAACACTGGCAGCTGTGGGCGAGTTCAAAGGCGAACTGGGCGACCTTACCGTTCGTGTTAGTGTCGACAAAGCAAAAGGAACACTGACTATTTCCGACCGCGGAATTGGTATGACGGCCGAAGAAATTGAGAAATACATCAATCAGATTGCTTTCTCGGGTGCTGAGGAGTTTGTTGAAAAATACAAAAACGACGCGCAGGCCATCATCGGTCACTTTGGATTGGGTTTCTATTCGTCGTTTATGGTTTCCAAACAAGTGGAAATCTTTACGCAATCGCACAAAGAAGACACTACTGCTCAACACTGGGCTTGCGATGGCAGTCCTGAATTCAGCCTTGAAGATACCATCAAAGCCGACCGTGGAACCGATATCGTGTTGCATATTGACGATGAAAACCAGGACTTCCTTGAAGAATCAAAAATTCAGGAATTGCTCACCAAATACTGTAAATTCCTTCCGATAGAAATTGCCTTTGGCAAGAAAAAAGAATGGAAAGACGGTAAAAACGTGGAGACCGATCAGGATAACATCATCAACAATCCTAATCCGGCATGGACACGCAAACCGGCTGATTTGACCGACGAGGATTATGCCAACTTCTACCGTGAGTTGAACCCAATGGGCGAAGATCCTTTGTTCCATATTCACCTCAATGTTGATTATCCGTTCAACCTTACCGGTATTCTTTACTTCCCGAAAATCAAGAACAACATCGACATGCAGCGCAACAAAATTCAGTTGTATTGCAACCAGGTATACGTTACCGACCACGTTGAAAATATTGTTCCTGAATACCTCACTTTGTTGCATGGTGTAATTGACTCACCGGACATTCCATTGAACGTATCGCGCAGCTACCTGCAAAGCGATGGCAACGTAAAGAAAATTTCGAGCCACATCACTAAAAAAGTAGCCGACAAACTGGCTGATATTTTCAAAGCCGACCGTCCGAACTTCGAAGAGAAATGGGATAACCTGAAAATCTTTATTCAGTACGGAATGCTCAGCGACGAGAAATTCTACGAACGTGCAGAGAAATTTGCTTTACTGAAAAATGTAGACAGCAAATACTTCACTTTCGAAGAATACAAATCCCTGGTTGGCGAAAACCAAAAAGACAAAAACGGTGACGTAATTTATCTGTATGCCAACAACCTGGACGAGCAATTTACCTACATCGAACACGCCAAAGAAAAAGGCTATGATGTATTGTTGATGGACGGACAATTGGACGTTCACGTAGTGAGTCAGCTGGAGCAGAAATTCGAGAAAACCCGTTTTGTACGTGTGGACAGCGATGTGATTGACAAAATCATTCAGAAAGAAGATGCAGCTAAAGTGGCTCTTACCGATGCGCAACGCGATGCGTTGGTAACTGTTTTCGATTCGCAAATTCCCGCTATCGAAAAAACAAACTTCATTGTAACTTTCGAACAACTATCCCCTTCGGCTAATCCGGTGTTCATCACGCAAAATGAGTTTATGCGCCGTATGAAAGAAATGTCGGCTCTGCAAGGCGGCATGATGAGTTTCTATGGTGAAATGCCCGATAGCTACAATCTGGTGGTAAACACAGCTCACCCGGTCATCGAAAAATTATTGAGCGAAGAAGAAGCTGCTTGTGGAACAGCAATTGCACCGTATGCCGACGAAATTGCATTGGCTGAAAGCAAAAAAGCAACATTGAAAGACAACCATAAAGGCAAAAAAGACGAAGAAATTCCTTCGGCTGAAAAAGCACAGGTAGAAGAACTGGAAAAACAAATTGCTGAACTGACCGATAATAAAAAAGCTGTATTGAAATCATTTGCTACCGATAACAAACAGGTTCGTCAGTTGATTGACTTAGCACTGTTGGCTAACAACATGCTGAAAGGCGAAGCGTTGGCTAAGTTTGTGAAACGCAGCGTGGAACTTTTATAATGCATAATTAAGAATGCATAATTCATAATTACCGGCGGTGTAGCTTAATGTTATATCGCCGGTTTTTTATTTCTGCAAAGAAAAAAACAAAGAACGCAAAGTATTTGATACGAATCAAATCTTTGCGTTCTTTGCGATAGTCTCCGAGTGCTCTGCGGCTACCCGGGTTTATTTCTTTGGGCGGTTATGCAACCCGCATTCTTTGTGCTCGGGTTCTTCCCACCACCAACGGCCGGCACGTAAATCTTCACCGGGCTGAATGGCACGTGTACAGGGCTGGCAACCAATACTTGGGAAGCCTTTGTCGTGCAGTTCGTTGTAAGGCACTTCGTTGGCTTTGATATAATCCCACACATCCGTTTCGAGCCATTTTACCAATGGATTAATCTTGATAATACCATTGGCCTCGTCCCACTCCACCGCTTTGATATTCATGCGGGTAATGGATTGCTCCTGACGCAGTCCGCAAATCCACACTTCCAATCCTTCGAAAGCACGTTTCAGCGGTTCCAGTTTGCGCACCTGGCAGCATTGTTTGCGCTTTTCAACGCTATCGTAAAACAGGTTGATACCATTCGTTTTCACCATTTCTTCTACCTTTTGGTGATCGGGGAAAAACACTTCGATGGCAATGCCGTACTTTTTGTTGGTGCTGTCAATCAGCGTATACGTTTCGGGGAAAAGACGACCGGTGTCCAGCGTAAAAATACGTGTTTCTTTATCGATCTTTGCCACAAGGTCGGTCAGCACCTGATCTTCGATACTCAGGCTCGACGACAAGGCTATTTTACCTTTATATTCAGCAAGGAAATAGCGCAGAATCTCTTCCGGCGATTTCCCTTCGAATTGTTGATTTAATTGTTCTATATTCATGATATTAATTTCATTGATATTTGCCTTCGGCGATATGACTTTCTGTGATATTAACTTCGGTTACATTATACCTATATCGTCCGAAGGACAAATATCTATAAATATCAGCGAAGCTTATATCTATTTATCAGATAGTAAACGTTTCGTCTTCCAGGTTATGTACAATCATACCGGCACCAACAGTTTCGAAGGTGTTTTCGTCGATAATCACCAAGCTACCGCTGATACGGTTTTCGCCGTATGAATCGTATTTCAAAGGCTTCAGGGTTTTGATAGAGATATGTGCAATATCGTTCATCTTTACCGTTTTGTCATCCAAAATATTCTCCAGCGTATTGATATTTACCTTGTAGTGAACATCTTTGATAATAGCGCGGGTTTCGTCGGTAGCATGACGGATAATGTATTTGCCACCTTCGTTTAACGGGCGATGGTTCAACCAGCAAACCAGCAACGATACATTGGCACTAACTGTTGGTGCATGTTCGTTCGTCTTTACAATAAAATCACCACGACTAATATCCACATTGTCAGCCAAACGGATAGAAACCGATTGCGGGGCAAATGCTTCCTGAAGTGAATTTTTGCCTTCGTCGATAGCAATAATCTTCGACTGTGTTTTCGAAGGCAGAACTGTTACTTCGTCGCCTACTTTGAAGCTACCACCCGAGATACGACCGGCATAACCGCGGTAATCGTGGAACTCGTCGCTGTGAGGGCGAATAACGTACTGAACCGGGAAACGTGCCGGAAGTTTTGTTTCGTCCATACGAACAGGAAGGGTTTCGAGTAAGTGCAACAACGTTTCACCTTTGTACCAAGGCGTTTTTGTTGACGCATCCACCACGTTGTCGCCATCGCGTGCCGAGATGGGGATGAAAATGACATTCTTCAGTTTCAGAATTTTGGCGATTTCTTCGTATTCAGCTTTGATTGTATTGAAAACATCCTCGGAGAAATCCACCAGGTCCATTTTATTTACCGCCACAACCACGTTTGGTATTTGCAGCAACGAAGCCACATAGGAGTGACGCTTGCTTTGCTCAATAATTCCATTGCGGGCATCAATCAGAATGATAGCCACGTCTGCCGTAGAAGCACCGGTAACCATGTTACGGGTATATTCAATGTGCCCAGGGGTGTCGGCAATAATAAACTTACGTTTGGGTGTTGCAAAATAGCGATAAGCCACATCGATGGTGATTCCCTGTTCGCGCTCGGCACGAAGTCCGTCGGTAAGCAGTGCCAGATTCACTTCATCGCCGCCGCCAAGGCGTTTGCTGGCATCTTTCACCGCTTGTAATTGATCCTCGAAAATGGATTTACTATCATACAGCAATCGCCCAATGAGCGTACTTTTCCCATCATCCACGCTTCCTGCGGTGCTAAACCGCAAAAGCTCCATATCTAAATATCCTGTTGTATCTTTTGTTTGTGTTGACATAATCTTGTTTTTGTTCAATTGTGAATTGTAAATTATCAATTATGAATTGTTCAGAAATATCCCGCTTTCTTTCTATCTTCCATGGCAGCTTCGGAGCGTTTATCGTCCGACCGGCCACCACGTTCGGTAATACGTGAACTGGCAATTTCGCCAATGATATCTTCGAGCGATTCGGCTGTAGAAAGCGTCAAACCCGTACAGGTTATATCGCCAATAGTACGACAGCGAACCCGTTTTACTTCGATAGGTTCTGACTCACGACGAGGCATTTCAGGCAAAGCAGCATAGATAATTCCATCGCGTTCGAACACTTCACGTTCGTGGGTATAATAAAGCGAAGGTAACGGAATATTTTCCTGCAAAATATATTGCCACACATCCATCTCTGTCCAGTTACTGATAGGGAAAACACGGAAATGCTCGCCCAATTGTTTTTTACCGTTGAAGATATTCCACAGTTCCGGACGTTGGTTTTTTGGATCCCATTGTCCGAATTCGTCACGGTGCGAGAAGAAACGTTCTTTGGCACGTGCTTTTTCCTCATCACGACGAGCACCACCCAATGCAGCATCAAACTTGTGTTTCTCCAAGGTATCGAGCAAAGTCACCGTTTGCAGCTTATTACGACTGGCATTGAATCCTTTCTCTTCCACCACGCGACCCTGTGCAATTGATTCTTCCACCGAACCGACAATCAGATTTGCTCCAAGAAGCTTCACCAAATCATCACGATAAGTAATGGTTTCTTCAAAATTATGTCCCGTATCGATGTGAACAAACGGGAACGGAATAGCAGCCGGATAAAATGCTTTGTAGGCCAGATATGCCATTACAATGGAATCTTTTCCTCCCGAAAAAAGGAGTGCCGGTTTCTCAAATTGTGCAGCCACTTCGCGCAGAATGAAGATTGATTCCGATTCGAGTTCTTTTAAGTGTGTTAGTTTGTAGTCCATATAATTTTATTTATCCACGTCCTTTGTCAACAGGAATCCCGTGGATGTGAGTTTAATGTTCGTTTATTGTATATTTTAGTTCCTATAAATTGCTATTTTCTGAAAACCATTCGTCGTACATAATGAGTGAATTTCCTGTTTGTCGGATAATGCCTGTTTTCTGTCAGATTATTAAACACAAGTGCCACTGTCAAAAGAATCAATGAACCTGTAAGCACCGGCGACAAAACATATAAATATCCAAGACTTTTCACCCGGGCCGTACCAATAACTGCAATCAGCGCTGTTGCTCCGCCCGGAGGATGCAATGTTTTTGTTATTTGCATCATCACTATTGAAAGTGAAACCGCCAACGGAGCTGCCAACCAAATGATATCGGGCATAAGTTTATGAATAGTCACCCCAATTAAAGCCGAAACGAAATGTCCACCAACCAGGTTTCGCGGCTGTGCCATTGGACTTTGAATAGCTCCGTAAATCAACACACTGGAAGCTCCAAATGAGCCAATCAAAAAGATATTATCGCTGTCGAGCATCGTTTTGCTCTGAACAAAGGCAATCAGTCCAATTCCAATAAAGGAGCCTATAAATGAAAAGAAATGCTCTTTCTTATCTATCAAAGTCTCGCGGTAAATAACATCCCGCGTTACAATTAAGCCTCGCTTTATTCTTTTCTTCATAACTATTCCCTCAAAACAACTGCCTGCAACTTAATTTTTCCGATATTCGTTCAATTTAGTTTCCGTCACTCGGCCCATTGTAATAAACTCTTTACCTTCGGGTAATGCTCCATATAGTTTTATAAAATTATCGACGCAGGATGGAGAAGCAAAAATAACGCCGGCAAATTGCGTCAAATCCAGTGCTTTCAGGTTTTCCGGTATTTGGTTCCGGTAAGCAATCAATGATTTCACCTCCCAGCCTTGTGCCGTTAATCCATCGGGAATAATGGGCAAAGCTTTTTCCGAACGTGGAATCAAAATCCGACCTTTCTCTCCGGTCAACTTTGCGAAACTTTCCAGCATCCCGTACGATGAATCTTCGGCAGGTTCCAAATCGGGAAAAATTCCTCGTGCATTAAGTGCTTTCGTAGTGCTTGCTCCAATAGAAGCAATCTTTAGGCTATAAAGACTTCGTGTATCTTTTCCCTGTTCTTTCAATGTATCAAAGAAATACTTGACGGCATAACGACTGGTAAAAATGATCCAATCGTACGCGCTAAGCTGATTTATTTCGGCAATCACTTCCGTTTTATCTTCCAGTGCAGTCACTTCAAAAAGTGGCTGATTAATGATTTTACCATTTATCTCTTTACCCGTATATTCATTTCCGGTGTACAAATAAAGTGGTTTTGTAAGTTCCTTTTCCGATTTATGTCGCAACCCTACCACTTCACCAATAATGCTGATAATAGGCGTTGGGAATGTTCTGGTTTCTGTGCTCAGCGTTTCGAGCGTATAAAAAAATTCCTGCTGTTCGGGCAATGATACATTCGATACCAACAAAACCGGTGTCTGTGGGTCGCGTCCATGTTGAATGGCTTTTAGTGCTATCTGTGGTATATTATAACCGGCCATGTAGCAAATTACTGTATCGGCATTTGGCAACTGAATTTGTGCCGCATGTCCCGAAACAAAAGCTACCGACGACGAAATCCCCCGATGCGTAAGCGGAATCTGCGTAAGCGAAGCCAATGCCAATGCCGTGGTAATTCCTGGTATAACCGACACCTCCACGAAGTTTGTTTTCAGGTATTCCACCTCCTCGCCGCCATGTGCCAATACCATTGGGTCACCACCTTTAAGGCGAACGACATTTCTGCCTTTTTGGGCTTCTTCAACAATAAGTCGATTGATTATAAACTGTTCGGCACTGTGTTTGCCTTTTCGTTTACCAACATTAATGAGTTCAGCGTTGTATTTGTGTAGGAATTCTTTATCCAGTAAATCATCGTAAAATATGACATCTGCTTGCGCAATGGCTTTTTCACCACCAATTGTCAACAAGTCGGGAGAACCTGGACCAAAGCCTACCAGCGTTACTCTTCCGTAGCCTTTACGAAGGTCATGAGCCTGAAAAGCATTTATCAACTCCACATTTTCAACCGCAACAACCACAGCTACCAAACCGGCAAGAGGATTTTTTTCTTCCGAATTCGCGTTCTCAACCCCATTCAGCAAAGCCGCAACCTGCAATGTTTCAGGTACTGGGTATGGCAGGTTTTTAGCATGTACAAGTGCAATATCAACAGCGCCACTCTTCAGCACCGTTTCAAAATTTTCGTCCAATGAAGCAAATGCGATGAGCTCGTAAGACAACTCCGGGTAAAGTACAAACACCTTATCCAGTTGAGCCGAAGCCAATTCAATATATACTTTAATTGCTTTCATTTTTTATATTTAGCACTAAGAACACTTAATCGTACTCAGTATGTTTTTAATTCGTTCTACCTTTTCTGATTATCCCAGTTTACTCAGAATTTCAAGGCCTTGTTTCCATTCGCCAAGTCCGGATTGCGCATTGATATGTCCGGCTGCCCCTATGTTTATAAATTCGCTACCCCATTGTTGAGCATAAAACTCAGCCTTTTCAATACTTGCCCAGGGATCGTTGGTACTGGCAACCAGTGTTGTTGGGAATGGAATCCGTTGTGTTGGTGACACTTCGAATAATTTTTCCTGAACTTTTTGGTGAATGACATCTGTATCGGGCGGAGCAACTAACAAAGCAGCTTTAATTTTCCGATTGTAACGTCTCACCCACTCTGCAACAGTCAGACATCCTAAACTGTGTGCTACCAATACCACTGATTCTGGGTCGTAACCTTCAATGGCTTTATCAACCGTTTCGGCCCATTCGTTTATATCCGGATGATCCCAATCTTTCTGGTTAATCCGTTTAAAGTTGGTTTGAGTTTTCTCAAAATATGTTTGCCAGTGCTCGGGTCCTGAACCTCCATAACCGGGAATTATAAAATAATTTGTCATAGTTGTAATGCTTTATAATGGACGAATTTGAATTGTACCATTTTCGAACAACTCTTTAATCTGATTCCGAATGTCAACCGATTGATACACGTTTTGAGCATTTGAGCCCACCGATACTGTAATATGACCTTCCTTGTGAATGGCCGGTGAAACGAAATCGCACAACAACGGAGCATCACACACACTGGTCAGAATTCCACGTTCCTCAGCATCCAATTTTATCTGACGGTTCAGCTCGTGATTATCGGTAACAACATACACCAAAAAAGAACCATCCAAATCACTCGCTTCGTATTCTTTACGAATCAACGTAAAGCCCAATGCTTCGATTTCAGAAGTAATCTCGGGAGCCACAACCGTTACATTATCCACAAATCGCTTCATAATAGTAGCTTTATGTGTGGCTATTTTACCTCCGCCTACCATCAAAATCTTTTTGCCGGTAACGTTGAGTGAAATGGGTAAAAATTGTAAATCTGCTTTTGTCATTTCCGTGAATTTAGGTTTTCTTTTTTCTTTCTAATTGACACTACAAAATTCGCCAATTATAATCATTACAGAAATCCCGCTGATAGGTCATTTTTCATACCCTATTTAGGGTATATGCTGATTGAAAGCGATTGCAGCGAAGCTAAATCTGATACTACAAAAATCTGACATACCCAATCATTATCAGGCATATCAGATTTCAACAATGTATTCACAAGAAGAAACTTCTAATAATAACATTATGCTTTTCGAACCAACACTTTCCAATAATCTTGTACCGCATTAGCCGATAAAATTTCGTGTCCTTCATTTCGCAACGAACCCGGAACGTTTTCGATTGGCTGACCATCGTCCAACCAAACCTCCAGTAAATCGCCCGATTTCAGATTGGAAAGTTCTATTTTTGTTTTTACAAAATTGAGCGGACAAGTCACGCCACGTAAATCTTTTGTTCGAAAAGTTGTAGCATTAGCAGGTGCTTCAGTTGGTTCTGCTACCGGTTTCTCTTCCGGAATATTTTTGAACTGCAACGAATCGTCCATGCTTTCGTAAAGCTTCAAAACTGTTTCGCCCAACGAAACTATTTCATCTTTGCGTACCAAAAAGTCGGCAGATGGTGACGTTTTGGCGGTTTCCACCAAATTAGTAAAACTATCGCTCACCAAACCGGCACGAAGGAATTTATCTATAAACTGATCGTAAATATCAGCCGTAGTTTTCGGTTCTACACCGCGTGTGATAAGCAACATGCGTGAAGCTGAAAACACTACGGAGTGTAACAACTCATTGGTTGTTTTCACCTCCAAATCTGTCAAAGCCTGACGAATTGTATTTGCATCCACATCAATCATATCAAATAGTCCGGCAGAACATTCGGCCTGACCTTTATTTATCACGGAGAAAATTTCGGTACTTCCCCAATCGTAGTAATAATCCGGATTTTCTTCAAACGCAGGCACAGCGGCATATTTTTCGGTCAGGTCTTTTATTACGGTAGCACCTTCGCTTTTTACATAGTCACTGAATGCTGTATATTTTTCCTTTACATCAATATACGCTTTCAACACATCCAACGTAAAATCAGGCAAATCTTTCGAACTTATTACGCCCAAGGCATTGCTCAACTCACCACCACCGTGGCGATTGGCTCCCGCAAAAACGGTGTAGGCAGGATACATGCGGTCGTTGCGCACCACTTTTCCGGCAAAACCCAGATCGCTCCAGCGTTGTTGCGCACACGAATTTGGACAACCTGAAATGTTGAGAGTAAAGTCCTGAACTACATCCAACGGCAAATCGCTCTCGCGAAGTTTGGTACGCAGAGCCGAGGCTACACCTTTTGTAAGGCAAATTCCAAGGCGACAGGTATCGGCACCGGTACACGAAATAACGTTATTGGCAATGGTGACCACGTCGGCGCGTTGCTCAATATATTTCACCAGTTGATACACATTGCCCAGATACACTCCGGGAATGTTCCGCAATTGAATGTTCTGGCGGGTAGTAAAACGAATCACATCGTCACCAAAAGCATGAGCGAAATCGGCAATTTTTATAAATGTTTCGCCGTCAGCATTTCCATCCTCAATAGGTATCGTCACTGCAAACAATCCTTCTTGCTTCTGCGAAATTACATATCGTTTTTTCCATAAATCAAAATCTTCGCATTTAAAGGTCAAAGATTCAATATCAGGAGTTTTATTTATTATTGAAAGTTTAGACGGGCTGTATTTCAATCCGGCATCATTTTTCAGTTCGTTGTACGCTTCGAAGAGAAGTTCAAGCGTTTTTTCTTCGCCCAGTTTATAGAAAATATAGCGAATACGGGCTTTGTGACGATTTTTACGGTTGCCATGCGCCGAAAAAAACTGTTTGGCAGCCGCAGCTATGTAAAACAAATCTTCTTCGGGAGCAAAATCAAACACTTTCCAACCAAGCGTAGCGTGTGAGGCCAATGAACCTCCCAAATAAACGGTAAAACCACGTTTTCCATCAACGGTTTTGGCAACAAAGCCAAGGTCATTTACAATGGCCAGGTCACCGTATTTTTCATTCGACGAGAAAGCAATTTTGAGTTTACGCGGCAGGGTAAACGAATCAGCTTCTGCTATCAGTTTCGTTGTCAAATCAACGGCATACGGCAACACATCAAAGGTTTCGTCAGCTGAAATTCCGCTGTTTATATCCACCAAAATGTTGCGCACAGTGTTGCCACCACCCCCTTTCGACGATAGTTCAACCTGCTGTAATTCTGGCAAAATAGTTTTCACCTGTTCAATCTGAATATGATGAATCTGAATTTCCTGTCGGGTAGTAATGTGTAGAAGTGGTGCCTGATGTTCAATAGCCGTAAGGGCTACGTGTCGTAACTGGTTCGGTGTAATAAATCCACCGGTTGTGCGCACTCGAACCATGTAGGTTCCATCTTTGCGTTGTTCGTAAATTCCCATGGGAACACGTGTTCCCTTGAATTTTACGGGTTCAATTTTGCCTTGTTTGAAATCGTCAATCAGCGTTCCGAAATAGCTAATATCTTCGGTGAGAGTTGTTGGTAATTTATACATTGTGTGGACTATATTTAAGAGTCAAAAAATGAATTATAGATTATGAATTGAGCATTAACTAAATGCTCCTTCGAGGTACTTACGTGTCAGTTCCTGTTTTGGGTTATTGAATATTTCGTCTGCCGAACCGGCTTCAATCACTTCGCCCAGATACATAAAAATTACGTGGTCGGCAATGCGCAAGGCCTGACGAAGCGTGTGTGTAACCAAAATAATTGTATAGTCCTGTTTCAGTTTTACAAACAGTTCCTCGATGTGTTTGCTCGAAATTGGATCCAACGCCGAGGTAGCTTCATCGGCCAGAATAAATTCAGGCTCTACGGCCAAACCCCGTGCTAAACACAAGCGTTGTTGCTGACCAATTGACAGTTTTGAAGCCGGTGCATGTAAACGATTTTTCACCTCTTCCCAAAGTCCCACAGCTTTCAACTGCTCTTCAACTATCTGATTCAGTTTTTTGCGGTTGCGCTCACCATGCATTTTACACCCAAAAGCAATATTATCGTAAATAGACATCGGCAGTGGACAAGGGCGTTGCGAAAGCAATCCCATTTTCTTACGAATATCGGTAATTTCTGTTTTTTTGTCGAAAATATCGGTATCGTCAACCAAAATACTTCCTTCGTATTTTATGCCTTCAGTATCATCAATCAACCGGTTGAAAGTTTTCAACAAGGTTGATTTTCCGCAACCTGAAGGTCCGATAATACAGGTAACTTTTTTATCAGGAATCTCCAGATTTACATTTTTGAGAATATGGGCTTTATGAATATAAAGGTTCAAATCCTTTACTTTCAAATAAGATTTATTAAACGCGAGACCTTCATCGTTATTTATATCATTATTCAAAAATGAATAATCTTCAGCCCAAGTGGCTCGTGAGGGATTTTGATAAGGATATGATTTCATTGATTGTTTTTTAGTATCGTATTGAATCTTTGATGATTAAAACATCTAATCAACAGGGTTTCATTATATTTTGTGTTTCGAAAAATAGTTTGTAATTAAACGTCCGAGTATGCTTATGACAAGCACAATAAATATCAAAATCAAAGCTGCCGAATAAGCCCGATCCTGAACATCGGCATTGGGACTGCTTAATTGGAAAAATACCGATAAGGGTAATGTAGCAGCAGGTTGGTTGAGCGAAGTTGGTATACTGTCGGTAAAACCGGCGGTAAACATAACCCCGGCAGCATCACCTATGGCACGACCAACTGACAACAAAGTGGCTGTGGCAATACCGGGTGCAATTTGTCGAAGTACGACTTTAATAGTCTCCAGTTTTGTTGCCCCGAGAGCATAGGTCGAATCCAATAAATCCTTCGGAAGTTGCTGTGCCACCTCGTCCATCGAACGGATAAAAATAGGAATAATCAACAAAGTAATTACAAGAATTCCGCCACCCAACGACGTATGCATTCCCAAATAAATCATAATTGTAAAGGCAAAAGCACCATAAACAATAGACGGAATCCCAAACAATACATCGAAAGCCAACCGGGCAATATAAGCCAGTCTGGAATCTTTCTTGAGGTACACATTGAGGTAAAATACCACCGGAATACTAATGAGCAAGCCTAAAATGGTAGAACAGAGGACTATGTAAAGCGAACCGACAATGGCATTCAGAATGCCACCACCTCCACCATTGTAATAACCACCGGCAGGAATCTGGCTAATCATAGCCCAGTTCAAGGCCGGTATGCCCCGACGGAATATGGTATAAATGATATTCACAACAAAGGCAAACACTGCCAGTGAAGCAATAATCATGAATCCCTTTGCTATTTTTTCTTCTATAAATTTTAATCTCATTTAAATTTCCTTTCTATGCGATAAATCACTGCTCTTGACGATGCATTAAAAATAAACACAACAATAAATAGTAAAAATGCAGCTAACATCAATGCCGATTCGTACAAGGGGACCGAAAGCATTTCGCCATAATTATTGGCAATCAATGCCGGTAACGGATAACACGAATCGAACAATGAGTGTGGTAATAATGGCAAGTTTCCGCAGACCATCAAAACGGCAATTGTTTCGCCAAATGCACGTGAAAGGGCCAATGCTACTGCAGCGAGTATGCCCGGAAATGTTTTGCGCAGAATCACATGTTTACTTGTTTGCCATTTAGTGGCACCCAATGAAAGAGACGCATCCCTGAATTCGCGTGGGACTGCTGAGAAAATCTCGACAAACAAGCTTATCAACAACGGTAAAATCATTACGCCCAACACAATTCCTCCGGCCAACACCGTGTATCCGGTAGAATATTCTACAAAATGAGGAGCCAGTTTTTCCGAAATCCACGGTACAATGAATAAGGTTCCCCAAACTCCGTAAACAACTGAGGGTATTCCAGCCAAAATATCAAGCGCTGTAAAAACCCATTTCTTGAGATAGCTCTTTGAAAATTCTGTCAGAAACAAGGCCGACAACAGTGCAATTGGCAATGCCAGAATAACTGCAATCAGGGTAATCCAAAGTGTTCCGGCAATGAAAGGTAGAAAACCAAACTGATTATTTCCCGGTCTCCATTCCGAAGATTTAATTAAATGCCAGAAACTGTTATGTTCAAAAATTGGCACCGATTTGAGATAAAGACCCAAACCAATGAGTACAACCAACAATACCGAAAAAACGGTAATGCTAAACATAAGCCCTCCGGCAATTTTGTTTTTGAGTATTCTATATGATGAGTTTGATGACATGTTACAGTGGTAAATGGTTAATGATTAATTATAAACTAACTGAAAATTTATAATTAATCATTTATCATTAGTTTATTTCAGTTTTGCAATTCCTTTGCTCAGTTTATCTCCCGGCAAACTAATATATCCGTTTGGTACATTGTATTTCTGGCCTTCGGTAAGAATGAATTTCAGAAAAGCAACTACGACGGGATTAGTAGGTTTACCTTTAGAAACGAGGTATAAGTCACGAGCGGGAGGTGAAGGATATTTACCCTGCGCAATGGCAGAAATCAACTGAGTAGATGTTCCGTAGAAATTCTCGGCAGCATCAATTTTTCCATTATTATTCACATCAATTGGTAATACCAAAATACCCGGGTTTGGACGTTTTGTTTTCAAATCGTAAGCATAAGCAATGTTGTTATAACCAAAACCTATTGGATCTTTCTGAACAGCCGAAGCAACTCCCGGATCGCCAAACACACCCGTTCCCAATAATTCTTCCTGCTTTTTTCCACCCAGATATTTACCCCATGTTTCGCCGGCACCACAAGCATCGGAGCGATTGTACAAATGGATTGGAATATTGGAACTGATTCCCAACACATTACCCCAGGTCTTATATTCTCCGGTAACGTACACTTTCGTTGCAGCCGCTTGAGTAATTCCTTTAGCAAGCAATTCTTTGATTTTAGGATTCTTGGCATTGATAGTTGGAACAACAGCATCTTTTGCAACAGCAATAGCCCATGCTCCTTTTTTCAGTTCTTCGGGGTGAATTTCACGCGAAACCATTCCTAAATCTACCACACCGGCCAATGCATCGGTAATACCTTTTCCGGCACCACCACCCGAAACATCGATTTTTACATCGGGGTGTAATTTCTTAAACTCTTCGGCCCATTTTACAGCCAGCGGGTAAAGCGCAAATGCACCTGACAATGAAATTTGACCTTTAAGCTCTTTTTTTTGAGCCTGTGTTTGATTGGATATTCCCAACAGAACAGCGAGAATTAATGTTGTTGTCAAAAACTTTTTCATACCTTTTATATCTATTTAAAATGTTCAATTTGTAATGATGCAAAATTACGGCAAAGCAAACTTGCCCACCATACCATTGCAGCGGTATATTTGTACCACATTTGTGGTATATACGTTAACTTGATTGTTCTTAACTCCGAAAGAAGCCTATTACAAACAAATGAGTCCGGCTATCACAGCGTGTGATAACCGAACTCAAAATCTATCAATCCTAAATAAAATACTGATTTACAGAACTGGTTGTTGCCTGGCCCAACCTATTACATTAGCAGGTGAACGTTTGTGTCTTAACTCATTTGCCATAAACTTCATATAAGGTTCCACATGACCGAAGTAATGTTTTAATCCGGCACAAAGGTAATTGTGCGCAGAACCATCAGCCAGTTTGAGTATTCGGTTTTTAGGACATTCACCATAACACAGCTTCAGAAATTTACAACTCCTACATGCTGGTGAGAGTTTATCCCGCTTATCGTTCCCAAATTTAAATTGTTCGGGCGAAAGCATCAAACCGGTAATTGTTTTATCGTGGATATTGCCCAGTTTGAATTCAGGAAAAACAAAGTGGTCGCAACTATACAAATCGCCATTGGCCTCCAAAGCTGATGCATGTCCGCAAGTCTCAGACCAGATACAGGTTGGAGGTTGCTCACCGACAAATCCGGCCAGCGTAGCATCGTAGGTAGTTACAAACACTTCGCCCACATCGTTACGCACCCATTCGTCAAATATAGCCGTAAGAAACTTTCCATATTCCAATGCTCCCACCGACCACGAAGTCAGTTTTCCCTCTGTGTTATCGGGTGCTGTAAGTAATCCTGAATTGGCATTCAATCGTTCAACAACGGGTGAAAACTGGATATACTTTGCTCCAATCATTTTAAAAAAACGATATACTTCGAGTGGATATTGAGCATTATAATCATTCACAACCGATAGAATGTTGAATTCAACACCATGTTTCTGAAGCAATTTTATACCGTTCAGAGCCTTTTGGAAAGAACCTTCGTTGCCAATTGTCCTTCTGTATTTGTTATGGCAATGCTCAGGACCATCAATGGAAATACCAATCAGAAAATTATTTTCCCTGAAAAACTGGCACCACTCTTCAGTGAGCAAGGTTCCATTGGTTTGGAGCACGTTTTCAATCTGACGATTGCGTCCATACGCTTTCTGCAAACGGATAACCAGCTTATAATAATCCAACCCCATGAGCAAAGGTTCACCACCATGCCAGGTAAACAATACTTGCTCGCCGGGTTGCGCATTGATATACTGCTCAATAAACAGTTCGAGCGTTTTTTCGCTCATCCGGTTTGTGCTTTTATCCGGATTCAGGCTTTTTTTATCAAGGTAATAGCAGTAACTACAACGCAGATTACAAGCCGGTCCGATAGCTTTTGCCATTACATAGACAGGATATTTTAGTGGATTGAATTGAATTGTTTTAGACATCAGTGTTTTTATATTTGATTTTTGTGGGATTTCTCACCCAGCAATATTCCATGTAAAATTATAAAATAAAGTGAGAATTTCAATCATATAGAAATTCTCACTTTATTCAAATGTTTATCAACGTATTACTTAGAAACTATATTTAAGTGTTACGCCATAGGTTCTTGGATCGCCCAATACACCGGCATATTGTCCGGAATTACCTGCTCCGGGCAATAATTGTTCGAAATAATTACTATCAAAGATATTACGTCCCCATAAAGTTATCGTTGTGCCTTTTGCAGTGCGGAATCCGACACGCGCATTGAACACTGTGTATGCATCTACATTCAGGTATTTAGATGGAGATGGACTTGACGAGAATTGTGAGCGATAGAAACCGTCGATTGCAGCAAAGAAGTCACCACTTTTGCGAAGGAATGTTGCTTCGTGTTCATACTGAGCACCAAACGAAGTTGCCCATTTTGAAACTCCCGGCAATAAAGCTCCTGAAATATCTTTAAAATAGACCGATTTTCCATTGGCATCTTTCAATCCTGTTTCTTCCAACGGTAGTGGTGCGTTTGTAAACTTCACGAATTTTGCATCGGTATAAGCCACAGAAGCATTGAACGACCAATATTTGAACAGGTTCACACTTCCTTCCAGCTCTGCACCTTTTACATTTACTTTTTCGGCATTAGCCAGATAACCACGGTTCACACCTAATTCTGGAGATTGCACCTGAGCCTGATAATCATTGATATCCGTATTGTAAACTGTCAGGTTTAATATCGAATTTCGGGTAGGAGTCGTTTTTATACCAATTTCGGAATGGTAAACGCGTTCAGGTTTGATTACTGCCAGATTAGTTAGCGGGTTTCCGTTGGCATCCGAAGGCAAACCTCCAAGATTCAACCCAACAGGTCGATAACCGGTTGAGTATGTAGCAAAGGTATTAATATTCTTAGCTGCTTTGTAGGTTACTGTCAACTGGCCTGAATAATTGATGTTATCTTTCGAAACGTCAAATGATTGATTAGTATATCCCAATGCTTTTCTGATTTTAAGCAGGTTAGCATCAGTTGTTTCGATACTTCCGTAAACGGTACGATCAAATTTCACTTTCTTCAAATCGTAATTAGCACGAATACCCGGAAGAACATGCAGGTTTTTCAGAATGGTCCAGTCGAGTTGACCGAAAACAGCACCACTGAATGTATTCAATTCGGAAACTGTTTTAATTCCATAGCCATTCAACAGTCCTGTTGTTTGCCACAATGCTCTGTTAGCCACTACCGTTGAATCGTACGCAAAACGCCACTGGTCTTTACCGGCTTCTTCGGTTGAATTAGCTTTCAGATTCTGATAAAAGGCAAATGCACCAAAAACAGCTGACAGTTTTGAGCTAAAAGAACCTGCCCAACGCACTTCCTGCGAAGCCTGATTGTGTACAGACGGTGCCTGCGATTTATTCAAAGCCTGCAAACCTGTAAAATCGCGGTCGGTTGACGGATCCCAATTCCAATAACGCCAGGCAGTAGTTGAAGTCAATGTTCCTGAACCCAGTTTTATATCGGCATTCAACGATGCGCCACCAAAATCCTGATTGGCTTTAGCCGGTGTATCCTGATCAATTACACGGTCGAATGCATTGGTACTTGGAATTGTATAACCCAAATCAGATGCTATTTTAGGAAACTGGCGATACGATTTTCTTAAAGTAGGTACAGAACCTGCATACACCTGCGCATATCCAACCGGTGACTGATGACTAAAATCAGCTGCCAACGTAACGCTGACCTTATCGCTTGGTTGATACAGTAACTGGCCTCTTGCACTCAGATTATTCAACTCATTTACCCAAATATCTGTACGCTGGTTGTAAATAGTTCCGTTACGTTGTGTTCCGGAAAACGAAATACGTCCGGCCACTTTATCGAAAAGCTTGCCTGTGATAGATGATTTAGCCTGAATGAAATTATAGTTTCCATAGCTTACTTCAAAATCGGCTCCCGGTGTAAAGCTTGGTTTACGGGTAGTTACGTTGAATGCACCAGCCGTTGTGTTTTTTCCAAACAGGGTTCCCTGCGGACCACGTAGCACCTCAATGCGATCAATGTCAATAAAGTCGAGCGTAGTTGCAGCCGGACGGGCATAATAAACTCCGTCTACATAAAATCCCACGCCCGGGTCGATACCATCGTTTGTCAAACCAAAAGTAGTACCAAGCCCACGGATGCTTAATCCCGTATTACGTGGATTGGAAGAATACAGTTGCACACTCGGGATAAGTTCTTTTACGCGGTTTACATTGAACGAACCACTTTGTTCGGCCTGAGCACCAGTCACTACCGAAATAGGAATTGGAACTTCCTGAACCGTTTCATTGCGACGGCGGGCAGTAACCACAACTCTGTTCAATAAATTTGAATTCTGACGAATTTCAAAAATCAATTCATCATCGGCACTTTCAATTATATTTTCCTGTTTCTGGTAACCAACATAATTCACCAAAACTGTGAATGGTAGTTTTTTAGTTGTTTTTAGGCTGAAGCTACCGTTGGCATCTGTTTTCACGGCATCTTTGGTGCCTTCAACCTGTACAGTAACCCCTGCTAAAAATTCAGCAGTTGCACCATCTTTTACTTTTCCTGTAAGTTGTGTCTGTTTGTTTTGTGCCACTGCCGTAAATCCGGTCAGCACCAATAGTAGTAATGTATAAATCTTCACTCTCATAATGTAATAGTTTAATATTGTTTTTATACCTCTTAGATTTTCATTTATGTGCTAACATTTCGAACTCAATGTTAACGACTGCAAAATTACCTTGCATTTGCAAGCAATAAAATACCTCAATTTGAGTATATTGATACCCAGATTGAGGTATAACTCATCCTAACTAACTGACATGCTGAAATATAAAAACACAAGAAAGAGGATGCAAAACATCAATGTCTACATACGACAATGTGTTTTACATCCTCTTTTAAGGACTTCAGTTTCTTTAAATATAATATTCTGTCAGATCGACTAACCCGTTTTTCAACGCGAATTTAATCAATTCCTGAACGTTATTTAATTCCAGTTTTCTGAATATATTTTTTCGGTGGGTATTAATAGTATGGTGGCTCAGGCAGCGTAATTCTGCTATTTCTTTCGCCGTTTTGCCCTGTGTAAACAACTGAACAAGTTCCAATTCCGTGCTTGTAAGTAAGCCTTTTTTCCCAATGCTTTCCTTTTTCCGGTTATGCCCATCCATGATTATTTGCAAAGCCTCGCTGCAATAATACTTTTTACCGGAAATGGTATCTAATATGGCAGTTGCAATAACGTCATATTCGTTTGTTTTCAGCACAAAATTAGCTTTACCGAAGGAGGCGGTAAGCGGCATTAAAAAAGTTTCATCCGGTATGTCAGCTACAAAAAGCCAATTGGATTGAGGAAAACAAATTGAAAGTATTGAGACTTCGTCGATGCTATTTATTGCCAGACTATCGAAATCAAGAATAACAACTGCCTCGCTGTGTGTCAGCAAGGTGCTGTGTAACTCAGTTTTAGTTGAAACATAATGGATAAGAGGTGATTGAATCTGATCATGAATGATACACTTCAGGCCCAGACGACACAGGTCGATATTCTCGGCAATGATAAAAGTAGCTTCATTCATACATTCTTTTTTTTCCGGCTCCGTAATTTCAGAGTCAATTAATTCTTTTGCAAAGGTCATACTATTTTTAGGTATATAAAATACCCCAATCACAGTATTTACATACCATAAGTGAGGGATAACAAGTTGTTTTTAAATTACAAATGGTTATATCTGATAATCAGGTTCATGATCTGATGACTTATTTGGATACTGACCGAAAAACCAATATTCTAATTATAATACTATCTCCCTAGATCAAAAAAATTATCCACCATTTCCCAATTCTTTATATGGAGAGGAAATGATGGATAATTGAATAAAACTAAAAAAACAAGGTGAATAATAGCCAGGCCTTTTCATACTACGTTAAACCTTCGGGCTCGTGGTTATTATTCGTTACTTTTCGCGCGATTCACATCGAAAGAGAAGTAGAGTGAGTTCTAACAATAAAAGAAAATCAGCTATTCACTCATTTTCGTCTAATCAAAAGCATGCTTTTGAAATTTCTTATCAATTGTTTTTCCGCGATTCACATCGAAGAAAAACAATTCAATAAGACCAATTAAACGACAATAATTATATGGATTGTGAAACTTAGAATTGAAATTTGTAAAAAACAGCCGTTCATTGTTATTTGACCGACTGCTTTTCAGTTTACATGCAAATCTGTTTTATGATTATGAATATGCATTTCGACCGGTCAATGAAATGATAATGACAGCAACGCATATACATAGATAATGAACTCATAAAACACAATTAACACCGGTTTCTAAAACTTTCTTTGTGTTATTTGACATTGCAAAGATACCCTACTCATATTAGTTCTGAAATACCTCTCAGTAGTCATTTTGATACCTTTTTGTAGGTATATTTAGAAAACAAACAACTCAAACTGATACTTTTAAATAAAATATATCCGCATAAACTCTATTTCTTCCTTATCAAGTCTTTGAAGGAATCTGCAGGTTTAAATGCAGGAACATCCTGAGCCGGAATGATAACATTGGTTTGCTCATAAATATTTCTACCTGTTTTTTGTTTGCGTTGTTTTACAACAAAACTGCCAAACCCTCTCAGATTCACATTCTCATTGTTGGCCAACGAGTCTTTTACGGTTGTCATAAAGGATTCCAGAACCACCCTTACAATTGTTTCTTCAACAGCGGTTTTCGTTGAAACTTTTAAAATAATATCTGCTTTTGTCATATACATTTTCTTTATTATAATTCTATATCTTCATTCGCATTGACATTTTCTATCAACCTAAATTCCGAACAACATTCTAATAACCTGTTTGCAGTTACATAAATATAAAAAGTTTCACTGATATTTTTCAATTAGACCTCTCCCGCATTCCTCCCAAAAGGAGAAAATACCAGGGAGAGGTCTATTTTATTGAAAAAATCAGATCGAATTGATAAACATTAATGCTTATTTATATTCAATCGTAACATTGTTCAGTTTACCGGTGAAGGCAAAAGGTACTTTGTAATGATCGGTTACCGGTGAGTTTCTGTCCGAGCCTACATCAATACCATCTTTGTAAACAGCTATATAACCTTCGGAAGCAATAATATCGCGTTCGCCCACTTTTTGGTCGTTGATGTAAATGGCTTCTGTTCCGGCTGGAGCAGTCAAGTTCCGTTTTCCTTTTTCAACTGGCGCTGTATAGTTGAATTCCAGTCTCAACTTGGATTTGCCAACAGGCACCGGTATGTTCGATTCCAGGTAGCGTACAATGGTTCCGGTGTTGTGAGCTACCTGCAATTTACCGTCTTTTATAAACAAACTCAATCCGTCAAATTCAGAACCGGTTGCAAATAAAACGCCCTGATCGGCAGTTGATTTCAGTTCTACATCGGCAGTAATTGTAAACGGATCGCCCTGAAATTGCGGACCGCTATAAGTTAGCAATTGATTAACTCCGGTGTACAAAACCACTTTTTTATTCAAACCATACGGACTACGTGCTCTACCTCCGGCACTATGTCCCAATGCATTGTCGATTAATGGATACACATTGTACTTTTGAGCTTCCTTATCAAATACAGCCTGCAGCTCTTTTACCTTTTCAGGAAATTTGGCAGCCAGATCAATACGTTCGTTGAAGTCTTTTTTCAAATCATACAATTCCCATACATCTTTGGCGAAATCAGCTCCCGGTTGGTGGAAGACAGAGGCTTTCCAACCATCTTTTACAATTGCACGTTTTCCAAACAACTCGTAATATTGCACTGTATGACGGTTGGTTGCTTTTGCATCATAAATTGAGTATGCCAAACTGGTACCTTCGATAGGTTGCTGTTTAAATCCTTTAATCACTTCAGGGACTTTTGATCCTGTTAGTTCGTAAATAGTTGGGGCTATATCAATTACATGACCATATTGCTCGCGGATTCCACCTTTTTCCAGTTTCCCATTTGGATAATACAGAATCAAAGGTTGGTGCGTTCCACCTTCGCTGTTCGGATCGGCTTTCCATAAGCGGAAAGGCGTGTTGGTAGCTTGCGTCCAACCCGATGGTGCATCCTCGAACGAATGCTCTGTTCCAATTTTATCAATATTTTCATACAGCTCGGCTACCTGTTTGTCTTCGTCCAGGCTACTGATATACCCGTTGAAACTTCCGTTTCGCGGACTATGGCTCGAACCATTGTCACCAATACTAACCAGAATGACGGTGTTTTTATCCTGTCCGATTTCTTTCAGGTAATTTACAATACGGCCAAATTCATAATCGGCGTGTGTCAGGAAACCTGCATACACTTCCATAAAGCGGGCATATACTTTTTTCTGCTCTGGTGTAAGGCTGTCCCATGCCTTTACAGTTGGATCGCGGTCGGGCAACACGGCATCAGCAGGTATTACGCCTAATCTTTTCTGACGGGCAAACACTTCCTCGCGGTACCAATCCCACCCTTTATCAAATTTACCTTTGTACAAATCACTCCATTTCTTTTCTACCTGATGTGGTGAGTGAATAGCCCCTGAGGCAAAATAAAGGAAAAATGGTTTTTCTGGTTGAATAGATTTTTGGTTGGCAATATAGCTAATGGCTTTATCGGCCAACAAAGTAGTCAGGTGTTTGGTATTAGGCTCAATGTCAATCACCTTTCTGTCTTCGTACAAATTTGGATGAAACTGGTCGGTATGTCCAAGCTGGAAACCATAAAAATGGTCGAAACCACGTCCTACCGCCCAACGATCAAAAGGTCCATCGGGTGTAATTTCATCAATAGGAGCTACGTGATATTTACCCACAGCAAAATTGCTGTAACCATTTTCGTGAAGCACTTCAGCAATCGTTGCTTTATCGCCCGGCATAACTGCATCGTAGCCGGGGAATCCCTGGGAGCTATAATTCAACGTTCCCATGTGAACAGAGTGGTGATTACGTCCCGTCAACAACGCAGCACGGGTTGGCGAGCTAACGCCCGTAGAGTGAAAATTCGTGTAACGCAAGCCATTGTTTGCCAAACTATCCAACACCGGGGTTTGCATTAAACCCCCGAATGCACTGGAAGTACCATAACCGGCATCGTCAATCAACCAAACCACTACATTCGGCGCACCTTTGGGTGCTGTTTTCTTTTCTGGCCAGGCCTCTTGCGAGTCGGCCAATGTTTTACCAATCTTTCCTTTAAATCCGGCTATAGGTGTCACCGACTGGGTATTTTGTCCGAATGCACTTGTCAAAAATGACGTTGCAAGCAGTCCCAGACTCCCTCTTTTTAAATACAATTTTGTCATAAGAATATGTTTTGTTAATTATTTTATTTTTATTCCCAGCCCGGATTTTGGGTTAGCTTTGGATTTCTGTCTATCTCCCCCTGTGGAATAGCATAGAGGTAATGCTTAGCTGCCACGTTGGTTTTTCCTACCGCTTTCAGGGCTTTTATCAGAATGCCTTTCCCTTCGGGTCCCACTCCGGTAACTTCTGTACCTGTTTCGCGGATAAGATCAAAATATCGGTGATATTCGGCTACAAGTTCTAACCTGCGCTCCAGATAAACAGAGTCGCGAAACTGGTCCTGTGTCAATCCGGGAGTAAGGTCATTAATTCCCGCTCTTTTTCTTATTTTATTAATTGACGTATATGCCTTAACTGTCGGACCATTTAGCTCATTTTCGGCTTCAGCATGAATTAAAAGTACTTCGGCAAAACGCAGGATATTTGCATTGGCATCAGACTGACCTGTGGCAGCATAGTTCGGATCCCAGTTTTTGTTTATGAAAGGAACGGAGTCACCAGGGGCAAGAATTGTGGCATACTTTTTCCCATTAGTAGGACTTACATAATAGGTTACAAATGAGACTCTCTTTCGCTTATCCTTATTGTTATATAGCTTATACAAACTGAAATATTTATCGGTCCCAACTGTATAAAAAGCTAACTGATTACCGTATGACCCTTTTAGTCCCGGAACTCCCGATTCGATATCACTCGAAGTTACCAAATGACCGGTGCTGATTGTACTTCCTTTTATCTGAGCAGAAAAAATATGTTCCTTACCATTTTTATAAGCAGGCAAAAACACTTGCGCATAATTATCTAAAAGTGCATAACCATACGAGCCGTTAATCACCTCTTCTGCCAGCTTTACCGAGTTAGTCCAGTCACGTTGCGTCAGATATACCTTTGACAATAATGATTTGGCAGCACCTTCGGTAGCGCGACCGGCTTCACCGGTTGATCCATTTTTAAATAAACTGGCAGCTTCCACCAAATCTGTAATTATTTGCGCATACACCTGTTCTTTCGAAGTTCTGGGTACTTGCAATTGTGCTATCGACAATTTGGTTTGGTCGGTAAGTAACAGAGGTACATCGCCATAAAGCCGAACTAAATTGAAATAATAGAATGCTCTTAAAAAACGTGATTCACCCAACAACCTGTTCTTTAGTTTCTCATCCATAGTTATTCCCGGAATTTTCTCCAAAGCAATATTGGCTTTATTAATACCCTCGTAATGCTCTGTCCAAATTTGTTGAATTCGGAGATTGGTAGAAGCATGCGTTAATTTGGCTAAAGCCCGTACTTCAGCATTTGGTGAACCCGGTCCTGCATCCAAATCATCGGTCATAAAATCGAGTCCTGTATCAAACAACCTGTTGTAAATTGGTTGTGCTCCTACTTTATTGTCAACAAGTGGGTAATAAATAGCATTTACAGCCGAAACTGCATCGTTCGAAGTTTTATAAAACTGGTCCGGCGAAATAAACGATTCCGGAGTTTCTTCGAGAGTTGTACAAGCCGACAAAACGGATATAATGATGGCTGGCAGAATATATATTTTTTTCATAATGACGTTTTTGAATTTTGATATAAGTTTGAATTAGAAAGTAATGCTTACACCTCCCAACACTGTTTTTGCAGTAGGATATGCGCCTCTGTCCATACCGGAACTAATAGAATTTTGCCCATTTGTACTTACTTCCGGATCGTATCCTGTATAGTTGGTCCATGTAACCAGATTTGAACCTGAAATGTAAACCCGGGCAGCTTTCAATTTAATTTTAGAAATCAGTTTTTTGGGGAAAGTATATCCAAGTGATATGTTTTTGAGTCGAAGGTAAGAACCATCTTCAACAAACCTATCAGATATGGTTACTGCAGGATTTTCAATTGCTTTGTGCATATCGGTGTTGGTATTCGTAGCTGTCCAGCGGTTTAGCAATGTAGCAACAGCTCCTGTATAACCGGTTCCCAATTCCAGGTTCGCACGTGTCCAGTTAAAGATTTTGTTTCCGTATGAAGAATTCAGGAAAACGGATAAGTCGAAGTTTTTGTATCGAAAGGTATTGGTTATACTTACCAGAAACTTTGGTTGAGTGCTTCCCACAATAGTTCTGTCGGCATCCTGTGTGATTTTCCCATCCTTATTCAAATCTTTGTATTTTTGATTACCGGTAGCTACATCAACTCCATCGGTTTGGTACATATAGAAAGAACCAACTGATTGACCCACTTTAATAATCTGAGTTGGTAATGTTGTAGTACTGGCCGGGTCTGTAACAAAGAAATAATCTGCAGTTCCCAAACTCAATACCTTGTTTCGGTTTGCTGAAAATACGAAGTTGGTGGTCCATTCAAACTTACCAGTCAGGTTCAACGTCTTCAATCCAAGCTCCAATCCCTTATTTTCGACAACCCCCAGATTTTGAAAAGCACTTGAAAGGCTAGATGAATAAGGTACCGGAACTTCCAACAACAAATCAGATGTTTTCTTATAATAAGCATCGGCTGTCAACTGAATTCTATCAGAAAACACACCGAGATCCAGGCCGAGGTCATATTGGGCTGTTTTTTCCCAGGTCAGATTGTCGTTGGCAAAACTACTTGTTGCAAAACCATTCACAAGTGTATTTGCAAAAGAGTATTGATAGTTAGAAAGTCGGGCAAGTGACCTGTAAGGATCAATTTCCTGATTTCCTGTCAAACCGGCACTTAAGCGCACTTTCAATGAACTGATTTGTTTGATGCTTTTCAGGAATTTCTCATTTGAAGCATTCCAGGCAAATGCAGCAGAAGGAAATGTTCCCCATTTATTGTTTTTTCCGAAACGGGAAGAGCCATCAGCACGCGCAGTCAATGTCAACAGGTAACGTTCATCAAAACCATAGTTTATTCTGGCAAGATACGATTGAAGTGCCCATTCACTGCTATATGATGACGGAGCAACCAATACTGTACCGGAACCAATGTTATTGTAGGTAAATGCATCGCTTACAAAGTTTGCAGCACTTGCTATGTAGGCTTCAGTACGTGAGTGTTGTTGCGTATTACCGACAAGAATGTCTACAGAATGTTTTTCTCCAAAAGTTTTCTTGTAATTTAATGTATTTTCGTTGAGCCAGTTGAGCGACGATAAGGAACCAATGGATGCATTTCCACCGGGAGAACTCTCGTAAAGAGTTGATGGAGTATATTTATTTTGCTTGTTATTGATAATATCCGTACCCAATGATACTTTAGCGGTTAATCCTTCAATAATTTTATATTCTCCAAAACCATTCAATAAAAACCGTGTTGTATTCGTTTCATTAATCGCTTCGGTTAATGTAGCAATAGGGTTAGCTACTGTTGAGCCATAGCTACTGTTTGATGTGTATTTTCCATTCGCATCGCGCACCGAAACCACAGGCACCATGGCAAGAATATTGGGAACTGTACTTGTTGGGGCAACATCAGCATGAGTTACACTTCCATTCAAATACACACCAATCCTGAATTTCTTATTCAACTCGTGGTCGAGGTTCAATTTACCTGAATACCGGTCAAAACCTGTATTGATAATTACACCATCCTGTTTAAAGTAATTTCCGGAAAGTAATATTCTTGTTTTATCAGTGCCCGAAGTGATGGAAACTGTATGGCTTTGCACCGGTGCATCTCTGAATGCAGCTGCTTGCCAGTCGGTGCCCGTACCTAGTGAATCTAACTGAGATTGTGTATAAAGTGGAGTTTTACCTGCATCTTTCAACGCATCATTTTTCAATTCACCCCATTGTTTGGCATTAAGCAAGGCTATCTTTTTTGCTATACGCTGAACGCCATAATATCCATCGTAAGTTATGGTTGAATTTCCTTTCTTTCCTGCTTTAGTCGTAATCAGAATTACTCCGTTTGCACCACGTGAGCCATAGATAGCAGTAGAAGAAGCATCTTTCAAAACATCAATGGACTCAATATCATCGGGGTTGATACTGGAAAGCGGATTGATACTCGAACCGCTTGTCACCCCTGCATCAACAGATCCATCGCCATTATAAACCGGGAAGCCATCAATAACATAAAGTGGTTCGTTTCCTGCAGTGATAGAAGTTCCTCCTCTTACACGAATTGAAACTCCCGCGCCAGGCTGTCCACTCGACTGTGTTACCTGCGCTCCCGAAACTGCACCCTGAATAAGCCTGTCCGGTGATGTTACAGGCAATCCTTTTAATTCAGTTGGAATAGAAGAAAGTGACCCGGTAAAATCACTCCGTTTCTGTGTTCCATAACCCACCACAACGACTGAACTCAGGCGGTTTTGATCTTCGGTAAGGTAAATGGTAGTTGGTTCGGCTTCGTAAACTTCAATTTCCTGATTTTTAAAGCCGACTGAAGACACGATTAATGTAACGGGGAGGGTTTTTACTTTCACTGCAAAGCTCCCATTGGCATCGGAAGTGGCCACTGCTTTCAACCCTTTTACTTTGATAACTGCTCCGATAATGGTTGTTTTAGTACTTTCCTCAAGTACCTTTCCTTTAATTTCTATCTGCTGAGCAAATGCAGATAGTGCAGAGATAGTTGCAAACAAGACTATCAGTCCGGTTTTGCGCACAGCGTGTGCCGGAAACTTTTTGTAGTTTCCAATAATTAGTAGTAATTTTGTCATACAATTTTTTGAATTGTTACGGGCGTTCCCTCAATCAGTTTGCCGACGGAGAAGGGGAACGCTCGTTTTTTATTTATAATTTAGTTGTTTCTTCTTTTCTTTGTAACTCTGAACCCGAAACTCTGAACTTCTTACTTATTTCAGTGTCAGGAATCGTTCCGATAACAGGTTGGTTTGTTCTGCCAAAGCTTGTTTATCCAGGTTTAAAAATCCTTTGTCGTGATTGAATTTTTGACCATCTGTCAAAACCCATTTCACAAACGCTGAAACTTCTTTCCGGGCATTTTGGTTGGAATATACAAAACCAATTCTTTCTACCGGAACTGTCTCTACCCTGTTAGCTTCCAACACATTCAATACTTCGTCCAGATTGCCTGATAAAATAGACTTTGCTTCTTTCTTCAAATCAAGTGGTAATAATGCAATGCCTTCTTTCAGATTGCGTGAGTTCACATCGTACAAATAACCAAGGTTATTATATGTCAAACCAATAGAGTCTTTTTTAATAGCCGAAAGCAAATAGATATCATCGCCAAACACTTTTTTTCCTCTGATTTCCGAAGATTGATGTCCGAAATATCCGGCTAAAGCAGTAGAAGCACAAGCCTGATTGTCGCGTGAATAGATATTAGCTCTAAACTTCGATTTCTGAACAGGTTCGTCGTTATCATAATCTACTACTTCAAAAAAGAGCTTGTCCAGTTCTTTTTTGTTCAATCCCTTCTTTGCCGTTGCAGCCAAAATGGGATTATTGTTGTTCGTTACCGGAAGCAATGCATACCGTCCTGTATAAATAATTTCCTGATTTGGTTGCAATTCGTTTTGTGCCGGTTGGTGAGCAATAATGTTCAAATCGGCAGTCTGACCGCCATTGGATTTTACTGCCAGTTTTATATTGGCTGTTGGATTTACTTTTTCGTATTCTGCAATCCATTTTTCGATCAGTGGATACGTAAATTTTGTTCCACTAATTACAACAGGTTCTTTCACTGCATTCTCAGTTGCAAAAACTGAAGAAGAAATAAACAGGGCAAAAAGCACTTGATAAAAATAATTCGTTTTCATACCTTTAAAATTATTGTTCGTTGATTGTTTTTTTTGAATTGATTCAGATTTAATTCATCTGAAATATGATAATTTGAAATATCCGCGAAGAGGACATAAGGAATTGCGACTGATGAAATCAGCAGGCTACGCTGCAACAGCACATTCGCATAAATGAGGAGGTAGAATTGGAAGTTGATTCCTGAGAGAAAATAAGTTGCGCTAAGGAAAAAGTCGGATGACTATCCGGTAGCTGTACGTTATAGTGTCCGAGTGTGGACAACAAACGTTGAGTTGTGTAATAAATTCCTTTGTTCATACTGTTCCTTTTTTTATTGAATAGGACGTTTCTCATTTACGATACAAAAGTAGATGATAACCAAAACAGCCGAAATACCGATTGAGGGTCATTTACATACCCACTTTTAGGTATTTTACAGAAAATACAGCTGTTTTAATGAAATCGCAATGAGAAAAAAGGAACAAAAGTGCGAATCAAAGGAAAAATTCGGAGAGGGTAACTATGCCTTGTGAATTATGAATTATGCATTAATTACAGTTCTTTCAGCATCCAAATGGTGCAGGCATGATGTCCGGAATTGCCTAGTGGCTTATCCAACAGATTAAATCCTAAACTGCTGTACATCCCAACAGCCCGTTGAAGTTCGGGAAAGCTTTCGAGGTAAAGTTGCGTGTAATCAAGGCTACGGGCAGTATTGATACTAACCTGTAACAGTAATTTTCCGATTCCTTCACCGCGCGAATCGGCAGCCAAATAGAACTTCACCAACTCGGCACACCCTTCGGGCAATCCGTTTGTTGGAAAAATACCGCAACCACCCAACAGTTTTCCATTTTCTTCGGCCACCCAGTATGATGACTTTTCCGTTTGAAAAAGCTCAAACAAAGCATCGGTTGTAGGGTCGTCGTAAACAGTTCCCGGTTTATCGATGTTGAATTCGCGAAACACTTTACGGATAAGCTCTGCCAGAGGCGCATTATCCTTTTTTTCTATTTGTCGTAGTATAACCGGCATAAAGTAGAATTGACGAAACAACCTGTGTGTGGCCACGTCAACGATTTTAGTTGAATATAAGTACTAATAAGGTACAAAGATCGTACCATTCTCAGACATACACAATCCCACAAACATGGTATTTATATACGATTATTGGGGGATAAGATTAGTACAAAGTTCAATATATAATCTGAGAGTTTAGGTGCTCTTATTCAATAAGCTTCTTATATTACCGAACAATAACCTTTTGCACAGTGGTACCAGCCCTAACAACATAGACACCGACAGGTAAAGTAACGGTTTGAGCGGAGGTGTTTGAATTTACATCTGCTACCTTTATGCCCTGTAAGGTATAGACAACATAGCTATCCGGTCCTGTTACATATAATGTTTTACCTGAAACATTTACCCTGATTATGTTTGACTCTTCCGGGCGAACACTTGCTGTTGGGTCAATAGAGAATGTAAAGGCAGCCGAACTAACATTTCCATACGTTGCATCGGTAACTGTGGCAATTACCTCATAAGTGCCAACATTTGTTGGTGTAGTACTTGAAGAGGCATAGATTGTAGCTCCCGTGCCTGCGTATTTATAGGTAATTGCTCCGCTGTACCCTGAAAGTGTACAGATATTTGGTCCTTGCGCCGAACCGCTGTAAGCATATGATGTATTACCTGTAACTATAATTTTATAGGGAATAAAAGTAATATTGTCGAAATGAATAGCTGGTCCGGTTCCAACATTGAATCCCCAGATACACTGGTTGGTACCTAAAGCATAATCGGCATCAGTCGTCGAAATGACGTTGATAAAAGTCAGGCTATCGGTCGAATAATCATATTTTATTGAAGATCCGTGTACTCTGGCTCTGTACCAACGAGCTACTCCCGCTCCCGGCAATGAAACATAGACCGTAGAACCAAGCTGCACTGATGTGGTACTATTCGTTTTGAAAACCCGGAGTCGTTGCTGCGTTCCGCTATACGTATTATCTACAGCAAAAAAATAACCCATTTTTATTCCGGTATAAGCCCCACTTGTACTGCTACCCCTCAAAAGCATAGCCTCCTTGCCAACACTGGTGCTGTAATATTCTTTCCATGTAACAGAATAATCATCAGTTGCGGGAAACAGATTCATATCAACAACACCTGTACCACCAACATTGGTTGCGGGTTTAAACACATTACTTGTTACGTTTACAGCATTGTCCGCGCCTGTGTATGAAACAACACCTGCGGTTGAAGTATTGCCTGCCGCTACAGTTATATTCGAAGGAAGGGTAGTCGCGCTCACTGTTTCCGAACTAAAATCGTACTTATAAGTTGTTAGCGAGTGCTCTAATATGGTTACGTTACAGGTAATGGTCAATCCATTGTATGAAGTTCCGGTAATCGTTACTGTTCCCGGGGCTTTAGCTGTCAGCAGGCCAAAATTGTTGACACTGGCTTTGCTTTCATCAGAGCTTATCCAGGATAATATTTTAGCTGAAGTGTTTACTGGACTGTAGCCAACTTGCAATTGCCGGGTTGTTCCGACATAAACCGAACCTGTTGAGGCGGTGAAAGCAATACTGTTGAGCGTACTGCTGGTGTCATTAATTGCAAGATTGTAAAATAGAGGAGCATATCTTTTCCCGTATTCAACCTGAGAAGCTGCTGTGAAATGCGTATTGTCACTATTGGGAGTTAATCCGGTTGATTTTGCTACATCTACTTTCGGCAAAAGTTTTTTCATATCGTTTATGGCCACATTAATAGAATCATAACGAGGATATGTGGCATTGGTAGATAAATAGGTTCCCAATTCACCTAAAACAATTGGCATACCCGGAAGGCCCAAATCTGTCCTTACTTTAGTGAAAAATGTTTTTAGATTTGTACGATAGGCCGGATAAAGTGACTGCGTTCCGTCAGTTTCTCCCTGATGCCATATCATACCTATAATCTGTCCTTGTTTTTGAGCTCGTTTAGCCCGGCTAATCAGGTTTGTATATAAGTAATAGTTGCCGGTGTATGCAAACCAGTTATTATTTAACCAATCATTAATTCCAGTTCCTCCGGCAGCACAGGGTACTAAACCGATACTAACATTTCCGCCCATTAATGAATCCAGCTTATGAGCAAATGAAATGCCCATACCAACGGCAGCCTCGGCTTTGTCCCAGTGAAGCGGATGTTTTGCACGCACCCAAACAGAGTCATTATTTAACGAGAAAATATTATCGTAAGTAACTGTATCAGAATAACTAAGTTGAGTATATACACCACGTCCGGCCATATTAGATTGTCCGGCGAGAAGAATGATGTACATCTTGTTGTTCGCTGACTGGGAAACAAGAGCTATGTATAGTATAGTAGATAGGAGAAATAGTTTTTTCATACAAAACAATATGCAAAATACATTTGATATAATAAATACCGTTTGCCAAATTTCAATTAATCAGCATGTTCTAATTGGGTTTAATCCTTAATTAGCACACTTAATCGATTTTAATGTTACTGATGTTTTATTGTCTTGTATCTTTATAAAAAATATACCATTCGGTATTTTTTCAACATTAATGGATTGACCTTTGGTTTCCAACAGCTTTGTACCTGACATACTATATACAGCTAAGTCTGTATCTTCTGATACCCCTTTTACAAACAGTGTACGGGTAACAGGATTGGGATATAACTTTATATTCGAAGCTGGAGAAACGTTTACACCTGTTGTGGAAACCTCTTCACCTATTACTATTGGCGACCTAACATCTGTCTGTGATACTGTCTGACTGCAATTTGTAAAATTGATATTCTCTGCATATCTGATATAATACCCCCATGCAGGAAGCCTGCCAAAGACATTGTATTCGGGATAATTTCCTGTATACTCACCCGGTGTTCCGGGAATAGTGGTTGCACCACCTTTAAACGAACTAACTTTTACGTTATCAAATATTACATCCTTTACTTTATAAACAGTACCATTTGAATTAATTCCACCAATATAACTTCCAATATTATCCGTAATATTTCTAAAATCTAAATTAGAAAATGTAATCCCGCTCATGCTTCCGGTCTTTGCCGGAGCACCTACAGGCCTGTGGCCTCGTTTTCCTGCAGAATGCAGTAGGAAAAAAGCGTTTGCGGAAGTTGCCAGATTTATCTTGTCGAAGGTAATGTTCGAAAAGTCTGCGCCATCCAGTCCCTGAAGAGAAATTACACATAAACCACCTCTTCCTGATCCATTAATTGCAATATCCTGAAGCAAACAGTTTGTAAAAGCTCCGTAAGTTAAAGTACCGAATTTTATTTTATTGCCTGTAGTACCATTTATTGTTACATTTTTAATGATCATATTATTTATACCTCTTGCGGAACCGCTTTTTGGACAAATGGCATCGTCCTGGCATAAAATGGTGCTGTTTGTAATTGTCACATTGCGAGAGTCACAAATATCAATTCCATCTTTATTTACTCCATAAGTAGAAGAATTAATGTTGATTCCATCCACTATGGCAGTATCGCATTCCATAATTACAAAGTCCCACATTGCGCTGTTCTGAATTTCAATATTAGCAACTCTTACATTGCTACAATAAGCTATATACAGAGCCATTGGTCTCAACGTTTCATCCTTGCTATTATCCCATATCGGGCAATCACCATTGCCGTCAATTGCACCACCACCTGCAATCGTTACATTAGTTGCTCCCTCTGCATAAACAAAGGCTTCTTTGAGCTCCCAGCCGCCACCGCCCAGAACGCCCGATAACCATATGTTTGCATTGTCAGCGTGCTGAGTTATTGCCGGATACAAGGAATTATTCTGTATACCTTTCAATACGGCGGTGGTATCAATCCACAAGGTCATATTGGATTTCAATTTTATCTGACCAGACATAAATGTTCCGCCCGATAAGATAACAGAACCACCATCAGAACAAGCATCTATCGCTGCTTGTATGGCTTGGGTATCATTGGTATTGCCATCACCCTTGGCTCCGTAATTTTTTACATTGAATTGAGTTCCCTGAGGACTGCAAAGCCCCTCATCACTCGAAACTGCAATATTATCTATATTTGGACCGCCGCTTGCAGTATTTGCCATAAGCCTAACTATATTATTTCCCGCATTAAGATTAACAGTAACTCTACCAATCCAGTAATAATTCCAGTCGGCAAAACGCGATGGGAACAGCATGTTTTTTACAGTAACACCGTTTACTTTTAATTCACACGGGCGGTTAGCTCCGCTTGCATTTGCATATTTAATCAATAACGTATGATTGCCCGCAGTTTCACTATATATATTATTCCATTCAACATATGAACCGTTTCCCCCCATATCAAGATAACCAGATCCAACGTATGGAAAATTTGATGTACCAGCTGTACAATCGGTTGATTTATTTGTGTAGTTTTCACCCTCATAGTAAGTAGTGCCAAAGGTTTTTGCACTTTGAGCACTTATTGTTCCTAACGAAACTGTTATCAAAATAACTGAAAGGACTAGTTTTAATTTCATAATATTTTTATTCAATTTCTATATTAAATTGTAATTAATGCGAATTAAGGGTTGAACCCAATTAGAACATGCTGATTAATTGAAATTTAGTAAACGTTATTATATTAAATCTCGTTAAACCATATTTTTATGTATGCCATTTTAACGATACAACTAACATGATTCAACCCGAATTGCACATGTCTCACCATAGGACTAACAAGCCGGATTGTAATCACGTTAGTTTGTTTTTATTTTGGTATTAAGATAGGGACTACCTGACTATCAACTTAACTACTTCTGAAGTATTCGTTTTCACAAAGTACAGCCCTGTGTTCAAATGAATCGAAGCAGCATCTGTATTTGATTTGATATCAGCAACTTTCATTCCCTGAACATTATAGACTGTATAACTATTCACACCAGTTACTTTTAAGGTATTGTCGCGAACAATTACATTCAAATTTGATTGATTTGCTTTACCGATTCCGGTTACTGTAGCGGGATTTATAGTTAATGCCATATCATCCATAAAAATATAAGTTAGTGGCAAATCCTGGGAGATTAGTTTTGCAAACACGATATAACAACTTGTTGCCGGAGCCACAAAGGTAACGCTGCCAGCATAAGGTGATTGATTGGCCGGACCAACTGTTGGCAGTTCGGTTAGATAATAATTTGTAGATCCGCCAATAGCATTTATAGAAGAATCGTTGGGGATACTTGCTGCATAAACCCTTGCTTGTGAGTTGACGCCAACAACACCTCCTGCACCATTATCTACTTTATAATTAAAACTAAATGTACAGGTCGCCCCGGCAGTAAGACCCACTAATTTATGGCTTATTTTATAATAACCATTTCCTACAGTGTTTGTCTCATTAAATCGAAGCGTAAAGCTGTTTGAACTGGTAGTTGGATACATGGCTCTAACACGTGAATAACCTCCACCGCCTAGTACTTGTGATTTGTCATTGATCCACGTTCCCAGAGGGGCACCATCAACGATTGCATTTTCAAATCCACCATCTATCATGTTATTCTGAATCATATCTGTACTGGCAATCAACTTGTAGGTTGCATTTACATCAGAGCTCAGACCCGAAGCAGAGAGTACAGTTCCGGCTGCTACGTCTGTAGAGGTTAGGTATGCTCCTGTTGCTACATTTTTAAATTTGAGTAAAGTGCTTGCAGTACAGGCAATTAACCATTGAGAGTTTGTGGAATTAGTTGCAGACTCGTAAACCAATCCGGTTGTTGTCCCCACACTATTCAGGTACATCGAAGAGTCATTTTTCAGGTAGTAACAATTAGCAATTCCCGATACCGGAACAAATTCAAACTTTTGCGACAAATACAAATCAGCATTATTCAATGCCGGTTGAGTTGCTGATACTACGCCTACTACTTTACCTGATTTAAGGTTCGTTTGCAATAAGTAGTATTTTACTCCCGAAGTTGGGATGAAAGAAGGCGTGGCGGTTACGGCACTTGTGGCGGTTGCCAAAGCACCATTCGATGCCGATATGTTTCCACTGACGGTTGACAGTTTATCATAGGTTACCGTAACACTATTAATCTTATTTGCATTTGCCAACGCAATGGTATAGGTTGTTCCGGAGCCTGTTACATTCGCGCCACTTAATGAGATTCCCGTTGGCACAGTTAGGGTAATATCGGTTGTTAAGTTGCTTCCTGTTACCGTAAGTGTTTTTACATTTTCAGCACCATCGAAAGACAGTGTCTTTTCGGCAATGCTAATGATTGGAGTTTCTACTTTGGTAAGGGTCAAATCATCAATGTACATGTAAAAATCGGCAGATGTAGTAACTAATTTGGCAAATACCATGTAACAACTTGTTGCCGGAGCCACAAAGGTAACATTGGCTGTTTTAGCAGATTGACTAGCAATAAAAACAGTGGGAACTTCGGTCAGGGAATAATTTGTTGAACCGCCAATAGCGTTAGTATAATCGGCGTTTACAGCAGTTGCAGCATACAGCATTGCTTGTGAGTTTGATGTAGGAAGAGTCGTTGCATTTGTGCCGTCTACTTTGTATTTAAAACCAAAGGTATAGGTAGCACCGGCCATAAGACCATTCAGTTTATGGCTTATTTTGTAATACCCATTCAGGTTCGCAACAGAAGCAAAGCGCAACATATAGCTATTTGTTCCGGTACTTGAATTCATTGCGCGAACACGAGAGGTACCACTACCTCCAATTGTTTTTGACTGATCGTTTATCCACTCACCCAGCGGAGCCGATTCGCTGTTGGTATTTTCGAAACTGACATCCGCCAATCCATTCGAAAAAACCGGATAAGTTCCGGTTGTAGCTTCGACCAATTTAAATGTTGCACTTCCGGCAGCAGTAGGAGCCGTAGATGTCAGCGTTAGAGGAGTACCGTTAAATACAGCCGGCCCTGTGATTACAGCTGCTGAAGTGATATAACTTGTTGACAGGCTTACACTCTTAAAGGAAACAAATCCGGTTGTAGCCACATCAGCAATAGTCCATTGTGCATCGGTAGTTGCATCCAATGATGCAGCATAAGCAATTACACCTGCACTGGTACAAGTCAGGTAATTTCCGTCGCCATTTTTAATTCTGTAGATACCGGTACTGACCAGTTCGAAACTTAAACGCTGAGAGGTTGCTGAAATGTCTGCACTCATAATGGAAGGAGTTGTGCCATTCGCTCCAATTACTTTACTGGAAGTATTAAGCGTTTGTACCGCCAAATAAGATTTAGCAACATCGATTGTATAGGCATACAGATTGGTTGCACTGCACCATAATAAACTTATGGCAATTAATAGGAAAATTTTTTTCATGATTAATAATTATTAGAATTTAATGAATGTTGATTGTGTGTTTTTATGTTTTTCAGGGTTAATCGGTAACTAATGCTTAGCTACAATAGTTACAACTTCTTCATCCAAAGGGTCAACAATGAGGGTGGCCGATTTTTCGGATACAACAAGTGGAAAACTTCCGGCTTTGGGAGTTTGTATTACCGAAATAGTACCTGCAAAGATGTGAGGTAAAAAACTTAGAAATGAGAAAAGAATTAATGCCGAGACTTTGGACTTCATATAGCTTTGCCAGAAGGTTATTACTAGTAATTACCGTACAAAGCTATTAAACAGGAAAAATAATATACTCTTTTTTATGGTCGCATCTATTTCATTCGTTTATTTGGCATAACAACGCACAAAACAGACTGATAATAAGGATAATACAAATAAACGCATTCGATTTCAAATAATCGTATGAAAACAAACATGAAAAGAATGTATGAAAAAGAGATGGTAAAAATCAGGATTGAACAGATTCTGAGTTTTGAATAAACTCATTCGGAGTAACACCAGTCTGCTCTTTAAATGCTCTGAAAAATGATGTATAAGAATTAAATCCACTCTTTTTAGCTAATGCTTTCAATGTGAATTTAGAGTGATCGGTAGTCGCAATTATGCGTTTGAATTCCTCGATACGATATCGGTTGACGAAATCATAATATCTTTCATTCATAAACGCATTGAAAATTTGAGAAAGTGCCTGATTGGAACAACCGACAGCTTTAGCTACATCGGGCATTTTCAGTTCTTCGTTCAGATATAACTTTTGCTCAAGCATGCATATCTTTAATTTTTCAATAATAGCTTTTGCTTCTTCGTCACCAATTTTATTAAATCTGTATTTTTGCTCTTCTTCAGGTTGTTGCAGAGTTACCAGTGGCTTTACCGGTTTTTTGGTTTTTCTGTAACGATAATAAAACCAACCACTGGCGGATAATAAAATAAGAATGAGTATAATAGCCGTATTTGACAGCAATGGTTTAATTTCGATATATACTTTCTTATAACAAGTGTGATCCATATTCCGACGAACAAGAAATGTGTATTTACCCGGACTGAGATTTTTGTAATCAACATTATTTTGTCCTGTCAGGAGACTCCATCCTGTATCGTAGCCTATCAGTTTGCATTCATACACAACTAAATCCGGCCTGTCGTATGTGAGTAATGCAAATTGAAATTCAATATTATTGTCATATCTGCTCAGTACAATTTGTTTCCCTTCCTTAATGGCATCATACATATTATCCATTTCCGACACGCCGTTTATTTTTATATCCGTTATTGCCATCGGAGCAAAAGCCCGTTTGAAATTTCCGGAAGAGTAAAACAAGCCCTTGTTGGTTGTTAACCAAAGATTTCCTGCATTATCAAAACCGCCATCAGTAGCATAAGGTACCATCAAGCCCTCGTTTGTTGAGTACAACTTAAACTTTGTTAGCTCTTCATTTGCCCTGATTGTTCCTCTGGAACCAATGAACCAAAAAACACCGGATTTATCTTGTAGAACTTTCACGATACCTATTCCTGTGAAATCAGCATCTTCTTCTGTACACACTTGCCTGAAATGCTTTATTTTCGAATCAGAAAACATTGCATTGCGTGTATTGTAGCAAAACAGAAGATTTCCTTTTCTGTCTTGCATCATAAAGTGGACTATTTGTTTCTGTATAAATTCAGCCGGAAAGTTTCCCTGTATAAAGTCATTCTTTTTGTTGTCCCAGTACCCAATTCCTTTATTGGTCGAAATCCAGGTTCTTCCTTGCCGGTCGAAAAATATAAAGCGGATGACATCATCCGGCAAATGTGAATTTAAAGTAGTAAAAGAGCTAACCTGATTAGTCACTTTATTTAAAATATGAAGTCCTGCTGAAGATGCAACCCATAAATTCCCGTTATTATCTTTGTTTATATGAAAAATGGTGGCTTTGCTCAAAAAGGCAAATGGTTCAAATACTTTAAGGCTTACACCGGCAGGGTCAAAATCATAAATGCCACATTCGCCTCCCAAAATTATTTTGTTATTGTAGGGAACAAATGAAAACACATCACCGGGTCTCAGGCATTTTCCTTTAGCATTTCCACTTTCGAACAGCTGCATTTTTCCAGTGGTTTCCGAAACATGATACACGCCATACCGGTTGGTAAGGATTTTATAATCTTTTCCTATATACAATCCGTGCAAAGGAAGGTTCTCTGTGGTAAAACCGGGTGTTTTGTAAAGAATAAAAGCTTTCGGATATAAAAACATAAAATCATATCCCATATTCTCCGAACTTCCGGCCCAGAGAATTCCCAGATTATCAACCAACAAACATGTAGTCATGCTCGATGTGAGCCTTATGTTACTGTTCTGGGAAGAATCGAATGAGCGAAATACTTTTTTTTCGGGTATCGAAATAAAATAGATTCCGGTTCCCGCCGTTCCAATGTACAATTCTGTTTTAGCATTGCCCGACATACAGGTTATATTATTATCGCCAACGCTCATAAAAGCCTGCATGTTGCCATTGTGGGTATTGAATGTATAAACTCCCGATTCGGTTGTACCAACATAGAGTATACTTCCAACGCCGGTCATGCAGGTAAGGTACGATTGACCCGTTTTGGACAGCAGCGGGTAAGTCCGGGTGGATTCGGTGGACGGATTATAAGAAGCTATTCCCCCCGGAGTAAGCAACCATAGCAAACCGTCTTTGGTCATGTGAATTGAAAGAACCTGATTAAAAGGGAAAGTTGAGGTTTCCGGTTGAACAGATTTCAGTTTGTCACCGGAAATAACTGCCAACCCGTTTTGCAGCCCAACGTATATATTATTTTTCGGGTCAACAAACAGGGATAGAACATTTTGGGTAATTTGAGAGGGAAAAACAGGGACTATTTTCGAACTGTTCTGATTTATCTTATAAAGTCCATTTGACGTGCCAACATACATAACACCATCCTTGCTATCACTAATTGCATTAATTTTGTTTACCTCTTCAGGAAATTTATATGTTTTAAAGTAATGTCCATCAAACCGTTGTAAGAAACGCGTTGCTCCACTCCAGATAAATCCGTCATTGTCTTTAAAGAAACAGTTTATCTGCCATTGCAGTAAACCATCACCACTGTTGATATTACGGAATGAACCAACCTGAGCTTTTAGCGGCGAAAAAAGCAAATACAAAAACAATATAGTGAGTAATCGATACTTTCGATTGATTTTCATACTTAAGGATTTTACTTTATTTGCAAATATATATAAAAAAAACAAACACTTAATAAGTTTCGTTTTAAGGAGTGTTTTTATTTGCAAAATAACATTTATGTAAAAGAGAAAATCCTTGTCCGGCCAGGAAAACAATGATTATAATCCTAACTGGTTGCGAAAACCTGTTAGGATTGCATTAGATACCATAAACTAATTCACACACTTTAGTTACAGGTGCTTAAGCTGCACTAATCCAAGATATCAAAATCAAACAGTCAACTGCTGTTCTGGTATTTAATCCTAATCGAACAATGGATTAAGACATATCCCCTGGAAACATCTTATTAATCCCTGTTTATAACTGATAGCTTGTAAACAGTTTCGACCCGTTCTTGTTTTAAGTACAAATATGCGTATCGCTTTAACTTATAAAATCAAGCGAAACCCGTAGAAACAACCAGCTAATTTTACAATATGAATTCAACCGATAAAACTTACAGTTTACAGCCACAGGCATCCTTAGTGTATTTGGTTAGAAAGCCAACAACAGAAACCGAAAACCCTCCTTTGCTTCTGCTTATGCACGGAGTTGGTAGCAACGAGCAGGACTTGTTCTCGCTGGCACAACATTTACCCGATAATTTTCTGATTATATCTGCCCGTGGACCGCTTAGCATAGGACCAAACAGCTTTGCCTGGTTTCAGGTAAGTTTCTCAACAGGAGTTCCTGTTATTGATTACACTCAGGCCGAAAACAGCCGGAACACGATTATTCAGTTTATCGAATCGTTGAAAACACAATTCCGGTTCAATGAAAAAGAAATTTATGTCAGTGGTTTCAGTCAGGGTGGTATTATGTCGTACAGCGTAGGACTTACCCGTCCCGATTTGATTAAAGGCGTTGCCGTAATGAGCGGAAGACTCCTGCGGGAAGTTAGACCCCAAATTGCTACGCCGGAAGAGTTGAAAAATCTTCAGGTGTATATCTCTCATGGTTTATCCGACACCGTACTGAGCATTGAATATGCCCGTGAAGCCAATGCATTCCTGAAAACATTAAACATCTCTCCTACTTATAAAGAGTTTGAAGGGGGACATACTGTCACCAACGAAATGCTGCTTAGCTTAATTGATTGGTTGAAGCGGAAATAAATTAACGGGTGAAAAAATAGTATATTCAGTTGGTAATCGGATTTCGCTTGTCACTGGGATCTGCGATTCTAGTTCTTGTTTTTAATCCTCCACCAATCATATCGTCAACTTTCCACATATAATGATTATTGCATATCCACAAAGACTGAAGATTTGTGGATATGTGGAGTCGGCATTCCATATAATTTATGACATATCCATAATATCGTATTTTATAAAATCCGTTTTTAGATCCGTTATATCAGCGAAAATTAGCGTTCTATTCTTATTATATTTTAAGTCGAGTTATACTACATCCTATATTTTCACCAACTTACTTGCGCTGACAATAAATTTTCGCGTTAAATATCCTATTTTTCTTTGCTGTTACATAAAATTGTTTTTCCTTTGCACTAAATAATACAAGCAAGTAGTATATAATGAAACTAACCAAAACAGCTGAATACGCATTACGAATATTGATCTTTATGGCAAAGAAGCCCGATCAACTCTACACGGCGAAACAGTTGGTAGAGGAATTGAATGTTTCTGATAAATACTTACGCCGTCTGATGACCGATTTATCGAAATCAGGTTTCATCAGAAGCGTTCAGGGACGCGACGGCGGTTACATATTTACAAAAGGTACCGATAAAATTTTCCTGTTTGATATCGTACATTCGGTAGAAGGTATGGATAAATTAAACGGCTGCGTGTTGGGATTCGAAAAATGCTCCTGCACAAATCCTTGCGCCATGCACGATACCTGGGAACATGTGCGGGATGAGTTGAACAAAGTGTTCAGGCAAACATCCCTTGCTAACATGGACTTCGAGAAAATATTGCGTTACTAATTTTTTTTGAACATAAATACTACCAATAAGTAGCATATAAATAAAACAACAACTATGAATACAATAAATTATAATGAAGCAGGAAGGGTGAATAACCCACACGGTGTAGATGCCCGTAAACTTTACAGCAATGAACACGTACAGGCTGTTCATATCCATTTGAAGGCAGGCGAAAGTCTGAAAAAACATGCTACTGCCGTGGATGTATTTTTCTACGTACTGGAAGGTGAAGGCATTGTGGAGATTGGTGATGAAAAACAGTTGGTGAGCAAAGACACGCTGATTGAAAGTCCGAAAAATATTCCGCATTGTCTGTACAACGAAAGTAATGCCGACTTCAGGGTATTGGTAGTGAAAACTCCTGCCCCAACCACCGATCAAAATAAAAAAGCCATCGAAAATATAGTGAATTCAAAATAATCAACTAAAATATAACATTATGCTTGCAATTGATATTCTTGTAAAGGAACACGATAGTATCCTGAAGGTAATTGAAATAACACAAACTATTCTGAACACAACTGATAAATCAACTGTGAAGCTCGACCATGTAGAGCAAATTATTGACTTTATAAAGAACTTCGCCGATAAATACCATCACCTCAAAGAGGAAGATGTGCTGTTTATGGAAATGGAAAGACACGGAATGCCGCGGGATGGTGGCCCTATTGGTGTTATGCTTTACGAACACGACGAGGGCCGGAAATACATCAAACAAGCCGTGGAAGCTATCGGACAGCTGAAACTTGGTAACGATGAAGCTTTTGAGCAGATAAAAGAAAACTTACTCAACTACTGCACACTGCTTACAAACCACATTGCGAAAGAAAACAACATACTGTACCCAATGGCCGAACGCCTTCTGCCTGCCGATGTAAAATCGGCTATGACCGAAAACTTTGAAGAAACAAATCTGACAACAGTAGACAACGAATATTTCGACAAATACATGAAACTGGTAGACGAACTAAGCGCTGTTTATTTGAAATAATTGAACAAACAAAATGGAAAACTATAAAGATATAAACATCGGCGAAATTGTAACCCGCGATTTCCGGGCCGCCGAGATATTCAAAAATGCTGGTATTGACTTTTGCTGCGGTGGGAATCAGAGTCTGGAACAAGCCTGCAAAGAAAAGAACCTGGACAGCAGCATACTCGAAACAGAGTTAGCGAAGCTTGAAAACACAACAGTCAACGCGTTGCATAACTTCAACGAATGGAACCTGGATTTCCTGTGCGACTACATTGTGAATACGCATCATAAAACAGTACTAAAACTGTTACCTCAACTAACTGTTTACACTCAGAAAATAGCACAGGTTCATGGACCACATCATCAGGAATTGATTGCCATAGCAAACCTGTTTGACAAGATAAACGAAGAACTGCTGCAACATCTCCGCAACGAAGAAGAAGTGCTTTTCCCGGCTATCAAAGAACTGTTGAACAGCAATTCGGCCGAAGCAAAAGCAACTATTATATCCGAAATTACCCGCATGAAAGGCGAGCATGAATTTGCCGGCGGTGCCATGGATAAAATCAATGTACTGAGTGACAATTACAGCGTACCGGCTGATGGGTGCAGTACGTATCAGGTTGCCTATAAACTGCTGGAACAATTCGAAGATGATCTCCACATTCATGTGCATCTGGAAAACAACATATTATACCCAAAGGCCTTGAAGCTGGCAATATAATCAATAAAACAAATACAAACTCTCTTAAATCAAAAAAAACAATACTAACTTTTAAACAACAAATCAATGAAAGAAACATTAATTGACAAGTTCATGAGCAGGAAAGGTTTAACCGCCGGCTTTTGGATAATTGCGCTTTTTATGGTGTCTATGCTTATTTATTACACGGCAAATTTGCAGAAAGAGGTACCACCGATTCCAAAAGTTGTATCATCGGTAAGTGGCGAAAAGCTCTACACCTACGATGATGTCGTACAGGGGAAAGGATATTTCCAGGAATTTGACCTACAGGACTGGGGTAGTTTGTTGGGAATGGGCGCTTATATCGGTCCTGACTTTACAACTGAGATGCTACACTACAGAACAGAGTTTTTGTACGACTACTATGGACAGCAGATGTACAAGAAAAACAATGCTCAACTGAGTGCCATTGAACGTGCCGCTGTAAAAGAACGGGTGAAACAGGATGTAAAAGAACAAACACATCTTCTTGAAAAAGGAACTGTTTATACAGATGCATCGGCACAGGCATATCATAAAAATGTAGCTTACATTACCAATATGCTTGTAAACGGCGATCCACAACGGGCTTTCAAAGGAGGCGTAATTCATCCCGAAGAAGCAGTGAAGATTGCAGCCTTCTTCGATTGGTCGCAATTGGTGGCTTCAACACTTCGTCCGGGAACAGACCGCACGTGGTCGAACAACTGGCCAAATGTGCCGCAACTGGATCAGGGCGTTGCTTTCAATTCACATGTGGTTTCGCTGTGGGAATTCCTGATTCTCTGGACACTGACAATTGTTGTTATCTTCCTGTCTTATGAATATTTGTTCAAAAAAGAAGAAGGCGATCATTTAGAACCTGCATTAAAAATCACCAAACTATTTCCATCTCAGGTAAAGTTACTCAAGTATATTCCCATTGTAGCTGCTTTATTTGTCGTGCAATTGGTGATTGGAGGCTATCTGTCGCATTTATACACAGAGCCAAAAGGTGATTTCATCTTTGCTCAAAGCATATTACCTTTTAATGTATTACGTTCTATTCACACACAACTTGCCATCCTGTGGGTAGCTGTTGGTTGGCTCGTTGGCGGGCTGTTGATTGCACCCTGGGTGGCTAACAAAGACCATAAATTTCCGTGGTTGGTGGATGTACTCTGGGGAGCCTTGCTGGTTGTTGCCGTTGGGTCAATGATTGGTTTGTACATGGGTGCAACCGGTCAGATGCGCACAAACTGGTTCTGGCTGGGTAATGAAGGTAGGGAACTGCTTAACCTCGGACGCGTCTGGGATATCGGACTGGTAGTAGGGCTTGTGTTCTGGTTCTTGCTGGTGGTTTCGCTTATACGCAAGTCGGCAACCAACAATCCGCTGGTAAGCACCATCATCTGGTCGGCCTTTGCCATTGCTACCTTGTATATGGCGGGAATGATGCCTATCCATAAAATTATTCCAAACTACACGGTAGATGATTATTATCGTTGGTGGGTAATCCATTTGTGGGTTGAGTTGACATTCGAGTTGTTTGCAGCCGGTGTAATAGCATTCTTCACCGTATCGCTGGGACTTATTTCCCAAAAGATAGCCGTAAAAACAATGATGTTCGAGTTATTCCTCATCATGATGAGCGGAACACTTGGTATCGGACACCATTTGTGGTGGCAGGGTTTGGACGAGTACTGGATTGCCATTGGTGGTATCTTCTCGGCACTCGAACCGCTTCCGTTGGCATTGATGATTATTGAAGCCATGAAAAACCAGAAAGAGAAAGCGCACTCAGGCGAAGGATTCCAGTTTGGAACCGTGTTTATGTGGCTGGCAGGTTCGGCTATCCTCAACTGGATTGGTGCCGGATTCTTCGGAATGATTATCAACACACCAACAATCAGTTACTATGCGCATGGAACTTACCTGATTATGCCTCACGGACATATTGCGTTGTTGGGAGCATTCGGATATATCTCTATCGCCTTTATATACATGACGGCCCGAGCCAATTCGTTGGCAAAAGGCCTGGTATGGGATGATAGGCTGAGCAAATGGGGCTTCTGGATACTGACTATCGGAGCATTACTCTACGCTGTTCCAACTTATATTATTGGTATTGAACAAACAAGGATTGCACATGATATGGGTTATTTCTATGCCCGTCTGCGTAGTGCTGTAGAGCCAATGAAAGGTTGGATGTGGTCAAGAATCATCCCCGATTCATTGATGATTGTAGGTGGAGTCACTGTATTTTGCGACTTAATGATAAAAACATTCTTTGCAAAGAAACTGAATTAAAAAAAAGAGCGGGAAAGTTGGAAACAATTTTCCCGCAACTTTTAATGCCTTTATTGCCAATCTTCCTATATTTGCATATATATATTAAAAACAATCATTTATGTCTGAATTTACAAATACAGCCGAACAAAGAGCCCAAGAGCTGGCGACCTATATGCAGGGACTATTACAGGGCGAAAATGGTTTGCAATTGATTGAAAAACACGCCATTAAAACCAGTAAGTTTATACCGCAGGACATTGTAAGTGCATTTGATATCCTGATGGATAAAAACATTTCCATCGAAGAATTGAAGTTTGTTTCGAATAAACTTTTCAACATCCTTTATCAAACTATTCTTGAATATCCTGCATTAAAACCGGCGCCGGGCTCCATTCTGGATATCTACACTGCCGATAATGCCATTGCATTGGAGCGCCTGAAAGATATGCGTGAACATATAAAAGCCATAAACAAACAGGCGGATCGTGTTCAGATTCAGGCACTGTCGAAAAAACTGGTTTCGTTCGAGCAATTCTTTTTGCATTATACAGTGATTGAGAATGTGGTATTCCCACTTCTCGAAACCAGATGGAAACATCACCAATGTGTGAAGATTATGTGGTCGTTTCACGATGATATTCGCAGGAATGTCAGAAAGCTCAGAGAATTACTGGCTGCAGACTCGTTGGATGTAAAAGAATTTAACACGATATGCGGACTGGTTTTTTTCAATGTAAATACGATTATTCTGAGAGAAGAAAAAATAATTTTTCCTATGCTGCTCGAAACGCTTTCGGAAGAATTGTTTGCCGGCATGTTGGAGGAAACCATTGGTATCGGACTCCCATTTGCCGGGATTAAACATCCGGAATTAAAAAATAAAGACCTTATTTTCAGCGATGAAGACAAAGTGCATCTACCAACAGGAGCACTTACAGCAGAACAATTTAATCTGATTTTCAATCACCTTCCGGTAGATATTACTTTTGTTGACGAAAACGATACGGTACGATTTTATTCCAATCCACCTCACCGTATTTTTCCGCGCACACCTGCCATTGTTGGACGAAAAGTTCAATTTTGTCATCCTCCCGAAAGTGTACATGTTGTAGAACGTATAGTCGATTCGTTTCGGAGTGGCGAGAAAGATGTAGCATCGTTTTGGTTTCACATGGGACCAAAGTTCATTCTGATTCAGTATTTTGCTGTCCGTAATGCTAATAAGGAGTATAAAGGCACATTGGAAGTCTCTCAGGAAATTTCAGAAATACAAAATATTAGTGGAGATCGGAAGTTGTTGGATTGGTAAAATAAAGGTATGTATAAATTTTTCAGGAAAGCCCACAAGTGGGTGGGCATTGTACTTGCGCTGTTGATCATTATTTTTTCACTGTCAGGGGTCGTTCTCAATCATCGTCCGGCATTTTCTTCCATAGACATAAATCGACAAATACTCCCCAAAGAATATCAATATAAAAACTGGAACAATGCTGCTGTACGCGCTACAATAAAGTTGGGAACCAATAATTTCCTGGCGTACGGAAACATTGGCATCTGGCAAACCGATTCTGGCTTCTCCAAATTCACCGACTTCAATGCCGGTTTTCCTGCCGGAGTGGATAACCGGAAAATTTTCAAAGTACTCTCAACAAACAAAGCACTACTCGCGGGAACTTTGTTTGGCTTGTACGCATTCAATCCATCAGAAAAGCGCTGGATAAAAATGCCACTGCCCGTGCATGAAGAGAATGTGGTAGATATGCTTCAAAAAGGCGACAGCATCTTTGTGATGACACGCTCCAACCTGCTTGTAACAACCAACCTGAAGCACTTCGACGTCATTCATCTACCTCAACCCGAACATTACGACAACAAAGTAGGACTATTTAAAACCCTGTGGGTAATTCACAGCGGCGAAATCTACGGGGCTGTGGGTAAGATATTGGTCGATTTGATGGCACTGATTTTTATTCTGTTGAGTGTTGGAGGGGTAATCTTGTTTTTCTCAAAAAAAAGGATAAAGAAAAGCAAAACGGATAAAACGAAACGGGACAGACTAAAACGAACGCATAAGTGGAACTTAAAATGGCACAACCGCATAGGTTGGATGACCGGAATATTTCTTTTTGTCACAACACTTACCGGCATGTTCCTCCGTCCGCCTTTGCTGATAGCTATTGCCAATGCACGGGTAAAGAAAATTCCATTGACCGAACTCGACACGCCCAACCCGTGGTTTGATGTGTTGCGCCGTATCATCTATATCCCAAGCGAAAAAACATTTATCGTTTCCACCTCCGAAGGGTTTTACAGTTTCGACAGTGAATTTAAACGGGAAGCCAAACGCTTTGCTATTCAGCCTCCTGCCAGTGTGATGGGTGTAACTGTACTCGAAGATTTGGGCAATCAAAACTTGATGGTAGGTTCCTTCGAAGGGCTTTTCAGGTGGAATTACAAAACAGGGGATGTATATGATTTGATAAAAAAACAACCTTATGTTCGCCCTGTAAAGATGGGACCACCGGTTGGTGATTATAAAATATCCGGATATAGCTCCGATTTTAAGCATCAGCCAGTGGCTTTCGAATACCAAAAAGGAGCAATCAATATCAATAAAGGAGCTACATTCAGCGCTATGCCACAGAATGTAATCGACAAATCACCCATGTCGCTTTGGAGCCTTGCATTGGAGGTTCACACGGGTAGAATTTATGGTGTATTCCTGGGTATGTTCTATATTCTTGTTGTTCCGTTGGGTGGTATTCTGGTTCTTTTTACCCTTATCACCGGAATAGTTATCTGGTTTAAATACCATGTGAAACGGAGGAAAAAACCTTTACAACAATAACAATACAGCCTGTCAGTGAATTCTGACAGGCTGTATTGTTATTGAAGATATACTCCTAACTAATTTCAATTCCGTGGTAGTTTCTTTACAGCCGTATTCAACAAGAATTCAACGTTTTTCGAAACAGCCTCCGCCGTGTAGGTTGCTCCTGTGTGGGCATCCACCTCAACCGTTTTTGCATCTTTCAGCGTTTTTCCAACCCACAACTCAAAGAAACCTTTTTTCTCCAGTTTAGCAACAAAACGCTGTGTTTCCCAATTCGAAAGCAAAGCCACTTTCTTTATGGTTTTGTTTTTATCAACCAAAATCATCACCGGAGTCAGGTCGTTATACCCTTTTATATCCTTACAATAGGGGGCGCTGGACATCGCAAACCCGATAGTTTTATTTTTATCGTTCACTATTCTGTACCAGTAATCATTCACTTTCTCCACTTTTACAGCGTCGGGGTAAACGCTCTGAACAACCTCCTTGTTTGACACTTCGTGCAAAACGGGATTCTTATCTTTTCCACGCTGCGACTCCTGTGCAAATGCCACTGTACCTACCAGCAGCATGGCTAAAACCAATCTTTTATACATCAAAAAACAATTAATTAAATTGGGAATTCTATTATTTGCTCTTTATGACCGTAAAAAAGGGATTGGGTTTAATTCTAAAGAAGAATTTCTGCAGATTTTTTTATTTCTTCAGTAATTTCTGAACTCCCTGCATTCCATTGCCGGTTACTTTCACATAGTAGACACCTTGCGAGAGGTTCAATTTGTCCAGGCGTATTGTTTCTGTTTCTGTTTGTGGTCCTGAATTATCATACACTCTTTAAGTTTTTGACAACTCAATTCCCGACAGATTGTACAATGCGATATTCACTTTCCCGGCAGTTGGAATGCTGAATGTAAGCTTTACTTTATCAGTTGCGGGATTCGGAAAAAGTTGCAGTTCGGTGAAAGATAAGCTCACATCATTCAACGCTGTAGCAACGCTTGGAGGTGTAAGATATTGTTTGAAGAACGAATAAACACTTGTCAACGGACCACTTGTTTGTGGAACAGCATGCCCTGTGCCATAATTGGTAATGGCAGCTGTGGGAACTCCCAATGAATCGAGCTTTGCTTTAAAATGCTTAATCTGATCCTGATAATACAAAGCATCGTCGGTGTTGTAGAAAAAGATGACAGGAGCCGATGTGGAAGTTTGAGCAAGATAATAAGAACCCTGAGATTGCCACAGATCATAGTTTGCTGCTAGAGTCCCCCAGGCCGATGGACAATTAGTTGTAAGTGCCCCGATATCACTTTCGGCCGTATTGTATATTTGCGTATAATCGAAAACACCCGACCCGAGAGCCGCCACCTGCACATCGTCGGAAGTGCCAATATATAAACCGGTATTTTCAAAAGCAGCAACAGTTCTGTCACCAACAGCCATCGATCCGGCAGTGGAACCACGCGAGAATCCGTAAATACCTATCTTCCCCGAAAGCCCTAACCCGGAGCCCAGTGCACGCAATGTGCGAATAGCAGATTTTACCTTTTGAGCCGCATCGGGATTTGTTTCGTAAGAGGCGTATGCTTTATTGTTGGTTGCATTCAGTGGTTTCCCATTCCCCCAAGGGCAATATTTCGGATGATCGGCAATGGCCCATGCAATGCCATTAGCAGGTGAACCTTCCAGGAAAGAATCATTAAAACCTGCCAGGGTATTTCCCATATTAAAGCGCTGATCTTTATTCGCATCTCCCGGATAGCTGTTGCTGTACGAAAAAGACAATACAACAGGAACCGACACTGACGCATTAGCGGGATAAACTATGTCCATGTGAAGTGAGTCACCCACCGTATAGGTAGTTGAATAATTGTAAATGGTTGGTTCATCTTTAAAGTAGGAAACATCACGGGCAATCCGGTAGCCTTCGAATAAAACATAGGATTTATAGACCGAACAAGTGGTTAACCCGCAGAAAGAACCCGCCGCAATGGCATCGTTGATAGCAATAATATCAGCGTTTAAAGCCGGCGAAACTGCATTTGTATGGTTGGCATAATTCAGTTCAATAACCCGATACCCCTTGGAAAGAAGCCAGGAAACATCGGTTGCATTTGTATTTTGTCCTATTTTCTTTATTCCGAGATTTTCGAGATAAACAACTGTAAGGTATTTCCCGGCATAATCCTTTACCGGAGTAGAGGGATCGGTTGTTGTATAAACAATATTACCACCTGTTGCGGCACTTGCCCAGTTACCGGTTGCAGCATTGGTTGTAACTGAAAGTGACATTAAAAGAAAACATACAATGATTGTGCGTAAAGCATTAAAATAAAATCCGGAAACAGTGCTTATCTTCATACAATATCTTCAATATTTATTCTGGTAAAAGACGAAATTCAAAGGTAACTGTAATCAAAATACTAAATATCGATTTTTTGACTGAAGATGTGTAAGATTTGATATTCTTTGATGTAAATAAAAAACGGCACAAGAAATTTGTGCCGTTGATATAGATTGTTCATTATTTTAAGTCTTGTATACACAGCCTAATTACAATTAAGCACGAGTAGGATAAATTATATTGTAAAACTTTCTCAGAAATATAGATGCATCCTTACAACCAAGATCAGCTGCCTTTTCAAAGTCTTTTATCGCAAGTTCTTTGTTGTTCATTACCTTGTATAGAAATCCTCTGTTCATATATCCGGCAATGCTCCTGGGATTTACTTTTATTGCTTTATCAAAATCCGAAACAGCTAAATCAGGTCTGTTTATTCGAATATAAAAAGTCCCGCGGTCATTATAAACAATATCGCGGCTTGAACTAAATCTCAATGCTGACGCATAATCTTTTTCAGCCATATCATACTGATAAACAGCCAAATAAGCATTAGCCCTGAATATATAATTTTGAGCTTCAGCAGGGAATTGTCGTATAGCAGAGTTATAATCAGCAAATGCAAGATTATATTCTTTTAACCCGTAGTGCATTTAGACCACAAATGATTTTAGATTGTTGATATTTCTGTTTAATAATTTGTTTATCATTTGAATAACCGTTACAGCGGTGATTTTTGATAGTATTCTTGTTTTATAACCGT
>JAQTTH010000022.1 GCA_028710895.1 Paludibacter sp.
TGACGGTTATAAAACAAGAATACTATCAAAAATCACCGCTGTAACGGTTATTCAAATGATAAACAAATTATTAAACAGAAATATCAACAATCTAAAATCATTTGTGGTCTAAATGCACTACGGGTTGATATATTTTATATGATTATCAGCGTAATGACCTGCAATATAAACTGAAAAATTCAGGAATGCAACTCTGTTATCTTTGTTTGGATTAAATTGATAGATAATACCGCTAACGCGTTGAAGAAAATTAAATAATATTTGTACTTTTGCATCTCCCCAAAAAAAGTAAGGTTATTAAATTATTTCTTTTGTATGAAACAAGCTTTCCAATCTAGTTCTGTAATAGTAAAGAGGTTGAATTCAGCCCTTATTATCCTGCTCATATCAGTATGTTTTTTTCATATTGAATCGGTTGTTTCGCAAACCCGCTACAAGGCAACACAGGAAACTGCTGAGTTTAAAATTACAACTATTAATACCGAATGGTTGAGTTGTTCAACCTATAGTCCGACCGATGACGAACTGCAGATAAATAATCTGGTTAAGCTTATAAAAACACTGAATTCTGATTTAATCGCCTTGCAGGAAGTGGGTACAAGTAGTACCTATACCACTATCGACACGTTAGTGCGAAGACTTGGCAGCGAATGGGGAGGAAATATAATTCCGTATTATAATAGTAATTGCGGACAAAATCAGGGAATTATTTATAAAAAATCGAAAGTACAACCTGTTAGCGCTTCGTTGATAACAAACGGTGGAGCTTCATATGATTGGTCGAGTGGCCGTTATCCTGCTTTGTATGAAGTAAATCTGGTGGTTGGGAGTAATCTGGTTCCTGTATCTTTTATAAACATACATTCAAAAGCAATGAGTGATGCCGACAGTTATACGCGCCGCAGGAATGCTTCAATTGGATTAAAAGCACTGCTCGATGGAAGTACCTATAACACAAAAAAAATAATATTGCTCGGTGATTTTAATGACTACCTAATTGGAACACAATGTAGCACGTGCAGTCCGCTCGAATCGCCGTATAAAAATTTCATGGATGATACCGATAATTATAAATGCCTTACATCGGGATTGTATGATACATCGTATAGCAGTCCTGTAATTGACAATATCATTATTTCCAACGAACTAGTTGATAATTACAAACAAAATTCCACTATCAGAGAAACTACAGCAACACAGACTATAACAAACTATATAAGTACTACTACCGACCATACTCCCGTAAGTGCAAGCTTTAGTATAACTGTAGGTGCAGCACCCGAATGTCAGAGTTTATCATATTCTGAGCCCTTTTCAACCAGTTTGAGCAATTTCACACCCAATAGTGTCACGGGTCTTCAAGTCTGGTACTGGCGACAAGGGTATGGTGCATGTGTATCGGGCTATGCAAATGCTGTCAATAATCCTAACGAAGATTGGCTCATATCACCTGCATTCAATTTGTTGGGTAAAAACTCAGCAACACTAAGTTTTAATCATGCATTGAATTATGCTACCGTTGAAAGCGACAGAATCAATAACCACTCACTTTGGATTTCTAATAATTACACTGATGGAGCTCCTGCGAACGCAACATGGACACAGCTTACTATCCCGACTATGCCAACAGGATCAAGCTGGACTTTTGTAAACTCAGGTAACATAAACATTCCGACACAAATGCTGCAGAGTAATGTTCGGTTTGCATTTAAATACATATCGAGTGCCACAGTTGCCGGAACCTGGGAAATTAAAGATTTATTATTGAATGCAGACTGTGTAACTTCAGGTGTTCCAACTGTTATAGCAATACTTAATAGTACAGTGTATGCATCGGGCAAGCAAATTAAAATTACAAATAAGCAACCGGAATCTGCCCGGATTTACGATATAACCGGAAGAATCTTATTCTCCAGTCCGGCAATTCTACAAATAGAAGTCCCTGTCGATAAAGCGGGTGTTTATGTTGTACATGTAGGAAACGAAGTACACAAAGTGATTGTAAAGTAATTTCATTCTTCGACTATTTTAGCTACAAAAATCTATCGGAGAGCTTGAGAATGTACCTGTCACTTATTTAGAGCAGAAATAGTATATTTGCAGGGTGAAACAACATAAACTTATACCAACATTACTGGCTATTGCAACTATTGCTATTGGCTGGCAACTTATAGCTCTGGCAATAGGTTTTCCTGCACTATTTCCGTCACTTACCGATTTATTCAACGAAGTATTCAAGCTTATTATTTCGGCAAACTTCTTTGTCGCACTCGCTGCAACAGTTCTGCGGGGTATAATCGGATTTGTATTTGCTTTTTTTCTGGCTTTTCTGTTAGCTTCAGTAGCTACCTTTTCCGGTTTCTGGAGATCATTCTTTCAACCAATTATCGTTACTGCACGTTCTATTCCTGTTATATCCATGGTGCTGCTGGCTTTGTTATGGTTCTCTCCTACCCAACTGCCCGTTTTTATTGCACTCATAACCATGTTCCCTATCCTGTATCAAAACACATTAACCGGATTGACTCAAACCGATATTCGGCTGATTGAAATGGCACAGGTATTTGGAAAATCAGGAACGAATCAGTTTTTCAACATTTACTTACCTTCAGGAAAAAAGAACATATTCGATGGAATAAAAACAGCCATGGGATTTGGCTGGAGGGCTATCATCATTGGCGAGGTACTCTCTCAACCACTTCACGGTATAGGAACTTCGATGAAACTGGCTCAGGTGTATATTAATGTTCCGGAACTAATTGCCTGGACCGTTGTGGCTATTGCGGTAAGTTACCTGTTTGAATTTATTATCGGGCAAATACAAAGCAGCAACCTGAAAATTCAACTAAAGGATGTTCAAGTAAATGAATTCAAAACCGAAAAACAATCAGGTAGAATTAAAGCAGTACAGGTAGAGAACCTAAAAAAACAATACAATGAGCAGGTTATATTTGAAAACCTGAATATATCATTCAGTTCTGAAACTGTTTTTTGTTTGAAAGGTCCATCCGGCATAGGTAAAACAACTTTACTACGCTTATTGGCAGGGCTGGACAAAGCAGATGAAGGAAAAATCTCAATTCCTGAGAATAGCACGTTTGGATATGTTTTTCAGGATATTCGCCTGCTTCCGTGGCTAACAGCAGCTGAAAATATAATGTACGTATTTGCCAAAAAGAAATATCTCAAACATGAGATACATGATTTGACAAGCTATTTGCTGAAACAACTGGAATTGACTGACCATGCTGACAAATATCCACACGAAATGAGTGGTGGCCAGCAACAGCGTGTAGGACTGGCCCGGGCGTTAGCTGTAAAATCGGATATATTGTTGATGGATGAGCCACTAACCGGATTGGATAGTGATTTGAAAAGCAGCGTTACTAACTTTATTTCTGAGTGGATATCAGATTATAAACCACTGGTAGTATGGGCAACGCACGAAAATGTGGATATACCTGCTGTTGAAATAAAAGAAATAGTGCTGTAACTCAATAAACGCGGTTACCAAATATAAGGCTACCTACACGTACCAATGTGCTTCCTTCCTCAATTGCAATCTGATGGTCGTCAGACATGCCCATTGATAGTTCACAGAACGAAGACTCCGAAGCAAAATAACCTGTCTTAAGCTCATCGAAAAGTGTTTTTAATCCCCTGAACTCGGTCCGAATCTGTTCCTTATTGCTTGTAAACGTAGCCATTCCCATGAGTCCGCAAATACGCACATTTTTCAATTCCCGCAAAGTTCCCGATTTCAAAACCTCATTCAATTCCTCTTTCGAGAAACCGAACTTTGTTTCTTCCTCGGCTATATGCATTTGAAGCAAACAATTGACTATTTTTTCGGATTTAATCGCCTGTTTGTTTATTTCTTCGAGCAGTTTATACGAATCAACTCCGTGTATCAGCGAAACAAAAGGAACAATATACTTAATTTTATTACTTTGAAGATGCCCAATGAAATGCCAAGAAATATCTTGTGGGAGGGTTTCATATTTGCCACATAATTCCTGAACTTTACTTTCACCAAAAATTCTTTCACCTGATTCATAAGCTTCAATAATTGATTCGTTTGGATGAAACTTCGAAACACAAACCAATTGCACATGCGATGGAATGTGTTCTCGGATAGATTGTATATTTTGTTGAATAGACATGTTTATGTGTTATTTGTTCGCTTCGCTCACGTTAATAACGCAAAAGGCATTTATCACGAACGAGTGAGTTAATATCAGCGAAGCGAATAACATTCCCTACGGGAATTATTCAGCTTCATATTTAAACACATCCATAATAGTCGTTTCGGTAATGGCAGCAATTTCATAATCGGCCATAGAACCTTTCATACCTTCAGTGATTCCGTTTAAAGCCTCTTTTATATCATTTGCCTGTACAAGCATAGTTACAGCAGTCTTTTTTTCAACACCTTTTTCCTCATCCAACGAAATGAACATAACTTTTGAACGATACCATTTATCACCGGTTTCATTGAAAAACATCTCGTTTATTTTAGCTCTGCGAATATTAGCGACTGTAAATTCACCACTTATAAAAGGTCGCATTTCTTCAATAATTCTCGCCTCTGCCTCTGTAAATGATAAAGCGTCAATCAGATAGGCTTCGTTTACCTTTACTATTTTGCCTTCTTCGGCTGTTTTTTCGTATTTTATTTTACACTCAAACCAGTTATGCATAATGTTTTATTGTATTTAAAATGAATGAATTATATAAATATTTTGGATTGTTTTTTGCTATACAAAGATAAGAAAATCTTTGAAAAGGCAATGAACGTATAAAAAGAAATGCCCGACAAGAATCTTATCGGGCATTTTGAATTAAAAGTTATCAATTTATAGTTACTCGTTCAATGGAATTCTCATTTTGTAGAACGAACGCCATGCAAAATACATAGAGATAATTAAAAGTATACCACCAATTATAAAGTGAGCTGCAGTGTAATGTTTTACTCCGGCTGCATCAACGCTTGACATGTTTACAGCAATTTCCACTGCCAATAATCCAAACAAAGTCGAGAATTTGATAATTGGATTCAAAGCAACTGAGGTTGTATCTTTAAATGGATCACCAACAGTATCACCAATTACAGAAGCATCATGTAACGGAGTGTTCTTTTCTTTCAGGTCAACCTCTACCAATTTTTTTGCATTATCCCATGCACCACCTGCATTGGCCATATAAAGTGCCTGAAACAGACCAAAAACTGCAATTGAAATCAAATAAGCCACAAAGAAATTAGGATCGAACAACGCAAAAGCCAATGTTGCAGTCATAAGTGTGATAAAGATATTCCACATACCATTTTGAGCATACTGTGTACAGATTCTAACTACTTCAATTGAGTCTTTTTCGTCAGCCTGAGTTTTGTCAAGTCGCATATGTTTCTTAATATATTCTACCGCACGGTATGCTCCGGTTGTAACGGCTTGAATTGAAGCACCGGAGAACCAGAATACCATAGCCCCACCGGTAATAAGACCTAATAAAATAGGGGCTTGTGTCAACTCAAGACTTAGCATACCAACACCTTTTAACAAAAGAATAATCGAGAAAATCATGGTAGTTGCTCCGGCAACTGCTGTACCAATCAATACCGGTTTTGCTGTAGCTTTAAATGTATTACCGGCAGAGTCATTTGCCTCTAAATAATGTTTCCCGCCTTCAAAGTCAGGGCTAAAACCAAAATCTTTTTCAATTTCTTCGCTGATTCCCGGAATTTGCTCTATTTGTGCCAATTCAAATACCGATTGTGCATTGTCGGTTACAGGTCCATAACTATCTACAGCAATTGTAACTGGTCCCATGCATAAGAAACCAAATGCAACCAAACCAAAAGCAAAAATACTTTGGTAACCCATGGCAGCTTCACTCAATCCAAGGTTTTGGCTAATAAAATAACCACCCGCCATTAAAGCAACCATTAAAAGTCCCATCCAGTAAGCAGCATAATTACCTGCAACTATACCCGAAAGGACAGTCAATGAAGGACCACCTTCACGCGAAGCAGTAACGATTTCATGCACGTGATCAGATTTGGAACTTGTAAACTTCTTTGTAAACTCGGGAATAAGAACAGCAGCCAACGTACCTAAACTTATGATAGCAGCTAATTTCCACCACAATCCGGTAATGAGAACACCACCCACAGTAATATCACCAATAAGAACATAACTCATTCCAAAGCTGATGGTAATACAAGAAACGGCAGCAATCCAAATAAGACGGGTTAATGGTTTTTCAAAATCAAAATCCAACGATTTACCGTATTGTTTTTCAGAAATAGCATTGTTTACAAAATAAGAGATTCCTGAGAAGATATCCATAAGGAAACGCATACCAAATATCCAAACAATTAATTTGGCCTGTAAATCAACTTCTTTTACAGCCAATGATATAAAGGAAATGAGTGCTACTCCTGTAACACCATATGTTTCAAAAGCATCAGCAGTTGGTCCAACACTATCACCGGCATTATCACCGGTACAATCGGCAATAACTCCCGGATTGCGGGGATCATCTTCTTTTACTTTAAAGACAATTTTCATTAAGTCGGAACCAATATCCGCAATCTTGGTAAAGATACCTCCTGCAATGCGGAGAACTGATGCGCCCAATGATTCGCCAATAGCAAAACCGAGGAAACAATATCCAACAATGTTACGGGGTACGAAAAGTAAAATAACAATCATCATCACCAACTCAAGGGAAATCAGGAACAATCCAACCGAGATACCTGAGCGTAATGGGATGTTTACAACGTCCCATGGGCGTTTTCTCAACGAGGCAAAAGCAGTACGTGCGTTAGCATAGGTATTTACACGAATACCATACCATGCAACCGCATATGAACCTCCCATGCCAACAATGGAGAATAAAAGCACTAAAATGACAACTACCGGTGTAGATAATGCATCCGGACCCGTTGCTTCGGCATTTGCCATGGATAGGTAATAAACCATTGCCACAGCAATGATTCCAAAAAGAATAGCTAAAAATTTACCTTGTTGCAATAAATAAGTACGACAGGTTTTGTAAATTGTGTTGGCTACATCCAACATTGATTTGTGAGCCGGTAAGGCTTTCACTTGCTTAAACAAATACAAACTGATACCTAAAGTACCTATTATCACCATTGAACCGAAAAGTAATAAATGCCAACCATCTAATCCACCGAAATGTTGAAATGTGGCATCATGTAAATCCGGAATTTTGAGATTTGCCTCTGAGGCAAGCGCTTTGGCTGATGCAGTTAATCCTCCCAATAGTAGGATTGCAGCCCTTTTGAACTGTTTCATAAATAAAAATTATTGATTTTAAGGTGTGAGAATTTAACAGAATTTTAAAATAAAAAAAAATTCTCTCAAAATTAGTTCAATATTTTTTCAAAAGCTATATTTTTATCATAAAGTTTTCAATAAAAATGAACTTTTTCAAACTCATTAATATCAATTTAATAATACCCAGAAAAGATTCAATATGAAATGTGATTAAAATCACACTTTTACTTTCGTACTGAAATCTGACAAAATAAATTTCAATAAATCTGAGAATAATATACAAAAACGAAAAACACAACAGATAATGATATATGATTGTACAAAATTAGATCAACTAATGGTCTTAATTTAAGCCTCAAACTATGATATTTTCCGAATCAAAGTGATTTTTGTACCTTTGCAGCTCAAAACAACTAAAATATGGGACGAATTCTTGCTATTGATTATGGTCAGAAGCGTGTGGGACTAGCTGTTACCGACATGCTGCATATCACGGCCAATGGTTTGGATACAGTTCCTGTACACGAAGTACTTGATTATCTTGCTAAATACATTGCCAAAGAGCCTGTTGAAAAATTTGTAATTGGCTTACCAACACAAATGAATGGGCAGGAATCGGAATCTATGCAGTATATTCGTCCTTTTGCAGTTGGCTTACAACGAAAATTCCCGGAAATTGAACTTGTATATGTCGATGAGCGTTTTACCTCCGTTTTGGCGCACAAAGCTATGCTCGATGGCGGGTTAAAGAAAAAAGACAGACAAAATAAAGAGTTGGTGGACAAAATTTCAGCCACAATAATACTCCAGACCTATCTGGAAAGTAAAAACTATTAAAAAATACGGAGATTTTAAGCTCTCAAACGATTAAAGATATAATGATTTTACCAATTTACACCTATGGCAACGCCGTACTTCGCAAAGTAGCAGAGCCGATTTCAGCCGATTATCCACAACTTAGTACGTTGATTGATAATATGTTTCAAACGATGTATCATGCCGAAGGAGTTGGACTTGCAGCACCTCAGGTGGGATTACCAATTCGATTATTGGTTATTGACTTGGCACCATTCAAAGAAGATGATCCTGAATTAGGCGCTTTTAAAGTGGTTATGATAAACGCTAATATTTTGGACCGTAGCGAAGAAGAAGTTGTTGGAGAAGAAGGTTGTTTGAGCATACCCGGCATTCACGAAAACGTTCCAAGAGCTCAAAAAATCAAAATCCAATATATGGATGCTGACTTCAAAGAGCATATTGAAGAGTTTGAAGGATACAAAGCCCGTGTTGTTCAACACGAATACGATCATTTGGAAGGAAATCTGTTTACAGATAAGGTAACACCAATCCGTCGCCAATTATTGAAATCCAGACTTACAAATATAGTAAAAGGCAAAGCAAGTGCCAGTTACAAAACAAAGTCTGCATAAACAAAGAGACTCGTCAATATAGAACAGGCTGAACTTCTTATTCGAAGTTCAGTCTGTTTTGTTTATTTAATTATTTGATAATCAATATTATAATGATTAGATTCTCTTCTTTGTGAATGCACTGGCAATTTTGATAGCTAACCACGTTATTGCAAAATAATAAATAATATTCAACAAAATCCAGTGTATATAAAATGTACCTACGTTGAAAGGTATGAATATACTATCATCAAAAGTTCCATTCATAGGAAAGCGTAAATACAATAAATCAGTGAGGTATTGACCGCTATAGCTCAAATATTTAATACCAACTCCTTTAATTGATGTGATAAAGTGTGGTCCATGAGACAGTTTAATATTCAAAAAGAAAACAATATGAAAAACGATTGTCTGCAAAGTTGCAAAAGCATACAGTGCAAGCTTTTTCTTTTTGAGAAACAAGAAAGCAAGGGAAGAAACAATTGCAAATAAAAGGATTTGAATACCAAGGGGCTTTATAAATTCTCTAAAAAAGCTATCCAAATGAGCTAAATCAGTTGCTTTCAACAATTTTGCAATCCATAAGCCCAATAAATTAGCCAGGATATTTATAATCGCAAACGTCAGAATTAAAAGACCCAGATATGTTGTTTCAGATTTTGATATTTTCATATTTCAATAATTATTTAGCGTATTTTCAACTCACCCGCAAATTTAGTACAAGCAATTTAATTCTTAGCCTATTTGTCAACATTTTTTGAGTTCCAGTTTGCCAACACTTCCCCCACAACAAAATTACTTCCTCCTATAAAAATAAAATCATTTGCCTCTGCATTTCTAATTGCAGCATCAACCGCCTCATTTACTGAAACAAAAGCATATCCATTTAAACCGATTGTTGCAGCTTTTTTCTCCAGTTCATCGACAGGCATTGCACGAATAATTTGAGCTTGCGTAAAATAATATTCCGCTTCCAACGGCAATAATTCCAATACAGAACTAATGTCTTTATCGTTCACCATCCCTATTACAATGTGTAATTTGTCATAATCCTGAGCTTTCAGCTGTTCAACCACGTAATTAATTCCTCCAACATTATGTCCGGTATCGACAACAACAGTAGGATTTTCCTGTAAGATTTGCCAACGTCCTTGCAGTCCTGTATTTTCTGCAACAAATTTCAAACCCAACTCCAATGAAGTGTCCTTAATCTCAAATCCAATAGAATTTAATTTATTGACTGTAAGCAATATAGTTGCAATATTTTTTAGTTGATATAATCCGCACAGACCAATACAGAACTCTTTATCCGTGGTCGTTCTCACGAGCATTTTATTGTTTTCGTACCTTTCAAAAAATACCTGCAGTTGTTCATCTGCAAAAATAATAGCTGCATTTTCTTCCCGAGCCTTAGCTTCAAAAACAGGACGAGTCTCAGGTAAAGCCTCTCCAACAACTACCGGTGTATTTGGCTTTATAATTCCGGCCTTTTCATGAGCTATTTTTGCCAATGTATCACCTAAAAAGCCTACATGATCGAAACTAATGTTAGTTATTACCGACAAAATTGGATGAATGATATTTGTACTATCAAGCCTTCCACCTAATCCAACTTCAATAATAGCTATATCAACCTCGCAATCAGCAAAATAATTAAATGCCATAGCCATTGTTGCTTCGAAAAACGAAGGCTCTATACCTGCAAATAGTTCCTGATGCAATTCAACAAAATCAATAACATATTGCTGTTCAACCATTTTCCCATTCACTCGTATCCGCTCTCCAAAATCTACTAAATGGGGCGATGTATACAATCCTACTTTATAGCCGGCTTCCTGCAGAATGGAAGATAGCATACTCGAAACTGAGCCTTTACCATTGGTTCCGGCAATATGAATACTACGAAAACGGTTGTGAGGGTTTCCAAGGCCATTCATAAGCTGAATAGTATTATCAAGGCCCGGTTTATAAGCTGAACTACCTATGTGGTGAAATACAGGTAAACGGTCGTATAAATATTGTAGAGTTTCGGAATAATTCATATTAATATGTAGGGTACAATCATATCAAATGTTTAATGGTTGTACTTTGCTAAATTCGAATTCAATAAAAAATCAATATCTTTGTGTCTACTAATTTTGGCCACAAAGATACTTCAAAACAGATATGATTATGCAACAAAAAGTTGAAAATTACATTCAAAAACAACAACTGCTTACCCGAAATGGGCAAGTAATTGTGGGTGTGAGTGGAGGAACTGATTCTGTTGCCTTGTTGCATATTCTCGTATCACTTGGATATGACTGTGTAATAGCACATTGCAATTTCCATTTGAGAATGGAAGAATCAAGCAGGGATGAAGCATTTGTTCGCAATTTAGCACACAATTATAACCTTCCTTATTATATCATTGATTTTAAAACTATTAAATACGCCAACGAACATAAAATTTCTATCGAAATGGCTGCCCGTGAATTGCGATACAACTGGTTTTACGAATTACTCGAAAAGCTCGATGCACAGGCAATTGCAGTAGCACATCACGCAGATGACAGCATCGAAACGATGCTTATGAATTTGGTTCGCGGAACAGGTTTGCGGGGACTGGCAGGAATCACATCCCGAAATAAAAAAGTGGTTCGTCCCCTACTCTGTTGCACTCGTTTAGAACTGGAAGAATATCTTGTAAATCACAACTTAGATCATATTGAAGACTCAACAAATGCTACTTCAGATTATAAACGCAATAAATTTCGGAATGAAGTTTTACCCCTTTTGACCGAAATAAACCCATCGGTCCGACAGACTTTGTATAATTCACTGGAATACTTCGAAGGTAGTTTGGCAATTTATCAACAGGCCATTGACAATATCGAAAAAGTAATTGTTCATAAACAAACAGATTTAGTCAAAATGGACATTGAAATAATAAAAGAACAAGTAGATATTCCAACTGTAATGTATGAACTTTTACATCCATATGGCTTTAATTCAGCACAAATAGCACAAATTACTGAGCAATTGGATGGTGAGTCGGGTAAACAATTCAATTCGGAAACTTATCACCTGGTAAAAGACCGTAAATACCTTATTCTGTATGCGAAAGAACAAAACACGACAGATTTATATTCAATTTCGCAATCAGATAATGAAATTTTTGAGCCCATTTCATTAAAAATCTCAAAACTTGCTGTAAATACTGATTTTAAGCCATCTAAAAAAAATAATTGTGTGCATTTAGATAGTTCTAAGCTAAGTTTTCCCTTGCAACTACGACGTTGGACAAAAGGTGATACCTTCTATCCATTTGGCATGAATAAACGAAAAAAAATAAGTGACTTTTTTATCGACAATAAGTTTTCTCTTCAGGAAAAGGAACAAACCTGGTTACTGGTATCTGGTAGTGATATCGTATGGATTGTTGGAAAACGGGTTGATAATCGTTTTAGAGTTACAAAAGAGACTTCTGAAGTGATTGAAATCCGGGTAAATAACGAATTATAAGCTTTATCATACATTTTTTGCAACCGAATTCAACTTATTTAGCTAAACCTTGTTGTTTAATTATATCAACATAAAATAATTAAACTTAGAAATTATGAATTCTAAATTATTGATTTCACTCTCATTAATCATTTTAATGGGGTGTTCAACCACAAAACAAGTAGCAAAAAAGGAGATTAAAAAAGAAGTTGTAACAATTGATGCAGTAAAATCGGGTAAAGATTTATACGATAATAGATGTGGAAAATGTCATAAGTTATTTGCACCAACTGATTACTCAATTAAACGTTGGCCAGGCATTGTAGATAGTATGCAACCAAAAGCCAATATAACCGACGAACAAAAAGCTCAGATTCTTGCTTATTTATCCTCAGAAGCAAAATAAAACCCACATATATCATATTATTTGCGTTTCGTACCCCTACGAAGCGCAAATAATTAATAAAATCCCGATTAATATTTGCCCATTCAAAATTTAGTCGTAAATTTGCATCGTTTTCAAATCACAGAAGCAATCCTGTTTCTGTTCAACAATCAAAAAAACATTCACAAAAACAACGTTATTTTTCCGGAAGGAAAATCTCCCCAAAAAAACGTTTATTCATCACTTTATGAGTAATTACAACATTTTGCAATTGAATGCGAAAGAACTGTCTGAGTTAAAAGACATCGCAACAGAATTAGGGTTAAAGGTATCTAATTCAGCTAAAAAAGAAACTTTGGTCTATGATATTCTGGACCAACAAGCCGTTGTTAATGCACAACGCAAAACCATTTCAAATGAAAATCAGGAAATAGATCGTAAAAAACGTCTTCGTGTTCCGATTAAAAAGACTGCTGAAGAAAAAGCGGCAGCTGCACAAAACAATGCTTCAAAACCGATAGTTGAAAAACCGGTCCAAAAAGTAATTGTAAAAGACGCTCCGAAACAAAAACAAGCTGTAATTAGTCAACCAGAAGCTGTTGTTTCTGAAACTAAAGCAGTTGAAAATGTAACAGGAGCTGAAGAAGTGCCAGCTAAAAAGCAGAACAAACCCAAATCAAAAAAGCCACTTAAACCGCTTATTAAGCCTGCTGACAAAGAAAAAGCTGCTGAAATTCAGCCAGAGACAGAAAATGCAACAGTAACTCCTACAGTAACTCCTGTAAAAGTATTCATTCTGGAAGACAAGCAAGAAGTGGATGTAGAATCAGAAGAATCATTATTTGTACCTGAGATTGCTTTAGAACAAGTTGTTGAGGGTATTGTTGAAAATGCCAATGCACGTGTAGAGTCTCCTGAATTGAGACAACCCAAGATCAATAACAACCCTGCAAACGGCAATAATAACAATAATCGCAACAAATTCAATTCCCGACCAGAGAAAACTGAGAAGCAATTTGATTTCGATGGTATCTTAGAAGGTACAGGAACCTTGGAAATGATGGCCGATGGTTATGGATTTCTTCGTTCGGCTGATTATAACTACCTGGCTTCACCCGATGATATTTATGTATCTCAATCACAAATCAAACTGTTTGGTTTAAAAACCGGTGATACAGTAAAAGGAGCAATTCGCCCACCAAAAGAAGGCGAAAAATACTTCCCACTTATTAAGGTTGCTCAAATCAATGGCCGTTCTCCTGAATATGTACGGGATCGTGTTCCTTTTGAGCACCTCACTCCTCTTTTCCCTGATACAAAATTCAATTTGTGCAGTGGCAAAAATGATACACTTTCAGCCCGTATGGTTGATTTGTTTTCGCCCATCGGAAAAGGTCAACGTGGTTTGATTGTAGCGCAACCAAAAACAGGTAAAACAGTATTACTCAAAGATATTGCCAATGCCATTGCAGCTAATCATCCTGAAGTATATATGATTGTATTACTTATCGATGAGCGTCCTGAAGAAGTTACCGACATGGCTCGCAGCGTACGTGCCGAAGTTGTTTCTTCTACTTTCGACGAGCCGGCTGAACGTCATGTAAAAGTAGCCAGCATGGTTCACGAAAAAGCAAAACGTATGGTAGAATGTGGACAAGATGTAGTGATCCTGTTGGATTCAATTACCCGTTTGGCCCGTGCTTATAACACTGTATCACCAGCTTCAGGAAAAATTCTTTCGGGTGGTGTTGACGCAAATGCATTACACAAACCGAAACGTTTCTTTGGTGCAGCCCGTAATATTGAAAATGGTGGTAGTTTGACAATCATAGCAACTGCACTTACCGAAACCGGTTCTAAAATGGACGAAGTAATCTTCGAAGAATTTAAGGGGACTGGCAACATGGAACTTCAATTGGATCGGAAATTGTCGAATAAACGCATTTTCCCTGCAGTTGATATTATGGCTTCCAGTACGCGTCGTGATGATTTGTTGCTTGACCAGGATACACTGAATCGTATGTGGATTCTTCGTCGTCATTTGGCTGATATGAATTCAATGGAAGCCATGGAATTCCTGAAAGAACGGATGGAACGCACAGAAAACAACGATGAATTTCTAGTTTCAATGAACGGATAAAATTCCATTCAATATGTATTTAAAAATGTCCGAAATTTCGGACATTTTTTGTTTATATTGATTTTATAGTCCTTTTCACTGAGAAAATCCGATTAATTAAACAAATTCACTTGTTAATTAAATAAATTGTTTTATCTTTGTTTGCTTGCATAATAATTTAAACAATATAAAATGAAAAATCAAACAAAATTGAAGTCATTAGCAACCATTATCCTGCTTGTATTTTTGGTTTCATGTACAAAAAATGAAGTTACTGATATTAAGCTGAATATTAGCAAATCTAATTTAATCCTCGGCCAAACAGATTCTTTAATTGCAACAATTACTGCAACAGGAGATATTACTAAACATCCACAAACCTGGACATCAAGTAATACTGCAGTTGGAACTGTTTCAAATGGTTTAATATCAGCTATTTCAGCCGGAACAACAACAATTACAGTGCAAGCAGGTGAAAAGAAAGCAACCTGTCAACTAACTGTTAATGATCATATTTCACCTCAATTTACAAACGCCGCTCTACTGTACTATGGTGATTACTATGATACCAAATTATCAAATAACTTTGTACTTTATTTGTACAATTCAACCGACACTTTAATTGCTGAATTAAATACATCTTTGACAGTTACAGATTCTATACCAACGGGAGTCTACGAAGCAATCACAAATATTACCGGATTTGACAAATTTCTACCAACAACTTTGGTTCCGGCATTTCAAACGTCTGATGGAACTTATGGTAGCTGGTATGTTACTTCCAAAGTTGTTTGTCCGATTGACCTTGGTTATATTAATAATACCTTAAATGCTGGCTCATATTCTATTCAATATAATTTGATAGATTATTTTGGAAATACAATTTCTGGCTCCTTTTATGGATTAATACCTTACTATGATAGAAGTGCTGTGAGCGCTACTCCAAACGCGATAAAACAAAGAATGAATTTATCTAAAATAAATACGACTAAATTTAGCAAATCAATTGTTCATCTGAAGTAATTGAAATAAGATTGTAAAATGGCATTAAATTATTTTAATGCCATTTTTTATGCACAAAAGTGAGCAAACTATGCAGGTTTTTGCCTGCTTTGAGAAAAAAGCACTATCTTTGCAACCGTTATTTTAAAAATCTTCATTTTAAAACATATAGTAAACATGAAATTATTAGAAGGAAAAGTAGCTATTGTAACCGGTGCTGCACGTGGTATTGGAAAAGCAATCGCCCTTAAATTGGCTAGCGAAGGTGCTAACATTGCATTCACCGATTTGAATATCGACGAAAATGCCTTAAACACACAAAAAGAATTAGAAGCTTATGGCGTAAAAGCAAAAGGTTATGCTTCAAATGCTGCGAATTTCGACGAAACTCATACAGTAGTTGACGAAATCGTTAAAGAATTTGGTCGTATCGATGTATTGGTAAACAACGCAGGTATCACTAAAGATGGTTTAATGATGCGTATGAGCGAAGGTCAATGGGATGCAGTTATCAATGTAAACCTGAAATCTGCTTTCAACTTCATTCATGCTTGTACTCCTATCATGATGAAACAAAAATCAGGAAGCATCATTAATATGAGCTCCGTGGTTGGTGTTTCAGGTAATGCAGGACAAGCTAACTATTCAGCTTCTAAGGCTGGTATGATTGGTTTGGCTAAATCTGTTGCTAAAGAACTTGGTTCACGTGGTATTCGTGCTAATGCAATTGCTCCCGGATTTATCGAAACAGAAATGACTCACGCATTAACTGAAGATCAACGTGCTAAATGGAACGAAGTTATTCCAATGCGTCGTGGTGGAAAACCGGAAGAAGTTGCTAACGTAACATTGTTCCTTGCTTCTGATTTATCCAGCTATGTTAGTGGTCAGGTAATTCCGGTTTGTGGTGGAATGAATACCTAATTAATTTCCTTTAGAATAAATAAAAAAGACGCTTCAAATTAGATTGAAGCGTCTTTTTTATCATCATATTTTAAGCTTGTAATAATTTTAATTGTACACGCTTTCGAACAGCATCTACTTCCATTATGCGAACTTTCACATGCTGATGTACTGAAACAACTTCGGCAGGATTACTTATATAACGGTCGGCCATTTGAGAAACATGCACTAAACCGTTTTCTTTTATACCAATATCAACAAAAGCGCCAAAATTAGTGATATTAGTGACAATACCTGGTAATTCCATGCCAATTCGCAAATCAGCAATGGTTTTTACATTAGCATCAAATTCAAAAACTTTGATACCACTCCGAGGATCCCTACCTGGTTTTTCAAGCTCCAGTAAAATATCATTCAGTGTTGGTAAACCTACTGTTGGAGTTATATATTTTTGTAAATCAATGCTTTTCTTTAATTCCTTATTTTGGATTAATTCCTTCACATCGGTTTTTAGATCCTTCGCCATAGCTTCAACTATCCCATAACTCTCCGGGTGAACAGCGGAATTATCCAATAATTGATCGCTATCAGGAATTCGGAGGAATCCGGCACACTGTTCGAAGGTCTTAGCGCCCATTTTAGGCACTTTCATTAGTTGTTTACGATTTTTGAAAGCACCATTTTCTGCTCTGAAATCAACTATATTTTGTGCCAACTGTGGTCCAAGACCGGAAATGTAAGTCAACAAATGCTTGCTTGCAGTGTTGAGGTTCACTCCCACTTTATTTACGGCATTCTCCACTGTTTGATCCAACGCTTTTTTCAATTGAGTTTGATCCACATCATGCTGATACTGTCCAACTCCTATTGATTTTGGATCTATTTTTACTAATTCGGCTAACGGATCCATTAATCGACGACCTATAGAAACCGCCCCACGTACTGTCACATCATACTCCGGAAACTCATCACGGGCAATTTTGGATGCCGAGTAAATGGATGCACCATTTTCACTCACAACAAATAACTTTACTTCTCTGTCGAAGCGCGTATTCTGAATAAATTGCTCTGTTTCACGTCCTGCTGTACCATTTCCAATAGCCACAGCCTGAATATCATAGGCTTCAACCATTTTCTGAACTTTACGCATTGCTTGCGCAGTTTCATTCACTGGTGGATGTGGATAAATAGTCTCGTTATGCAGCAAATTTCCCTGAGCATCCAGACAAACTACTTTACAGCCGGTTCTAAAACCGGGATCAATGCCCAAAACCCGCTTTTGACCAAGTGGCGCTGCAAGCAATAACTGTCGAAGATTTTCTGCAAAAACACGAATGGCCTCAGTATCAGCTTTTGCCTTACTTTCGGATGCAAATTCCGTTTCAATACTGGGTTTTAGCAAGCGCTTATATGCATCAGTCACTGCTTCAGCAACTTGCTCTGAAGCTTCAGTTTCGCCTTTCACAAATATTCTATCCAACTTTTCCAAACAATGCTCGTCTTCCGGTGAAATATTTACCCTCAAAAATCCTTCAGCTTCACCTCGACGCATCGCTAGTAATCTATGAGATGAGCAACGACCCAATTTTTCGCTCATATCAAAATAGTCCCTGTATTTCTGTGCTTCTTCGTCTTTTCCTTTTATAAGTTTAGATGAAATAATGGCTTCACGACTAAAAATCATACGAATTGAGTTGCGGGCTGCCTCACTTTCATTAATCCATTCAGCAATAATATCCCGTGCTCCTGCAAGTGCTTCATCTACATTTTCAACTTTATCCTTTACAAACTGTAGAGCCATCCGTTCAACATCATTCGATTGTTGCTTCATCAACATCTTAGCCAGTGGTTCTAAACCCTTCTCACGGGCAATTTCAGCTCTTGTACGACGTTTTGGCTTGTAAGGCAGATAAATGTCTTCAAGCTCAGTTATGTTCCAACAGTTGTCAATTCTGCTCTTCAGTTCATCTGTGAGTTTATCCTGTTCCTCTATCGATTTTAAAACTGCGAGTTTTCGTTTAGCAAGTTCACATAGCTTGTCGTATTGTTCTTTGGTATCGGCCAATTGAACTTCATCCATTCCTTCAGTCATTTCCTTCCTATATCTACTTATAAATGGTATCGTTGCTCCTTCATCGAGCAATTGAATAGCATTACGAATTTGTTTTTCAGAAAGAATTAATGCAGAGGCAATTAGCGAAATAAATTTAGCAGGAATAGTTTTATTTTCGGTAGACATGTAGAATAATTTGAACGTTTGAAGAGTCAGAGAATAAGTCTTAAAGCCCCTTTAGAGCTTGTCCGTCAGCTGACGGAGGTTTAGGGTCATTTAATGTAGTATTTTAAAAATCAGCTCTTTCATCAAATCCCCTTCGTCGGCACTTGGATTATCAATTCCTTTGTAACGGGCATCAGTTTCACGAATAAAAGAAATTATATTCATTGTTTTCCAGGCTCCAAATACCTGAGCTGCTTTTTGGAAATCTTTTACAAAATAAGGGTTTATCTTCAGCTCAGATGCAACTACACCCTGACTTTTATCAGGCAAATAATGATACATCATCAGGTTGCTGAAAAAATTAAAAAGTTGCGAAAGCACCATTACCATTGGATTTGCTTTCTTATTCTCAGCAAAATATCGAATTATTCGGTTCGCTTTCAATACATCCCTGTTCACAAGTGCAGCTTGTAACTCAAACACATTGAAGTCTTTACTGATACCAATATTTTTTTCAACCAACTCAGGAGTAATTCGAGGCTCGGTTGCTGGTTTTGTCAATATCAGTTTCTCCATTTCGTTTACCAATTTGCTCAAATCGGTGCCCAGATATTCACTCAACATAACTATGGCTTTTTCTTCAACAGCAACATTCTTATCTTTGGCGTATCTCGAGATCCACTGACCAATTTCATAATCACGCAATTTCACCGACTCATAAACTACTCCAACTTTATTTACATCCTGAAACCATTTTTTTCGCTTGTCAGGAGTTCCGTATTTATAACAAAATACTAGTATAGTGGACTTTAATGGATTCTGTAGGTAATAAGTCAGGTCGTCCCAGGCTTTAATGAGTTGAGCCTCTTTAACAATAAGAACCTGATGTGAAGCCATCATTGGATAACGTTTGGCTGCATTTATAACTGTTGAGATATCAACATCTTTTCCATAAACAATGGTTTGATCAAATTCTTTCTCGCCATCGTCCAACACATTGTTTTGAATAAAATCGGAAATTAAGTCAATATAATAAGGCTCTTCACCCATCAAAAAATAGACAGGATTGTATGATTTTTTGCGAAGTTCCGTCAATATTTGCTCGTAAGAAGTTTCTTGTTTAGCCACTTTTCAGTTATAAGTTATTGATTATTCAAAACGTAAATGCTTAATAGTCTTACTATTATTCATTAATGAGCTTAGCGATTTCACTCCAATTTTAATATGTTCTTCCACAAAGTTTGCAGTGACTTTATGATCGCTTTCCGACGTTTTTATTCCATCTTCTTGCAAAGGCATGTCAGAAACGAGAAGCAAGGCTCCAATAGGAATACTATTAAAAAATCCGACAGAAAAAAGTGTAGCTGTCTCCATATCAACTGCTTGAGCGTGTGTTCTCCTCAAATACTCTTTAAATTCCTCATCATGCTCCCATACGCGACGGTTTGTTGTGTAAACAGTTCCTGTCCAATAATCCTTTCCAAAATCACGAATGTTGGAGGATACTGCACGCTGAAGGCTAAAGGCCGGAAGTGCAGGTATTTCGGGTGGAAAATAATCATTTGAAGTACCCTCACCACGTATGGCTGCACTCGGTAAAATGTAATCGCCCAAGTGGTTTTTATCTTTCAAACCACCACATTTACCCAAAAATAATACAGCCTTTGGATGAATAGCAGACAATATATCCATAATAATTGCAGCATTGGGACTTCCCATGCCAAAATTGATGATAGTTATTCCATTTGCTGAAGCATTCGGCATATTTCCTTCGCGGCCAACAACCGGTACACCATACCATTCTGCAAACAACTCCACATAATTATTGAAATTGGTTAGTAAAATATAATCTGTAAATTCATTCAACGGACGTTTTGTATAGCGTGGTAGCCAGTTTTCGACGATTTCTTTTTTTGTTTTCATATGCTTCAATATTAAATATTGTTTTTGTAACTTCGCCATCAGTTTTATGAGTTGAAAAATCTCCTCTTAAAAAAGTGGAAACAAAAATACTAAAAAATGTTGCAACTGAACCTTCCTGAGTATAATTTTCGAATAAAAAAACAAGATAATAAATTATTGATTTTCGACTCGCAACGAAAACGATATGTTTCACTCACTCCTGAAGAATGGGTTCGACAACATTTTGTTCGTTTTTTAATCGAAACCAAAGGATATCCTGCTGCTTTACTAGCTATTGAAAAACAATTGAATATGAATGGGATGAAAAAGCGCTGTGACGCTATTTTATACAATATAGATGGAAATCCTGTTCTCATTATTGAACTTAAAGCTCCCAACGTACCCATTTCGCAAGCCACTTTTGATCAGGTGGCTGTTTATAATGCCAAACTACAAGTAAATTTCTTCATGATTAGCAACGGAATTGAGCATTTTTGCTGCAAAGTGAACCCCGAAACTGCCCGATACGAATACTTCCCTGAAATTCCTAATTACAATCAATTATTCCTTTAGATTCACATAATTAACTTATATTCAGCAATATATATTATATTTTGAGTGAATATCCCCAACTAAACAATTTTCCGCATAGTAATAATCCTGAAATAAATAAGTGTATTTTAAACGCTTATAAACCATGACATAATAATCTGTATATCAATATTATAAAATACATATTGAAATTAACTAAAAGTTAAACTTTAGGGGATAAATGAATATTTAACTCCAAAGATGCGAAAAACATGTTTTAAAACATATAATTTTGCATCGTCAATCAGAGACAATTTGATATGACAAATCTAATACAAAGCACACCCACTAAAAATCACAGGGGAGGTCTTTGTATTTTTTGTTTTTTAGAGGTATTAAACAAAAAGGTTTATTTAAAATTTCAAGGTATGAAAAAGATGTTAGTTTTAGTTTTGGTATTAGTTGCTGCGGCAGCTCATACATTTGCTCTTAATCCAAGTGATTACAAGGCGTTTTACAAGTTGAACAACAAAGCAGCTCAAACTGCATTAATCGGATATATTGATGCAGACCAGGAACAAGCTGCCTTCTTACAGCATGTATTTAATGTTACTGAAAAGGAAATCAAAGCTGCCGTTAATACTGAAAACGAAGTTGCAGCAGAAAATGTAGTAAATTACAACTTACGTAACACCAAATGTATTCTAACAGAGGAACAATACAAAAAGTATATCGTATTTGTAAATGTCTATTTAAACGACGAGAACAAATTTGCGTTGCTCTCGGACAATAAATAATTTAAGGTATAAAAAAAGATTGTGTATTTTTAAAAAAGAAAAAAGTATGAAAAAGATATTAGTTATAGTTATGGTATTGGTTGCAGGAGCAACTTCTACATTTGCGGTAAACCCAGCTGAATACGATGTGTTTTACAAATTGAATAACCCTTCAACATTTACAGGTTTAATGAAATACCTGGATGCCGATGGCGAACAGGCTGAGTATTTAAAACTTGTATTTACAATGGCTGAAGATAAAATGAAAGCAGCATTGAAAGCAGATAATGAAGCCGATGCTGAAAAAGCAATGAACTTCAATCTGGGTAATGCGAAAAATATCCTTACAAGCTATCAATACAAAAAGTATCTGACAATCATTAATTTGACTGTAAACAACAGATACAACGAAGAAGTATTGTTGACTGAAAAATAAGCAGTTCTACTGCTCTAAATAACGAGGGTGCGCCATTATGACGCACCCTCGTTTTTGCTTTAAATCTTCCGGTTGCCAACCATAGCAACAATTTTTTCATTTCTCAACTCTCTCAATGCGTCAGAAGCTATCCAGCAAGCCGATTTATATTCTTGTTTTAATATCCTTTCAGCACATTCAATAGCTTGTACTCTCAAAATTTCATTTCGTTTACCAATCTGCCTTAATGCCCAATTTACAGCTTTTCTAACAAAATTTCTGTCATCCCAAGCTTCACGTTCAATAAGTTCAAAGAATGGGATGAACAATTCATTATCAGCTTTCTTATTATTTATCACCAAAGCACACATCAAAACAAAAGCAGTTCGCTTCACAAACTCCTCTTTTGCAGTCGAATAGATTTCAATTTTCGATAGTACAAAGGGAGTTTTGCTAAATAATCCACAACATTGATCACACATATCCCAGGAATTAAAATCCCCTACCCAACTGTCGAACTGATTTTCAGTAACTTGCTTTGGATCGTCAATCATAGTTGCCAATAAACGCGCTTCATGAATTTCGGTTTTCCAAAGTTCCAATGCCAGTTCGTGATTTTTTCCTATCTTTTTAGCCAAAAGCCTCAATAGTGGAATCTTAACACCGTAGGCTTTGCTATCATTTATTCCAAAGTGAGCCAATTTTTCAAAATGCTCAGGAGTTGATAATGACTTTATCTCTACAAGTACTTCATTTACATTCATATCAGATCGCTTGATGTAACAATTTAATATTCTTAAGTTTTAGTCTTGTTTCCCTGTCGAAATAAGTCAGAGCAATACTATCAGTTCTATTTATTGGAAATTTTGAGGGTCTATCAATAAAATCAGTTGTAGGAATTAAATGATATTGATAAATATCGTTCAAAATACCTTTATACACGTAAACAGGTAGATATGAAGTACGTAAAATAGTTTTTGATTTTGAACCAATCTCTACACATGCAACAATGCCCCCATTTGTATTCGGTTTACGTTGATTTGAAATGAAATTACCGACAGAATAAAATACCGGAACAGGAATACTATCTTTCGCATATAAGAACTCTGCGTCCTGCACTACATGAGGATGCGAACCAATAATTAAATTAATTCCATGATTTACAAGAAATTGTGCCAATCTTTGCTGAGTTGTATCTTCACGTAATTCGTACTCATTTCCCCAGTGAATAGCCATAACTTTAAAATCAGCACCCAACTTATCTGCTTGTTGAATACTATTTTTAATCTCTGTCGTGTCAATATAATTTACTATATTTGGACTGGTTGGTAAATACTTATTCGTACCATAAGTGCAATTCAAAAAAGCAATCTTTAACCCTTTCGATTCAATAATCAACGGATAAAGACTATCTCGTTGAATATTATCTATATAGCTTCCGGCATGATAAAATCCACGTTGCTCTATCTGGTTGATTGTTCGTTCCATTCCTGCCTTATTTCTGTCAAGCGTATGATTATTAGCTGTCAACAATAAATCGAAACCTGCATATTTCAATCCGTCTAACAAGGCATCGGGAGATGAAAAACCCGGAAATCCACTATACGGTGCACCTGCAATAGGAACTTCCAGGTTAGCAGCAGCAATATCAGCAGATTCGATGTATTTTTTTACAAGCTGAAAGCAGATGTCGTAGCTATATGTTTTAGTAATTGGATTGTATGCAGCATGGTATTGAGGAGAATGCCCCATAATATCTCCGGCAAAAACAAGAGTGACAGTATCATTCTCTGGTAGAATGATGGAATATCTATCACTATTATGCAACAGGTTGCAAAACAGGAACAGAGAAGCAAACAGTGAAAGATATTTTTTCATGTGAATATAACGTATCACTTAAAAATAACATATCTTATATTGCCAAAAACAGAAATCAGAATTTGAGACTTAATATTGATTCTTAAGCCTCATTTTCTATGCATTTAGGTTCTTACTGGCTCGCTTGCATAATTGAAGTACAAACCTACTCCAAAGCACCAATAATGTCGGTAATCGATTTAAATCCATGACGATCCAAATAATCATTTATCCCATCAATAACTTTTATACTAACTGTAGGGTCTATAAAGTTGGCAGTTCCAATTTGAATACCCGAAGCACCTGCAAGGATAAATTCGATAGCATCAGCAGCGTTCATAATTCCACCCAATCCAATAACTGGAATCTTTACAGCTTGAGCCACTTGCCAAACCATCCTAAGTGCAATTGGTTTAACTGCCGGTCCAGAAAGTCCCCCCGTAATAGTCGAAAGAATTGGCCTTCTTTTCTCTGAATCAATTGCCATGCCGAGTAAAGTGTTTATGAGCGAAACTGAATCGGCTCCTTCAGCCTCAACAGCCCTTGCAATCTCCGAAATATCAGTAACATTAGGCGAAAGCTTTACCATTAGGTCATTTTTATATGCTCTTCGCACGCGCTTAACTACCTCAGCAGCAGATATACAGCTAGTTCCAAAAGCCATTCCACCTTCTTTTACATTCGGACATGATATATTTAATTCAATTCCGGGTATTCTATCCAGATCATTTAACTTCTCAGCCGTTATTATATAGTCTTCTATGGTAGATCCCGACACATTCACAATTATATTTGTATCGACATCCTTCACAGTTGGATAAATGTTCTCTATAAAGTAGTCAACACCTTTATTTTGCAGTCCTACAGCATTTAGCATGCCAGAAGGTGTCTCAGCCATACGTGGATATGGATTACCCTGACGGTCGCGAAGCGTAGTTCCCTTTACAATTATACCACCAATTCGCGATATATCCATAAAGTCCGAATACTCTGTACCATAACCGAATGTCCCCGATGCAGTAAGAACGGGATTTTTCAGTTGTAATTTGCCTATATTGATATTTAAATTTGCCATTTCAACTTTGTAATATTAAAAACCGGACCTTCAGTACATACACACAAATGACCTTCTGTTGTGTCGGTCACACAGCACAAACACGAACCAATACCACATGCCATTGTATTCTCTAATGAAACCTCGCAATTAGTACCTGTTTTAGTCGCATAGGACGCTACAGCCTTCATCATGGGAGTTGGCCCACAAGTATAAATTAAATCGAAATTTGAACCGTTTAAAAGCGAATGCTGGGTAACAAAGCCACGTTCACCATGTGAACCATCCTCGGTAGTTGTGTATACATCTCCGAATCGTTCAAATTCACAAAGCTGCAATAAATTGTCTTTAGATCGTCCCCCAAGTAGAAAACTACAGGAATAACCTCTTTCTTTAAGGTATGAGCCCATAAAAAGCAATGGGGCAATACCAACTCCACCGCCAACTAATAATAGCTTAGCAGCCTTATTTTCGGGTAAACTAAAGCTATTTCCAAGCGGTATCAACAAATTTAGAACTTCACCTTCTTTCAGTTCACACATTTTTCGTGTTCCGTCACCAACAATTTGAATAAGCAACCATAACTCATTCTTTTCATAATCAACATAATTAATTGAAATTGGACGACGTAAAAAGGTTGAAGGTGAATTATCGACACGCACCTCCACAAATTGTCCGGGTAGCATTTCGGGAAGTTTTTCGGGAGAAGTAAGAATGAGAAGTGAATACTGATTGTTTAGTGTTTCATTTTTCTTGACAATCAAATCGAGCATGAATTTCTTCATCAATTATAGTATGTTATGTACCAATAAGTTATATCAAATGATACTGGTAAGCAAAAAAGAAAATTTCGTAATGCAAAATTACGAAAATATCTCCAATCGGGCAAGGTTGAAATGTTTAATAATTAACGGCTAACAGTGTTCTGGCAAGATTTATCAATACTACAAAGTGAGTAAACTAAGTTTGCAAATATGTAATGCCGTTTTCAAGTCATCGAACAGCATTAAAACAATTATTTCTCATAGTATCAGAATAATTTATTTTGATTCAAATTCCTGAAAAGTATTATCGGTATAATAAACGATAATCTTACGTACAGATTTTGAAGTAGCCTCAATTGGAACTTGAAAGGCCGGTTGAATTATTTCCTGCTGTACTTGAATAGGGTTTTCCTGAGCTTGGGGAATTCTTTGCTGGATGGGTGAAAAAGCTGAATCTTTTTTTTCAGTGCTTATTTGTTCTGAAATTGTTGATTTAGAGGCATTTTCATCAACAGAATCGAATAAAGTAGGTGCCTGAGATTGCTTTTCTGATCGATACATCGATCCAATGCCCAAAATAAGCCAATCTGAGCTCACAGTTCGGAAGCGATTCAGGATTTTTTTGTGTACATCTAAACTCGGATTATTTCTTCCATTCAGAATGTGGGAGAGAGTAGAACCCTGTATACCAATTTCTGCAGCAAACTGAGCAGAATTCAATTCTTCAGTCTGCATAATCTTTTTAATTCTGTCTAATTCGTCCATAATACACTATATTTTTGTAAATTGTGGATTTGTAATCACATTACAAAGATATGTGAATTGTTTTACATATGCAAATCGTTTAGATTTGTAATAAATTACATTTATACATATACAAATGTGAACACACAAATGTAAACATCAATTATCTGGAAAACATACTGTAACTCCATTGTATAAAGCTTTTAAAGATAATATTTAAAGTATATTATTAAATAAATGATTACTTTATATAATCTGACATATATATCTTGATTATTAGATACTTATATGCTATATATTTACACATTGTACAAAATGAGGGCTTATTATCAATAATGTGAACAATTAATTAAATAAAAAAGTACGAAAAGTAATTTATTTTACTGATATACAATACATTAAGCATATACATGTTAGATGCTTTTATAAATTCACAATAGTGATTTACGACTATACACTATGAGTATTTTTGTAAACTATATTAATGTACTTCTGTAATATTATGATTTTAAATGTGGAAATATGTTTGTAAATCCTGTATGTATTTTTGTGAATATATCGAAATATTACATTTGTAAATCATACATTTTGTAAAGAATGTATATGTTACTGAACTTAATTATTAGATTATCTTCTTTTATGAAAAATATCCATTTCAAACTCAATCTCCCATTTGGATGAATTAAAAAAGGATGGCACTGCAAAAGATATTCCCGTTGCTATATCTTTGATGAATTTAATAATAGAGAGGAATTGATTGAATGAACAGAAAAAATAAGCTATGAATTTGTGTGGAAATACTTGAAATAAGCTTTAAAGGCAGTAAAACGAGATGAAAAGCTAGATTATAGATTGATTTACATGCATTTTAAACACGTAAATTGCTTATATACATCGTATTACAATCAAAATAAGCTTTTGAGAATTGGATATTTATTTTTGTATGGAAAGTAGTACGTGAATTTATAATTCTGACGCAAAAAAAAAAAGAGTCCGAAAAATTAATTTCGAACTCTTTTTCTTAATCTGTATATTTCTCAATGCCTGGCTTATTCCTCACTCATTACTGGAGCTACTCCTGCCAATTCCTGATCGACCAGGATGCGACCACAATATTCGCATACAATAATTTTTTTACGAAGACGGATATCCATTTGACGTTGTGCAGGGATTTTATTGAAACAACCACCACAAGCATCACGCTGAACATAAACCACAGCTAAACCGTTTCGCGCATTTTTACGAATTCGTTTGAAAGCCGTCAATAAGCGTGATTCAATCAATAATTCAATTTCTTTGGCATGTTCGCGAAGTTTTTCTTCTTCTTGTTTCGTTTCTGAAACTATCTCGTTAAGTTCGCCCTTCTTTTGGTCCAGATCCAATTTACGTTCGTTCAATTGATCAGCAGTAATTTTTTGTTCTGCCAGTTTAGTTTCATGTGCAGCTGTAAATTCGCGGATACGCTTTTCGCATAATTCAATTTCCAATGTCTGGAATTCAATTTCCTTCGATAAGTTATCGTATTCACGGTTATTGCGAACATTATCTTGCTGCTCTTTGTATTTTGCAATTTTCATTCGAGATTCTTCAATCTCAATTTTTTTGCTGGCAATAGTGGCTACGATGTCTGCAATTTCTGTTTCGAAATTTTCAAGACGAGTGTTTAAGCCAATAATCTCATCTTCTAAATCTTGTACTTCTAATGGTAACTCACCACGTAAGATTTTAATTTCATCAATTTGCGAAACCACTTTTTGAAGGTCGTATAATGCATGAAGTTTTTCTTCAACGGTGATCTCTTTTTCTGCTTTTAATTCTGTAGCCATATTGATTACAAATAATTTATGGGATTTGTTTTAATGTCTGAAATTTGGACTGCAAATGTAGGCATTTTTTCTGAAATTATCTCATAAAAAATGTCTTTTGTGAATTGTTCGCTTTCAAAATGCCCTATATCGGCAATTAAAATCCGATTTTGGGTTTCGAAAAATTCGTGATACTTGAAATCACCTGAAATATACACATCTGCACTTGCCGAAATAGCGTCAGGTAAAAAGGAACTTCCTGAACCTCCACACAGGGCAACGCGCTTAATTGGTTTGCCTAATAATTGTGTGTGACGAATAATCGGGTTCTTAAAAATTGATTTTATACGATTGAGGAAAACTAATTCATCCTCAGCCACTTCCAACTCGCCAACTACTCCTGCTCCTATCTGATTCCAGGTATTTTTAAGTGGAATAAAATCGTAAGCCGGTTCTTCGTAGGGATGTGATTTTAGTAATGCCTCCAGTACTTTAAACTTCAGATATTCAGGTAAAACTACTTCTACTTTAGTTTCAGGTTCTGAATGTATTTCATTAATTGCACCTACAAATGGAGTTGCATTTTCGTTGGCTTTAAATGTTCCAATTCCTTCCGAATTAAAGCTACAATTGTCATAATTTCCAATTTGCCCAGCGCCTGCTTCAAACAATGCTTCACGAACTCCATAAGATTGAAGTTTTGGAACATAAGTTACCAGTTTGAGTAAAGCATCTTGTTTTGGTTGAAGAATCTGAACGTTTTTCAATCCGATTTTTTCAGCCATTTTTCCACTTACACCAGTGAGCACATTGTCTAAATTGGTATGGGCTGCATAAACAGCAATATCATTTTTTATAGCTTTCGCTACACAACGTTGCACTTCATTTTGGCCAGTCAATCTTTTTAATCCGCTGAAAATAAGTGGATGGTGCGATATAATCAAATTGCAATTTTTGCGAATCGCTTCGTCTATCACATCTTCAATAATATCAATCGAAATCAATACTGATGTAACTTCCATTTGTGAGTTACCCACCAAGAGTCCTGCATTGTCGTAGCTTTCCTGCAATGCCAATGGAGCAACATCCTCAATAAGTTCACAAATAGACTTTACATTCATATGGTTCTGGTTTCCAATAGATTAATCTGAAAATTATGATTACTCAGCTGCAACGGTTTCTTCTTTTTCTTCAGCAACAAATTCTGTAATTTGAGCGTTGATAAGAATATTATACCACGAAATTAATTTGCGAATGTCACTTGGATAAACACGGTCGCGATCGTATTCTGGTAAAACCTCACCCATAAATTTGCGGAGTTTGTCATTATCGGCTTTAGAATCGACTGAACAAATAGCTCCGTTTTCTTTTATTTTCAGACTTTCAAGAACTTGTCCTAATGGAACTTCTTCTGTTTCGGTGAAAATAGCGATATCACCTAATGATACTACTTTATCTTTTGTATAAGCCGGAATACGTTTTCCGTCAATTAACGACTCTACGATTAACATATTTTTACCCTGCGAAACGAGTTTGAAAAGTCCGGGTTTACCGGTTACTGATAGGATTTCTTTCAACATAATTTTTTTCGTAATGAATTTCTTTATTGTTTATTTGAACTGACAAATATAATACTAATTGCCAATTTATCAATTTCAATTATTAAGCTTTAATTATTAAGCGGGTTAATTCAGCAAGTTTAATTTTGCCCTCATAAATTGCTTTTCCAGTTATTACAGCCGGAATTGCAGCTTCGTGCAGCAATTCAATATCCCGAATGGAACTTACACCACCACTGGCAATCAAATACATATCAGGTTTCTCGGCAAGCATTTTTTTATACAGTTCGAGAGCCGGACCTTGTAACATACCGTCCTTACTAATATCGGTACAAATAACTTTACTAATTCCCTGCTGCATGTAGTTGATTATAAAAGGCATTAAATCGAGTTCGGTCGTTTCCAACCAACCCCCAACTGCAATTTTCTCCTCTTTTACATCTGCACCAAGAATAATTTTATCGCCACCAAACTTTGTAATCCACGAAGAAAATATATCCGGATTTTTAACGGCTATACTCCCACCTGTTACCATGCTTGCACCGCACTCAAATGCAATCCGTAAATCGTCATCCGACTTAAGTCCCCCACCAAAATCAACAATTAAATCTGTTGAATTTGTAATAGCTTCCAGCACTTTATGATTTACAATATGATGGGCTTTTGCACCGTCCAAATCGACTAAGTGCAATCTGCGGATTCCGGCATCAGCAAACATTTTTGCTACTTCAACCGGGTTCTCGTTGTATACAGTTTTTTGATTATAATCGCCCTGTGAAAGACGAACACATTTTCCATCAATCAGGTCGATGGCAGGAATAATTTCAATCACAATTATTTATTTGGTTTTCGATTTGTTTTTTAATGAAAAGTAGAACAAAAGTACTAAAAATAGAAGGATTCGACAAATCGACAATTAATATTAAATCGAGAGAATGTTAAAAGTAAGGACTGGATGTAATAAATTTAAATAAAATCAGTCATATATTATATATTGCTAATTTTTACTCTTAGTAATAATAGTTTCAATTTTAATTTCATATTTATACATATATTTGTATGTAATTATTTCATGAATATTTACTAAAAAACTAAACTAAATCAATTCAAATCAAATTACAACCCACTTTTAAATCAATAATCTTTATGAAATATTTGGCAAAACTAGCCCTTGCGATACTACTAACAACTTCTATATCTGCACAAAACAAAAAAAGTATTGAAGCAAATCCAATAAATGCACCATTAATTGTAGATGGAAAACTCGATGAAGCTGCATATGCTACAGCTAACCCAGCCATTGATTTTGTTCAGCTACAGCCTTATAATGGAAAACCGGCTATGCAACACACAAAGGCTTATTTCTTTTACGATCAAACAGCAATTTATATCGGAGCAAAGTTATACGATAATCCTGATAGTATTTTTAATTATATGACTGAACGCGATAATACAGGGATGTCTGACTATTTTGGAGTATATATCGATCCTTATAATCAGGGACAATTAGCTTATGGATTTTTCATTACACCTGCAGGAATTCAAATTGACATTAAAGCAGTAAAAACAAGTGATGGTGATAGCGAAGATGGAAACTGGAATGCTGTATGGGAAAGCAAAACACAAATTACAAAAGAAGGCTGGACCGTGGAAATGCGAATTCCTTATTCGGCATTGCGCTTTTCGGAGAAAACGGGAAGCACCTGGGGATTAAACATGTTTCGGAATATCCGAAGATATAATTCAAATAATTCATGGAGTCTGATTGACCGTAAAATAAATGGCTTTATACATCAGGAAGGCCAGCTTACAGGATTGAAAAATATAAAGGCCCCGTTTCGACTTTCATTAAGTCCTTACATAGCTACTTATTTTGAACCAAAGTCAATAAATGGAAGTTCCCAGTTTTTGTACAAAGGTGGTTTGGATTTGAAATATGGAATTAACGATGCCTTCACACTGGACATGATGCTGATACCGGATTTTGGTCAGATTCAATCAGATGACAAAAAATTAAATTTATCTCCCTATGAATTATATTACGATGAAAAAAGGCAATTCTTCAATGAAGGTACCGAGTTATTTCAGCGTGGAAATATTTTTTATTCACGCAGGATAGGTGGAAGTCCTAAATTTTCGGTCGATAACAAACTTGAAAGTAATGAAAAAATAGATTATAGCCCATCGGAAACGCAACTTGTAAATGCAACTAAGATTTCGGGAAGAACCAACAAAGGTTGGGGGCTTGGTGTTTTGAATGCTATGTCTTTACCATCGAATGCCATTGCCATAGATAACACCAGTGGTATTTCGCGGAACATTCTGGTTCAACCGTTTACCAATTACAACGTAGCTGTTGTTGATAAATCGCTACCAAACAATTCCTACATAAGTATCATAAACACCAATATATCAATGGCTAACAATCCATTTCATGCTAATGTAACAGCCACCGATTTTCAGCTTCGTGATAAATCAAAAACCTTTGCATTGAAAGGAAAAGGTGGATTTAGCACTAGAGGAGATACTATAAGCGAAAACGGATTCTATGGCTCGCTTGGATTTGAGAAAACGAAAGGAAATTTTGCCATAGGAGGCTCACAATCAATGTACTCGGACAAATACAATCCGAATGATATGGGTTACCTGCAACGAAACAATCAGGTAAAAACAGAACTTTACTTATATTATCAAATTATAGAACCATTCTGGATAATCAGAGAATGCAATGCAGATATTTGGTACAATTACAACCGAATGTATCTTCCTAATTCACTGTATGATCATGAACTCGGATACGATTTATTTGTGAGGTTTAAAAATAATTATTTTTTAAGTTCAAAAGGTCAATTTATAGGAGATAAATTCGATTATTATGAACCACGAACCATCGGAAGATATTTCTTGAGTCCTCATGGTTATGATTTTTACGCTTATCTGAATTCTGATCAAAGAAAGCCCTTAAGTTTCAGCGGACAATATGAACTAATGACTCAACCACTTATTGGAAAACTGAGTAATATGATTGGAATGGATGCAAATCTGCGTGTTGGACATAGGATGGAATTATATTATGGCATAAGCATTAATAAAATCAAAAATGAAAGAGGTTTTACTGATAAAACTGCAACCGATTCTATTATCTTTGCACAAAGAAATGTATCGACACTAATAAACACTTTATCAGCTTCGTACATATTGAGTAATAAAACAAGTTTGAGTCTACGTGGTCGGCATTATTGGTCAGGAGTTGAGAATTCAAAATTCTATCTGCTGCAAACTGACGGTTTGTTGGCTAATAACATTAATTACTCACAGAATATGAATCAGAATTACAATGCATTCACAGTAGACATGATTTTCCGCTGGATTTTTGCTCCCGGTTCTGAACTTTCATTAGCTTGGAAAACTGCTTCCTATTCAGACAATAATTTAGTTGAACATAACTATTGGAACAATTTACAAAAATCGTGGATTAACCAAACAAACAGCTTATCGCTGAAAGTTCTTTATTACATTGACTATAATAACATATTCAAGAAATCAAATAGGATATAAATATCAAATTAGAAAAAATATAATGGGATTGGAACTTACAGAGATTTTGAAAATAGCTCCGGCTGCAGTGATTGGACTAACCGTTCACGAGTTTTCACATGCATTTGCAGCTTATAAACTGGGTGATAACACTGCAAAGAATGATGGTCGCTTAACACTAAACCCGCTAAAACATATCGATTGGTTAGGATTCTTTTTAATTGTCATTGCCGGATTTGGTTGGGCAAAGCCGGTTACTTTCAATCCCGATAATTTGAAAAACAAACACAGAGATGAAATTATTATATCCCTTGCCGGACCAATTTCCAATTTTATATTGGCTGTTTTATTTCTAATAATAGCCCGTCTGCTGTATTCAATTGACTATTTTAGCGGCAGTACATTAGGACTTCAAATCGTAAATTTACTCATGATTTGGGGAGTTATCAATTTTGGACTGTTTGTATTTAACCTGATCCCTATCCCACCTCTTGATGGTTCACATTTGTATCTGACTTATTTAAAGGATATTAATCCAAAGTTAATGATGAATATGTACAAATGGGGAACTTTTGGTTTATTTGCCATTATCATTTCCGAAAATCAATTTCATCTCAACATTTTACATCTCTCAGAGTTCGTTCAGGTTATAACATCCTTCTTTATCCAGTTGTTGGGTTTTCAATAATACGAATTACTCAAAGCCGATAATTGTTTGCTTTATTATTTCAACACATTCCAGCAATTGTTTTTCGGTTATCACCAAAGGCGGTGCAAATCGAATAATGTTCGTATGTGTTGGTTTGGCAAGCAAGCCATTTTCAAGCAGTTTTAGACAAATATCCCATGCCAGATTCTTATGACCTTCGTTATTGATTACCAAGGCATTCAATAATCCTTTGCCACGAACAAACGAAGCAATCTTAGAAGTTTCGCAAAGCTTTTGTATTTCATTTCGGAATACTTCGCCGAGTAACATTGCATTATCAGCCAGTTTCTCATCACGTACAACCTCAAGAGCAGAAATGGCTACAGCTGCTGCAATAGGATTTCCGCCAAAAGTGGAACCATGCTGCCCGGGCTGAATAACATCCATGATTTCACCGCTCGACAAAACGGCCGAAACCGGATACACTCCACCTGATAAAGCCTTTCCCAAAATCAGAATATCCGGATGAACATCCTCATAGTCGCAAGCAAGCAATTGGCCGGTGCGGGCAATTCCTGTTTGAACTTCATCGGCTATAAAAAGTACATTATGCTCATTACAAAGTTTACAGCATTCTCTCAGATAACCATCATCGGGAACATAAGCACCGGCCTCACCTTGAATAGGTTCAACTAAAAAGCCAGCTATGTTCGTATTTTCTGTCAATACTTTTTCAAGCGCGTTAGCATCGTTATACGGAATCACAATAAATCCGGGAGTGAAAGGTCCGTAATGATTATTAGCATCAGGATCAATCGAAAAGGAAATAATGGTGGTTGTGCGACCGTGAAAATTATTCTCACAAACAACTATTTGGGCAGAGTTTTCGGGTAATCCTTTCTTTTCGTATGCCCATTTACGGCATAATTTGATGGCAGTTTCTACAGCTTCTGCTCCTGTATTCATGGGTAGCACCTTTTCGTAACCAAAGTACTGAGTTACAAATTCTTCGTACCGTCCCAACTGACTGTTGTAGAATGCCCGTGATGTAAGTGTCAGTTTTTGAGCTTGTTGAATCAGAGTCTTAATGATTTTTGGATGACAATGACCCTGATTAACTGCAGAATAGGAAGATAGAAAATCGTAGTATCGCTTCCCATCAACATCCCATACGAATACACCTTCGCCCCGATCGAGAACGACCGGAAGTGGATGATAATTGTGGGCACCATACTTATCTTCAAGTTCTATTAGCTCAATAGAGCTTAGTTTGTCGTTATTCATATATTATTTGGATTAAAATACTTCTGCCATCATACATCGAACACTGCCTCCACCCACTTTTTCGATAGTTGGGATTGGAATGACAAGTAGCTGATTATAAGCTTTCAACTGATCAATTTGATGTTTGTGTAATGAATCAAAAGCCGTTTGAGACATTACCAAAAACTTCTTTCCATCTCTATTTTCAACCTGAAGCATGTTACCGGCAAAGCTATGCATTTGCTCTCTTGAAATTGGGATGATTTCTTTACCCGATTTTTCCAATACATCATATACATAGTCGAGTTCCTTATCGTCATCAATACTATTTGTACAAATCAGTACATATTTATCGGCTATACACATCATTACATTGGTGTGATATACAGGAAGATGATGATTGTCGCCTACCGAATGGAAAGCATGAAAGTAAACCGGCTTATAATCGAATGATGTACAGAACTGCAAAAATACGGATTTATCCGTCCGTTCCGACAAGGCAGCATAAGCTATTTTATTAACCCGGTCGAGAACCATGCTTCCAGTTCCTTCCAAAAACAAGTTTTGCTCTTCCCAAAAAGTGAAGTCATCAACGTTGTTTATCACCGTTCCCTGGTTTTCAATCTGCTGAATTATATCCATTCTACGCTCCTTGCGCCTGTTCTCGGCAAACATAGGATACAGTACCACTTGCCCACCCTCGTGAAAGGAAATCCAGTTATTTGGAAAAATGGAATCGGGTGTGTGCGGTTGCTCCGTGTCTTTAACCACTATTACGTTAACGCCATTCGCACGTAACATTTCAACCATTTTCCGGAACTCTTGTAGGGCAAGTTGCTGAACATCAGCTTCCAGAACAAAACTACGTTGTTGAAAATAGTTGTTGACAGCTGTTTGTGTGTTGAACCCAAAAGCTACCGGTTCAATCATCAAAATGGTGTTGGTAGTCTGGCTTTTCATAGTTGTATTTTTTAGTATTAAACCCCTCCGCTTCGCTCGTCCCCTTAAAAAGGGGACATCTGAGAAACACGAAACTTTGGTATAGGGATTCGAATTTATTTAAATTATTCTCTTACCAACGGCAAAGTGGAACAACGCAATAATCCACCCATTTTGGATATTTCAAAATAGGGTATTCGCTCCACGGTTAATCCCCATTCGTTTTCCAAATGCTCATTTAAGCGGGTAAAGCGTTGTTCTGAAACAACCACAGTGGGTGATATGGAAAACACATTGGCATTCATATAATACATTTCTTCCTGCGTAATTTCGAAAATGTTCTGTCGTCCGAACATTTCAAGTAGCATAAAATAATCGTTTGGGTTAGAGAAGCCACCCTTGTAGAGTATCGCTTTTCCGTTTCCAACAGGCATAAACGCACAATCCAGATGCAACACACACTGGCGCGGATCGGTATCGTGCTTCACCAGTTCAATGGGAATAAATGTTTTATCGGGAATGATCTCTTTCAGAAAGTTGAACGCGTACAAATTGGTACGTGCAGTTTGTAACTGCGAATAATCGGGTTTTGTATATAGCCCTACGAAAACCGTATCGTTCATCAAAACCACATCTCCTCCTTCTACATGCGCTTTTTCGGGTAAATTGTAGATTTTATTGTAAGCTATCTGGTCGTAGATAACCTCATAAGCCTCTTTTTCGTCTTCTCGATCGGGGATAATGTTGCAATTGATGATTTTATCGCCAATAACAAAAGCCACGTCGCGGGCAAATACCTGATTGCAGTTTTCCAATGTCCAGGGGCGGAATACCTGAGCGTTGTACTTCAACAGAATACGTTCAAACGCACTCATTTCCTTATAAATAGCTTCTTCCGTAGGATAAACTCCGTTTACAACAGATTCATAAGACTTAGCGTCAAAGGTTTTATCGATAGTTGGCACATGCCCGATAGAACCGGGTTGCCCCAGAACCACTGCCAACAAGGTAGATGTTTCGTTTTTTACGTTCAAGTTCATAGGTAAGACTTTTGACAAAGATACAACTCCACTCCTATTCTAGAACATGAAACAGTAGAAAAATGTTGAATAATTGCATAAATATTTATTTATGGCTATTCTATATCGGTTTTGATGGCATTCTATACTCAATTCAGTATCTTTGCACCGGAATTAAAGTGTGAAATTACAGAGAGTACAACAATGAATAAAAGAACTATAAAAGAGCTTGTTACACAGGAAATAAAGGCATTTTTCCGGTTAAGACAAACCGAAAGACTTTGGCACATCCCTGTTTTGGCTTCTTTGTGTGTTGGAATTCCATTGCTTTTGGGGCTATATTTCGACAATATGAAATCGGGGCTCATTGCCAGTATGGCCGGCATGGTAATCCTTTACCTGCCGGCTTCGTCCACCATTGCCAACCGCATGACCATGCTGCTCGTTTGTTCGTTTGTATTTATGATTTCGTACGGCATCGGTCTGGGTTTTAGCTTCGACCCTATTCTTTCGGCCGTTGTTCTAGGATTATTCTCCATGACTGTGCATTGGGTGACGCTTTATTTTAAAACACGTCCACCGGGGAGTTTCTTTTTTATTATGATTGCCTCCATATCAAGCTGTGTGCCTTACAACCTGCATACAATTCCCGAACGTGTGGGTTTAGTGGGTATGGGAACCATGCTGGCCTGTTTGCTGGCGCTGATTTATTGCTTGTTGACAATGAAAATCTCGTTTGTCCAAAAATCCAACTCGGTGTCGACAGTAATAATGAAAAACAAGTACGTCAATATCGTTGAAGCTTTTATTATTGGCCTTTTTATGTTTGGCTCACTGCTGATTGGGCGTATGTTGAAGTTGCAAAACCCTTACTGGGTGCCTATTTCGTGCGCGGCAGTTATGCAGGGCGCCTCGCTTTACCATATTTGGCAACGGGTTTTTCACCGCATTCTGGGTACTTTTATCGGTTTTGCGCTATGCTGGGTGTTGCTGTCGATCAGCAAAGCTCCACTGAGTATCTGCATAAGCATCATTGTGTTGCAGTTTATTGTGGAAATGCTGGTTGTGCGCCATTATGCATTGGCGGTAATCTTTATTACACCCCTCACTATTTTACTTACCGAAGCTGCCAATCCCTTGATTCACAACCCCAATATGCTTGTATATGTGCGTTTTTGGGACATTACCCTGGGGAGCGTATTGGGTTTTGTGGGCGGTTGGATTCTTTATCACGAAAAGATACGATATCATGCCGTGAAACGAATTCGGAAAGCACGGGCTGTAATCAAAAAGTTGTAGTATACGGCCCATCGAGCTAATTCATCCCAAACAAATTAATCGAATAAACCTGACAAACTACATATTTCTTCTTTATGTATTAAATAATTCATCGAAATGAATTATATTTGTACTGTACAGTTCAAAAAATTAAATTGTATAGTATAATTATTTAGTCTGTACAGTTTAAATAATTGTATTCGAGATTATACTATAAAATTATACTGACGAAACACATATTACCTCAAGACAAATCACCTAAAACAAACGGATTAATCCATTAATTCATCCCTATCAATATGAGTGTGCAATACAAAATGGTGGGTAAAAATGACAATTTGAGCCCCGAAGAGTCGAAGAAAAAAGGGTATTATCCTGCAGTGGTACGAAAGAAAACAGTTGGTATAAAGGAACTTGCCGAACGAGCATCCAGTCGTTGCCGAATGCATCCCTACGAGTTGGAAATGGCTCTGAAAACATTGATGGAAGCCATAAAGGATGAATTGCTGGAAAGTAATAATGTCTGCCTCGAAGGGTTTGGGACCTTCTCGCTCAAAGCCGAAAGCCGAAATGTGGAGAACCCGGACGAACTTCGCGCAGAATCCATCTTTGTAAAGAAAGTAGCTTTTAAATGTTCGCCTATCCTGCTTAAAGACCTGAAGTCGGCTCAATTTGTGCGGTATAAAGGAAAGTAGTTCTAAAAATAAAAGGTCGGAAAAAGTAATTCTTTCCGACCTTTTTATTCTACTTACCCGAAGCTTATTCCGATACTTCTATTTTCAGGATTTTATCTCCCTGACGAATAGCATCAATTACTTCCAAACCTTCAACCACTTTACCAAAACAAGTATGTTGACGATCAAGGTGCGATGTATTTTTACGTGAATGACATATAAAGAACTGTGAACCGCCGGTGTTGCGTCCGGCATGAGCCATTGAAAGCACACCACGGTCGTGATATTGGTTTTCACCGGTCAACTCGCAAGGGATAGTATAGCCGGGGCCACCTGCACCGGTTCCGTTTGGACATCCGCCCTGAATAACGAAATCAGGTATAACGCGGTGGAAAGTCAATCCATCGTAGAAACCGCTTTTAGCCAATTTAATAAAGTTTGCTACTGTTCCGGGAGCATCTTGCTCGTAAAATTCAACTTGCATGTCACCTTTTACAGTGCTGATTTTTGCTGTTTTCATTCTTATGTATTTATAATTGTTTCAAAATTTTGAGCTACAAAGTTCGCAATGTTTTTCCGCATTTCCAAATATCGGGTGTTTTATTCGGTTTATTTAATGAGTATAAATATTTTAGACTTGTTTGATGATTTATAAAATCAAATGTATTTATCTAATAAGTTGATATATAATGTCGCACCTACGGTGTTTCTTGCTCATATATAGAAATCAGCATTCAGATACACTCCGAATGCTGATTTTTCATTTACTTACTAACTTTTCCAAGGTTCAGAACTTTGGAAAAGTTAGACTCTTATTTTTCTTCCAATTCCAGACTTGGCAAGAACAACTTCATATCTTCGTCGACACTGCCAATTGGAGCAATTCCGAAGGCATTAACCAATACATTGGCTACGTTTGGCGATAGGAAAGCAGGCAATGTTGGTCCGAGGTGAATGTTTTTCACACCCAGGTGAAGCAATGCCAACAGCACGATTACCGCTTTTTGTTCGTACCATGCAATGTTGTAGGCAATTGGCAAGTCATTGATATCGTTCAACTCAAATACTTCTTTCAATTTCAGGGCAATCATTACCAACGAGAAGCTGTCGTTACATTGGCCGGCGTCCAATACACGTGGAATGCCACCTATATCGCCTAGTGGCAACTTGTTGTAACGGTATTTGGCGCAACCGGCAGTCAGAATAACAGTATCGGTTGGAAGTTGCTCGGCAAATTCGGTGTAGTAACTACGACCTTTCATGCGTCCATCGCAACCTGCCATCACAAAGAACTTGCGGATAGCTCCCGATTTTACGGCATCTACTACTTTATCGGCCAGGGCAAATACTTGTGCGTGAGCAAATCCACCTACAATTTCTCCTGTTTCAATTTCGGTTGGAGCAGCACATTTTTTAGCGTGCTCAACAAGTACTGAGAAATCTTTTGGTTGTCCGTCTTTGCGGTCTTCGATATGTTTGAAGCCTGGAAAACCTGAAGCTCCGGTAGTGTAAACACGATCAGCGTAAGTAGCAGTACTTTTTGGTGGAACAATACAGTTGGTTGTGAATAGAACAACACCGTTGAAAGTCTCGAAATCAGTCACCTGACTCCACCAGGCACCACCGTAGTTGCCCACAAAATGGCTGTATTTCTTGAAAGCGGGATAGTAATTGGCAGGAAGCATTTCGCTGTGCGTATATACGTCAACACCTGTTCCTTCAGTTTGTTTGAGTAATTCTTCCATATCTTTCAGGTCGTGACCACTGATAAGAATACCCGGATTGCTACGAACACCAAGATTCACTTTGGTAATTTCAGGATTACCGTATGAAGTAGTATTGGCTTTATCAAGCATAGCCATAACGGTTACACCCCATTTACCTGTTTCGAGTACAAGCGCGGTAAGTTCGTCGGCAGTTAGTGCATCGTTGGTTGTTGCCACTAAAGCATGTTGAATAAAGGCGTGAACAGCAGGATCGTCGTAACCCAGGTTTTGTGCATGCTCCACATAGGCAGCCATACCTTTCAATCCGTAGATTGTTAGCTCACGCAATGAGCGTACATCTTCGTTTTCGGTGGCTAATACGCCAATGTTTTCGGCAATTGTTTCCATTTCCTGAGCGGTAATTGCCGACCAGCTAAGTAATTCGTTTTGTGGCATTTCTACTTTATTCTCGTGTAGAATGGCCTTGAGTTGAGAGCGGAGTTTGAATCCTTCGCGGATTCGGGCAACGAAACGTTCGTAGTCGAAGTTTGCGTTGGTGATAGTCATGAATAGACTGTCGGTGATAAAAGTGTTAGCGGCTTCGTTTTCGATTTCCAACAGGCGAAGAGCCGTTGTATAATGCGACAAACCTTTGATTTGATAGATAAGTAAGTCCTGGAGAGCTGATACTTCGGGAGTTTTTCCACAAACTCCCTTAACCTCGCATCCCGACCCTTTGGCTGCCTCCTGGCATTGATAGCAAAACATATTCATAATCTTTTTTTTTATTGACCCCTAACCCCTAAAGGGGAATAAGAGATGTTAGTGTTTATTCTTATTCAACCCACTTCGGGGTTGTTATCTTGTTTTATATTTATCCGTGGGTTTCACCCACGGTTATTCACATTTAATCCCTTCGGGATAATTTTTCATTCCTACATTCTCCATTTTCAAACCCACTCTTCTTTCACAATATCGCCCTTTACTCCTACTACAATAAGTTTTACGGGGATTTTGCGACCGGCTTCGGCAACTGCTTTTTGTGCCAGGCGAAACAAACCACCACAGCAGGGAACTTCCATAATCACTACCGTTAATGTATTGATAGCCGAGTAAATAATCATGTTTTTGAGTTTCTCAATGTACACGTCCTGGTTTGAATCCAGTTTAGGACAGGCAATGGCCAATGTTTTTCCGGCAAGGAATTTCTCATGAAAACCGGCGTAAGCAAAAGCCACACAATCGGCAGCCAGTACCACATCGGCACCTTTAAAATAAGCCGCTTCGGGATTCAATAAATGTAGCTGTACAGGCCATTGACGGAGTTGTGAAGGAGCATCAGTACTGGGTGCCGGAGCCATTTTGAAACTTTGTGCAATAGTAGTCGGTGCAAATGTCATTTCGCGACTTCCGGGGCAGCCACCACCTCCATGATTATGTTGAACAGGAGCAGCTGCAACCGGTTTTGAAGCACAGCCTGCACCACCGTGGTTGTGTACCTGAGCAAAATCAATCATGATGCCATTGGCACGTAAATAACCAACACCTTGTTTCAAATAATCCACTTCGCCGTGTTCTTTCAGGTGTTTCAGGTGGGCAATAATTGTTTTTTCGCCTTTGGGAATCATACGCTCGATAGTTGCAATTTCGTCGTACGGTTCAGCTTCGCGCTCTTCCAAGGTGATTGCTCCAACAGGGCAATCACCGATACAAGCTCCCAGTCCGTCGCAAAATAACTCACTCACCATACGGGCTTTACCATCTATCATTTGAAGTGCGCCTTCATGGCAACCCTGTACACATGCCTCGCAACCATTGCAAAGCTCTTCGTCTATTTTAATTATTGTTCGTTTCATAAATTCATTTTCTATTTTTTCATTTATCATTTACTATTTAACCTCATAATGGTAAATAGTAAATGAATAACTGGTCAATTATTTAATCATTGTCAGCAGCATTTTAAATTGCTCAAGGGCTACTACCGCATGACGAACATTAGCCGGCATAATGATGCTTTCGCCAACATTCAGTTCATAAACTGTTCCATCAATCACAACTTCGCCTTTACCGTCTAAAACCTGTACAATAGCGTCGTATGGTGCAGTATGTTCACTCAAGAATTCGCCTTTATCGAAAGCAAAAAGTGTAACATTGCCACGTTCGTTGCGAATAATGATTTTACTTACTACAGATCCTTCGGCATAAGCCACTTTGTCTGTCATGCTGAATTTTTCAGCGGTAGGAAATGCTTTGTTTTCCGTTTTTGGTGCTAATTTGAAGTCTGCCATTGTGTTTGTTGTTTAATTACGCTGCAAAAGTATAGCAAGAGCAACAATTAAAGTGTAACAGTTGTTACACTATTGAATTTTGTTAGTAATTTTGCAGGAAATTTGAACTTAAAAATGAAAAAAGTAGATTTAGCAGCTTGCCCCGTTTGCAGCAAGTTAGACATTAATGATGAAGAAGCCTTTCTGGACGATTTGAAATGCACAATTAAGGCATATGGAAAAAATGAGTTGATAATCCGTCAGGGCGATGTGTGTGATGCCCTGTATATGCTTACACAAGGCTCAGTAAAGACGGAAATGATAACTGAAAATGGCAATATACTCGGAATTGAGATTATAAAAGCTCCACGTCCATTGGCTCCGGCTTTTGTTTTTTCGGACAATAACCATTTTCCGGTTGATGTAACTGCATTGGAGGAGGTTGAAATCATGAAGATTCCGAAAACTGAAATTATGAGGCTCATGATGACCAACCCCGATTTTATGAGCAGCTTTATGACTCACAATGCCAACCGAACCCAATTCCTCACAAACCGGTTACAGTTGCTCTCAATCAAGACGATTAAAGGAAAACTGGCTCATTTTCTGTTTGAGAATTCACAGGGAGAAGGCAAACCGTTTGAAATAAATCGCAATCAAACCGAACTTGCCGATTTCTTTGGCGTGGCACGTCCATCGTTAGCACGAAGCTTATCGGAAATGGTGCAGGAAGGTTTAATTTCCATCAACAAGAAGGAATATATTATACTGAATTCTAAAGGATTGCGCGAATTATTGGTGTGATAAAACAACAGGCGGTGTAACTCTCAAGTCACACCGCCTGCTAATTATAAGTTTCATTTTTAAACTTACTTTTTCAGAAAATCCTCACGAACCGGGTTAAACGTATCTATTAATAGACCCTCTTCGAGGCATTTAACTCCGTGCATAACGTTTGGTTCCATGTAAAGTCCATCGCCGGCTTTTACTATTTTAGTCTCCTCACCAACCTGAAATTCAAAAGCACCACTAACAACATAAGTGGTTTGAACATGTTCATGCTTATGAACATAACCAACTGATCCGGTTTGAAATTCTACCTTTACAGTCATGATTCTTTCATCATATCCCATAATTTGTCGGCGAACACCTTCACCTACCGTTTCCCAAGCTATTTCTGAACTAAAGATAAAATTATCACGTTGCATAGTATCTATTGAATTACAAAGACATTGATTAACAGCCGTACGTCGCTCCCTCTTTACCTTCGTAGTAATTTATAAACGCTTTATTCACAAGTCTGTTTCCACCTGGCGTTGGGTAATTTCCTGTAAAATACCAATCGCCTTTGTGATTTGGACAAGCCTCATGAAGTCCATCAATTGTTTGATAAACCAACTCTACTTCACAATCAACCGATGCCGGAGTAAGCATCTCGGCAATTTTCTTCGAAACTTCATCCTGAGTGAATGATTCGTATATTTCAGTCACATAATTAATTACCTCTTCTTTGGGTAAATCCTCCTGTGCTTTCGATTTACGGTAAACTTCATCAATAATAGATTGTTTTCCTGATTCTTTCAACAATTCAATGGCAGCTCTGAAAGCACAAAATTCATTCATGCGAGGCATATCAATGCCATAATAATCGGGGAAACGAACCTGTGGCGATGATGAAACAATTACGATTTTCTTTGGTTCCAGGCGATTCAAAATCTTTAAAATACTCTGTTTCAACGTCGTTCCACGCACAATGGAATCGTCAATAGCCACCAGATTATCCAATTTTCCACGACGTATTGAACCGTACGTTACGTCATACACGTGAGTTGCCAAATCGTTACGTTCATCGTTTTTCGAAATAAATGTACGTAATTTGATGTCCTTAATAAGCACCTTTTCAATTCGGGGAGCTTTACTTGTGACAGCTTTAATTCCATCAATCATTCCATAAAATGCAACCTCGGCAGTATTGGGAATAAATGAAAAAACTGTATTTTCAACATCATTATTAATGGCTTTCAGAATAGGTTGACTCAGCGATTCACCCAGTTTTTTTCGTTCTTTGTAAATATCAATATCGCTACCACGCGAGAAATAAATACGTTCAAATGAACACTTAGATAATTCCGCTGCGGCAGGGCGAATTGTTTCGAATTTCACAGTACCATTCTTCTTAATAATCATGGCTTCACCCGGCTTCAACTCATGTACATCCTCTTCCTTCACATTCATGGCTGTCTGAATCACTGGACGTTCAGATGCAGTCACCACTATTTCATCATTTATGTAATAAAACGCTGGACGAATTCCGTTCGGGTCACGGAAAACAAATGAATCACCATGACCAAGCATACCACAAATAACATATCCACCATCCCAGTTTTTCTCCGATTTACGGATAAATGAAGCTATATCAAGGTTTTCCTCAATCTTTTTTGTAATTACCAAGTCATTTGAATAACGTTGCTTAGTTTTATCATATTCTTTTTGCACTTCACGGTCCAATTTAAAGCCAAGAGATTCTAACATAAGAAACGTATCTCCTTTATCCCGGGGATGTTGTCCCTTAAGAGTCAAATGATCAAATAATTCGTCAACATTTGTCAGGTTAAAGTTTCCGGCAAGTACCATAGTACGATTTTTCCAGTTATGACGACGCAAAAAAGGATGCACATATGAAAGTCCACTTTTACCTGTGGTGCTATAACGTAAATGCCCCAGGTATAATTCACCGGCAAAAGGAAGCTCCAGTTTCGATTTTTCAACGTTAGTATAAACTTCTTCCGGTAATTTTGCCATTGTATTATTGATTGTAGCAAAAATATCCTGAATAGCATTTTTTCCTTCAACCCGTTCGCGCCAAATATATTCCTCACCGGCAGGCATATCAAGTTTCACAGTTGCAATTCCTGCACCTTCTTGCCCACGGTTATGTTGCTTCTCCATAAGCAAATACATCTTTTGCAAGCCGTACTGCCATGTTCCGTATTTTTCCTGATAAAAATCCAAAGGTTTCAACAACCTTACCATTGCTATTCCACACATATCTTCAATAATGAATAATTAATAATGAAATTAATAATTATTTGATACTAACTTTAAAACTAAAAAACTAATAAATTTAAAACTATTTGATTTCCAAAACAGTATAACAAATAAAAAACCCCAACGTTTAGCGCAGGGGTTATTTATTATGTTATTCTACAGTCACAGACTTAGCCAAATTGCGCGGTTGATCCACGTCGCATCCCTTGACAACGGCTATATGATATGCCAGTAATTGCAACGGAATGGCTGCCAACAAAGGTACAAGACATTCCTCCGTATCGGGAATACTAATTGTATAATCCGACAAATTACTTACGACCTTGTCTCCTTCTGTTACAATAGATATGATTTTACCTTTACGGGCTTTAATTTCCTGAATATTGCTTACTACTTTTTCGTACATACCTGCACTTGGTGCTATAACAACAACAGGCATCTCCTGACTGATAAGTGCAATTGGTCCGTGTTTCATTTCAGCAGCCGGATAACCTTCAGCATGAATGTATGAAATTTCTTTCAACTTAAGTGCTCCTTCTAATGCCACAGGGAAGTTATATCCACGACCTAAGTAAATGAAATTTTGAGCATAGGTAAACGTTTTAGCAAACTCAGCAATAACAGCATCCTGTTTCAATAGATGTTTAATTTTTTCAGGAATACGTCCCAGTTCAGCAACAGTTTTAGTATACTGCTCATGATCCAACGTTCCTTTTTCTTTTCCAATAAGCAATGCAAGCATAGTCAATACAGTAACCTGAGCTGTAAATGCCTTGGTGGATGCAACACCAATTTCAGGACCGGCATGGGTATAACATCCTGAATGTGTGTTACGTGGAATTGAAGAACCTACCACATTACAAATACCAAAAATAAATGCGCCGTTTGCCTTTGCAAGATCTACTGCAGCTAGTGTATCAGCAGTTTCTCCTGATTGAGAAATAGGAATAACGATATCATCAGAGTTAATGACAGGTTTACGATAACGAAATTCAGATGAATATTCAACTTCTACCGGTATGCGGGCAAATTCTTCAATGGCATATTTTCCAATCAAACCTGCATGCCATGAAGTTCCGCATGCTGTAATAATGATGCGTTTTGCATTCAGGAATTTTTCTTTATTATCGATAAAACCTGATAATTTAATTTCATTTTCTTCCAAACTCACACGACCGCGCATACTATCACTCAACGTTTTAGGTTGCTCAAAAATTTCTTTAATCATGAAATGAGGATAACCGCCTTTTTCCAACTGATTCAAGGTCATTTCGAGTTTTTTGATCTCAGGAGTCTTCTCAACATCACCAATCGTTTTAATTTTCAATTGTTTACCACGTTGTAGTGTTACAATTTCCTCTTCACCAATATAAACAACCTGATCGGTAAATTCTACGATAGGTGTTGCATCAGAGGCTAAAAAGAATTCATCATCTCCAATACCTACTACCAACGGACTACCTTTACGGGCAGCAACGATAACATCTGGTTTATCTTTTTCAATAACAGCAATGGCATAAGCTCCAACAACCTGATTCAATGCCAGTTGTACCGCCTTTGTCAAATCAACATTATTTGACTTCTTTACATATTCAATCAATTGAACTAAAACTTCAGTGTCAGTTTGACTTTTGAATGTGTAACCATGTTTCATCAAACCTTCTTTTAGTACAGCATAGTTTTCAATAATTCCATTATGAATTATAGCCAACTCTTCAGACTGAGAATAATGTGGATGAGCATTAACCTGATTAGGTTCACCGTGAGTTGCCCAGCGTGTATGTGCAATCCCGATTGATCCTACAATATCTTTTTGTTCAGCAAAATGAATCAAATCAGAGACTTTTCCTTTTGCTTTATAAACGTTTAATTTATTGTCATGAATTAATGCAATTCCGGCACTGTCATATCCTCTGTACTCTAGTCGTTGAAGACCTTTGATGAGAATTGGATATGCCTGTTTATTTCCAATATAACCTACAATTCCACACATATTCTTTTATTTTTTGTTGATTTGTTTATATTATAATTTCCTTGATTCAAATTTATAAATTTCCTGTAGATTCCTACATCATACTTTTTTTTAATCTTTCCATAGCAAGCAACGTATCTTCGCGAGTACCAAAACCTGTAAAACGCATAAAACCTTCACCTGTAGATCCAAAAACCACTCCCGGCGTACCAATAATGTTATTTTCGTACAATAATTGCTGGAAAAATTTCCACGACGGCTGATTATCCAGCGTTTTGAACCATACATACGGAGAACTTACACCTCCATAAACTTCAAAACCAAGTGAAACTAGCTCATTCCGAATGATTGAAGCATTAGTCTGGTAATAATTAACCAATTCAAGCACTTCGGCCTTTCCTTTGCGGGAATAGATTGCTTCTGCACCTCGCTGCACAACATAGGATACACCGTTTGTATAATTAGCGTTGCGACGACTCCAAAGTTTAATAAGCGGAACTTCTTCTCCCATTTTTGTATATACCAATAATTCCTGAGGAAAAACTGAATAACCACAACGAAGGCCAGTAAATCCGGCAGTCTTTGAATAACTTCGTATCTCAATTGCTACTTTTTTTGCACCCTTTATTTCGTAAATGCTACGTGGCACATCGGGTTCATTCACATAAGCCTGATAAGCTGCATCATATACAATAATACTTTGGTGTTCAATAGCATAATCAACCCAACGTTTCAACTCCGATTTATTCATCACGGTTCCCGTCGGATTATTCGGATTGCATAGATAGATTACATCAACCTTTTCAACCGGCAATTCCGGAACAAAGTCAGTATCCTCAGTACAACGTAAATAAACAACGTTGCTCCATTTCTGATCTTCGGTCAGAACCCCTGCACGTCCACTCATTATGGTGGCATTTTCATATACCGGGTAGACGGGATCAGCTATAGCAATAATATTATCACGTCCCAAAATATGTCCAATGTTACCGATATCGGATTTAGCGCCATCATTGACAAAAATACTATCTTTATCGAGAACTACGCCATAAGAACGATATTCTTTTAATATCTTTTCAATCAAAAAATCGTAACCTTGTGGTGGACTATATCCTCTAAAGCTTTCGGGGCGACTCATTTCGTCAACAGCTTTGTGCATGGCCTGAACCACTTCATTAGGTAATGGACGCGTAACGTCACCTACTCCTAACCGGATAATTTTTGCGTTGGGATGTAAAACTTTAAAAGCATTAACGCGCTTCTCTATTTCGTCAAAACAATAGATTTCGGGAGTCTTTAAATAATTCTCGTTTGCTAATGCCATTCGGAGAAGGGTTATATTTAAGTAATTATAAATTAATACTGTATAGTGGAAAATTACAAATTCCACATACTGGATTTGGGCTCTTCCTGTCAGTTGATTATACTTAAAAAATGATTTAAATAATTATTCATATAGCTATATTACAAGCATGTGAAACTTTATTTAATTCAGAGTGCAAAATTGCGCTTTTTTTTTGATTAATAAAAGTGTTTTGAGAAAAAAGATTTTTGAAATACAACCAACATGGTTTTTATAACCCAATAGTTTTATTCAATGTTCAATTATCAATCAAATTTACAATAGTTCTGCCCTTCAATTCTCCTTTAAGAATCAAGTTTATAGCTGGTTGCAAGCCTGAAAGCTTAATTTCGGTATACAAATCCAATAAATGATCCGGCTTCCACTCATTGCTGAGTTTTATCCATAAATCTGAACGAAGACTGGTTGGATAATTTTGTGCGGAAACACCAATTAGTGTAATACCCCGCAAAATAAATGGAAAAACAGTCATATTTAGTTGAGTGGAAGAAACACTTCCACAAGTAGTTACTGCTCCTAACGGCTGAAGCATTTTAAGTATATTCTCAAGAATTGGTCCTCCCACAGCATCAATAGCACCGGCGTATTTAGCCGATAGCAAAGGACGTTTATCAACCTGCTGAAATTCAGATCTGGACAGAATTTCATTTGCTCCAAGGCTTCTCAAAAACCCATATTCCGATTCCTTTCCTGAGATAGCAACAGTCTCATAACCAAGCTTTGTCAAGAGAGATAAAGCTACAGATCCAACTCCTCCTGTTGCACCAGTTACAATAATTTTACCATCGGTTGATTTTACAAGTTCTGACAATCTTTTTACTGAAATACCAGCTGTATAGCCGGCAGTTCCAATAATCATAGCTTCTTTCATGGTTAGACCTTGAGGAAGCTTCACCACCCACTCTTCCGGAACGCGAATATACTGCCCATAACCACCGGAGGTGTTCATTCCTAAATCATATCCGGTAACAATAACTTCCTCACCTACTGCATACAATGAACTTGTTGAATCTTCAACTACGCCAACTGCGTCAATACCAGGTGTATGTGGATAATTCTTGGTAACGCCCTTGTTACCTGTAGCAGACAGTGCATCCTTGTAATTGAGTGACGAATAATGTACACGAACAAGCACATCGCCTTCCGGAAGATTTTCAGTAGATAGGGTTTGAATACTTTGTACAAATTTCCCCTCTTTTTCTTCTACGACAAATGCCTTATACAGAATGTTTTTCATCTTTTTTTTTAATTTACCTATTTAAACAAAAACGTTGAAGTAGAAACTACCTCAACGCTCTGTTTTATTGTATACAAAAAACAGCAAAATTGTTTTTTGTTGAATATTTAAAATTATTATTCAGCTGAAACACTAACATTATCTTTCATTGAGCAAGTACCATTGAAAATAGCATTTGGTTCAACCATCAGCACTTTGGTTTTGACATCACCTTTGATTATAGCAGTTCCTCGCAGTGATAACGTCTCAGTAACAACTATATCACCTTCAACAGTACCAATTATTTCTGCATTTACACACGAAATTGAACCTTTCAGGAAACCTTTTTGACCAATCACTACTTTTCCGTTACAAGTGATAGTTCCTTCTACTTCACCATCAATACGAAAATCGCTGTCTGCGAATATCTTACCAACAATTTTACTTCCATTGGTAAGTGCATTGTACATTGCACCGGGACTTGCCACAACTTCTTTTGCCATAATTTTATTGTTGTCTTTATTTTTGAAGCTTCAAAATTACTGATTTCAATCCGAATAAAAAAATATACACTTAAAAAACATCGTACGAAGTTTATATCAGTTTTTCAGACAAATAACAAAATAGCGCAAAATTGACATTAAAATCATGCGGTTTTATTGTAAAATTACATTACTTTTGTTTGTAATACTGTTAAACCACTTTCTATGAAGATTACTCATCTACGCAATATAGATATTGATCGAACACTTTGGGACAGCTGCATAGCTCAATCTCACAACCAACTTACCTGTGCTTATTCGTGGTATCTGGATGTTGTTTCTCCAAAATGGGAAGCTCTTGTTACCGATGATTATGAATATGTTATGCCCCTCCCATTCAAAAAAAAATATAAAGTTCCTTATTTAGTTCAACCTATTTTAACCCAGCAATTAGGCATTTTCTCGAAACATAGAATTGACGAAAATTTGGTCGAAGATTTTATCAAAGAAATACCATATTACAGCTACGAGTTAAATTTGAATGAAAAGAACTTTAATGCAAGTGCTACAGAATGTCCCAATTTTGTATTAAATCTGAACCAACCTTACAAACAAATAGCCCTACACTATTCTAAAAACACAATTCGCAATATAGATAAGGCAAAAAAACTGAATTTATCCGTTGAGCAAATTACATCTGCTGATGAATTTGATTCCTTTTATCATGCTGTTGAAAAAAACTATTTCACTGTTGCCAAATCACTACTCAATAAGCTTATACATAAAGGAATGTCTGAAAATGCTATCACATTATATGGGGTTTATTCAGCTGAAAAAAATCTAATTGCAGCACTTTGTTTGCTCCACTCCCCATCTCGTTTAACCTATTTGCTGCCTATTTCAAATGCAGAAGGCAAAGCATCTTCTGCCATGTTTTTACTTATCGACAAGCTTATATTTGAAAATGCCGAAAAAGAAAAGTCATTTGATTTTGAAGGATCCCGAGTTGAGGGTATTGCCAGGTTCTATAGAGGGTTTGGAGCAAAGAATCAACCGTACTACACACTAAAACGTTTCCGACCATCGTTTTTAATTGGTAAATGATTGTAAAATGATAAAAGTTCTCTTCATTTCCCACTGGTATCCACATCGCAAAGATAAAATGTATGGCTTATTTGTGCAAAAACATGCCGAAGCTGTAAGCAAATTTTGTGAAGTACAAGTGCTCTGTGTTCAACCAGACAGTAATCTGAAATATTTTGAAATTGAGGAATCAGAGCGAAATGGGTTTAAAGAAATGATTGTTTATTATCCAGCAAAAACGACCAATATTTACCAACGTACTCTCAAAACAATCAACTATATAAAAGCTTTTTGGAAAGGCTACAAACAACTAGTTAAACGAGGTTATAAACCTGACATTGTTCATGCCAATGTTCTTACAAGAACTGCAGTATTTGCCTATTTATTGAAGGTATGGAAAGGAATTCCGTATGTGATAACCGAACATTGGTCACGCTATTTAGCTGTTCGAAATGGTTTCAACGGAGCCTTTCGCAAGTTTATTACACGTATTGTTGTTGGAAATGCTGAAGCTATCCTTCCTGTTTCTGAAAATCTCAAACAAGCTATGCAGGCTCACAACCTTCAAAATAAAAATTACATAATTGTAAATAATGTAGTTGACGATTTCTTCTTTGAGGAAATTCCTGAAGTTCATCGTCCTAAGAAACGCATAATGCATGTTTCTTGCTTCGACGAACAGGCTAAAAATGTAAAAGGTATTCTAAGAGCTACTTATGAGTTAAGTCAATTGCGGGATGATTTTGAATTAATGCTTATCGGCACCGGCATTGATTTCGAGGAAGTGGTCAACTATGCCGCCTCACTTGACTTTCCCAAAGGAGTTATTCATTTTTTAGGGGAGAAATCACCTAAGGAAGTGGCAAACTGGATGAAAAATAGTGATTTTTTTGTACTGTTCTCAAATTTTGAGACTGCAGGTGTTGTCATTTCTGAAAGTCTTGTTTGCGGTAAACCTGTCTTAAGCACCAAAGTTGGTGCAGCACCGGAATATTTAAATTCAACAAATGGAAAATTAATTGATGTTGGAGATGAGAAAGCACTTCTGTCTGAAATGAATTATTTATTGGATAATATTGAAAAATACAATAACGAATCCATAAAAAATGCTGCTCGTGAAATGTTCAGCTATGACGAAATAGGTGAAATTATTACTAGAATTTATGAACGCTCATTGAGTTAAATTTCTATATAAACTACAAATTTCTAAATCGAAATATATCAAGTGCAAAATTCTTCAGGGATAATAATTGGACGAAAAGACGTAATCTGGAACTATCTGGCTACTTTTTTACAAATAGGGTCAGGTATTTTATTGTTTCCAATCATTTTGCGACTTTTACCGTCTGAAACAGTGGGTGTATGGTCCATTTTTATGGCAATAGGTTCATTGATAGGACTACTTGATTTTGGGTTTTCTCCATCATTTACGAGGAATATAACCTATATCTTTTCGGGTGTAAGTACACTTGAGAAGACTGGCATTTCGAAAGAAGATGTAAACAACAAAGTGAATGTCAAACTCTTAAGCAGCACGATTCGTGCCATGCGTTGGTTTTATTCAAGAATTGCTTTAGCTGCTTTTATATTGCTAATCACGGTTGGTAGTGTTTATTTATTCAGCGTGATTAAAAAGAATTACGAAGGCGATAAGATTCAAATTGCCACTGCCTGGATTATGTTCTGCATAGTAAACACTTACAACATTTACACCCTATATTATGATTCTTTAATGATTGGCCGGGGGTTTATAAAGAGAGATAAACAGCTCATAATCATCAGTCAATTAATATATTTAGGAGTATCTATTATACTTATTTTTTGTGGATTTGGATTAATTTCTATTGTTGCAGGTCAGGCACTTGCTGTTATTGTAAAAAGGCTACTTTCTAATAAATTCTTTTTCACCCCCGAATTAAAAAAGGAAATTAAGGAAGTTGACTCTGATGATTTCCGTGAAATATTAAAAGTAATTACACCAAACTCCATTAAAGTTGGTTTGACAAGTTTGGGAGCTTTTATGGTTCTTCAATCATCAGTGATAATTGGATCCTTATATCTAACACTACACGAACTTGCCTCTTATGGAATTACAGTTCAGGTTATAAATGTTATTGCCACACTTGCAAGCGTATATTACGCTTCTTACATGCCAAAAGTTGCACATCTGAGAGTTGAAAATAATACAAGTGCTATCAAGCAAATTTATATCAAATGCATTGTTATTATGACATTGACTTTTATTGGAAGTGGTATAGTCTTGGTTTTGCTAGGTGATTGGGCTTTGAACTTGCTAAGATCACAAACTACAATCCTAAATAATGGCATGATAATCACAATATTGATTATAAATTTACTTGAAAAAAATCATGCTATAGCAGGTGGTTTCTTATTATCAAAAAACGAAGTTCCTTACTTCAAAGCAGCAATTATATCAGGAGTAGCCACAGTAATTCTGTTATTTGTATTAATCAGATACGAACAAACAGGCTTATGGGGAATGATTTTGGCACCCGGAATAGTCCAAATAGCTTATCAAAACTGGAAATGGCCATCTGTTTTGATTAAAGAATTAAATTCAAAAGTATAAATCATGGCACAAGTTTACGATATTAAAGAAGAATTATCATTATCAGATAGCTGTTTGTGCTTTCTCACACCAAACTCGACTGTATTAGAATTTGGATCTGCAACAGGTTATGCAACACGCTATATGACAGAGAAATTCAATTGCAAGGTGACCTGTATTGAAATTAATCCTCAAATGGCAGCAATTGGAAAACAGTATGCTCAAAAAATGATTATTGCTGATATTGAATCAGATGAGTGGGAAAAAGAGGTAGTTGGATACTTTGATTACATTGTATTTGCAGACGTGTTAGAGCATTTACGCAATCCTGCAGAAATTATATCAAGAGCAACTCCATTTCTCTCAGAAAATGGAGTTATCCTGACTTCTATCCCCAATATAGGTCATAATGCTATTATTATGAATTTGCGTAATGGTAAATTTAATTACACAGAGATTGGGCTTTTAGACAATACACATATTCATTTCTTAACTCGCGAAAGTATAACAAAGATATTTCAGACAAATAATCTTTATTGTTTAGCCGAGGAAAGTAAAGTTATTCGACCCTGCGATACAGAGCTAGAAACTTATTATATCCAAAATCCTTTATTAGCATTATCTTTAATTAGCAAGAAAGATGGTCATATTTATCGATATGTTCAAAAATGGGGTAAAATTAAACCTGAAATATCAAAAACCAAAATAGTTGGTGAGAGACTAAGTCTTGGACAAAAAATAGTTGAATTGACTTATGATTTAGCCTGTTATATTAAGCGAAAATTGAAAATTGAAACCCCTCGAATTATAGCATCAGTCATGCAAAAGCCAATCATAGAAAAAGATAAAAAGAGATATGATAAATACAATTCCAAAAGTTAGTATAATTGTTCCGATACATAATGCAGGTGAACGATTAACTGCCTGTTTGGATACTCTCATTCAACAAAGTTTACAAGATATAGAGATTATACTTGTATTAGATTGCCCAACTGATGGATCAGATATCATTGCAAAGCAATACGCTGAAAAAGATAAAAGAATCGTTATTCTTGAAAATCAAATTAATTTGCATATAGGAAATAGCAGAAACAGAGGACTTGAAATCTCTAAAGGCGAATATATTGGTTTCTCTGACCATGATGACTATAGAGAATTAACCATGTATGAGAAATTATACAACAATGCTCAAACTACAAACTCAGATATTGTTCTGGGTATTTCAGTTTCAGTTGGGATTCAAAACGAAACCGTTCAGTTTCCTTCATCATTTTCAAACAATGATTTGCGAGAATATGCACTAATGGATTTAGTATCTGGCGGTGACGATTTTACACTAATGCCTAGAGCAACAAACATACACCCCAATATTTATAAATCCCAATTATTGCGTGATAACAATATTTCATTTGTTAACACCAACCTATATACTCCGGAGGACCGTATTTTTCAAATCATGTGTCTATACTATTCTAAAATTGTTAGTTTGTATACTGAACCATTATATTATCATATTATATATCCGGAAAGTGCTGGTCAAAGCACCCTATATCAGTCGTACCAATCCCGTGCAAACGGAAAATTGAAGATTTATGAATTTTTAAAAGCGAATGATTGTTACGAAAAATATGAACCCGAATTTTTGAGAGCTACAAAAAAGGAATTTGTCAATTGTATTATTGATGTATTTCATTCTACAAAAAGCATTAATAAAGTTTTCAAAGCGATTAAATATTTAAAATCATTTCCTTTTTGTGAAAAAGCTTTTAAAAACACTTTTTATTCACTCCAAAGGTATCGATTTGGTGGTAAGCTATTTAGAACATTAATCTCTATCTTAATGCGTTTATAATAAAAAACTAATTTCATTTATATAATTGTGCCAAACAACTCACTCACACAAACAATTCAGGTACAGGCAAATCAAACTGCTGCACAATACGGTTCGGGATTATTGGAAGTTTTTGCAACACCAGCGCTAATCGGATTGATGGAAAATACAGCCATGAAATTAATAGAACTTCCGGAAGGTAGCTCCAGCGTGGGGACATTCATTAACATGAAGCATCTTAAGGCCAGTCCAATAGGTGAAATGATTGAATGTACAGCAACTATTATTGCCATTGAAGGACGTAAATACTCGTTTGAGATTAAAGCAACTGATTCTAAGGGAGATTTGGTTGGTGAAGCCACTCACGAAAGGGTTGTTATAAACATTGAAAAGTTTATGAGTAAAATTATAATTAAGTAAATAAATAGCCTTAACGAAATTTAATTCAAATTTTAGGAGCAAAAAAGCAATCAAAAAAGATAAAAGCATTACCTTTGCGGCGCATTAATAAAAATCATTCATTATGGACGACGACCCTGCGACTAGTTATTTAAAAAAATTCACCCGGATTTAGAAGGTCGTCTGTTCCCATATATCAACGGCTTGCCTTCTGAATCTACAAAAAAGAAGGTGGCTTATGACATCACAAATCACATTTTACTTGAGCCAAATTATTGGCAGTAGAATCTATGACACCAATGATAATAAAATTGGAAAGGTTATAGATGTACTTGTGAACGCCTCACAAACAGGCGTTACACAAGATGAAGCTTTGAGACCCATTGTTATTGGATTGAAAACAAAAGTTGAAGGAGAAATCCGTTATTTGAACTTTGAATTCATCAAACTATTTGGGTCTAACAAAAGTTTCAAATTTTTATGTTCACAAGTAAGTGAACTATCCGAAAACGCCAGAGAAAACTCCATGCCTCTGGTAAAAAATATCCTGGACAGACAAATTGTTGATATCAATGGACGTAAATTGGTTCGTGTCAATGATGTCCGTATGGTGACAATTCCTTCAGGCAGCTATGCGCTGGCAGTTGATATTGGCACCGAGGGATTGTTACGCCGATTAGGAGTAGCAGGTATTGTAAATAAAATTGCAAGTCCTTTCAACGTAAGTTTGCCCACTCAGTATATTCTTTGGGACGATGTTGAAGCATTTGACAGCACAAATTTCAATATCATGTTGTCGCACAGCGATAGCAAACTTCAACGCCTTCACCCTTCGGATTTGGCCGATATCATAGAAGAAATGGGTTCATTATCACGATCGAAGGTTTTTGAATCGTTGGACGATGAAAAAGCTGCAGATGTATTGGAAGAAATGGAACCTTACGCTCAGGCTCAAATTATTGAGAACATGTCAATTGGTAAAGCTGCGGATGTATTGGAAAAAATGCCTGCCGACGAGGTTGCCGATTTACTTGACGAATTAGAAGACGAAAAAGCGGAGCTGATTCTGAATGAAATGGAGAAAGAATCTTCGGAAGAAGTACGTGAACTACTTGAATATGAAGACCAGGAAGTTGGAAGCTTAATGACAACCGACTTCCTTGCATTCCGCGAACATATGACAATTGAAGAAACACTTGCCGTTCTTCGTGAACAAAAGCCGGAAGCAGATATGATTTACTCGTTGTTTGTTACCGATGATGATGAAAAACTCATTGCAACTGTCTCACTTAGGGATCTTGTAATTTCTTTACCAACCATGACTTTGGAAGAAATCATGAACAAACACATTATCAGTGTTAATGATGAAGATAAAGTAGATACATTGGGGGCCATTATTTCAAAATACGACTTATTGGCTATTCCTGTAACTGATACTACAAATACCCTTGTAGGAATGGTTGTAATCGATGATATTGTAGAAGATTTAATGTTGAAAGGTAAAACGAAGAAAGGAGGTCGGTCATGGCGTTGATGAAATACGGAGAACTCAATAAAAAGAGAAAAAATATCTGGCGAAACCTCCTTCTGTTTTTAGCTGTTTTAGGACCTGGAATTATAACAGGAAGCGTTGATAATGATGCCGGTGGAATCACAACCTATTCTATTGCAGGAGCCATGTATGGTTATAATCTGCTATGGACAATGATTCCGGCCCTTATTGTTTTAATTGTAGTTCAGGAAATGAATGCCCGTATGGGAATTGTTTCTGGCAAAGGACTGGCTGATTTAATCAGAGAGAATGCAGGAGTAAAAATTACATTCTTCATTTTCGTTGGACTTTTGGTAGCCGATATCGGTAACACCACAACTGAATTTGCCGGGGTAGCCGGTAGTATGCAGGTTTTTGATATAAGCAAGTACATTAGCGTTCCTATTTCAGCTGTATTAGTCTGGTGGATGGTGGTAAAGGGAACTTATAAATTCAGCGAACGGGTATTTCTGATTTTCAGTGCATTCCTTTTGGTATATGTTGTTGCTGCTCTTATGGGCAAACCACATTGGCACGAGATTGGTCAGGCAATGATTAAACCCGGAATTCAATACAATAAAGAATATCTGGCGATCGTTATTGGAATTATTGGAACTACCATTGCGCCCTGGATGCAGTTTTACATGCAATCGGCTGTAATTGAAAAGGGATTGAAAATCACGGATTACAAATATACCTTGTGGGATGTAATTATTGGTAGTATTATCACTGTGGTGGTGGCATTCTTTATTATTATTGCCTGTGCCTCTACCCTACACGAAAATGGGATCAATATCGCCGAAGCAAAGGATGCTGCCATGGCTCTGAAACCTATTGCCGGCGATTTAGCGTCAATAACTTTTGCTTTTGGACTATTTATTGCTTCAATCTTTTCGGCCACCATTTTGCCTGTTGCTACAGCATTTTATGTGTGCGAAGCTTTCGGGTTCGAAGCAGGTATTGATAAAAAATGGAAAGAAGCTCCACAGTTTTATTGGCTATTTACATTTATAATCATCATTGGGGCTGCCATTATTCTAATTCCAAATGCACCATTGATTATGATTACGTTGTGGTCGCAGGTGGCAAATGGAGTGTTATTACCAGTAGTTTTGGTATGTATGATTCTGATTGTAAACAATAAAGAAGTAATGGGTCAGTATGTAAATAACCGCGCACAGAATATATTTGGCTGGACTACTATTTCCATTTTGATTGGACTAACTGTAACACTTTTCGTAACCTCATTTCTTTAAGTAGTAAATCATCGAAAGTAAAGCAATAAAAAAAAGAGATTCTAACTAAGTTAGAATCTCTTTTTTGGTTTTTGAGAGCGGAAGACGGGACTCAAACCCGCGACCCTCAGCTTGGAAGGCTAATGCTCTATCAACTGAGCTACTTCCGCAATTTTGAATTACAATTGAAACGTGGGCAGTGAAGGATTCGAACCTCCGAAGTCGAAAGACAGCTGAGTTACAGTCAGCCCCAGTTGGCCACTTTGGTAACTGCCCTCTTTTTTCAAAAGCAGTGCAAAGATAGTTTTTTTAATCTAAACTACCAAATAATATTTGCCATTTTTATGGCTGTTGTAGCCGCTTCCACGCCTTTATTTCCATGAATTCCGCCGGCACGATCCAAGGCCTGTTGTAAGGTATTGGTTGTGAGAACTCCAAATACAACCGGGCATCCGTCCTTCAATAAATTTAATTCCGTAATTCCTGCTGTTACACTCTGACAAACATAATCGAAGTGAGGGGTATCGCCCTGAATGACGCAACCAATAACAATTATTCCATCATATTTTCCGAAAATTGAGAGTTGTTTTGCAGCATAGGTAAGTTCAACTGTTCCCGGAACATGCACCACTTGAATATTTTCAGGTTTCACTCCAATTAGTTCAAGCGTATCAATTGCGCCCTGAAGCATAGTATGTGTTATTTGAGGATTCCAGTCTGCTACAGCGATAGCATATGATTGTTCTGCTACCACTTCTTTGTCGGGCATAAGCTCTGCATTATACTCCGATAGATTTTGATATTGTGTTGCCATATTCTAATATTGTTTGATTTAGTTTTAGTTGAAAAAAGCCACTTCTAAATGTAGAAGCAGCTTTTTCTGTTATTGCTCTATTTTACAGAGAATTTATTTTTGAACGCGAGCCAGGTATTTATCAATATCGGCAGCCTCCTGACTTTTTGGATATTTTTCTTTGATAGTTGTGTAAGCTTTTTCAGCTTTATCAGTTTCTTTCAACGATTCGTAAACAAGACCTGCTTTTTTCAAGTAAATCGGACTCATTACTTCATTTTTCAAGTCTGCAGCTTTTTCAAAATAGCTAATTGCTTTTTCAGTTTCATTCAATTCAACATAGCTGTCGCCAGTCAAACCAATAACTGAGGCGCTTAAATACTTATCATCTCCATCGTATTGAGAAAGATATTTCACAGCATTATCATACTGACCTAATTTATAGTAGCAAATACCGGCATAGGCTGCTGCCAGATTACCTGAAGCAGTAAAACTGTATTCCGATACAATTTCTTTAAATCCAATGAAGTTAGCCCCATCACCTTCTAAAGCCACTTTGAAAGAATCAGCAGCAAAAAATGATTGTGCTTTGTACATTTCATTTTCAGCGTTCACTTCGCGTGGTTCCAAATAATAGTTTTTAATCAATATGACTGATAAAACAACAAGAACAACAGCTCCTACGCCAATTAATAATTGCTTCTGATATTTTTCAATAAACGCTTCAGTAGTAGTTAGAGCATGTTGTACATTTTCTAATTCGTCGTGTTTTGTTTCTTCTTTTTTCGACATAAGATTGTTTTATTTTAGTTCCTTTGTTAATTGTGTTTTTTATTCAGAGTTGCAAAAGTAGATATTTTCTTTTAGATAACGAAATTTTCGTTGTTGTTTTTTCATATCCCTTTTCAATTGAGGGTTTTAATCATTAAAAACACTACCAAGCCTCATATTTAACGATAATATTAGCCTGAAACAAACACCCTATTGAATAATTCCGTATATTTGTACCAGAAAGAAAAACGAACCGCATTGTTCTGAGATTGGAAAACTCAACGTTAAAAAATTAACGAGTAGTGGCTGGTTTTTAATGGCGGGCTGCGCCTTCGGGTATCCATAGTGGACGGCAGATTACAACGAAAACTGACACCTCAAATCCTATTTATTAGGAGTTTTCTCAACTAACGACAATGCGGTTTTTTCATCTGCATATTCAAACAAACATTATATATAAAAGGACTTACCGATTCATTTCAATAAGTCCTTTTTTTATTTCAGAACCAGGTCATTTTTCTACGTGACCGTGAATATCTTTCAAAATCTCAATTTGAGCTTTCTGAACTTCGAGCAACTCCTGTTGTTGATTTAAAATCAGGTGATCCAGTTTTTCGTGCAACATTCTTATTTCTAACTCAGATTTGAGATTTATCATATAATCATTTTTCCCACGCTCACGGTCTTTCTCCTCCTGACGATTTTGGCTCATCATGATTACCGGTGCCTGTAATGCTGCCAGACACGACAATATCAAATTCAACAAAATAAAAGGATATGGATCAAATGCTTTGTTAGCAAGCCAATACACATTGGCACAAATCCATATAAATATAAACACCCCAAACGAAATAATAAACGTCCAGCTGCCGCCAAACGAAGCTACTTTGTCGGCAATACGCTGGCCAATACTGAGACTTTGTGAATCGCTATTGTCAATTTTATCGGTCAGCAATGTATTTTCGGATAACGACGACAAAACAGTTCTCTCCAACTCTGTGATATCCCCTATTTCTTTTGTCAACGATTCGGATATATATTTTTCCCGATAAAAGTTCAATTCGCTAAAAGACAAATAATTATCTGCCGAAAAGTTTGGATGATCTTTTTGAATCAAACTCAAAACCGATTTTCGGACCGTTTTAGCTGAGATTCTGTCTGAAACAGGAAATTCTTCTTTTGAAATATCGCTTACAAATGTTTTCATTTTATTATTGTTTAAAATGTAATTAAAACGTTATTTATTGAAATATGTCTTTAACGTATTGTTACGATATTCAAAAATAGATTTCACCTTATTGTCTACAAATAATTTTCCTGCCATCCATCCAAATATCCATTTTCCAATATCATAGTGCAATATATCTGTCATAAGCACTCCTCCTTCCACAGCTTTGAAATGATGTTCGTGATGCCATATAAAATAAGGTCCTTTGCGCTGTTCATCCACAAAATATTCCTTTTCCTTAATATGAGTTATCTCCGTACACCAGTTTATCGGGATATTGAACATAGGTTTTAGCTTGTAGTTTATAAGCAAACCTTCATACATTGTTTCGGGTAAGTCGGATACGATTTCGAAAACCATATCTTCGGGAGTTATTTCGTTTAAATTTTTAGGAGTTGCAAAAAACTGCCATGCTTCTTCGATACTGATAGGTAGAAATTGTTCCTGTTTGAGTTTAATCATTGCCGGGGAATTATATGTGTTAGCATAATAACGGAATTAGCTACTCATAGTTTAGGCGAGTAAAAATAATGGGGATTTATTTGATCTCAATTCTATCACCCAAAAACTTTGGTTTCTTATGAAATGCCAAATCGACAAACATCTTTACCCGCGATAATTTCTCACGAAGTTTGGTTTTTATTCCCATATAAGCTATCACATCTTCAGCATTAAAAGCAATGGCATGTAGTTTTAGCGATTGAGCAATGTAAACGGCCCGCTCGTTGTGAAATTCCTGTGAGATAATTGTAAAATTGGTTTGTCCGAAAATGGCATGCATGCGGTAAACCGAATCGAATGTACGAAAACCCGCAAAGTCGAGATAAATTTTGCTTTCCGGCAATCCCCTTTTCATTAATTCATCTTTCATATCCTGCGGTTCGTTATAGTATTTGTGGCTGTTATCGCCACTAATCACCACATAGTCTATCTTTCGGGCATTAAAAAGTTGAATGGTAGCATCAATGCGATAGGTAAAATACTGATTCGGCTTTCCATAGCGAAGTGTTTTAGAAGTCCCCAACAATAAACCAACACGATTTGCAGGAATTTTAGTTGCATCACTGTAAATATAGTGCTCAGTGGCAGATTCAATTGCCCGATTGGCAAAAATAATAACTCCGGTGATAATAGCCAGCAGACCAATAGATAGTATCAAGGTTGATTTCTTCATGGCAGCCATTTTTTATTGTATCAACTCTTCAATTTCCCGAAGATGTAGCTCAAAATGGCCCAAATAACCCAATATCATAGTGTTTAATGAGATTTCTTCACCCAATGCCGACACCCAGATAGCATCAAGCTTATCGGGATTTACATGGTTGATTACGTGAATAATATGCCTGTTTGCATACTTCCACAGTCGTACTAAATCAACCCAGTTTTCCGACTCATAGTTTTGAACGGCAATCCAACGGTCGTTATTACCCAGATTGGCATAATCGGGAAAAACAATCGGACTGGATTGATACTGTAGATGAACAAAACGATGGGTGTTGTTAGAGGCTGAATCTACCATATGACCCAGAATTTGCTTGATATTTCGGTTTTGTTTATTCCGGCGGCTTGTAATTACATCTTCCGCCAATGCCAGTAAGCGCGGTTCCCAAGCTTCTATCAGTTCGAGCATGCGGGAGTTATTGGTTTCGAATTGGGTCATAGTTTATTTTTAAAATTGAATTTATATTATTAAAACCCGTAGTGCATTTAGAGAAATAGCATAAAAAAAGTTGTTCATTTCGGATAAAATCCGTATATTTATCTGACTACCAATCATATAAATACCATGAACAACTTTCTAGCAAAGTACGAGAAAATT
>JAQTTH010000023.1 GCA_028710895.1 Paludibacter sp.
ATTTTCTCGTACTTTGCTAGAAAGTTGTTCATGGTATTTATATGATTGGTAGTCAGATAAATATACGGATTTTATCCGAAATGAACAACTTTTTTTATGCTATTTCTCTAAATGCACTACGGGTTAAATTATTGTACATACTCTTCCATATAGTGAATATGTGCTATAGTTTATAATATTTAACATCAATATATGTACAAGTGCACATATATTGGTGTTATGGGGCATTTTAGAAAAAAAAGAAATGAGAAAAACGACTTTAATATTGACTATTATACTGACAACTTCAAGTTTGTATTGTCAGACAATGTTTTCTGGATTCATTGACAAATACCCTATTGAACTTGTAACTGACACATATTCTGACGGAGATGCTAAAGCTATTTATGCTTATTCCGACAGAGATGAACCAATTGTAACAACTGGAACGCTGAAGAACAAGGAATTGACACTTTATGAAAAAGACGCAAAGAATATAAACAGTGCAAAACTGACATTCAATAGATTTGATTTAGCTAATAGCAGACAGGAGGGTATTTGGACTGACTTAAAAACGAATAAAGAATTTAAAATAACACTCGACAAAACTTTTGAGATAAACTGTGGTGATAGTATTGAATGGGAAAACAGAGAAATACTTCAACCCGTTTCATTAGACAATAAATACTTCAAACTCATTGTGTCGAAAAAGAAAGGAGAATTTCAAACCACAGTTACGGGAGTGAAAATCTTAGAAAAGAAAACAGATAAACTTCTTCAAAAACTGAATGTTGACTGTCAACTTATGGGTTTAGAGAATATATCTATCGGAGATTTCAATTTTGACGGAATTTTTGATTTTTCTGTTTTTGAAACTAGTTACGCAGGAGCAAATACTTCTAGTTTATACTTTTTATATGACACGAAGTCAGAAAAATATATTGAGAGTGGTTTTTCTGGTGTTTCATTAGAATTTGACAGTGAAGCGAAAAGAATTTATGAACGAAATCAATCTTGTGCAGGAAGTGTAGTCACAACAGCAGAATATAAAGTTGTAAATAACAAGATGGTTCTGATTAAGGAACATTGTTACATTTGGGACGAAACGAAACAAGACATGGTTGAACGAAAATTGAAGGATTGCGAATAAAAAACAGCAGGTAACACACGCCTGTCCATTGGCTGGCTGACGTGCATTCCGCAGGTTTTGCTCCCACATTCACTTTGTCGCTTGGGCGACAGTGAAGCTCCCGCAAACCGCAGGATGCCCATAGCCTCGGTCGTTAGGGGGCAGCAGAAAAAAAAGAAAATACATAAATCTAAAAACTAAATTAAAGCAAACTTTGAAAAGACTGTTCTTACAATTGTTATTCGGTAATTTCAAAAATCAGAGACTAATATATGCAGGTGTTTATCTTAATACTTATTGTTATAGTAGTATTTGTTTTAAAACATTTTGCCTTTGAACACAAGCGTAAGAAAAGACCAGATTATTACAGAAATGAATATTTAAAATCAGATGCTTGGCAACGGAAAAGATATGTAGTTTTAAAACGAGATAATTGGCGTTGCATTTATTGTGGTGCGCCCGCCACGCAAGTTCACCACAAACGATATGCAAAACGAAACATTGGCAAAGAACCGATTGATTGGCTTGTTTCTGTTTGCGACAACTGCCATAATTCATTACACAATCAATAACTAACATTCAAAGTATTATCATTATGAAAAAGACATTGGTAATTTTAATTTTTGCACTCACTACAACGATTGCATTAGCACAAACAAATTCGTCTGACCACCTCTCATTTAAGGGTGTTCCCATTGACGGAACTTTGAACGAATATGTCGCAAAATTAAAACAAGACGGTTTTACAATGCTCGGCACAGAGAATGGTGTTGTAATGTTAAATAGCGACTTTGCGTCTTACAAAGGTTGTATCATTGGAGTTTCAACAATAAAAGGAAAAGATTTAGTTAGCAAAATCACTGTAATTTTTCCTGCATTGGAAAGTTGGTCTTCACTTGCCTCTAACTACTTTAATCTTAAAGGAATGCTAACTGAAAAATATGGAGAGCCTTCGGAGAGTGTTGAAAAATTTGACGTATATGGAGGAGAACCGAAAGACGATGGTACGAAATTTATGTATGTTCAATTAGACAAGTGCAAATATTATTCAATCTTTAAAACAGAAAAAGGGAATATAGAATTACAAATTAAAGGTAATCATTCAAGTAGTTTTATGATTTTGTCATATTTCGACAAAATCAATAGCGACATTGTCAAACAAAAAGCAATGGACGACTTGTAGGACGACAAAAATTAAAAATAGTAACTCAGGTCACACAACTGCCGACCCCCTAACACACGCTCTTAGGTTTGCATATAAATTAGAATTTTGAAAGGCGAGATTGATTTTTTACCCAGCTGGACTAGATTTAAATAGATTAATATTCAAACGAACCAATTTTATTCATTGAAACAAAACCTGTGGATAAATTTCAAAACAAATACCGAATATCTTCCGCCCGTGCACAATGGTGGGATTATGGAAATGCCGGGGTATATTTTATTACCATCTGCACCCGTAACCGTGAACATTATTTTGGCGAAATAAAGAATGGTGAAATGCAGTTGTCGCATGTAGGATTGCTGGCCGACGTTATGTGGCACGAAATAAAAAACCATGCACAACATGTTGAATTGGGTGAATTTGTTGTAATGCCCAATCATATTCATGGTATTTTGATTTTGCAGGGGAATGAAAATAATATCGGTGACGGAAACGATAACGGGAATGCAACCGCATCCGTAATCAGGAACGAAAACGGAAACGAAAACGAAAACGGAAACGAAAACGTAGAGACAAGGCATGCCTTGTCTCTACAATCATCCCAACAATCACCCCAACAATCATCCCAATCATCCCAATCATCCCAACAATCGCAACAATCACCCGAACCGCCCCAATCCCTACAACCGCCCGGACAAAAACGTTTTCAAAATCAGGGTAAAAATACCGTTTCGTCCATCATTGGATCCTATAAATCGGCTGTAACCAAACATGCCCACCGCTTAGGATATGAATTTGGGTGGCAATCGAGGATGTGGGACAACATAATATTCAACGATGAATCGTTTGTCCGTATATCAGAATATATTCAAACAAATCCCCTCAACTGGAAGGATGATCAGTTTTATCAGAAAAATCCAACCTGACTTTATACCCTTTTATATTAAGTGGAAGCACGACTTGAAATTGTACTACCACTTTCTTTTTCTTCACCAAATGAAAAAGTACGCGTACAAAAATAAATTTGACCCGTCATAACGAAAATTGTTCCCTTCTAAAAAGCAATTGGAACCCTCCTGAAATATTTTGTTGCCTTCCAAAATCAGTTTCAAACCCTCCAAACGGATTTTGTTGCCTTCTAAAAATATTTTGTTGCCTTAAAAAAAACAATTGGAATCGTCCAAAAATATTTTGTTGCCTTATAAACGAAAATTAGACCCTTCCAAAAATATTTTGTTGCCGTCCTAACAGTTCTTGTTTCCCTCCAAAAATATTTTGGAAGGCAATAAACCGTTAAATATCGGCAGAAAAAGCATTTTCTATGACAAATGAGTTCAGAATTATAAATCTGAACTCATTTTACCCGAAAAAATTTGGACGAAATAAACTGGGCGTCTAAATTTGCAGCATGTTAAACCAAAAAAAATAAAGTATGAAAACAAACACAGCTGTTTTGCATTTAAAGAACAAAGACCCCCAGAGCGTTTATAACCTTGGTGGTAGAGTAAGTACCAGCATGGTAGCCGCAAAAGCAACTTTCACTAATCCCGATCCTACTATGGAAGCATTTGGTGCGGAAGTAACAAAATTAGACGGTGCTATTAAGGCGAAAGATGGCAGTAAAATAAAGGCGCAGGCGGTTATTGATCAAACCGATGTAGTTTACATTATGCTAAAGTCACTTTTGATTTATGTAAACAAGGTGGCTGCCGGCGATATAGCCATTATTTTGCTTTCGGGATTCGATTGTAACAATGACCCTATACAGCGCGATGTTCCCGGTAAAGCTGTGATTAAACGATTGGAAGATGGAAGTGTACCTTGCAGCGTGAAAATTTTCATGGATGCCCTGACCGATGCCGACCGTTATAAAGTGGAAACAACAATTACGCCCGATGATCCTGAAAGTTGGAAAACAGAACTGGATTTTGGCAGCCTGAAAAAACTGGAGATCAGAGACCTTACAGCAGCACAAAAAATTTATATCCGCGTGTCGGGAGGAAACACGCATGGTTGGGGTGTGCCGAGCGAACCCATGGCATTTATTCCACGATAAATATATCTGAAAGAGAGGCTATCTCTATATATCCTAAAGATAGGCTATCTCTATCCAACCAACATATACAAACCCCAAAAAAAGAGAGTATGCTCCCAAAGCTTACTCTCTTTTTATAATGTCTAAATAACTGTAATTGGTATTACATCTTATTTGCAATTTCCTCTACTTCTGTTGCTCTTTTAGCGTATAATTTTGCTTCATGTTGTTGTCAAGAAATTTTATTTACAGGCAAATTTGATCAGTTCTGCATTAAACTTCTTTGTTTCTTCTAAAAATAAACTATGACCGCTTTTTTCGAAAGCAACAAGTTCGGCATTCGGCATTAGTTTGAGCGTTTGCTCTGCTAAATCGAATGAACATATTTTGTCTTTCTTACCGTGCATGATTAAGGTCGGGATTTCAATCTTTTTCAAATCGCTTCTCAAGTCGGTATCACGCAAGGCCATTAAGCATTTACCTGTGGCATAAGACGATGCGCTTAGATTAATGTTTGTCAGCCAATTTCCGATTCCTTCGTTCAATGTTGTTTCGGTGGCCGAAAATATCTTAGCAAAATTCGACAATAGCTTTGGCCGGTCAGTATTATTCAGGGCAATTAAATCGTCTACATCACTTTGAGGGATGTTATAGGGAAAATCTTCCCGCTGTGTCCAACGTGGCGTGGCAGCACCTGCTAATACCAATTTCGTAACACGCATGGTGCCATACAACGAAACATACATAGCTGCAATAGCTCCACCCATGGAGAAACCACACAAGGTAGCGTCGTTGATATCTAACTGGTCTAACACCCGTTTAATATCCAATGCGTGTACATCGTAATCGTATAGTCCGTAAGGTTTGTCGGATTTACCAAAACCCCGCAGGGTGATACCAATAACCCGGAAATTATGATTTATCAATTCATTGTACTGATATTCGTACATCTCGTCGCTCAGCGGCCAACCGGGTATAAGCACGATGGCTTGTCCGTCGCCAACATCGGTTACATGAAGCCGAACGTTTGGTTCCACTTCAATATATTCGGGTCTGGCTAATTGCGAACTTGTTTTATCAATATATTTATCCATTGTTTGTCGTTTTAAATTGTTTAAATCAGTATAAATTTCATGCCTGTTCAGTTATATAGCTGTTCAGTAAAGCATTCAGGGAATCGTAATAGGATTTTAAATTCTTCAATGTTATTTCCATGTTCTTTTCATCAGGCACTGTCACGGGCATTTCGTCTAGAAATTTTATCAACTCTGGATAATGATCTTTTATTTCCGTTGTAACCTGCATGATTTTCAGATTCAATTCCCTTTCTATTCCTTCATGCTCTTTGTCTTTCAGTTGTTTATCTGTTAGATTTTCCATTATTGTACAATTATAGTTGAATCCTTTATATCAAATACCTTGCAGGCTTCGCTGTAAGGCATATTTAAAAGCTTAGTTCGGGTATTGTATTTTACCGATACAGTTTTTAAGGCTGTTGAAGTGCCCGGAATGGCAATAAACCGAAACTTATCACCGGAATTAAAGGGTTGTGTAGACATATCGCAGGTAAATTCCATACTTCCGTATTGGTGAATTAAGAAACTCCAGTTTGCCCCCAGCACATAAGCCGGTAATGGTCTGACAGTAGTTGAATTGTATACATCGCCTGACAACCATACGTAAGCCAGCACTACGCCATGCTCAACAACATCCTGAGTCAAGTCGGGAGCTGAAACACTAAAGTACCAATCTCCGGCGCTACCCGACCACGCTGTTGGACTAAGCCAGTTTGAATAATATACTGCTGCATTTTGTCCATTGACTCCTGCAGGTCCCTGAGGACCCTGACTAGAACATCCCGGGAAAGAAAGAAATGCAACTACTGAAAATAGATATAGAAAAATTTGTTTTGTTTTCATGATAAATTTTGTTTTTAAATGGTTTTTGTATTAAATACTAACTAATGTGAGTTCGACATAAGTAAATTACTCATAGTAAAATAAAATAGGTTGTTTTTTAAGTCCGAAGGACTTTAATGTGAATAACCGCGGGTGAAACCCGTGGTAGTTAATGAAAGTAGACCTGAACCCTGAAGGGGTTCAATGTGAATAACTGCTATTGAACCCCTTCAGGGTTCAGGCTTTTTTTCTCATTACCCACGGGTATTCACCTTGAATCCTTTCAGGATTCTCCCATTTCTATTCACTTCAATTCTTTGTATGTTCCATTGACTTTTCATCAATTGCAATGCCCAACCCTTTTGCTACAGCCATACCCAATTGTATATCGGCACGAAAAAAATGACACAATTGGCGGTTCGTGATTTCTGCTTTTTTATCTCCAATAATCCCTTTCATGGAGTTTACGATATTGCTTATCAAATGAATCCGGTCTTGTTCGTTCATTGCATTGCGATACAATAAGCCGGGTTGTGTAAAATGATCGTCATCGTTTTCGTTCCGGTCGAACCAATCGGCTACGTTCGGTTGTTCAGTTATTTGATCCAACTGCATGGAAGGTTCCCGGTAATTTTCGTCAGCAACAATATTGTCAAAACTATTGGGGTGGTAATTCGGACTTGCACCACCATTTTCGCCTGTTTGCATCAATCCGTCGCGTTGATAATTTGTCACTGCATACGGACATTGGTTCACGGGAATTTGTTCGTAGTTAGCTCCCAGGCGATAACGCTGTGCATCGGGATAGGATAGCAAACGACCTTGAAGCACTTTATCGGGCGAGTAACCAATGCCGTCGACTACATGAGCCGGTGCAAAAGCCGATTGCTCTACATCCCTAAAATAGTTTTCAGGAATTTTATTCAATTCCATAATTCCTACATCTATCAACGGAAAATCTTTGTGTAACCAAACTTTAGTCAGATCAAACGGATTCCATCGGAATGTTTTTGCCTGTGCATCCGTCATTACCTGAATCTTCATGGCCCATTTCGGAAATTCTTTTCGGGCGATGGCATCCACCATATCCCGTTGAGCCTGATCCATGTCGACACCTTTCATATCATTGGCTTCTTTCTCAGTGAAGTTTTTAATTCCCTGTACTGTTTTGAAATGGAATTTCACCCAAACACGTTCGTTGTTTTTATTGATAAGTGAAAAGGTATGACTTCCAAAACCATCCATGTTACGGTATGAAAATGGTGTTCCACGGTCGCTCATCAATATTAATAGCTGATGCAGGGTTTCTGGATTCAAACTGTAAAAATCCCACATCATGGTCGGACTTTTACAATTAGTCATGGGGTCACGCTTTTGGGTATGGATAAAATGCGAGAACTTTTTAGGGTCCTTGATGAAGAAAACAGGTGTGTTATTACCCACCAAATCCCAGTTACCATCTTCGGTATAGAATTTCAGGGCAAAACCACGCGGGTCTCTTTCGCTGTCGGCTCCGCCTTTCTCACCACCTACTATGGAGAAGCGCGCAAACGTCTTTGTTTGCTTACCAATTTCAGAAAAAATCTTCGCTTTTGTATAGTGTGTAATATCGTGGGTAACTGTAAAAGTGCCGAAAGCACCTGTTCCTTTGGCATGAACCACTCGTTCGGGAATTCGTTCCCTATTGAAGTGTGCCATATCTTCGTGCAGAAAATAATCCTGCAAAAGAACGGGCCCGCGGTTGCCCACCGTCATAGAGTTTTCAAACTCGGAATAAGGTCGGCCACTGGCTGTTGTAAGTTTTTTCTTTTTCATGTATTATATTGAACTGAAAGTTAATAGCATATTCAGTCTTTGCCGTATTTGAGAAAAAACAGAGGTACTTCCGGGCGAATGCATATCTTCCGGTTTGTTATAAACCGCTGCAAAGAATGTCTTTAACTGTTCATTAAATTCATCAGGACTTTCCAAATTGCTTAAATGACCGGCATGCGAAATAATATGCATTGTTGAATTCTTGATTTTTTGCTGCATCACTTCTGCAGCTTTCGGAGGTGTGATTTTATCTTCTTCACCTACAACGAAATGTACAGGCAGTGTTATTTCGGACAATTTACTGCAGGTTTCTTTGCGCTGTGATAAGGCTAGTAATGTTTTACTGAGCGATAGTTCGGTTGTATTCAGTATCATTTCTTTTACGTCGGAAATGGCTGGAATATTGCCACTAAATGACTGAGGAGCAAAAAGATTCTCGATGCTATTGTTCACATACCTTTCCACCCCGAATGATTTGATTTGTTGGATTGTATCTAAGCGTTTCTGTTTTACCTGTGGTGGATCGGCAATACAATTTGTATCGCACAAAACAAGTGCATCAAAACGTTCGGGATATTTTTCGATTGCAAGCAAAGCAATGTAACCACCCATGGATAAACCACAAAGTGAGGCTTTCTCAATTTTTAGTTCTTCCATCAGATGCAGTAAATCTGTTACAAAGAGTTCAATTGAGAAGTCATCGGTTCCTATATCCGATTCGCCATGTCCACGAATATCGTATGAAATTACGCGGTAATCTTCTTTCAATGCATTCACCTGATTGTCCCACATCGTTTTATTCAGCGGAAAACCGTGAATGAAGATAATTACAGGAGATTGCTCAGATCCATGATCGGTGTAACTTACTACCAGATTATTTACAAGAAGCTTGATATTGTTTCCAAAATAGCGCATAGTTTTCTTTTTTATGAATGGCTGACTAAATTCCGAACTTTAATTAGCTGGCAGAACTATCGATTTGATTAACAAGGTAATTCTCCAACCCCATTTGTTCAATCTGGGCACGCTGCATTTCTGCCCAGTCTACATGCCCTTCTTCCATTTTGAGTATTTTTGTAAGCAAATCAACTGTGCCCTGATCGTCAACTTCGCGACCTAGTTTTATTGCGTCGTTATAAGCGCGGACTGCATGAAACTCATCTCCATTGTCGTTTATAATCATTTCCTGTACTGTTTTACCAATCTTCATCGGATTAAGTATTGATACTGTTGGTGCACCGTCCAGAAAAAGAATACGCTCAATAAGCCATTCGGCATGGAACATTTCATCCATTGCCTGTTTACGGATTGCCTGATGAAGCCTGGTATAGCCCCAGTTTGCACACATTTCCGAATGAACCATATATTGGTTAATCGCCGTTAGTTCATCGGCCAACAGCGCATTCAGCACTGACATTAATTTTTCATTACCTTTCATAATTGTATTTTTTATAATTGAATACCTGTTTCTACTAAATTTGAAAAGCAAAGTTATAGGACTATGACAATGAAAGTATTACACAATAATGGAGAAAGATTACATGATTCACACATCTATCAATTCTGGGCAGTCACCCTTATCAAAAACCACAAAGGCAACTGAAAAGGAGTTTTTAGATTTGAAGACAACTGATTCAACATCATCCTCTGTTCTTAACTCAACTCTTCGGTTGCCTTTTAAAATTTTCCTGTTACAATCTACTCTAATCTCTCTTCTTAGTGGGTACTATAAACATGGGTATGGTGGTTTTACGCAATACTTCTTCGGTAACACTTCCCATAAGTACGTTTTCCAACCATTTCTGGCTATGCGTTCCCATTACAATGCAGTCAGCATGTATTTCGGAAGCTGTTTGTAAAATCATTTGAGCTGTATCACCTTCTTTATGTACTGTTTTAATTGTTTTGGCACCCAAATGTTTTTTGGCTTTTTCAAGTAAATTACGCGATCCGGTTTTTATAATTTCTATCCCTTCGGTAGTATCAACCGTATCAATTTGCCATGCTCCCATATTGGCATAAGCCGAGGCATACATAGCCGGACTAACCATAACATGTAATAATGTAACTTCAGCGCCCATCGCTTTAGCCATTGCAAAGCCCGATTCAGCTACTTTCTGTGCTGTGGGATCATAATCGAGTGCTATCAGCACTTTTTTCATTTGTTTCGCATTCATGATATTTTATTATTAGTTGTAATACAATTTTTATTTATCAAGTGTAATAACAGTGCTTTTGGCATCGTACTTACGTGTTGGAACAATGAGTATGTGTACAGTTGTTTGTTGTAACACCTCATCTGTTACCCTGTCTAAAATCATTTCTTCGAGCCATTTAGTGCTGTGCGATCCCATCACTATTGTATCAATATCCATTTCCTTGGCTGCTTTAAAAATCGATTCTGCAAAATCTCCCTGTTTTACAACGACCTGAATAGTATCGTCACAGGTTTCTTGTTTTTGTTTTTCAAAGAAACCCATTGCAGCAACTTCAAAGTTCTCCAGCGTATCGGGTTTCAATACTTCCATTTTCTTGTAAGTTAGAGAATAATTCACAAGATCCACTTTGACGTGTAATAATATCACTGTAGCTTTTATATCTTTAGCCAGCGTGTAGCCAACTTCTATAATTTTTTGTGATGATGGATGCTGGTCCATTACTATCAGTACTTTTTTATTTTTTTTCATGATGAAAGGTTTTATCCGGGTTATAATGATTCGTCAATGCGACGAATCTTCTTCCAGGTTGTCGTGATTATCGCCTCCAAGGCTATAATAATTATTTTCTTCGTCTTCACTGCCAATTTCTTCCTGAGCATTGTCCAGTTCCGATCCCGGGATGTCTAATGTATCCTCATTGTTATCCTCTTTGAGTTTCGAAATCTCTTCCGGGTCAATCTCCATTTCTTGTTTGGCTTGCTCGTAGATATCTTCGCCGGCCGGATAAGTTGGATATCCCGGAAGGATTATTTTTTTGTTAGCTTCTTGTCTTACAAGCGGGTATTTGTTTTCGCTTAATTTTTCCATTGTGTTTTTATTTATGTTCATTTATTATTCAAAGTCATATAATTTCAACAGCTTAGAACTAAAAGCGAAACTGCGTATTTCGTCAAAAAACAGTGTGTTTTTGGTTTCCACACATTTAGCTGCATACAGGTAAAGTGCTGCACTCCAGGTTTGCCAGTCCTGCCCCATGGCATTACCATCCTGGGCTTTAATCCATTCGTTGAAGCCAAACTCTACATTTTGTGTTCTTGATATCTTTATAAAATGGGTCAGTACTTTCAACTTTTCCTCTGCCAATGTGTATCTTTTGGCAGCCACTAAGGCCGCAATATAAATTCCGCTGATAAAAGGCCAGATACCACCATTGTGATAGTCGCCCGGGTTATTGAACTCAGCATATCGCTCGTTCCATTCAGGATCTCCGGGTTTTACATACGGGAAAAAATTGGGCGACAGATCAACCACCAAATCTCCTTTTGCACGCATTGCTGCTGTTTCTTCTTCAATCCACGCAATCATTTCGTTGGCTCGCGTTGGTGATGCAATACCGGATAAAATGGCCAGACTATTTCCAAGCAAATCGAACCGTTCGCTGCTAAGTACTTTGTACGACCACATGGCGTAATACGGCTTATGTTTTACTGCCAATCCTTCGTGTACATGATTGTGAATGACTCCGCCGGTGATTGTGAAACGACTCATTTCTTTGTGCATCTTATCAGCTCTATCCTGCTGTCCCAAAAGGCGCAGATAGCAATAAACGATCGTATTTACAAAAAGTCCGTAACCAAGTACCCATTGTTCGTCGCGCCAGTCGCTTGTGGGTTGTTGTGCCACCATATACCGGTCGGACGGACTTTGATATTCCATCCAAACCAATGCCTTATCAACAGCTTCGTGCAGAAAATCTGGTTGTTTTATAAGTAGTCGGTAAATAGCAACTCCCAACAGAAAAAGCGGAGTAGTATCGCTCGATCCCCTGTCTTCATTATCGTGAACCAACGAAGGAATATGACCGTGTTCACTTTGATTTTTAGCCAGCGTTTCCAACACATTTCCAATACTATCCAACAATATCTTATTTCCAGTAACAGCAATTCCCAAAATGGAAAACATCAAATCGCGCGTGTATGGTTCGGGATATCCCCAACCAGCCGTGCGTGGAAGTCCCTGAAAAGGTCCCTTTGCATTGTGGAGCAATACTTCCAACGCTGCTTTCTTTGCTTCTTCTATTTCTTTTAAATCAGTTGATTTCATTTGTTTTTTTGGGTTTCGCGATTTCCAAATCGCGTATTAAATTCTATTCTCGCGATTTGGAAATCGCGAAACCCGATAGTTTATTTTTTCTTTTTTTGCGCCCTGTTGAAAGCAATTGCTATAGCTTGCTTCTGTGCTTTCTCGTTCGATTCGGGAGTCGATGTCCCTATCGTTCCGGTTTGGTGGTAACTGTGCATGAGTTCTTCAATGTTCTGAGAAATCACCTTCTTTGATTTTCCGTTTTTGAATGGCATTTTTTTTTGATTTATTGATGTGGTGATGTGTCGATGTGCTGATATTTAATTTCATCATCATATTATCACATCAACACATCTTCAAATTAATAAATTCCCAACTTCTCATTCATTATCTGTACAAACTTCTGCGCCACCACACGGTAATCGAAATTAGCCACAACCCGTTCACGTCCGGCTTTTCCCATTCTATTACGCAGTTCCTTATCATTCATAAGTTGTTCCATGTAGTTGGCAATATCCGTTACATTGGCTCGATAATCGACAATACGAGGTGTATTAAACACAACTTTGTGATTTTCTTCAAATCCGGCTGCTGCACCAAGTATAACTTCGTCTACCACTATTTTCTGTGCTACTCCGGCCAACAAGGCTGTTTCATTGTGTATAAGTGTGTCCAGCATTCCCATAGCATTTATACTCAAAACCGGTTTTCCACAGGCACCCGCTTCTACCTGCGGCATTCCGAAACCTTCCAGTCTGGATGGTGCTGCATATATATCACAAGCGCCAATCAAATAGGGCATAAAGTTGCGCGAAATGGTGTTCACGGCATATATTACTTTCTCCTCAATACCAAGACTCTTTGCTAATTCCTCATCCGATGCATCCTGAATGCTTGTGCGCTGCTGTGGCCATACCTTGCACACATATTTCCATTTGGGAACTTTTTTATCAATTATGGATAATGCCCGCATAACTTCCCTGCCACCTTTCGAAGCAGCATCGCCACCAACGGTGAGAATCATCAATTCATCCGGCGATATGCCCAATGCCTCGCGAACAGCTATAATTTTTGGATCATTCCACTCAAAAGGTTTAAAGGTATCAGTATCGCAACCAACAGGTAAAACTTCAATTTTATCGCCACTAATTCCATCCCGAACATACATTTCTTTTACCCAATTGGATGTTACCAAAATGAGTGGAAGCGCATTCAGCACATTCTGATAATTGGCAATATATCCATCGGAAACCAACCATGGAACTGCCAACGCCCCAAACTTTTGCGGATGAAGAACTAAATGTGGTGTGTATCCCCAATAACCAATCCCTACAACAACATCGGGTCTGAACCAACGGTAATACCATTCTTTTTCCTGATCCGATTCGAAATGAGCTGCATGTACATCAACTCCAAGTTCCAATAAACCTTTATAGAGCAAATCTCCCTGAGTGGCAAGTCCGCCAGGAGTTGGAGGATATTCATACAATACGAGTACTTTCATTTGTTTGTTATTGTTACGTGAGTTTCGTAATATCCGGATTTCAACTTTTCTATTGTTGATTCCATCAAATAGGTTTTACTTAAGAGATAAAGTGCTTTCAGGGCCTTGATACTTGTTTTTTTGAAGATACTTAGTTCCGGTTGCGTTTTCATTTTAGTTTTTTGTATTATCTAATAATTTATAAATTGATAGTTTGGACATCTTAACATCATCATTCAAATGTGTTTTCGATTGCATTGCCTGAACCGGATTTCTGAATTGCCAGAAAGCTTCGGTTGTTGGCGTTGTTTCAGCTTCCCAGCTATCCTTATCGAACCCGTAAGTCTTCGTTATAATTTTGTATTTCTTTTTCCAGGTTTCTACCGATAATGGTTCAATAATATTAGCATTTTCAACTATCTGTGGAAAATAAGCCTTGTTACCATCTTCATAAGCAAAGGTCCAAAGCTCCTTGGTCGAAATTTTCTCTTTGTGCCAAAGTGTAGTTACGGCTTCATTTACCTCCACATGACGAAGATGACTAGTGTATTCACCGGTTGAGTTGTGAGTAAGAATTAAATCGAAATGAGTGGTTGGCAGCAGTCGTAGAATTTCTTTCTCAACGTCTTTTTCAGCCAACGGATGTTGTTCCGGTCCATCATCCAAGTCACCCATAATACCACCGGCTTTCAGCAGTTTCAACGCTTTATAAAACCGCTTCGACCGCTCTGTATCACTTGCTCTGCAAAGGCATACCACAAACCATTTGTTGTACGGATGACTTAGCATTGTTCCACCTGCCCACAATGTTTCATCATCGGGATGTGCCACAATGACAGCTATAGATTTAGATATTTTATTGTTCATCTTTGTATTTTTCAACTGTTAGTCGTGCCATCAAATAACTCACTGTTGACTCAGCACCCTGATTCAGATTGACGTGTGTTTCTTCCATACCATCGTAACAACCACCGGTACATGGATTGTACACAATTTGTTGCAATCTGTTATTCCCCAAAAACCAGTTGAAGGCAATATGGAGTTTTTGCAGATAATCATCGTCGTGGAATACATCGTAGAATATTCCCAGAGTCATAATGGTATATGCCACATCAATTGGTTGTTCTCCAAAATGGCCGTGTTCCTGACCTTTTTGAAACCATTTCCGGTTAGAGATAACCTCAATTCCATTGGCATTGAATGTGTGAGAAAGCAGAAAAGCTAGCGATATTTTGGCAATGTCCTTATACGTTGAGTCGTCGGTCATAAGCCAGGCATATAACATAGCTTCGGGCAAAATGCTGTTGGCATAAGTCAGATATCCTTCGAACCATTCCCAATTCTGACCCGATTCATGTTTGTACATTTGCAACATGCGGTTGGCAAAAATTTTTACAAGCGTAATATTCCCTGGTAATTTAGCTACCTTGTGATAATAGAATATTCCTTTGATGGCAAATGCCATGGCCCGGGTCGATTTCACTTCACTTATCAGGATAAATGCCCGTTGAAGTGTAACTTCAGCTTCCAATGACAGTTCTTTTGGTAATTTATTTTTCTGCGACAACATGTAGCCCAATGCCCAAACTGCACGTCCATTCGAATCGTCCAGGTTTACTTCTTCGTTTTGACTCGTAAACTGTTTGTCTTTATCCACATAGTTCAGAAAATTACCATCAGGTTGTTGACAGAAACGAATGAAATTAAGGTATTTCCGAATATCCGAAATGCATGATTTGTCACCGGTAGTATTCAGATACATACAGGTTGCGACAAGCGCCCGTGCATTATCGTCGAGCGTATAACCCGATTTTATATCAGGTTGATTGATTCTCGAAAACTGAATCATACCCATTTCGGTGGTCATTGCTTTTACATGACTCAGATTAATCACAGGCAAATTAAAGTGTATCTTAATCTTTTCTGGAGCCATTTTCTGAATAAGCATGGCATGAGCCACAGCGGAATTCTCCCAGGCAGTAGAAACTACCTTTTGAAGGGTATTTGAGATAATATTCTTTCGAAGATCAGGATCGTTCAGCAAACGAATAACCCCATCGGCCAGTTGGCCTGAATTGCGAAAATCAAAAATGATTCCGGTATCTTCAGTCAGCACTTCTTTGGCATGGGGTATGGGCGTTGAAATAATAGGACAACCACAACTCATGGCATACATAAAGGTGCCGCTTACAGCCTGATTAGGATCGTTGGTTGTAAATACATATATATCCGTTAACTGCAGGTATTCAAGTAAATCGGGCAAATCAAGGTATTTATTTATAAACTGAACATTGTTTTCCAACCCGAGTTCTTTTACTTTGAGCTCCAAACTGTCTCTGTATTGTTCTTTCTCATTTTTCACCACCTCAGGATGTGTTTTCCCAATAATCAGAAACATCACATTGGGAATTTGTTTCACTATGGCTGGCAATGCATCGAGCGTTGTTTCTATGCTTTTGCCCGAACTAAGTAGCCCGAAAGTAGTAAGTACTTTCTTTCCGGTTAAACCATATTTATCTTTCAGAAATTTCTCACTCAAATGTTGTACAAGGTGTGTTCCGTGACGAATAATCGATATTTTTTGGCTAGCTACATTGTAATCGCTCATCAAAATATCGGCTGAGGTTTTAGTCATAACGATAATTGATTTACATGCCGAAGCAATGTTCCGTACCTGATTTTTCAGATGCTCGGTTGGATGTGGAAGTACGGTGTGGAAAACAATTACTACGGGTTTGGATAGTTCGTATAACATCTGTAGAAAAGCTTGCTCCTGCTCACGGTAAAAACCAAATTCATGCTGAATCAATACAATCTCAATATGTTGATCATTATTGATTTTCTCAGCCAATGTCATAAAAGTTGAGATGTGGCTTGTATCAAGCGTATATTTTACTTCATCAGGATAATTAAAATCCGATTTACCACTTTCAAGAGCACACACTTTGATATTAAAAGAGTTGCTAAACTTATTATTCAATGCCTTTATCAAATCCTGAGAATAGGTTGCTATGCCACATTCGCGTGGGGGATAAGATGAAATTACAAGTATCTCAGCCAGATTTGAATGTTGTTTTTCTATTTCGTGAAGCCTGGCTCTTCCGGAAGCTATTTGTGGAAATGCCGTTGTATCGTAATGATAAATGGCTTCGGAACTAATGATCTTGTCACTTTTAGAGGAATCTGTTTCATTTTTCATGATCAGTTGTTTTTACATAAGTTAATAGTTCGGTTAGCAATGCCGGTAAACTCAACGAGGCAGTTGCAATAAGAGAATCGGCAGCACCATAATAGATAAATAAGGTATCGCCAAACAAAGCAGTACCTGTAGGAAAAACCACATTGTTTACTTCACCAATCAGTTCCCAATCATATTCGGGAAAAAACAAGGGATAAGGTAATCGAGCCAGTTCTTTTGACGGATCGTTCAAGTCGAGTAATGCTGCACAGGCGGAATAAACCAATCCTTTTTCGGTTTGCTCTACACCATGATAAATAAGCACCCAACCTACTTCTGTTTCAATAGGTGGACAACCGCTACCGATGTAACACGATTCGTGGGGGAAAATAGGATCTAGAACAATATTGTGTTGTAGATTTTGAAAATACTCTTTCCAGAATTCTTTGGTCAAATCGGCTATTGATTTTACCGACACAATTTGAATTCCGGGACGAATACGATGTAGAAAAACCAGATTCCCATCAATCCTGCGAGGGAAGAAGACACAGTTCTTGTCCCACAACATCATCTTTTTGTCCGGATCCGATTCCTGGTAGTAAAATTTATGATTGTGGTAATAGTTTTCATTTACATTGCCATTTGTTTCGGCCAGAAATACGAATTTAGAGTACGTAATTGGCGGAACAATAAGCCCATGCTTTTTAAAATGAATTAAATCTTTTGATGTGGCCAGAGCACCTCGTGCATTAATTCCGTCATAACCTGTATAAGTGAGATAATATAAATCATCGATCTTTACAATACGGGCATCCTCTACTCCCTGTGATTCGTAATCGAATTCAGGAACAATCATCGGTTTATCCCAACGCTCAACAATAGTTAAGGGACCATCCAGTCGGCAATACCCAATTGTAGATTGATTCCCCAACTGCACGGAACGATAAAAAATATGAACACTATCGCCAACACGAATAACAGCCGGGTTTAATACACCTTCTTTTTCAAATTCTAAATCGGTACCAGTGAATAATACGCCTTCTTTTTTTACTTCTATCATTGTGTTTTATTTTAATATTTTAACTGTCTCTTTTCAATCACCTACTTCTTACTTCTCAATTTTATCAATGGTGGCATAGTATCGCCCAATAGAAATCCCCAGGGCTTCATGGATTCGACGTGATCAAAAATAACTTTAATAATTGCAAGGAGCGGAATGGAAAGAAACATGCCAGGAACTCCCCATAAGGCATTTCCGACAAGTACTACCAATATGGAGAAGAGTGCATTAATTTTCACTTTTGAAGCAACTATCTTTGGTACAATGAAATCATTATCAATTATCTGAATAAAAGTATGAACACCAAAAACATATAATGCAAACCAGGCCGACGATTTTGTAACCAAAGCAACCATCATAAATAATCCAACAGCTATAATTCCACCAATATAAGGAATAAGGTTGAGCACTGCTCCAAGTACTCCAAGGATAATAGCATATTCAATTCCGAGCAACAAAAGCCCCAGTGCATTGAGTGACCCAACAATAACAGCCTCAATGATTAACCCAACTAGATAGCGCTGAATAACAGATTTAGTTTGGGTTACAATGGAGTTGACTTGATTTAGATGAGACTCATCAAAAAGTCGGTGAATAAATTCTATTAAAAGTGGTTGATAAAAAAGAATTACAAAGATGTAGACCGGCACAAGCACCAGTGCTGCTAACATGCTCCCAACACTCACTAGCGTTTTCCCAATTAAAGTCCCGTCGATAGTGATAAGTTCGTGTTGTGTTCTGGTTATCCAGGCATGAATAATGGATTGTCGGATATCGAAATAGCGTGAAGCCGACTTAATGGTTTGATTGAGTAAATCAGTAAATTTATCAACGAAAATAGGCCAGGAATCGCTGAAACTTAGTGCCTGACTGTAGATAAGAGCAATGAATCCTGCCATAATTAGAACAGTAAGAAGCATTGTAATGATGATAGCTACAACTCTGTTTATTTTTAGGCGAACAAAAAAATTGACAACAGGATGAAGCAATATGGCTATAATAAATGAGAAAACTAATGGAATAATAATGCCCTGTGCTATATAGAGTATTGCTAACAGGGCAGAAAGACCAACAAAAAAAATGCCGGCCTTTGTGTAAAAGGGTAATATGGATTTATTGAAATTCACGGTTTTTCAGTTTTATGAAAGATTTTTTCAATGATCAGCTGACCGAAGTTTTTCAGAATTTCAGGATGTTGAGCCACCAGGTTTGTAACGCTAAATTGCAGTACAGAACCCATGACTTTTCTAAATACATTATGTGATGCCCCAACGGCAATTTTCTTTGATACATATCCGCTGACTAAACCCGTAATAGCTCCCAGCATATTCTCAATTAAGTACGGAGAAGATGTGATTTCGCTCAGGGTATTTTTAATCAGGCTAATTGGTTTCAGGCTTTCGAATGCAATAGATAATTCGTCCTTCAACAGTTGGCCCTGAATGGCATGTTCGAATTGTTTAGCTTGTATGGCTAGTTTAAGTTCGGTGGCTGAGTTTATATTTTCCATATCGTTTTTTTATTATCTCATAAACTAATTATCAAATCAACTAAGCATTTTTCGGATTAAATAATCGTAGAATACTCTTTTCATCCATTTACGCATAAAGAAATGAAGTATAAAAGCTACAAATCCATAGAAAGTAGCAACAGCAAAGAAACCATAGTAGATGTGCCCAAGCATATCGCCAACCCAAAACGCGATACCCAGATTTACGAATAGCATAAAACAGGCAACAATAACTTTTACAATGGTATGAGCCATTAAAGCAGAAACTACATCCGAAGTTTTATCAACCACGTTCAGTTTTACTAATTCATAGCTTGTTTTGCTATATTCGGCAATTCTTTCGAACAACGATTCAATTAAATTTATATTCTCTTCCATAGTTTTTATTCGTATAGGTTTTAAATACCTGATTTAGTTGTTGAAAAACAGTAAGTCTGCTCCGAAAATAATAAGGCAAGATAATTCAGTTGAAAATTTCTTTCCGGAGCAGACTCAATACAGTTTTATTGTATAAACTATTTAACCTTAGAAGCTTTCACTTCTTTTTCTACTGCTTCGGCGCTGTTCATTGCTTCTTCGGCAAAGTCAACTACTTCTTCTTTTACCTTATCAAATTTGTCGGTAATGCTGTCGATAAATTCATTGAAACTGTGTTTCAAATCGTCGACTTGTCTTTCACCTTTTCGTAAAATTGATCTACGGGTTACCGCTCCCCTTGCAGGCGCAAATAAAACGCCTAATAATGCGCCTGTAGCTGCTCCAGCTACTACGCCTAATACCACTTTTGTTTTACTCATAATCTTGTTTTTTAATTTGGATGTATATTCATTCAATAATACAAATGTAAGGTGAACCTCGTAGGTAAAAGTTACAGTATTCTGTGAATAAGTTATATAATTCTTACTTTAACTCAGCATGGAATTGAATACGTGAAATTTCTATGCCTGTGGGATATGACACATCAGCCTGATCTTCGGCTGTAATAAAAATTCCGGTAAATGCGAATGGAGCTAATGTTTCTATTTCTGCCGTTTTTGCATTTTTATTTTTCAACTGACCAATGTTTCTAACTCCATCATTTTCTGATACAATCCATACTATATACACGTTTTTCGATGGACTCAACCTTTCAACAGCAGCTAAATTGGTTGCAGTAATTTTAATTTTGGTGTTTCCGTTTTGATCTTTTTGTTTTGAAAGTATAATATCGGCGGCAGGAGTCACCGTAGAAACAGGAAACCTGGTTACAGTGGCACACGATGACAATAAAATGACAAGTATTAGTAATATTTTTGTGTTTAGATTTTTCATTTTGTAATGTATTTGTAAATTTTGTTCCTACTGTTATGGCGTTCGGATTATTCCCCTTTTTTTATGTATGGTCATTTGTTGAAATAAACTACCCTTTCTCTTGCCGATAGACATAAGAAAGGGTAGCTAAATGAGAATCGTAAGACTATCCAATCCTGAATTAAATTGTAGTTACTGTATTTTTATTTATGCGCTTCATTGCTTTCTCAGTACGCTTTTCTTTTAAGTTTTTCAAAGGCACTTTTTTATCGGATTTCTCCTTGGCCTCTTTTTCTTTTGACATACTACAATTTATTTAGTGAATAGCAATACCCACGGTCGAAACTCCGGTTGACAAATCAAGGAAAGCTCCGATATGGTTTGTAAAATGGTATTCAGTTCCCAAATGGAAATCACCATATAATGGATCTACCGAATGATAATACGTTCTGTCTCCGTTATAATTTGCATCCCAGGTTGTGCTAACTAACGCAACACCTAACGAACCGGCTACATAAAAATCCCAATGTGGACCCGCATGTAATAGTTGGTCTAAATAAAGCGTTCCTTTTACTCCAATTGGAGTCACTGTTTCTCTGTAGTTTCCATCAGTATATGAATACAGGGTAATAAATGGGGCCAATGTAAAGTTCCTTACAACTCCAAATTCGTAATTGACGTTCAATACAGGTAATGTATGTCCGATATATCCGTAATATCCTGAATACCCACCAATTCCCAATCCTAAATTCAATGCTCCACCATATCTTTCATCTGACTGAAAATGTCTTTGAGCTGATAAATTTGCACCTAAACTAAGTAGGAACAATGCTGCAATAAATGTTACTTTCTTCATTTTGTTTATTTTATTTGTTGTTTTGTGTAATGCTGATTATTATTTGATATTTATTTTCGGTTTCCGTTACCCTTGCCATTTCCGTTATCGTGGTTATTATTTTTTTCATTGCCACGGTTTTCATTTTTATTGTTACCATGCCCGTTTCCGTTGTTATTTCCATGTTCTTGATTCATGTTTCTAACCTGATTACGGTCATCTTTACGTTCAGCATTTCTGTAGGGTTGGTTACTTTGCTGTCTGCCCCTGTTATCATTGCGTTCACCGTAGTTTCGTTGTTCCGCGCCCCGATAGCCTTTTGCATATTTCATCCGATGTTGTCTGAAGTTAGAATAAGGTGAGTTTCCGTGATAATCATTCATTACAACTTTATAACCATGATACAAATCGTAATTCCGATACCTTGATGGTAAATATGTTCTGTGTATCCATCTGTTTCCCGAAATATAAATAAACATAGATGTTTGAACATCATAATAAGCTTCTACATCGGGTAGATAGTAATAACGTACGTCATTATAACCGGATGGGCCCCAGGCAGGTGGCGTTCCAATGTGCACATTCACTGATAATTGACTATGCGCAGTACCGGCAAACATCAACATCATTCCAAATACTAGTAATTTAAATGTTTTCATTTTTAGTTGTTTAAATATGTATTAATTTCTACTGTACAAAGGTGAGGCCTTTAAAACATGAATGTATTACACAATTAATGTTATATGTTACATCATTCACACTATATCTATAGATGCTTTAAAGTAGCATTCTAATTATTTTTTTTTGATTTTGAATTACACTTATGCTTTAGAAAAGAGGTGCATAGGGTGGAGTAGGAAAAAAAAAATATAGCACTGATCATCAGTGCTATATTCGTTATCGTTATTTGCTGTTTTTAATTCTTAGTAGGAACTCATTTTCCGATACAGAATTTACCAAAGATATTTCCCAGTATTTCGTCATTGGAAATTTGTCCGGTTATTTCTCCCAGAAAATGCATACACTCCCGGATGTCCTGCGATAGAAAATCGCCGGATATGCCCGATTCAAGTCCGTCAATTACACGGGAAATGGCTGTGTAAGCATTTTGAAGTGCTTCGTAGTGGCGAACATTGCTTACTACCACATCGCCGGGATTAATTTCGGGAAGTTGAGCTGCTTTTACAAGTGCTTTTTCGAGTTCATTCGTGTTCAATCGATTTTTAGCCGAGATATAGATTCTGTCGCCTTCGAATGGTTCAAAGAGTTGGCTGAGCACTTCGCGTTCTTCAATTTCAATTTTATCAATCTTATTGAAGACGAGAATCACTTTTTTACCCAATGATCGTTTCTCAATACGTTCGGTGAGCCATTCCATGTGTTCGCTCAATTGGGTGCAATCCAGTATCCAAAGTACAATAGCGGCCTGTTCAATTTTCTGATAGGTGCGCTCAATTCCCATACTTTCAATTTTATCTTTCGTATCGCGAATTCCCGCTGTATCGATAAAACGGAAGGTAATACCGTCAATGTTGATTAAATCTTCAATCACATCGCGGGTTGTTCCGTGTATATCCGAAACAATAGCTCTTTCTTCGTTGAGCAACACATTCAGCAAGGTAGATTTACCTACATTTGTTTCGCCAACCAGCGCCACCGGAATCCCATTTTTAAGTGCATTACCAACATTGAACGAGTCCTTGAGTTTGGCTATTAATTGTTGGATAGTTGTTGCAAGGCTTTTGAGTTGAGTGCGGTCGGCAAATTCCACATCCTCTTCGTTGAAATCCAACTCCAATTCTACCAGCGATACGAAGTTGAGCAGTTGTGTGCGCAGTTTCATCAATTCGCTTGAAAAGCCACCACGCATTTGGTTTAATGCCATGCGATGTGAGGCTGCGGATGTTGAAGCAATCAAATCGGCTACTGCTTCGGCTTGCGACAAATCCATTTTGCCATTCATAAAAGCACGTTGAGTAAATTCACCCGGTTTTGCCAATATACAGCCCTGTTCAATAAGGATTTGTAATATTTGCTGTTGAATAAACACGGAACCATGACATGCAATTTCTACAACATCTTCGCCCGTAAATGAATGTGGATTGCGAAAAACTGTCAGCAACACTTCGTCGACTGTTTCTCCTTTGCGGTTTACGATACTGCCAAAGCTAACGGTATTTGCATCCTGTTGCAGCACGCTGAACGATTTCTTCCTTGGTACAAAGATGGCATTACAATGCTGAATAGCATCGGGTCCCGATACGCGAATGACTGCAATTCCTCCTATTCCGGGAGCAGTAGATATGGCGGTTATAGTGGTTGAATTCATCTTCGTCTATTTTATAAATCCTTCGGGATAAATACCATTCTCAATCGAAGTTTTGGTTGAGATAATTTTGGCCGGAATGCCACCAATAGTAACATTGTCCGGAAAATCAGCATTCACAACTGCATTGGCACCTATTGCCACATTATTTCCGATTCTTATTTCGCCAAATAGCTTTGCTCCGGGACCAATATATACGTTGTTTCCAAGTGTTGGAACACCATCATATTCTCCAATTGACGTTGACGGATGTATGCGGCAGTTTTCACCCACTTTCGCTTGTGGACTTACGACTATTGTACCGTAGTGAACAATGCAAAGACCGGCTGCAAACACATTCTTAGGTATTGAAAAACCCAAGCGGGTTGCAAGTCTGTGATTAATTATTTCGAGCAAAATTTGATAAGCACGGCAAAAGATGTTCTTTCGACGTACATTTTCCAGGTATTCTATTTTTCGCAATCGTCGTTGAAACCGTAGGCTGTCCATCCACAAATAGTTGTAGAGCGATAATTCAGTAAGCCCGTAAGCTTTCAAATCACGCTCCAGATAATATTTGTATGTTGCTTTGTTGGTAATCATTGTTGGTTAATTAGCTGAATTGGAAATAGGTTTACTTGTCTTTACTTTTAGTTAAATTATGCATTATGAATTATACATTGTGCATTATTTAAATTCTATCCAAAACAGTTGTTACAAGCTTTTCGATATATGGTTTATAGTCAGTATTAGCAGCTTCCACACGTCGGTTGGCAATGATGCAACAAACGGTCATAGCTTTATGTCCCATTAGCTTGGATAAGCCTGCAATAGCCGAACCTTCCATTTCGTAATTGGTGATTTTATAGTTGTTATAGCGGAACGATTCAATTTTATCGTTCAATTGCATATCAGCCAAATTGATGCGTAAAACCCGTCCCTGCGGTCCGTAAAAACCGTTGGCTGAAATAGTTACTCCGCGAAGCATATCGTCTTTCCCAATACGGTTTACTAATTCTGTATCAGCATCAACAACATACGGAGCGGCCAGTTGTGGATTCCAAACCAAATGTTTTTTCATGGCTTCTTCGAATGCCAAATCGCTTACAGAATCGCGTCCGGCGTAGAAATTCAACATACCATCAAAACCGATTGATTTTTCTGAAATCAAAAAACTGCCAAGCGGAATTTCGGGTTGCATACCGCCCGATGTTCCTATGCGGATAATCGTCAATTGACGAAAATCAGGTTTCTCGGTGCGTGTTTCAAAGTCGATATTGGATAATGCATCCAATTCGTTCATAACGATATCGATATTGTCGGTGCCAATACCTGTTGAAATCACCGAAATACGCTTGCCTTTGTAAGTTCCTGTTATTGTGTTGAATTCCCTGCTCGAAACCGAACATTCCTGCGTATCGAAATAAGCTGCAACTAATTCTACACGTCCCGGATCGCCCACCAATATAACATTATCGGCCAATTGTTCGGGTTTTAGGTGCAGGTGGAAAATACTTCCATCGCTATTTATGATAAGCTCGGATGGTGGGAAATGCTTCATAATAAAGAATGTATAAATTGTGTATTCCTATGTGTTGAGTGAACCACAAATATACTTATTTTATATGAATAGTGAAAGGAAAACCGAAAAGTATGTGCTTGGGAGGTTTATTGTAGCGGGTTCTATGAAAAAAAACTCCGTCATTAGTCCTTTATTTCGTCGATGCATTTTTTTACGAACGGAAAGCGGTTGTAATCTTCGTGAACCAAATACTCGTTCCAGAATATCAAATCAATATCAATTGGAATTTCTCCTGAAGTTTTACTTTCGCGGGTTCTGCCCATGTCCTTTTCTATTTGCTTGAACATGGCCTTTGTTCCTTCTGAGGTATCATCGGATAAAATTGCGAGAGCCTCATTCCGGAAGTCACCTTTGTATTTTTTACCCACAGCTTTAGTCGTTAACGTGGAGCTCTCGGAAACAATCTCGAAGTACTCGGATAGTTTCTCCTTGGCAAGTTCCAGATTAGCATCTGCATTAAAATTGCTTCCAATCATGATTAAAGCTGTATTCATAAAGAAAAAGTTTGAACGTTTTTAGTTTATCAAAGGGTTGAATTGCTATTTGAATTGTCGGTGAAAGACAGTGGTGAAAGGTATTCTTTCATTTTTTATAACAAAAAAGCCGAAGTGTTGTTCTTCGGCTTTTTGCATATTATTCTAATTAAATATTTTCGTCAATCAAATTGATTTTTTGCTCAATCAGTTTACTTTCCTCTTTGAGGGCTTCGATTTTGCGTTCCATTTCCTTAATCAGACCACCACCTTTTTTTGAGTTGGATGAGAAGAAACCGATATTGTTCTCATATGTTGCAATTTCCGATTTCAAATGCTCAAAAGCACGTACAAGTTTTTCGCGTTCGCGATACAGTTTGTTTTCACCCTTGACGGCCATATCTTTCACATTGCTGCGGAAGTTATCCATGCGTCGGTTCGAAGAATCTACGTTTAGGGCTTCAAATTGCTTATCAACGGCATCGCGATATTCTTTGTATACTTTATCTTTTTCTTTGAAAGGCACATGACCAATGGTGCTCCATTCGGCCATCAACGCACGTAAAGCATTGAGCGATTCGCCCGGATTGTCCGTTTTTTCAAATGCAGTAATTTTGGCAATCAACTCTTTCTTTTTGGTCAGGTTATCAGCTTCAGCTGTACGTTGACCGGAAGTACTTTTGTTTTTTTGCTCAAAGAAATAATCACAAGCAGCAATAAAGCGTTTCCAAAGTTCGTCAGAGAATTTTTTTGCTACCGGACCAACTGTTTTCCACTCTTTTTGGAGTTGAATGAGCTTATCGGAAGTTTCTTTCCATTCTGTACTGTCTTTTAATGCTTCTGCTTTTTCGCACAATGCTTTCTTCTTATCGGCATTTTGAGTCAGAACATTCTTAGTTTCTTTATAGAATTCGCCTTTTGCCGCAAAAAACGCATCACAGGCTTTGCGATAACGATCGAAAATCTTCTGATTTACTTTACGTGGAGCAAAACCGATTGTACGCCACTCTTCCTGCCATGCTAATACCGTTTTTGTAGCTTCGTCCCAGGCTTTGTAGTTATTCAGATTGCTGAAATCAAAAGCTTCGATTTTTTCGCACAAAGCATTCTTAGCTTCAAAGTTCTCATCTTCCAGTTTGCGGATAGAATCGAAGTATGATTGATGTTTTTTATTGATAGCGGTTGAAGCTTCTTTGAAACGTGTCCAGATTTGTTCACGTATTTCACGACCCACAGGGCCTAGTTCATGCCATTCTTCGTGCAGTTTTTGCAATTGTTGGAAAGCAGAAATCACATCTTCCACATTGGCCAGTTTTTCGGCTGCCTCGCAAAGGTATGTTTTCGATTCCAGGTTTTTCTTGAAATCGTATTCCCGTAATTCGTTGTTTATTTTGATTAAATCCCAGAAAGATTCCTGATACAAGCTATATTGTTTCCAAAGTTCCGTAGACGCTGACTGAGGAACCGTTCCGATTGTTTTCCATTTTTGTTGGAGAGCGCGAAACTCATTTATATGTGTCGAAACATCATCGTTACTGTCGACCAGCACTTTCATTTGTTCCAGCAAATGTTGTTTTTGAAGCAGATTATTTTCTTTTTCTTTCTCAATCTGAGCCATCAACAAAGCTTTTTTACCACGGAATTCGTTTAAAAGCGCTTTCATAGCTTCTTCTAACTCATCTTTCTCGGCAATAAACTCAATTTCTTCACCGCCGGCTTCCAAAAATGCTTTCTTTTGTTCTTCGATTTCAGCTTTTATCTTTTTGTAAAACAATTGTTTGATTGTTTCCACTTCATCTTTTACGGCATCCACTTCTTTGCTTACAAGCACTTTAAGCGCATCAATCAATTCCGATTTTGTGCTGGCTGCATAGTCCGTTGTTGTTGATTTTACTTCTGTTGGTTGTGCTTCTGCTACCGGTTCTACCAGGGTTTCAGGTGTTTCTGCAACTGTTACAGAAGCAATAACTTCAACAACCTCTGTCACTTCGGGTGCAGTTTCGGTAATTTCAACTGTTTCAGGAGCTACTTCTACAGTTTCAACATTTTCTACAACATCAGTAACCTCCGTTTTGGCAGTGGTTTCGGTAATTTCGCCCGGGGCGATTTCAGGATCCTTGTCTAAATCAAGTGGGTTCATTTTCAATGTTTTTTTAATGAATTCTGTAAAACGAATTTACAAAATGTACAATTTGTGCAAAAGCTTGAATTTCGCAGTCACAAAAATAGGCTAAATTTTTTAAATAATGTTATTTCAAGTCAAAAAAAATCAATTTGTCAGTAGTCTCTAACAAGCTCCTATTGGTTTCTATTTTCGGTGAGAAATATAGGTGTTAGCTTGTTGAGCCGGGTTTAAATGAATATCATTTATGCTGACATGAGCTGGTCGTGTAACTATAAACTCAACTGTGTCGGCAATATCTTCAGCATTTAGCGGAGTTAAACCGGCATAAACAGCTTTCGCTTTTTCTTCGTCGCCATGGTAACGTATTATTGAAAATTCTGTTTCAACCATTCCCGGTGAAATGGAACTTACCTTGATTCCATATTTTACCAGATCAATTCGAAGACCTTTCGTAATTGCGCTTACAGCATGCTTTGAGCCACAATAAACGCTTCCGTTCGGGTATACTTCGAAGCCTGCAATTGATGAAATATTGATGATGTGCCCTGCTTCCCGAGCAATCATTCCGGGAACTATCAGTTTGGTAATATATAATAATCCCTTCACATTTGTATCAATCATTCGCTCAAAATCGGCCAAATCGCATTCGTTGAAAGGCGATGCACCGGCTGCCAGTCCGGCGTTATTTATAAGCAAATCAATCTGTTTGAAATTTGCCGGCATTGATTCGATGGCTTTCGTACAGGAGGCATTATCACGCACATCAAAACAAAGTGGCAACACTTCAACTGAATAATCGGAGCGTAGTTGTTTTGCCAACTCATCCAACCGTTCTGCACGTCGACCTGTAATAACCACATTGTAGTTTAAAGACGCTAAACGCACGGCTATGGCACGACCAAAGCCGGATGTAGCACCTGTTATAAAAGCATTCATTGTTTTGTACTGTTTAGTTGATGATTTGTTTAGATGTTTTGGGGTTAAAAGTTTAGAAACTTAGATTTTCATTGTTTTCAAGTCCCAATTCTGAACTCTGAACTCAAATCACCTATCTTTCAACTCCCGAAACCAACCATTTATTTTTCTTCTCCTTGTACATATTTCAAATCGTGACCCATACGCGTTTTCTTAGTTTCCATATAAAACGCATTGTGTTGATTTGGAGCAACTTCGATAGGCACATTTTCAATAATAGATAAACCGTAAGCTTCCAGACCAATACGTTTTACCGGATTGTTACTCATTAGACGTATTTTTGTAACGCCAACTTCGCGTAAGATCTGGGCACCAACACCATAGTCACGTTCATCGGCATTGAACCCAAGATGCAAATTAGCATCAACGGTATCCATACCTTCTTCCTGTAGTTTGTAGGCTTTAATTTTATTCATCAGGCCAATTCCGCGACCTTCTTGATTCATATAAACAATAACGCCTTTGCCTTCTTTTTCAATCAGTTGCATGGCCTTGTGAAGTTGCTCCCCACATTCGCAACGCATAGAGCCAAAAATATCACCTGTAATACAGGACGAATGAACACGTACAAGGATTGGTTCATCCGGTTCCCATTCGCCTTTGATAAGTGCTACATGCTCCATACCATTGGATAGTTGGCGGAAAGGAATCAGCTTAAACTGTCCGTATTGGGTTGGCATATTTACCTTCACGCCTTTTTCAACCAATGATTCAGATTTCAGGCGGTAGGCAATTAAATCTTTAATCGTAATAACTTTCAAATTGAATTTATCCGCAATGTCCATAAGCTCCGGTAAACGGGCCATTGTTCCATCTTCGTTCATTATTTCGATTAAGGCACCAGCCGGATTCAAACCGGCTAAACGGGCTAAGTCAACAGCTGCTTCGGTATGACCGGCGCGGCGAAGAACACCTTTTGTACGGGCACGAAGCGGGAAAATATGTCCCGGACGACCAAATGTTTCGGGTGTGGAGCTTGGGTCGGCTAATGCCTGAAATGTAGCTGCACGATCGGCAGCAGATACACCGGTTGTGCAACCTTCCAGTTTATCAACACTCACTGTAAATGGAGTTGAATGTATAGATGTGTTTTTATCCACCTGATTTTCAAGATCAAGTTCATCGCAACGTTCTTCGGTAAGAGGAGCACAAACAACACCGCGGCCGTGTGTAATCATAAAGTTTACCATTTCGGGAGTCATTTTTTCTGCTGCACAGATAAAATCACCCTCATTTTCGCGATCTTCGTCATCAACTACGATAACAAATTTACCTTCACGGATATCATCTAAAGCTTCCTCAATGGTATTTAATGTTGATTTCATTTATATGAGTTTTTTTTATTTCAATAATTGCTGTTTATTCAGGAATTTCAATGGATTCTCTGTTAATTACCCAGTTTATTTTTTGTTTTATTAAACGCAGTATCTTATAATATTGTTCCTGATTAAATAAAGTTGCATCTACAACTGCCTTGTATGTTAGGAAAATACCAATTGGCAATAGTACGGCTGAGCTCAACCACATACCCTCAACCGATGACCAAATGCCTTCACGCGCCATTTTATAGCCGGTATTATCAATGATATAGTAAAAAATAAACATGATAACAGATATAACCACCGGTGCTCCCAATCCACCTTTACGGATGATAGCACCCAACGGAGCGCCAATAAAGAAAAAGATAAGGCAGGCGAATGACAATGTAAATTTGCGATGCCATTCAATTTGATGTCGGCGAATGTATTTTACAGGTTCATCCAACATCATTCCATTGAACTGAATTTGATCTTTCACACTTTTAGCACGTTCAATTGCCGTATTGTTGGCTCTAATCATTTCATCCTGTGATAACGATTGAAAAAGCGTGTCAGCATTCAGTTTAGCAAATTCCTTTTTTTTGATTTTAAACCTGTTCAATATCATTCCGTGAGTTTCTTCCCTGCCCAGAAAGTGTTGATTCACCATTTCTTTGCCTTGCTCAACTCCTCTGGCCGCCGAAATTTTACTCATCGAATCGATAGATTGTGTAAGCTGAACTACATTTTTACTTACATGTTGATCTTTTAAAACCGACTCGTCCATACGGTTGAATGTATTATCAAAATCGAATAAAATCTCTTTTGTCTTAAAAGTTTCACGTCGGTATGGGATGTTATTGTCAGAGTTGCTCAAATGTTGCTTCTGTAAATTTTCGAAACTTTCGCCATCATATAGCGTAAGCACAAGATACTTATTATCAGCAGTAAACTGTATTCTGCCTGAATCCGAAACCATTACCTGTGCATTGTCAAATCCGGCTGAATAATCATAAATCATCAGATCTTTTAATAGGCCATGCTGCTTTTCGCGGACATAGATATTGACGTTACTTCTCATGCCTGAGTAGAACTCACCTACAGGAATGTCAAATTCGGGAGATTTGGAGCGTAGGGAGAAAATAAGCGTCCATAATTTGGTTTGAGCGATAGGCATAACATAATTGGAAAAGTAAAATGCCCCTATGCAAACAATTGATATAAAAACTATTAGGAGTCGCATAATACGGAATAAGGATATTCCGGCAGCTTTCATGGCGGTAAGTTCAAAGTTTTCGCCCAGATTCCCGAAGGTCATGAGCGATGCAAGCAAAATGGCGAGTGGAAGTGCCAGTGGTACAAGCGACAACATGGCATAAAAGAAAAATTCGCCTAAAACTGACCAGCTAATACCTTTACCTATAAGTTCATTTACGTGTTTCCACAAAAACTGCATTAACAAAATGAAAATACAGATAAAAAATGTCATTAAAAACAGCGTAACAAAGCGTTTGAATATATATGAATCGATTTTTTTTACTCTAAACATGCTTGTTTTTTTTAGGAGCAACAAAATTACTGTAAAAAGTTCAATAATCAGCAGTTTGATTTGCGAAATTACTTTAATGAATTAATAATTAGTTGTTGTGAATGTAAGTTTAATTGTATCAGCGGGTTAGTTCTGTATAATAGAAAAACCATCAGGCAGTTAAGCTTGATGGTTTAGTCTGTTTTATGTTATTCGCAAATAAACTTTAAATTCCAGATTTACGCTTCAGTTCTTCAATTTGTTTGTTCCAGAGTAAAATTAAATCGTCTTTTTCGCCCGGTTCGGCAAAGTCGGTAATAATCAATGCCGGTTCGCCTGTTACTTCCAGTACTTTAATCTTCAGTTCGAAGTAATAATCGGTATCAACATCTTCATCCCACTGGAAACGAACATTGTCGTTTTGCTTTACATGAATCAGAAAGGCTGTTTGATCATATTTCTCCCATGTAAAAGTATATTCGTTGTCTTTTACAGTCACTCCATCCGAGAACCATTCGGCAAGTCCCAATGGCGTACTGATAGAATTCCACAGTACGTTTACCGAGGCCATTTTGAGTTGATATTCTATTTTAAACTTTGTTTTTTTCATAAAAATGTTTTGGCTTGCTGTTGAATATCTGAAAAAAGGGAGAAACAAATCTTCTTTTTTCTATTCGTTCGCAAGTTAGTCCAATTTTCTCGTAAATACAAGAAAAACGTTCAAAAACAGGCAGATGTTCACAAGTTTATTTATTTAAACTGCTTTTTTCGAAACAAAGTGGTAATAACTGCTTTACATTTTCAATAAGGTAAACTTCTTCCGTTCCATAGAGTAAAACCGGTATGTCTTTTCCAAATCGTGATTCTGTTTCCAGCAAAACCTGACGGCATGATCCACACGGAGTTACCGGATTTGGCAGAAATTTTCCGCTTGTAAACGCAGCAATGGCTAATGTCTTCACAGCTACATTCGGATAATTGGCATTGGCATAGAACATAGCCACACGCTCTGCGCAAAGTCCCGATGGATAAGCAGCATTTTCCTGGTTGTTTCCCGTGAATATTTCTCCGTTTTCGAGCTCAACGGCAGCTCCAACCTGAAATCCGGAATAGGGTGCATATGCTTTGTTTACCTGCTCTTTTGCCTTATTTAGTAAATGCTGATATCCGTTTTCAAGTTCGTCGAAAGTATAGATTTTGACTTTTGTCTCTACTGTTTTTTCCTGCATGTTGTTCGTTTGTATTATTAATCGGTTAATTCGCTCTACTCATGAGCATTTAATTCTGAAATGAATTTTTGAATTGCACAAAAATATAAAATTATCTATTCATATCCTTTATTTTAATTATTTAGTTTTAATTTTGTAGCAAAAATACCGACTATTTATAAAAAATGAAAATCAGATTAAACACAAAAATTCTCTTTATCCTTTTGTTCTTTAGCAGTTTGGCCAATTCCCAAAGTTTGAACAAATCTTATCTGTTGTATATCGAACAATATAACCAACTGGCTGCAAAACAGCAGAAAGAGTATGGGATACCAGCTAGTATCACGTTGGCTCAGGGACTTTTGGAGTCGGGTGCAGGAGTAAGTCCGTTTGCAATGGAATCGAAAAACCATTTCGGAATTAAATGCAATGACTGGGGCGGGGATAAAATATACCACGATGATGATGAAAAGGGAGAGTGTTTTCGAAAATATAACGAAGTTGTTGAGTCCTACGAAGATCATTCGTTGTTTTTGAAAAACAGAAAACGATACGCGTTTCTTTTTGAGTTGGCGCCAACCGATTATGAAGGCTGGGCATTCGGCCTTAAAAAGGCCGGATATGCCACCGATCCGGCTTATGGTTACAAACTTATTTCTATCATCGAAAATTATCAGTTGCATAAATACGATTTGGGTGAAAGGACAGCTGATGTAACTGTCATGAAAGAGCAAAAAAAAGAGAAACCGGAGAATAATGAAGTCGCAGGTGGATCTATCGGCTCAATTAATCCAATGATTACACATGTGTTGATGAAAGTAAATCATGTGAAATTCGTAACTGCTTTGTCGGACGACAGCTATAAGTTGATTGCGGATGAGTTTAATATGTCGGTAGAAAGATTGCTTTCATACAACGATTTGGTCAGTGAGCCTCACCTGCAAGCCGGAACGCGGGTTTTTGTTGCCGCTAAAAAAAATAAAGCACCAAAAGAATGCCCGACTCATGTAATTGAGGATGGAGAATCCATGCGAAGCATAGCACAGGATTATGGAGTGAAAGTTGTCAGTCTATACAAATTGAACAAAATACCTTTTACCGATAGTGCTAAACCGGGACTGGAGTTGAAGTTGAGATGATGTGATGATGTGATAATGTGATGATGTGATGATGTGATGATGTGATGATTGGTTGTTGTGATGATAGAATGAGAAAATAATGTATAACCGGATGAATCATGCGTAAAAAGAATACGGAATTACTGAGTGACGTTATTCGTCAGGTGCTTGGCGAGTTACATCTCGACAGGCCTCTGAATGAAAAACGCTTGATGGAAGCCTGGCCTAAAGTGCTTGGTCAAAACATTGTACAATATACATCCGATTTAAATATCCGTAACCGTGTACTGTATGTAAGTCTAACCTCGTCTGTATTGCGTCATGATTTGTTTCTTTCAAGGGAGCAAATTAAAAAATCGCTGAACGATCAGGTAGGAGTGGAGGTTATTGTGGATATTATTTTTAAATAAACATGATTTTGATAACAAATTATTAACTGTCAATTGTCAACTCTCAACTAGTACTATGGATTACCGTGAACACCTGCTTCGACCGTTGTCAAAACGATTTGTTGATCATTTGGTAGCGGAGATTTTTATACATCCTACTGATTTTGATATCGTGTATCAATTGGTTTTCGACAAGGATATGAATGTGGCCTGGCGTGCTGCCTGGGCTTGTCAGAAAATCAGCGATAAACATCCCGAATGGTTCGGCGAAAATCATTTTTCTCAACTTGCTGAGCTTTCTATTTCCACTTCACACGGAGGATTGCAACGTGGCTGCCTCTCAGTGCTGAACAACCTACCTATGCCGGCAACTATTCCGGTTGAACTAATCAATACCTGTTTCGAATGGATGGTTTCGGCAAAGTCATCCATTGCGACTCAGGCCCTTTCGATGAAACTGTTACTTAAAATATGTGCAGTTGAACCCGATTTCAAAGCAGAGCTGAGAGCCTATTTGGAGAACATTGATTATTATAATTATTCAGCCGGATTCAATTCAACCCGAAGGAATGTGCTTAAGGCCCTGAATCATACCTGATTTGCTTTTCTTAAGTGAAAGTAAATGTATTTAATTGCACATTTTGGCGAAAAAAGTGTTACTTTTGCACCCGATATTGAGCAGATAACTACTGCTTATCCTTTAAGTTTAATTAAAATAAAAAGTTTTTATGACTTTAAAGAAAAACATTCTGGCATTACGACAAAAAAAGGCGATTGTTGAGAAAGGTGGAGGTGACAAAGCCATTGAGAAACAAGTTGCTATGGGTAAAATGACTGCCCGTGATCGTATTCTTGCATTGTTGGATGTCGATTCATTTCACGAGTATGATCTATTCGTTGAACACGAAGAACGCAACTTCGGTATGGATGACAAAGTATTGGCTGGCGACGGTGTAATTACCGGAACAGGAACAATCAAAGGTGCTCCAATTTGTATTTATGCACAGGACTTTACAGTAATGGGTGGTTCGTTAGGACTAAAACATGCGCGTAAAATCACCAAAATTATGGATCATGCTCTCCGCATGAAAGTGCCATGTATCGGAATCAATGACTCGGGTGGTGCCCGTATTCAGGAAGGTATCGGAGCTTTAGCCGGTTACGGTGAAATTTTCTACCGTAATACAATGGCTTCGGGGGTTATTCCTCAGATTTCAGTAATTCTTGGACCATGTGCCGGTGGTGCTGTTTATTCTCCTGCTCTTACCGACTTTGTGTTTGTAGTTGAAAACATTTCTAAAATGTTTATCACAGGCCCGAATGTAATTGAAACGGTTTTGGGTGAAAAAATATCTCAGGAAGATTTAGGTGGTGCCCGTGTACACGCCGAAATCACCGGTAATGCTCACTTCTACGCATTAAGCGAAATGGAATGTTTGGAGCAAATCAAAGAACTTGTTTCGCTTATTCCTCACAGCAATCAGGAAAAAGCAGCTAAAATTGAACCAAAGGAACCTAATTTCCCTAAAAATATCGAAAACATTATTCCGGCTGATCCAAAACAACCTTATGATGTACGTGACGTTATTCTTGCTCTTTCTGACGATTCTAAATTCTTAGAAGTTCAGGAATTATGGGCTGCCAATATCGTTATTGGTTTTGGTCGTATGAATGGCGAAACTGTAGGATTTGTTGCTAACCAACCCATGTATTTGGCAGGTGTATTGGATTGCGATGCTTCCGATAAAGCTGCTCGTTTTATCCGTTACTGCGATGCATTCAATATTCCAATTATTACACTGGAAGATATGCCGGGTTACCTTCCGGGTGTTGACCAGGAACATGCCGGTGTGATTCGTCACGGTGCAAAAATGTTGTATGCTTATTCCGAAGCTACAGTTCCAAAAATTACCGTTATTTTGCGTAAGGCTTATGGTGGTGGTTATATCGCCATGAACTCACGTCACCTTGGTGCCGACTTTATGTTTGCATGGCCGGGTGCCGAAATCGCTGTAATGGGACCAGAGGGAGCTGCTAACATTATTTTCCGCAAAGAAATTATGGAAGCTGAAGATGAAGATGCAATGCGTCAACAAAAAGTTCAGGAATATATCGAGAAATTTGCGAATCCATTCGTTGCAGCTTCTAAAGGGTATATCGATGCAGTTATCGAGCCTATGGAAACCCGCGAATTGTTGTTGCACGCTCTTGAAGTTTCTAAGAACAAAGACGATTATCGTCCTGCAAAAAAACACGGTGTTCCACCATTTTAATTTACGATTTAGTCATTTACAATTTACAATTGAATTGAGGACTGTATTGTCTCATACGATTTTAGCTTGTAACTCGTAATTTGTAACTCGTAACTAAAAATTAAATTATGCAAACAGAAAAACCGGAATATGTTGATTTTGCAGTAACAGCACGCAAATATAAAACACTGCTGACCAAAAAATATCAAAACAGAAAACCCTGGGTAAATCCGAGTCCGTATGAGATTCAGTCCATTATCCCCGGAACTATTTTGGAGGTTTTTGTAAAAGAAGGTGATATAGTGAAAGAAGGAGCACCGCTCCTGATTTTGGAAGCAATGAAAATGCAGAATCGTATTGAAATGCCGTTTACAGCCCGTATCAAAAAAATCAACGTGGAAGTGGGAGTGAGAATTCCTAAAGAATTGTTGATGATAGAGTTGGAAGCTGTAGATATTGAAGAGTAAAATAAATCTACTATATAAAAAGGCTGATCAGGTAATGGTCAGCCTTTTTTGTGCTTTGTATTGTGGAAATGTATTTTTTGTCACTCTTAAGTATTCTTAGTAGCTTAGTGCTAACTCTTAATGCTGTTGATAGAAATGCCAGAATCCCATCACCTCCATGGTCATGGCAATACAGATATGGACAATGACACCACCCCAGATATGCCGGGTCTGATAAGCCAAAGCACCCAGAATGTAGCCACCGAAGATGGATGATATTGTTTCACCAAGCGGCTTGCCGAAATGAATAGCTGCATACATGGCAACCATCGGCAATACAGCTTTTTTGTCCATAATACTTACCATACCGATTATTAGCATGCCCCTGAAGACGAGCTCAGTCTTGAGAAAATCTATGGCATATGTTGTTTCGTAAAGTAAAGTATATAACCAGGTAGGCAACCTGAATATATCATAAAAAATCCAGGGTCTGAATTGCGGATAGGCTTTTAAAAAATCGGGAGTGAATGATATGGCAATGAGAAAAGGCAACAACATACAAAACAGTATCAGGTAAGCCCGTATATGTTTCGTATTCCCCGACAATCCATACAATCCTTCCACATTTTTATCGAAACCTATTTTCAATAAAAACAACGGTAACAAATAGATAAAGCTTCCTTTCAGTTGCGAAATGATTTTGATGATGAATTGGTTTTCTTCAGACAATAAGGATGGGAATTTCAGATCGCGATACCCAAAGTAGCCTATGGATACTCCGTAGAGTACAATGAAGAATATACTTTTCAGGTAGAATGATGTGTTCCGCAGGAGTTTATATTCTTTCTGAAAAAACAATACAGGTATGGCAACTATAAAATACATGCTACCATAAAACACCGGAAAAGTCCATACAGAACTGCCATCCGAATAGGATGTGCGCATTACATCCCGGTAAAAACCGAAGCTATAGTTGAGATATATAAAGAGTATGATTAGAAGAAATGTATAACTATAGGATAGTAGATGAAAATCAGCTTTCGAGAAAGTAATAACTTCAGCAAACAAGGATTTTAGTGATTTTTTTAAAGACGACATGAAGACAGTTTATAATTCATAATTAGAAATCATTTATCATTATTTTAGAAATTATATTTGTAAACTCCTGCTCGAAATTGGGCGTAAAAACATCTTTAGTAATTTGATCCCGAATAGCTGTTAGCGACCAAAATTTTCCTTCCGAAATTTCGGATGGGTCGGGGGTTATCACTCCGTCATAAACAGTTGTATATACATGAACCAGCTCTGCTTCCTGTTTGGAAACAAACTTGTATCGCGTCACAAAAGTTGGTACAAAGTTATCAATGCCAAGTTCTTCACGTACTTCTCTGTATAATGCATCGGCTATTTCTTCACCATAATCCACATGTCCGCCAACTGAGGTGTCCCACTTCCCCGGTTGAATATCCTTGTTCATATTCCGCTTTTGCAGGTATAACTCACCGGCCGAATTGAACACATGTAAATGCACAACGGGATGTAATAAAAAGGAACCGGAGTGACACTCCTGACGGGTTGCTTTGCCTGTCACTTCTCCATCTTCTGTAACAAGGGGAAAATATTCTGTTGGTTTCATGGTGTTTTTTGATTTGTTTTTGCAAAGATAATTGATTTATTTTTCACAGAGTTTTATAAAATAAACTTTCAATGGTTTATTGTATCTTTGCATCATAGGAATTTATTCAATTCTACCATACATGTTTATTCTTTTAGTCAGCTATGAAACATATTCAACTATATCTCTGTAAAATTTTCATAGGTTTATTTGTGTTAAGCTTGTTGATTGGGTGTGATAATGCTGCTGTTTCACCATATTCTGCTATTATCTTTCAACCAAAGCATACAATGTCGCTCACAGGACGTTCATCGGCTGTTGGTTTTGCTATCGACGGTAAAGGCTATGTGGCTTTAGGCCGTACAGGGTTACGCAGCGGAGCTTTGAAAGATTGCTGGGAGTACAATCCCGATAGCGATAAGTGGACCCAAAAAGCAAATTTCCCGGGTGTTGCGCGCGTAAAAGCCACGGCTGTTGTTTTAAACGGACTGGCCTTTGTAGGATTGGGATTTGATGTTAATTATGGTTATTACAATGAAAAGGGTCACCCAAAGGATTTCTGGTGCTTCGATCCAAAAGTGAATACATGGACTCAAAAAGCTGATTTTCAGGGCAAATTTACCGATGCCTGTATTAGTTTTACGTATAAAAATAATATCTATGTAGGACTAGGGTTTGATGGTACAAGCTGGACATCTGAATTGTGGAAATATAATCCGGCTCAAAATACATGGTCGAAACTTGAAAACTTTCCGGGTGATGCCCGTGGAGGAGCTGTGTGCTGTACTAACGGCGAACACGTGTACTTTGGAACTGGTTATGCCACTATAAGTATTGACGATTGGTGGGAATATTTTCCCGATACCGATAGATGGAAGCAATTGAATGGAATGCCCGATAAAGGCCGGGAAAATGCAGTATCTTTATGTGTTAATGACCGTTTTTTTGTTTCTACCGGCCGATATTTTCACGGCATGCTGACAGGCGGTAATGTCAAATCAGATATCCTGGAATACAACCCGGGTCTTAATGTCTGGTACGAAAGAGGAAATATCCCTGACGGTAATCGCGAAAATGCTGTTTCGTTTACAATCAACGGAAAAGGCTATATTGGATTTGGAGAGAACGATAGCGCTGTGTTGAATGATTTCTGGAGTTTTGAACCCTAACCTGAATGTACTATTTATGAATTTACAATTTACGATTTATAAAAGCATTGATTTGTCTTTGAAACAGCTGGTTTTAATCATCTTATTGCTTTTTACCGGAGCCGGTTTTGCCCAATCCGACACAATCCGGTATGATATAACCCTTACGGGCTTAAGTTCCACCGGAAAATATGCTCCATTTTGGTTACAAAACAGGCAATACGGAAAAACCTCAACTGAGCCGGCCAGTGGCGGATTACTCGTTGGAGTTTATAAAGACTTTGGTGATAAAAAGCGGATTTTTGACTACGGTTTTAAAGCGAACGGACTTATCCGTACCGATAGGATCCATACAGATTATTATTTTCAGGAGTACTATGCCAAAGCCCGTTTATTTGTGTTCGACTTTATAGCAGGAGCCAGAGAAGAGCACTTGGGTAATCAGGATTCAACCCTTTCGGGAGGTGGTCTGCTTTTTTCTCACAATGCGCGTCCAATGCCTAAAGTTACTGTGGGTATTGAACGCTTTACTCCTGTGCCTTTTACGCGTGGTTACCTCGAAATAAAAGGAGCTTTATCTCACGGTTGGTTTACCGACAATATCTATGCTACCGGCGTTTTACTGCATCACAAGTACGTGTATTTGCGTGCCGGAGGCAAACTTCCTGTGCATTTGCAATACGGTGTCGATCATGTAGCTCAGTGGGGTGGTAACGTGCCGGGGGGTGGTATTCAACCAACCGGATGGAAGGATTATGTTGTTGTTTTTATGGGAGGACATGGGGGCACTAATGCTAATCTTGGCGATCAGATAAATGCCTTGGGGAATCATATTTTTTCGCAGAGCTTGCGCTTGGATGTCGATTTGTTGGATTTTAATCTGGGTGCTTACTGGCAAAATATCTCGGAAGATGGACCCATTCGGTTCATCGGAAATACAGTAAAGTCAATGAATGCACCCGATGGATTGTGGGGCATTTCGTTGCGTAATACTCATTTCCCTTTTGTGAAAGGAATTCTCTACGAATACCTGAACACGACCGATCAGTCGGGTCCGTTTCATGATAAGGATGGGATAGTTTATGGTGGAGCCGATGGCTATTTCTATAATTTTATCTATGAATCCGGATGGTCTTATTTTTCAAGAACAATTGGAACTCCTTTTATCACATCTCCTGTTTATAATGCTAATGGCAGTGTACAGACAACAAATAACAGGGTTCAGGTGCATCATATTGGGTTGGAAGGAGATGTTTGTAAGTATCAATACCGTTTGCTGACATCTTTCAGCAGAAACTATGGATTCAGCGGTACTCCTATCGGAGCAATGAAGCCACAAACATCCATTTTGCTGGATATAAACAGAACTTTTCCCAAGTTGGCCAATATCGAATTTGGTTGTGCTTTAGGTGCCGACTTTGGCCAAATGTACGGAAACTCGGTTGGTGTACAGCTGTCTGTTCGGAAACGGGGCGATTTAATTCAGTTCTGAGTTCAGAGTCCTGAGTTCACTCAATACTCTCTCTCTCTCTCTCTATGAGTCCTGAGTTGGTAGTTATGAGTTTCTGGGTCTCCACTCTCCACTCAATACTCCCTACTCTCCACTTTCTATCGGTGCATGTCGTATTTTGGTCGATAAGTTATATTAAAAATCAATATTTTAATAGCTTTTTTAGTATCTTTGCGATTCCTAATTAAAAAGAATTAATTTTTTGTTCACCTGATTTATTTGCTGCTGGTTAAATAGTATCTGAACGGAATATAAATGCATATAATACGTTAGGACTGATTTGTAAACTGTGTTGATAAAATTTGTTATCTATTTTTGAATGAAAGAGCATAAAATTGCCGTTATAGGTCTTGGTTATGTAGGATTGCCGCTAGCCATTGAGTTTGGAAAAAAATACAAAGTACTGGGATTTGATATAAATAAAACCCGTGTTGAAGAGTTACAACAGGGAGTAGATCACACGCTGGAAGCCGACCTGGATGGAATGCTGCAGGCTACCAATCTTCGGAAATCAAACCCCGAATCGGGACTTGCATTTTCGCACAACGAAGAAGATTTGAAAGACTGTAATGTATATATAGTTACAGTACCAACTCCTATCAACCAGTTTAATATGCCCGATTTAGGTCCGCTTATCGGAGCATCGCAAATGCTTGGGCGCGTTATCAGTCGGGGCGATATTGCTATTTACGAATCCACAACCTATCCGGGCTGCACCGAAGAAGATTGTGTGCCGGTGATTGAAAAAATATCCGGATTGCAGTTTAATGTCGATTTCTTTGCCGGATACAGCCCCGAACGTATAAACCCCGGTGATAAAATCAATACACTCACCAAAATCAAAAAGGTTACTTCAGGGTCTACCCCGGAAATTGCAACGATCGTTGATAATCTTTACGCCTCCATTATAACTGCCGGAACACATAAAGCCCCGAGTCTGAAAGTAGCTGAAGCATCCAAAATTATCGAAAATGCCCAACGTGATGTCAATATATCATTCGTAAACGAACTGGCATTGATATTCGATAAAGTAGGTATCGATACAAACGATGTAATTGAAGCTGCCGGTACTAAATGGAATTTTTTAAAATACCGTCCCGGATTGGTAGGGGGTCACTGTATCTCTGTCGATCCCTATTACCTGGCCAGTAAAGCCGAATCGTTGGGATATGTACCCCAGGTTATCCTTTCGGGTCGCCATGTGAACAACAGCATTGCTCCTTTTATTGCCAATAAGGTGCTGAAGTTGATGATACATAAAACACACACAATCAAAGGGGCCAATGTACTTATTCTGGGTGTTACATTTAAGGAAAATTGTCCGGATATACGTAATACAAAGGTAGTTGATATCTATCGCGAACTTTGCGATTTTGGACTCAATGTAGATATCTACGACCCCTGGGCATCGGCCGAAGAAGTAAAACACGAGTACAATGTGGATATTATTTCTGAGTTGGACAAAACAAAGCAGTATCAGGCTGTGTTATTGGCTGTGGCTCATGATGAATTTAAGGAACTGAATTTTGAGAAATACTATAACTCCGGTGCTGTTGTATTCGATGCCAAAGCAGTAGTCGATAGACGCTGGGTGGATGGACGGTTGTAGTAAATGTAAAATGAATAATGGAAAATGGATTTGAAGTAAGGATTTATATTAATTGTCCATTATCAACTATCAACTATCAATTATCATTTTATGTCTAATCAGGATGAACTTCGTTGGTATGCTGTTTATACGGCTCCCAGAGCTGAAAAGAAAGTAAGCGAACGATTTGCAGGTTTAGCTATAGAGCACTATCTCCCGCTTCAAAAAATAAAACGACGTTGGAGCGACAGGATAAAAGAAGTACAGATTCCGATTATATCCGGATATATATTTGTTCGGGTTTCGGAGCGTGAATTTGAAAAAGTAACAAAGGTGTATGGAGCCCTGAGTTTTATCCGTGAAGGAGGAAATCCTGTAGCTATTCCGGGAGATCAGATAAACGCCTTACAATTGATGATTGAAAGTGCTGATGAAGAAATAGAATATTCAACAGAAACGATTGAAAAAGGTGAGTCGGTCATTATTGTAAAAGGACCTTTACAGGGTTTAATAGGTGAACTGATTGATTCGAAAGGAAATTACAAGGTATTGGTGAGGTTGGAAAAGCTCGGCTGTGCGCTTACAACAGTTCCATTATCGTTTGTGCAAAGATTAGAATAACCGGCATACTATACCACTTGAAATAGAAAAGGAATTCAACCTGGGAGTTGTTTCTTAAATTTTTTGTGGTGTTTTTTTGTAAAGAAATTATATTCGTTATTCCATATTGGGAGTGACGACCATTGTTGCGTAGCAGGAGTAAAGAGTAAGGAGTTCTGAGTAATGAGTAAAAGCATACAACAATAGTTATTCAACAAATCATCACATCAGAACATTATCATATTATCACATCAACATATTATCACATTAAATAAATGAAATCAATTATGAAAATGAAACCCTTTTTACTTTTAATATTGATAGTCTCAGTATTAGCAAGTGGAACAACAAATGTCAGTGCCCAGACTATTTCTCCTGTTATGATGCAGATGGTAAGTGCTGAATTACAAAAAAGAGGTTTGACCGAATCTGAAGTTCGTATTCGTTTACTAAAAGAAGGAATTGATCTGGAGTCCGTACCCCCAGCGGAATTACCTTCCTATCAAAGCAGGGTAGTTGCCATTTTGGATAAGATGCAGGCAGAGAAAAAAGCAGCCGGACAAATCTCAGGGACTACCGGAACTCAGGCAGTTAATATTAATGTTGGAAGTACTACTGCACCGGGTGTAACACCAATCAACAGTGCAGCTTCTACAGTTACTATGCCCGATGGTACTATTGTTCCGGCCGGAAATCAACTCAATACTCCAACTCCTGTTGCACCGGTAACAACACCCGAAGAAGCTGCTGCCGAGGCCTCTCAGCGGGTGATACAGGCAGCTGCAGCTAAAGATTTGGAAGGTATCAAAATTTATGGCCATTCACTTTTTATTGATAAATCCCTGGATGTATATCGTACTACCGATGGTGCTCAGGCTCCCGATACCTATGTATTGGGGCAGGGTGATGAAATTCACATTACTATTTTTGGGGCTTCGCAAACCGATATACAGCAACGCATAGCTTCTGATGGTTCTATTCAACCTACGGGAGGAGCCAAAATATTTCTGAAAGGACTTACGCTGGCTCAGGCACGCGAAGTTATTCGTAAAAATCTTTCCACTTCTTACTTATTCCGGGGCGACCAGATTGCTGTAACGATTATTACTGCCCGTACAATCATGGTAAACGTATTTGGTGAAGCCAGGATAACAGGGGGATTTAGCATCTCTGCACTCAATTCTGCTTTTAATGCCTTATCGGCTGCAGGTGGGCCTACAGCCATTGGATCTGTTCGTGCTATCCAATTGATTCGGGGAAATTCACGTAAAACAATCGATTTATACGATTTTATGAACGATCCGGCTGCTCAGTTTAAATTCGATTTACAAAACAACGATATTATCTTTGTACCGGTCAGACAAAAGCAGGTTTCTATAGAGGGTGCAGTTAAAAGACCTATGGATTATGAAATGCTGGCTAACGAAACACTAATAGATTTGATTCAATATGCTGGTGGCTTGACTAAAGATGTGTATCCTGACTTTGTTCAAATACAACGTTTTGAAAATGGGCAAGAAAAACTAGCAGAATGGAATCTAGTTGATATAACTAGTGGCAAGATTAAAGTGCCACTATTGCATGGTGATATTGTTCAGATTAAGAAAAATAGAAAACCAATGGATCAGTATGTGGAAGTAGAAGGAAGTGTATATTATCCGGGACGATTCGATTTAACATCCAATTCAACATTGAGTAAATTAATCGCCAATGCAAAACCGACTTATGAGGCAAAGACAGATATTTTATTTATTGAACGTATACGTCCCGATCAAACAGTAGAGCTTCTAACTATACCATTTCCCAATATAAAAATAGGTATTTCTGATTTTAAGTTGGAAGCCAGAGATAATGTTCGTATTATGGATCAGGCAAGTTATCGGGATATAGCTAATATTGCAGTCAATGGTCAGGTACGTAAACCCTTTGAAAAAGCAATTTCACTGAACGATCACTTAACAGTTAAGCAAGCTATCGAAATGGCTGGAGGATTAAAAACAAGTGTGTATCCTGTTGCCTATATTTTTCGTAAAAACCTGTTTAACCCTACTAAAATAACCTATATTCGTATTGAGTTAAGTGAATCGGATAATGTACAATTACAAGCAGGGGATCAGTTGAATATCTATGATAATACCACCTATACAAATGTGGGTGAATTGAAAGTGTTTGGAGCAGTAAAAACTCCTAAGAATTTCACCTTTGATGCCTCTATGTCTGTACAGGATTTATTGACTAATGCGGGTGGCTTTAATGTAGGTGCAGCCTACAATCGGGTAGAAGTATTCCGTACAGTTTTATCTCCAACTGAAAAAACAAAACTGCAGTTAATCACATTAAGTGTTGATTCAAGCTATCAGGTTATTAGTCCAAAGAATTTTAGTCTGCAACCTTTCGATCAGGTTGTTGTACGCTTGGTACCTGAATTTACATTGGGACGTACAATTGAGTTAAACGGACAAGTAAAATATCCGGGAACTTATGTGTTGGAATCCAAACAAACAAAATTAAGCGATGTAGTCAAAATGGCTGGTGGATTGCTCAACGATGCTGATCCTTATGGGGCACTCTTATTTCGAACCTACAACAAACGCGGCAATATTAGTATGAATGTACGTGATGCCATACGTCACCCACGCAGCGAAAGTGCTAATCCAATCTTATTCGAAGGGGACGTGATTAATATAAACCGCCTGGAAAATACAGTATCCATTTTGGAAACAGGGACCCGCATGGCGCAATATTCTATAAACCCTGAAGCAAATACTTTGAAAAATGTAGTGTATCAAGGTCGTAAGTCTGCTCGTTGGTATATAAAGAATTTTGCAGGAGGTTTCCAGAAACTGGCCGATCGCAATTCGGTAACTGTTACTTTTCCTAATAATCAAATGCAATCAACGAAGCATTTTCTGGGTTTCAGAATATATCCTAAGGTTGAATCGGGCTCCATCATTACAATGAAAATGGATACTGAAAAACTAAAATTGGAGGGAGAACCGAAGGAAAAACTGGATTTGGAAACAAGCGTAGCCAAAGGACTTTCTATGTTGATGTCAACCTTATCGGTTATATTGTTGTTACAACGACTGTAATTTAGTTTTGAGTGCAGAGTAATAAGTAAGAAGATCCTCTATAAAACCAGATTTTGTGTAACTGATATTTTTTTCTACTGTGCGTTATGCGATGAAAAATGTTTTCGTGAAGATCTGTGTAATTAGTGGTTAAGAAGAAAAATTCGTAATATATTTAATTCGTGTAATTAGTATTAATTTGTAAAATCCGTATTTAAATGACTGAACAAGAAAATTACCTGCTTGATGATACAGAAGAAGAGGAAAGCATTGATTTTTTAAAACTGGGCAAAAAACTTTGGGTAGGACGCAAAACTCTCTCTATATATATATCAATTGGTTTGGCATTGGGTGTTTTTATAGCTTTATTCGCTCCCAATACCTATACTGTTACCACCATTATTGTTCCACAAATGGCAAATAGCAGTTCATCCAAATTAGGGGGATTGAGTAGTTTGGCAGCATTAGCAGGAATTGATCTAAACACTAGCGCCGGATCTGATATGTCTCCCATTGTATATCCTCAGATTGTAAGCAGTGTTCCCTTTCAACTGGAATTGATGAATGCTCCGTTGAATTTCTCCGATGTGGATCATCCGGTTTCCATGTATGATTATTATACAAATTATTATAAACCATCTGTTTTGGGTTATGCAAAAAAATATACTATTGGTTTACCCGGTTTACTTATTAAAGCAATAAAAGGAAAAAAAGAAGGGTTGACACTTCCAAAATCAAATGAGAAACAACCTATTTACGTGACTGATGATCAATACCAAATTAAATTAATTCTGGATGATGCAGTAGTATTGGATGCAGCTCCCAAAGATGGTTATTTATCATTGACGGTCCAAATGCCTGAAGCATTGGCTGCTGCACAACTGGCTCAAAAAGCAATGGAAATTCTACAGCGCGATATTACCAATTTTAAAATTGAAAAAGCCAAAGCAGATCTCGATTTTATTCAGGGACGCTATGAAATAGCTAAAGCGGAAGCGGAGGGTTATCAATTGCATTTGGCACAAAAATCCGATCAGTTTAAAAGCCTGACCAGTGCAGTGCCTCAGGTGCAGTCCGACCGTATTCAGACACGTTATAATGTGGCGAATAATGTATATATGGAAATGGCCAAACAATTAGAAATGGCTAAGATTCAGGTCAAGAAAGATACGCCAGTTTTTACAGTTGTACAACCAGCAACAATACCATCTGAAAAATCAGGGCCAAATCGACCAATAATTATCATCGTCTTCATTTTCCTAAGTGGTATTGTAGGGAGTTTTATCGTTTTAGGTAAACCAGTTATAATAAATCTTAGGAAAAGGTGGAATCAAGTATAGTTAATGTATATTACGAGTAAATATAACACTTATTTGTAAATCGAGTAAACTGCTTATTAACTAAATACTGAGCTAATGAAATGAGAATAAGAATCACAACATCTAAAATACTATTTTTATTTTTGATTTACAACTGTTTTTTATATGGTAGTAATCCTAGATTAAATATCAGGGATATTCCATATAGAGTGTATAATGAAAATGATACAGATACTTATAAGAAAAACTCTTGTAAATTGGATATCTCATATCCTCAACATGGAAATAAATTACCAACAATACTTTTTATTCACGGTGGTGGTTTGACTTCAGGTGTTAAATTCTTCCCGAATGGAGGACTTGAGAATTTAGATATTATACAGATAGCAGTTACTTATCGCTTATCTCCTAAGGTCTTATGTCCTACTTATATTGAAGATGTTGCAGCTGCAATTGCATGGGCCTTTAATAATGTAGGTAAGTTTGGTGGTGATCCAAACAAAATATATTTATCAGGAGTATCGGCTGGTGCATATCTGGCCAATATGGTATATTTTGATAAAAGTTATCTGAATGTTTATGGTATAGATCCTGATTCATTGGCAGGTTTATTTTCATATAGTAGTCAAATGACTACGCATTATCAAGTTTGTTACGAGGAGTATGGAAATATAGTTAGTAGTGATACCAAAATTGTTGATAAATATGCCCCATTATTTTATGTTAGAAAAACTATAAAACCTGTTTTTCTATTTACTGGTGATAGTATATTGGAGATGCCTGGTAGGTATGTACAGAATACTGATATGTTAAGCAAATTGACGCGTTTAGATGGTGTTAATGTTTATTACATCCAGATAGAAGGGTATGATCATAATTCATTCTTACCATTTGCGCTTAAGAATACAATTAAGATATTAAACAATGATACTTTATATCTTGATTCAATCAAAAATAAAATGAATTATTTACTTAAACAACAATCAATTATTACAATAAAACCTGAAGTTTATTATTCGTCTGGTTCTATTAAGGTTAAATCAGAAGATACTATTGAATATGTTTATATCTACAATATTTTAGGAAAATCAATATTGACTGAAAAAATGGATGATGTTAGTAGAGATATTAATGTTAGACATTTAAAACACGGGTTTTACTTAGTTAAAATAGTCACAAAGCATTATAATTTTATGAGAAAAATATATATATAGAAATATATAGCGGAAATTTATATTTCAATTAAAATCTATACAAATAAAATATCAAAATCATATCAATGCAATCGGAAAGCGATAAATCTTCATATAATCAGATTCTAAAAACAACAAGTGTTTTTGGGGCAGTAAAAATTTTTACTGTTCTGATAAATATGTTCAAATCTAAAATAATTGCTGTATTTCTTGGTCCACAAGGTATGGGTATTTTTGGATTATTGAGTTATCCATTGAATCTGGCAGTGCAATTATTTGGCCTTGGTATAAATACTAGTGGAATACCAGAGGTTGCAAAACAAAAGAATGAACAGGATCGTTCTGAAATATTGTATGTGATTAAATACTGGAATAGAATTGCTGGATTATTGGGAACTATTTTAGTTTTTTTATTTGCGCCAATAATTAGTTTATGGTCATTTGGAAATGATTCATATAGTTGGGCTTTTAGAATTCTATCTTCAATAATAATAATTTCATCTATTGGAAATGAATATGAGTTGATTCTTAGAGGATTAAGGGAGATTAAATTAGTTGCAAAGGCTGGATTTTACAGTTCTTTTGCTGGATTTATTTTATCAATACCATTTTATTATTATTGGGGAATTTATGGAGTAGTAGCAGTAATATTTGTTAGTGCTCTTTCATTGAGTATAATTAATTATCTATATGTGAAAAAAATTAATATAAGATACAGTCAATTATCATTTAAAGAAGTATTCTCCCGGGGCCAAAGTATGGTTAAATTGGGAATATTCGTAGTATTAGGTGATTTAATATTTACTGTAATTATCACTTTGGTCAATACATTTATTCGTCACAGAGGAGGAATAGAAGACGTTGGATTATTTCAAGCATGTAATCAAATTACAAATTCATCTATTAATATTGTATTAATGGCAATGGCAGCAGATTATTTTCCAAAACTCTCTGCTTATAAAAATGATTGGCCTAAAATTAAGGAAATAGCCACTCAACAAGTTGAGATTGCTATTTTATTGAGTACCCCCATTATTGTAGGTATGATAATTTTTGCACCCGCAGTTATAAAGATTCTTTTATCGGATAATTTTTTAAGTATTGCTAATGCAATATCATGGTTTGTATTTGGAACAATATTCAGAATATCGAGTTGGGCTATAAATTTCGTAATTCTAGCCAATGGTAATAGTAAGCTTTATACTATAAATGTGATAATTGTCAATTCGCTATTATTGCCACTATATTGTCTCGGTTATATGTTAAATGGTATAGAGGGGATTGGCATTGCATATGTTATTGTAATGATTTTTTATTCGGTAATTCAATATTTTATAGTATATAATAAGTATGCATTTCGATATCAAAAATCATTTTTTAAACTATTCATTTATGGGGTCATTTTATCAACTCTTGCATTGATTGTAAGTATAATGACATATAAAAGTACATTAATCCAAATTTCTCAAGCCAGTATTTTGATACTTACATTAATTTTTTCAATTAAGAATATAAATGCTAAGACAGATATATTAAAAAAAATAACTTCAAAACTAAAGCAAAAATGAATATCTTAAATAATATTTTTGGAAGAGTTGAACACCTAATTTACCAACCTTGGTTTAATCCATTAGCTACCTTATATGTCAACTTTAGATTGTGTAATTTTCTTGATGCAGTAAAATTTCCAATTTATATTTATGGCTATCCTTATTTTGATTTATTAAATGGCTCGGTGCAATTTAATTCTAAGGTCACATCGGGTATGGTTAAATTTGGACAAAATATTGGACATTTTTCTTCACCCAAAGGAAAAGCATATTTTTTTATTGAAGAAAAGTCTATTTTAGTTTTTGATGAAAAATGTACATTTACTTTAGATACATCTTTACGATTGATGAAAAATTGCAAAGTCGTATTTGGAAAAGATGTTGTAATTGGAGACTCTGTTAAAATACTATGCGAGAACTATATTGAAATAGGGGAGAAAACTAGGATTGCATATGGTAGTCAAATTGTAGACACAAACTTTCATTATATAAAAGATATTGAAAACAATATGATTCAAAGAAAGAATTGTCCAATAAAAATTGGATCGTACAATTGGATTGGTAATTATTCAAAAATAATGAAAGGTTGTGAGACCAGTGATTGGAATATTATAGCCTCAGGAAGTCTAGTCAATAAAAAATTTCAAGAGAATAATATTATTATTGCAGGTTCACCTGCAAAAGTCGTGGCAAAAAACAAACAAAGAATTTTTTCAACAGAATTAGAATTAGATTTAGATTTGTATTTTAAAAGAAATGAGCTTTGCAATGAATATAGTGAATAGATTATATTGGGTAAAAAAAGTATTAATTATTTTATACAATTTAAGAGCTAAGTTAATTTTCAATAAATTTGGCAAAAACTCAAAAATATATTGGCCAGGAGAAATTCAAAATGGCCAATTTATGTCTATTGGAAATAATTGTTACATCAAAAAATATGCTTGGATACAAGCAATTAAAATTGATAAAGATCCAGAGTTTATACTAGGTGATTATTCATATATTAATAGATTATGTCAAATTGTTCTCATAGATTCTATTGTTATAGGAAAATATGTGACAATCTCAGATAATGTATTTATTACGGATTGTACTCATGGTTACAAAGACGTGAATTTATCAGTGATGGAACACTCATTAGTTTCTTTAATGCCTGTATCTATTGGAGATGGTGGATGGATTGGCCGGAATGCTACAATAATGGGGTGTAAAATAGGAAAGCATTGTGTAATAGGCAATAGTGCCTTTGTGACAAAAGATATACCTGATTATTGTGTTGTAGTTGGGAATCCTGCTAAAATAATAAAACGCTATAATTTTGAAACCCAGCAATGGGAAAAAACAGATATTGAAGGTAATTTTCTAAACTAAAAATGATGAAGCAAATTTTAATTACTGGTGGTGCTGGGTTTATTGGATCCAATTTGTCTTTAAAGCTTATAAACAAAGGATATAAAGTAAAAATATTAGATAATTTATCTGAGCAAATACATGGAATAAATCCTGACTTAACCTCACCCCTCTATAATTCTATAAAAGGTAAGGTCGAATTTATAAATGGTTCAGTCACAGATAGATTGGATTGGTTGAATGCAATAAAGGATGTAGAATGTGTTGTACATTTAGCAGCAGAGACTGGTACTGGACAATCGATGTATAACATTTATAACTATGTAAATGTTAATATATGTGGAACAGCTTTATTGCTTGATATTCTCACCAATGAAAAGCATAATGTAAAAAGAGTTGTAGTTGCAGAGTCTCGAGCAATTTATGGAGAAGGTAGATATTTTAGCGATGAGTTAGATAATTATGTATATCCTGATGAACGGACTGAAGAATTTATGTCTAAAGGTGATTTTGATGTAAAATATATGGATTGTAAATTACCATTAAAACTTGTCAGTACAACTGAAGATTCTCAAATTCATCCTACTTCGGTATACGGAATAACGAAGCAAGTTCAAGGTCAGTTAATCCATTTGGTTTGCCCAAAAATTGGAATTGATGCTGTTTCTTTTAGGTATCAAAATGTTTATGGACCTGGGCAATCATTATCTAACCCATATACGGGGATTTTATCTATTTTTTCAACACGAATAAAGAATGGAAATGGACTAAACATATTTGAAGATGGTAAAGAAACTCGTGATTTTGTTTACATCGATGATGTAGTGGATGCCACAATCCTTGGAATTGAAGTGAATGAAGCTGCAGGTAATGCTTTTAATATAGGTACTGGTGTAGCAACTGATGTTTTGACTATAGCAAATACATTGATAGACAAATATAATATATCTGTTCCAATTGTGATGTCTGGAAATTATCGGTTAGGTGATATCCGTCATAATTTTGCTGATATTTCATTGGCTAAAAATATTCTAGGATATGAACCCAAGTGGTCATTTAGTGATGGAATAGGGGAGTTTGCTAGATGGGTGAACGAACAAGAAGTTCAGGAAGATAGGTACGAAATTTCGATTGAAGAAATGAAGTTAAAAGGATTATATAAATAAATATGTCGAAAATTGGAATTGTAACTGTTTTATTTAATAGTGCCTCTGTACTTGATGATTACTTCAAGTCATTGTCTGAGCAAACGTTTAATGATTTCACTTTATACGTTGTCGACAATTTATCACCTGACGAATCGTTAAATAAAACAAATTTACTTGCAGAAAATTATAAGAATTCATTTAATACAGTTGTAATAGAGAATGACTTCAACACAGGTGTTGCCAGAGGTAATAATATTGGTCTTAAAATGGCAATAGCTGACGGTTGTAAATATGTATTACTTTCAAACAATGATGTTGTTTTCAAAAAAGACACAATTGATTTGTTGATAAATAAGTTAGAGTTTGAGAAAATTGATATGATTGTACCTAAATTATATTTTTTCGATGAACCATTACTTTGGTATGCAGGTGGAAAATTTAAATATTTTGCAGGTACAACTGTTCAATATGGTTATTTACGTAAAGAAGAGAAAAAAGATAATGTGTATAAATTGACAGAGTATGCCCCAACTTGTTTTATGTTGATTAAGAGTGAAATTTTTGATGATATTGGAATTTTTGATGAAAATTATTTTGTTTATTACGATGATACCGACTGGATTTACAGATGTAAAAAACACAAAAAGAAAATAGGTTACTTTCCAAATGCTATGGTCTGGCATAAAGAGAGTACAAGTACAGGGGGAATGAAAAGTGATTTCTATATTAAATTCAATTATAGAAATCAAGTATATTTTTGTAGAAAGAACTTTTCTAAATTGCATTTTATTGTAGTTTTGTTGGCTAATTTCCTCCATTATTTCATACGGAAGTATTGGAAATATGACAAACACCAAAGAAGTTTATTGATAAATGCATATAAAGATGGATTCAAAATGAAACTGTCGTCTTAATATTCGGAAATTAATCCTCTACTAAATCGGTAAATGTACAGAGTGAAATTAATTAATGGGTTTGAAGTTTAATGTATAGTCAATAGGAAAAGATTTTTGTTATTCGTTGTTTAGCTACTACTTATATAAAAATAAATGTATATAAATTTAAACTTAACATATCACAACATATTGTGAAGGAATAATATTTGGTGCAATAGAAATTATTATTAATAATATATGTATTATGACAATTTAGTTTAAAAGAAATGTTTTAAGATAATGTCAAGTCAGGAAAATACACACAATGTACTATTGCAAAAGAATTACTCGATGCTTAATGAAATCGGATTTGCATTAATGCTTATAGGTCTTCCATTTGGAACAGCAATTAGAAATGTTTATCCAAAGCTAGAGTTGGTTCAATTAATTTTTGCATTAAGTTTTTTATTTATTGTAAATTATCGGAATCTCTTCAGATTCATATTTCCATCATACAATAAGTATTTTACATACATATTTTTGTTCAATTTTATTTCATTTTTATATCTGCTTTTATTTCCATCACATTACCAAAGTCTTAATAAACAGATAATTGTAATGCAATTGTATATATTTGCTGTAATAATTGCTTTGTCAACTCTGAATAGAAATTTAAATTTAATAAATTTAGATAGGTACCTTTTCTATATTTCAGGTTTTATTACTCTTGTTATACTTTATCAGGTAACACGCGGTTTTACGGGTATTTATCTCGAAAATGTTTTTGCAGATTCAACGCTTAAAACAAATAGAATGGAACATGGAGGTGATAAAACGACTATGGGTCGTGCTCTTTTTCTTTGTTTTATTACAGCAATAGTGTATAAAAGTAAGAACAATATCGAGACACTAATTAAACCGATTCTGATTGTTTCGGTTTTTCTTGGATTATATATGTTTAATACAAGGGCATCAATTGTAGTATGTCTTTTAAGTCTACTGATTTATTTTTGGAAAAAACATCAAATAGGTATTGGAATATTTCATAAAAGAAATTCAATAATTATTTACACTTTTGTTGCCATAATATTAATTTTTTTTTCTGTCTATCTGTACCAATCAAATATATACTTTTATACAATGATTAATGTCATGATTGAAAATATATTTAATGGACTTTCTTCATTTTTTGGTAGTAGTAAAACAGACGAATCTGCATTAATAAGAAAAGGTAATATGATTTATTTTCAAAATGCAATGAATGATTTGAATCCATTTCAACTTTTGTTTGGTCGAGGTTTTATTGTTCGATTTATTGATGTTCCTTTCATGCAAGCATTTCTAGATTTAGGCTTGTTCGGTTTTTTCTTTTATACAATTTCATTAATATATTTGCCATTAAAATTTATTTTTGTCAAGTTGACAAGTATTTCGCATATTATTATTATTCAATTATTTGCATTTCATTATTTAGTTGATCAATTATATGCTGGAATGCCCTATTGGTCACTACAATTTATGCCAATTATACTGTTGGTTTTTCTATATTCAAATAATAGAAAACAATATATTAAAATTAAAAAAACTTCAAAAAAATGAAGTTTAATTTGACCACCTAAAACTATTAATAGTTTGTTTTAAGACTAATTATATTTAACAATATATTCTCTATGAATTTATATTTATTTCCAGCCCCTGCTAATTTAGAAGGAGGTTATAATTTTGGTGTGCATTTTGCTTATAATAAACTAAAACCTCAAAGTGAAGATATAGTTGTTTGGTGTGCAAATACATCAAATATTCCATATATCAAAAGTAATGATGTTTTTGTAAAACTTCCACAACTTTATTCCTTCGAATCATTAAAAAAGATTTTGCAAAATCGCTTTCATCACGAGATTGATTATGATACCTTAAAATCTTTAAATAAATTAGAATTTGATTCTATTCATTGTGATGAGGTTACATTTTATCGAGCGATAAGAAAACTTTATCCAAATAAACAAATTAATTTAAGATTTCATAATTGTTTTGCCCGTATTAAAGAACGTGAAAGAATATTAGGAGTAAAGCAGGATTGGAGATTTGAAAAAAAAATGGATACATTGGCTAAATTGGAATTCGAAATTTTTAATGATAAAAATGTATTTAAAATATTTATTTCAGATGAAGATCGAAATTATTATACTTCTATGACTGGAAGTATATCTGATTCGGAAGTATGGTATTATGAACCTGAAATACCAACGAAACAAGATATTCTGAATATTTTAGATAAAAAACTCGTTTGGTATGGAGGAGTAGAAGGGCATAAAACATCTTCGGTTATGTGGTTTATAAAGTATGTATTACCAAAGGTTAAGCAAGTAATCCCGGATATTGAGTTTCACCTATGGGGTAGTCAGACATCCCAGTTTAATAATCCAGAAAATAATATATTTGGTCATGGTAGGTACAATGGAGATGATTTGCCCTTAAAGGGCAAAGCACTATATGTGAATCCTGATGTGATAGGAGGAGGAATTAAAATTAAACTGATGACATACTTTAAAGAAGGTGTTCCATTTATTTCAACTCCATTTGGTTTTGAGGGATATAAAAATGATTTAATCGATAATAGTTATTGCCATGTAGTGGAGATGGATGATTGGGCAAATAAGATAGTTGAAATCCTTGGGTAATAAATAAAATATATTTATAAATATCAATGATGTTTCTGTCTATATAAGTGTTATTGTTAAATTTAATTTCTAAATTCATGTCCGAAAAAATAATTGATCTCTCTAAATTTGACTCAAGAGGATATAATAAAGGTGCAGGTACAATAAAAATTCTTTTATGGTACTTTGTTAACACTTTGTTTGTTCGACCTGCTTGGAATCCAATAATGTGTTCCAAATTTTTTTTATTACGCATTTTTGGAGCTAAATTAGGGAAAAATATATGTTTAAAACCTGGCGTGATTATAAAATCACCATGGTATCTTGTAGTTGGTGACAACTCTTGGATTGGAGAAAATGTTTGGATTGACAATTTGGATAGAGTCACTATAGGCAGTAATGTATGTATCTCTCAAGGTGCAATGTTGCTTACAGGTAATCATGATTATACAGATAGATTTATGCCATATCGTAATGCGCCAATTATATTAGAAGATGGTGTTTGGATTGGTGCTCAGGCAGTCGTTACTTCTGGTGTTACAGCATTTTCATGTTCAATTCTTACTGTTGGTTCAATTGCTACAAAGGATATGCAGGCAAATGAGATTTATCAAGGTAATCCAGCTATCAAAATTAGAGAAAGAATTTTAAAATGAAAGTGTCAATAATAACAATAGTATTTAACAATAAGGTTTGTATTGCAGATTGCATTAAATCAATATTAAACCAGACTTATTTAAACATCGAATATATACTTATTGATGGTGGATCAACTGATGGAACACAGGAAGAAATATTACCTTATATTGATAAGCTAGCCTATTATATATCTGAAAAAGATAATGGACTATATGATGCATTAAACAAAGGAATTGAGCAAGCAACAGGTGATATTATAGGTATATTACATTCTGATGATATATTATATTGTAATAATACGATTCAAACAGTTGTGGATGCCTTTATAAAGTATGATACTGATATTGTATATGGAAATGGACAATACGTTGATAAAAATGATATTAATCAAGTAAAAAGAATTTATCCATCTAAAGCGTACAAGAAAATGTATTTACCTTTTGGATGGATACCTTTGCATACTACAATTTACGTACGAAAAGAATTATTTAAACTATACGGTTTATATGATACACAATATTCAATATGTAGTGATTATGAAATATCATTACGTTGGTTTAGTCAAACGAATATTAAAACATATTTTATAGATACTTGGGTTGTAAAAATGCGATTAGGTGGAAAAAGTACTACTCCGAGTTTACAGAAGAAAAAATCTACTGAAGACTATGCAATTATAAGAAGGTACAAATTGTGGGGTTTATTTACACTTGGATGTAAGATTGGGCGGAAAATTCCACAGTACATTTTGCCTAGAATAATAAAATATAAATGATTTAAACCCAATGCACAGACTTTAAGTACTTTACTTTTAATAACAATATATTGTAAGAATATAGCTCAGTTAAAAAAAGTATACGAAACTTTTCTGTATAAAATTAATGTATAAAAGAGACATTTATGAATAATTTAATAAAAAAACAAATCCAATCATCTATTAATGTAAAGGAGTTAATCATTAATAATCAGATTTTACTTAATACAATTGAAAGTGCAGCAAATATGATTATTTCTGCATATGAAGAAAAGAAAAAAACCTTATTAGCTGGTAATGGGGGTAGTGCAGCTGATGCGCAACATATAGCTGGTGAATTTGTTAGTCGATTTTATTTTGATCGGCCAGGGCTTCCGTCACTCGCATTAACAACCGATACTTCGATATTGACAGCAATTGGCAATGATTATGGTTACGAGAAGCTCTTTGCTCGTCAGATACAAGCGCAAGGTAATGTAGGTGATGTATTTATCGGTATTTCAACTTCGGGTAATTCTTTGAATGTGATTGAAGCATTAAAAGCATGTAAAGAAATTGGTGTCAAAACAATTGGTTTTACTGGCGATACGGGGGGTGAAATGGCTGATTTATGTGATATATGTATTAAAGTGCCTTCAGATGAAACACCCAGAATACAAGAGTGTCATATTTTAATTGGTCACATACTCTGCTTTCTAGTAGAAGATAAGATATTTAATCACTTAAAACCAGAAGTATAAATGGAAGCAATAGTGTTAGCTGGTGGCTTAGGGACTCGTTTAAGAAGTGTTGTTGCTGTGCTTCCTAAATGTATGGCACCAGTAGCTGATCAGCCATTTTTATTTTACATTTTCAAGTATCTCGAAAAAAATAATTTCACACATGTAATATTAGCTTTGGGTTACAAAAATGAAGTTATTGAGGATTGGGTATCGCAAAATAATTGGTCGTTCAAGATTTCTGTCGCCCTTGAAAGTGAACCTTTAGGAACGGGAGGTGCAATTAAGTTGGCTTTAGAACAAGCCAATGAAGAACAGGTTTTGATTTTGAATGGAGATACTTTCTTTGAAGTAGATATAGCCAGAATGTATGAATTTCATTATTCGAAAAATGCTGAAATTAGTATCGCATTAAAGTCTATGGAGCATTTTAATCGATATGGAAAAGTAAGTGTTGATGAGAATAATAGAATAATAGCTTTTCATGAGAAACAGGCTTGTGATGTAGGTCAAGTTAATGGGGGAACATATTTACTTAATCATCAATCGAACTTATTAAAGCAAGAGAATGAAAAGTTTTCATTTGAAACTGATATTTTACAAAAACACGTAGGAAAATCAGCAATTTATGGGTTTAATAGCAATGGCTATTTTATCGATATTGGTATACCGGAAGATTATGCTAAAGCTCAAGTTGATTTCAAAAAAACATAATTTAGAATAAGTTGTAAATTTAAATATGGAAACTTCAGAAAAATATGAAACAGTTTTCTTAGATAGGGATGGAGTAATAAATAAGCATCTAAAGAATGATTACGTGAAGTGTTGGGATGAATTTGAATTTTTGCCTGGCGTTTTAGACGCACTTTCAATATTAGCTAAATACTTTAAACATATTTTTATAGTTACTAATCAGCGTGGTGTATGTAAAGGTTTGATGACAGAAGATACATTAAAGGATATTCATTCAAAAATGCAAACTGAAATTGAGAATTGCGGAGGTAGAATAGATCAAATTTATTACTGTACAGATTTAAGTAATGAAAGTCAGAACCGGAAACCAAATTCAGGAATGGCTTTTCAAGCAAAGAATGATTTCCCTAATATTGAATTCCAAAACTCTATAATGATTGGTGATAGTTTATCTGATATGGAATTCGGTAATAGATTAGGTATGAAGACAGTTTTTATTAATAAAGAAAATGAATCAGAAAGTCTGATTAATTTTGCATTATCTCTTATAAAATAACAAAATATGATAATCAGATCTAAAGCACCTTTGCGTTTAGGATTAGCCGGTGGTGGAAGTGATGTTTCTCCTTACAGTGATCAATTTGGAGGTTCAATTTTAAATGCAACGATTAATTTGTATTCTTATTGTACTATTGTTGAACAAGATGACAATTTAATAAAATTAAATGCCCCAGATATCGACTGTAGTGTAGAATATGTATTATCTTCTGTTCTACCAATTAATGGAATATTAGATCTACACAAAGGAGTTTACAATAGAATAATTAAGGATTACAATTTAGATGCACTATCATTCTCTATAACTACTTATTCTGATGCTCCTCCTGGTAGTGGTTTAGGCTCGTCATCTACTATGGTAGTTTCTATCGTAAAGGCTTTTGTAGAATGGTTAAATTTACCGCTGGGTGAATATGAAATTGCTAGACTAGCTTATGAGATTGAAAGGTTCGACTTACGATTAAGTGGTGGTAAACAGGATCAATATGCAGCTGCATTTGGTGGTTTTAATTTTATGGAATTCAAAAAAGATGAGCAAGTAATTGTAAATCCATTAAGGGTGAAACGTTGGATTATTGATGAATTAGAAGCATCTATGATTCTTTACTATACAGGTGCTTCACGTTCGTCAGCGATGATAATTGATGAACAAAAGAAAAACACGATATCAGGTAATATAATTGCTATTGAAGCCATGCATCGTATAAAGCAAAGTTCAATAGATATGAAAGATGCAATATTGAAAGGCGATATTTCTAAGTTTGGAAAGATACTTGGAAGTGGATGGGAGGATAAAAAGAAGATGGCTACATCAATATCAAATTCACATATTGATTCAATATTCGATGTTGCTTTGAGTGCTGGAGCATTGACAGGAAAAGTTTCTGGTGCCGGTGGTGGTGGATTCATAATGTTTGTTGTAAATCCAATAGATAAAGTAAAAGTTGTAAAGAAATTAAATTGTCTTGATGGTAAAGTTGTTGATTTTCAATTTAGTGAAGGTGGGTGTCACGGCTGGAAAATATTTTGATATTTTTCACGTAAATTGATTATGAAAATTTAAAAGAATGAGAATTATTATTATTGGTCCGGCGTTTCCTTATCGTGGAGGTTTAGCAGCTTTTAATGAACAATTAGCACGTGAATATATTAAACAAGGTAATGACGTTGAGATAATTACTTATACTGTGCAATATCCAGGTTTCTTGTTCCCTGGTAAAACTCAATATTCTACTGAAACTGCACCTTCAGATTTGACAATTACAAGAAAAATAAATGCGCTTAATCCACTAAATTGGTTTTCTGTTGGACAGTTTTTAAAAAGTAAATCTGCAGACAAAATAATATTCTGTTATTGGATGGCCTTTATGTCACCTTGTTTAGGTACAATTAGTCGTCTAGCGAAATCATCAAAGACTCAGGTGATTGCAATAATTCATAATATGATTCCACATGAGCGAACAATCCTAGACATTATTTTACCTCGATACTTTATTAAGTCAATAGATGGTTTCGTAGCAATGTCGGAATCAGTTATAGTTGATATAAATAAATTTGATTCAGAAAATAAACCAAAAGTGATGACACCACATCCTATATATGATCATTATGGTTCTATATTAGATAAAAAAAAATCAGCCTATAAACTAGGATTAAAAAGCGATTTTTCGTATATTTTATTTTTTGGCTTTATAAGATATTATAAAGGATTGGATTTACTTTTAGAAGCCTTCTCCGATTCTCGTTTAAGAAAACTTCCAATTCGATTAATCATAGCTGGTGAATTCTATGAAGATCGTAAGTTATATCTTGATATAATTGCTCGATTAGGACTTGAAGATTATATCGAACTTCGTACTGAATTCATACCCGACAACGAGGTGAAAAATTATTTTAGTTTAGCAGATTTGATTGCTCAACCATATCGTTCAGCGACACAGAGTGGTGTAAGTCAAATTGCTTATCATTTTGAAAAACCGATGTTAGTTACTAACGTTGGTGGTCTTGCCGAAATTGTCCCTAATGGTAAAGTAGGATATGTTGTAGCTCCAGATCCAATTCAGATAGCTGATGCTTTAGTTGATTTTTTTGTAAATAGTCGATCTGAAAAAATGATAGAAAATTTGAAAATTGAAAAACTTAAATTTTCGTGGTCACGTATGATTGAAGCAATTGATAATTTAGAAAAATAAAAATTGAAGATAAAATTATTTTATTAGATATGTAAACATATATAATTTTTTTTGATACAAATAGAACATAATTTTATGCTGATTATGAAATATCAATAAATTGATTTAAAGATATAACAATGAAGTTAACTTCCGAAGATCTTCTTATTTTGTCAAGTATAAAAATAAATCCAACTATTATAGAAATTGAAAAGATAAATACATTAATTTCTAAAGTCAATAATTGGGATTATTTCACAACAACTATTATTGATCGTGGTATTGGTCCATTATTTTATAAGAAAATACCTTTATTATCTAATCGTAATCTTATTCCTCAGTCAGTATATGTCAATCTTCAACAAGCATACTTTAAGACTTTTACACGTGGTGTTGTATTATATGAACATTTTCGGGTATTAGGAGAGGCTTTATCCCTACAAGAAATTCCAATAATTGTCTTAAAGGGTATATACTTGTCGGAATGGCTATATCAGGATATTGGTTTACGACAATTTAGTGACATAGATTTATTGGTTAATGAGAAAGATGGATTGACAATTTTATCTTTATTACGAGATTTAGGTTATAGTCCAGTTTCAACAGAGTCAAATATATCTCAATTTGTTGAAAGTCAGTCAGAAATTGTTCATTATTCTCCAATGGTTCAAAATGGTGTTTCTATAGAAATACATATAAGATTACATCAAAGTGCAGAGAAATACAATCTGAATATCGATGAATTATGGAAAAATGCTATAAGCGTTAAAATAAACAACATTCATGTTTTAGCATTAAATACTACAGATTTACTTATTCATCTTTGTGTACATTTAGACAAACATTTTCGAACTGGTCATGTCCAATTCACATGTTTCAATGATATCGTAAATGTTTTAGAAAATTGTTCAACAAAAATTGATTGGAATGTATTAATTGAAATAAGCAAGAAATATAATTGTGAAAAAAATGTTTTCTTGTATATTTTATTGGTTAATAGATTTATGAATGCAAAAGTTCCGAATCATATAGTCCAAAACTATTCTATTTTGTTGAAAAAAAATGATATTCAACTTTTTTATAAATATTTAAATGGTTACAAGTCGATTGTATATGCTAACCAAATCCCAGCGCACACTTTTAATATAAAAAAACTACCAAAACTTTCTCAAAAGCAAAAATATATATTTGATATTATATTTCCCTCTAAGGATTTTATGCTTCAAAAGTATCATATAAAAAATTCATCTCTTTTCTTATTTTATTATCCTTACCGTTATTGGATAGGAGTGAAAGGAATTTTCAAATTGATTTTAAATAGGAAAAATCAAATAAATAGCTAAGTGTTGGTAATTTCTGTATTATCAAGGAAACTGCCCCAATTTTGTTTACTTACAAAATTGGGGCAGTTCTTGTATTTGCTGAATTGTAGGTAAAACAAATGAGTAATGTTTGAAACCTAAATGTACAAGTTTGTAGATATATTGGATATTCCGGTGATACTGACCATCCATTCCGGTGATATTGACCATCCCTTAGGTTGTGTATCGCTAAACACAATGGTCTGACAAAATTACCGTTTTTTTCTTAAACTTTCACCTTTCAATTCAAT
>JAQTTH010000035.1 GCA_028710895.1 Paludibacter sp.
TTATAAAACAAGAATACTATCAAAAATCACCGCTGTAACGGTTATTCAAATGATAAACAAATTATTAAACAGAAATATCAACAATCTAAAATCATTTGTGGTCTAAATGCACTACGGGTTATATTATTATTTTTTCAAACGCATAACTTCCGCTGTTCACACGTTTTGGCTCTTTCTCGCCGGGCAAATAAACATCTGCCGAACTATTGACAGGAATAATAACCTTAAGTTTAAAGGTATTCCCTTCTTTTGTCCATTCTACAGCCACTTTTCCATACAATGTCTGAGTAGATGCTTTTACAAATTTCAAATCGCCAACCGACTCGGGTTTGATGATGAGATGCTTCATGCCCGGCTGTTTCGGGTCGGCCTGAATGCCAGCTAACGATGCAAAAAACCATTCGTCGATTTGTCCCAGCATAAAGTGATTCCACGAAGCTCCCTGACGTGGATCCCACTGTTCGGTAAGTGTGGTGGCTCCATATTTCAACTGAAAACCGTAACCCGGCGCTTCTTCGTGGTTAAACATTTTGTACATCAGGTTATTTAATCCATTAGTGGCCAACGTTTGGAACAAATAGCGGTTGCCAATATCGCCGGTTGTCAGCCGATTGCCGTGCGCTTTGATGTCTTTCACCAGATTATCCAATACCGCCTGACGGTTAGCAGTCTCCACAATATCCATATAAATGGCCAATGAATTAGCTGTTTGACTTCCGGTGGAATATTGTTTGGTTTCAGCATTGAAAAACTTCGTGTTCAATGTATTGCGGACATCTTCGGCTAAAGCTGAATAATGTACCGCATCGAATTTGTTCCCCACCATTTCCGCAGATTTTACCAGATATTTCAAGGCATAAAAATAATAGGCTGTAGCCACAAATGGTACGGGCGTATTGCGCGCAAATCCGGCTTTATAGTTACCATAATCGTACCAGTCGCCAAGGCCAAACGACAACACATGATCATTCGCACGGGAAGTCATATAATCCACCCAGCGGCGCATCGGTTGGTAATTATTTACAATTAATGACGAGTCACCATAAAATTCATAATATATCCACGGCATAATCATAATGGAACTTCCCCACTCGGGTGACACGCCAAAATCGTCGAAGCCATTTTTGCTGCCAAAAATATTATACATCGGCGCAATGGACGACACCGAACCGTCGGGCTGTTGAGCATCCACCATGTCCTGCATAATTTTAGGAAGAAAATCCTTCAAATCGTAATTGTACATCAACACCGGCCCATTCAGGTGCAATTGCTCTATCCAACCCAGTTTTTCGCGTTGCGGACAGTCGGTAAACACGCCCTGCATATTGCTCTGAACAGCTTTTTGAATTAAAATATGTGTTTTATTGAACAACTCATTAGAACACTCGAAACTGGAAATTTGCGGAGCTGAATTATATACAAAACAAGATTTTATATCTTTCAGAACTGGCAGTTTTCGTGGATTTTTATCGCCTTTCAGCACAGCACCTTCTACCTGAATGTGCCTGAAACTATAGTACGAAAAGCGTGGATGCCAGGTTTCGTCGCCGGCACCTTTGAGCACATAGGTGTAAAAATGCGGACGACCAGTTTGACGCTGATCCACCACGCCTTCGGGAAATACCGATTCGCCGACAAAAATCGTAATCGTGTCGCCGCGCTTTCCGTTGACGGTAATTTGCGGAAAGCCAGCGAGGTTCTGAGCCATATCGAACACCATAGCAGATTGATCTACTTTGCGTTTGGAACGAACAGACGAACTGTCGCATTCGACTTTAGTGAGTTTTTTTACCGATTTGTAAGGCAACTGCTCCATAATGCGAATCGGAGCACCTTTTTGAGGTGTCAGTTTGCCTTTTTGCGGCTCCTGAACTACAACAGTCTTCCATGCAGAATCATTGAATCCGGGTTTGTCCCAGCCTTTTTGTTCCAACCGTGCATCGTAATCTTCTCCGCCGTAAATATCGTTGAAGGTAATGGCACTAAAAGCGTATTTCCAACTTTTGTCCGAAACGATTTCTTCCGAAGAATTATCGGTATAGCGAATAATCGTTCTGAAAAGCAGCGTGGGCGCTCCAAATGTAACTTTCAGCTTGCTGTAACGACCACCCTGCGTATTGAAAAAACCATTTCCCAGCAACACACCGAATACGTTTTCACCTTTTTTTAGGTAAGAAGTAATGTCAAAGCTGTTATAATAAATCGTTTTATCGTAATCGCTCCAATAGGGTGCAAATTCACCATCGCCTACTTTTTTACCGTTGATAGTCAGTTCGTAATGACCTAATCCGCAAATGCTCACAACCGCCTCTTTGATTTCTTTTTGTGCAGAAAATGTTTTCCGAAGCAAAATACTTTTGCAGGAAACCGGATTGATATTTTTCCAGACAGCCTTGTATTCGGATGTACCCATTTCCCAACTCGGAAAGCGTTTTCCGGCAGGAATATGAGCCGAGTCGGCACGGATGGCGCCGATCCAGACCGAGCCCGAATTGTTGAGTAACTTACAATTAAGTTTGTTGATATCAGCTGCTTGTGTCAACGTCGAAGTCAGCAGAACAGCTATCAGGAAAATGTATTTTCTCATTTTAATGCGTCTTTAATCAGCAGTTTTTCCAGTTTTGGTGTTGAACCCACTTCCTTTCCATCCACCAATACACGCAATCCTTTACCCAGATGATATTTGTCGCCATTTTTGTCCCAAACGATGGTCAGGTTGTGACCATGGTACAGCACATTGTCCAGGCAGAACCAATCCCATTTTCCCGTAGGCACAAGCGGATTTACTTCAAGGGTATTATCTCCTCGCGGACGCAATCCCACCAGTCCGGTAATGATCAGGTCGTTGAAAGTGGAATGGTTGTAATAGCGGCTGCGTTCCTGATCGCCTTTGAGCCAGTAGCCGGTCACTTCGTCGAGGTATTCGCCCACGTAAGGCAATCCGCGGTGCGATTGCGATTGCACGTATTTTTCCAACTGGCTGAAATACACGCTATCGTTGGTTACTTTTTGCGGAGTGTTGTTCATGAAATTGGCCATAGCTGTGAGCACTTCGGCAGTAGCAAAGGGCCATACAGCACCGTCCCATTCACATTTTCCCACGCCATGGGTGCGGAACAGCGGGTGACGACGCTCGGCTGTTGTCATGCCATAAGGGGCAGAAAAACCTTTTTCGTCGGCTAGTTGTGTCCATGCACTGTCGTATTTGGCAGTGGTGGGCATATTAAAATACCAGGGCAGATAGCCGATAAATTCCCGCACATTTGCCAGTGAATCAGTGCGCATGGTTTCGAAGAATCCCTGTTTCGTGCTCCAGAGTTTTGTTTCAATAAGGCTTTTAATGGTGTCGGCTTTCATGTTGTAAAGTTTGGCTTTGTCGGTATTTCCTGCCAATTGTTCCATCTGTGCCAATGCTTTGGCGTTGCCAAACATGTAGCTGTTGATGGTGGGGCGGGCAAATTGTTTCTTGCGACCGCCACTGATCGTTTCTTCCATACCGTCCTGTACATCGCCCTGCCAGTAAAGGCCATTTTTCAAGCGGTGAGTCGATTCCCAGCGGGCATATTCAGCTTCGAGATCTTTTAGCATATCCAGCAGGAATTTTTTGTCGCCGGTTACGAAGTACTTGCTGAGCTGCGCATCGATATTCCAGGAACTAAAGGCCATCAACTTTTTCATTGGTGCCCCTTCGTTGCCACGATACCATGTACGAATATTTTGGTTGATATAGGTCGTATCACGCAACCAGCGGCTTTCGTAAATATGATGTCCCAACGCCGACGAAATGAGGTTGTATTTATCAGCATACGTTCTTGGAACCAGAAATTCGGTAAATGCATAACCGGCTGGCGTTTGTTTGATGTGCTTGCGCAAGGTCCACCATCGGTAGTAAAACATTTCTTCGAAATTATGTTGCGGACATTCGAACAATGGAATGTTTTTCTCCAACCATTCAGCCGATTGTGCGTTAGGAATGGCTTGCGCAATGTTTTCATCTTCCATCGAATTAAAATAGTCCACATAATGGCGGAACTTGTCAAAGCTAAGTACCGAAGCCGATGCGTCTTTGTCCAACGATTCGGTTTTCAGTCCGGCTATGCTGAAAACGGCTAACGGAGCCTGATTACCTGCATTGGGCAGATCGTAATCCTGGTCGGCAGGGGTGTCGGGCGTTGGGAATGCATTGGTTTCGCCGGTGCTGAAAGCAATCCGCTCGATAGAGGCAACTGGTGCAAAGAACATACGAATACCCACTTGTTTGCCATTCACCAACACCTTAATGCTACGGTTTTCGGATGAAAGTTGTGCTTCTACATGATATATTTTTCCGGCTTGATATTTCATCATATTCGAGAAACGCGAACCACCTTTTGCCTGAAAAGTACTATCAGGACGAAGTTCTAATCGGGAGCAAACGATGCCTTTTTCGTCAAGAAACTCGATGCGGAACTGACCGCGGTTGGCTTGTTCAGCTAACAAATCGAACGACACTTTCAGCTCTTTGGTTGCTGGAATTTTGCGAACTACCTTGGCAAAGTCGAACGGATCTTTGTCGCTTAAAGTCAGCCAGTTTTTACCGTTTATTTTATCTAACGAAACCGGTGCCCATAGTGGCGAATAGATGTTCCAGTCTGCAAGATCGTTGATTTTGGAAAAATTATCCAGGTTGTCGCTGGCCTGCGTGGTCGGTGTAATTTTTACCGGCACCGGAATGCGAGACACCCACATATCTTCCTTGTTCATACTGTAGGTCACCCACATATTTTTGTCGTACGGAATACCGTTGCCTTCCTGTATACCACGGGTGTATTGCGGACCGTAAGATTTGTAGTTGCCACCATAGCGCATCGGGGTAATTTCGCCATGCACCAGATTTAATGTTGTATAATCCAGTCCATCAGCAGAAGTGGAAATGGCCAATGGCCAGCGAAATTCCGACGGATTGTACACCGTGGCATAGCTGCCGTCGGTGAGGCGTTGTCCCCATATTTTGGCATTGCTGGTCACAAAACCTTTGGCACGAGCGACAATTGTATCCCATGTATGGCCTTCATCTTCACTTATCGATGTCAGTGCAAATTTCCATAAACAAGCCACTTTTCCATTGGGTAAATGGTAATAGTTGAACGCTTTGTATTCTTTTTTCAATGGAATAATCGGGTCGTTTCGGTCGGATTCTTCTACCCATTGCATGCGGTAAAGCGGATTATCCAGAATTTCCTGACAAGCGGTTACAAAAGCTTTGTCTTTGCTTTTGGTGAAAAATGGATAATCGGTGTTTTTTTCGTTGAAAGCATGGTTGTAATGAATAAAATAGATCGGGCCAAACGTGCCATCTTTTTTGATTTCACGCACCACGCGGCCAATGCCGTTGCCATCATTCGGGTCATCTTTTTTATCTAACGCCACACCGTAAAATGCCATGGTAATCAATCGTCCGGATTTGGAAACATAAAACCCCACACGCTGGTGCATGATGGCTGTCAAATCTTTGGCAACTCCCTTGTAATCAGGTTTCGTATATCCATCAGGCACTTTGTAAAGCGGAAAAAGTACTTGCGGATTGGTCCAGGTATAGCCGTCCACCGAAGTTTGCAGGAAAGTTTGCGAAGGCGGAATGTGCTCGCCCACCTCACCACTGAGGTATTGCAAGTAGAATTTGCCGTTCCAGTAAGCCAGCATGGGTTGGTGGTTATACGTCCAGCCGTTGCAGTTGGAAGCATCGGGATGCTGACGATTGGCGCGCATCACCTGTATGTTGTGCACACCCACTACCGGCGACAATTGTCCGTCGTGGTAATCGGGGTTAGCCATTGTTTTGCCGGAATAATGGATTTTTTCCTGTGCAGGAAGCTTACTTGCAGAAATGCAAATCAATATCACGACAAAAAATATGAGTTTGAGTTTTTTCATCTTGAAGCAAAGATAAGGAATACAAAGATAATCAAGTTTTTACTTAATCGAAGAAAGATTATTGGAAGTAGAATCTGTTTTTTGAGATATGTTCAAATTTCCAACTTTTATAAGGTTTTGAATCATTGAGGCAGGTGCTTTAAATATTGTTCCATGTTTATGTCCTTTGGGAACTGAAACTTTTCGGGATATATTGCTGAAATGAATAAAGTCTTTGGTTGAAACAGCTCCATAGCTGAACTTTTGATATTCATCAAAGTAGATTATATAATTATCAGCAATTTTCTCGACAGTAGGACCTTCCACAAAATTTTCAGAGAAAGTTGCACTGGCTTTAGAATATGGACCGGTAGGTGACTTTGCAAAGGCAACTTTCAGATTGCGGTTTGGGCGGGTATTGTCTTTGAAAACCAACACATAATCACTCTTAGCCCGTTTTACAATGGTGGCATCAATGGAACTGAATCCGGGATCGTATAGCAGTTTTGTTGCCGAGATGGTTTTAAAGTCTTTTGTTGTAATGTAGTATAAGCGATGATTATTTTTTTCATCTTCTATTCCTTTTTTAAACCTGTTTGGAATACAGGATGCCCAAACAACTACAAAATTTCCTCTTTCATTGTCGTAGAAGATATCAGGTGCCCATACATTTACTGTTGTAGGTTCATTTTTCATTACCGAAATGAATTGTTCTTTCGACCAATGGATAAGGTCTTTAGAGTATGCATATCCAAAGCCTAAATCACCTTTCCAACTACTTGTCCAAACCAGATGAAAAGTTCCATCGGGAGTGCGTGTGATGGATGGGTCACGCAAGACTTTTTGATTGCCAACAGTTGGTTTTAGCCAGGTACCAGGAATACTATCCCAATGAATTCCATCACGACTGTATATGAAACGTAATCCTTCGTTCGCAGGTTCGTGGAAAGAGGTGGAAACATACATCAGCTTTTGTGCAGCACAAAGCTGAATAAATAGTAAAAGCGCACCTAAGAGTTTAATTATCCTAATCATCAATATTAATAGTCACTATTTTTTTTCTAAACAACAAAAACATGACGTTGAGGAGTGAAAATAGTACTCATTATATTTATTTGTAGTCTATGTTTACAACTGAATAATTACGATATATTTATAATGAGTACAATAAAAATATATATGCGTCTTTTGTATATTATTAATCAATAATTTATTACTATATGAAAAAACTTTTTACTATTGGAATCTTCCTTGCCATGTTAATTGGGATTGGAAGTAATGTGATGGCTGCAACTTTTACCTCAAGACTCAGTTCTATTGCGGGTGTATCTACAGCACGAGGATATAGTGTTGGTCTTTGGGGAGCAAGAGCAACCTGGTATGATTTAACTGGCGTTACTGACACTACTACACTCGCACTTCCAACTTATAATGACGATGTTATAATTCCTGCTACAGATAGTGTTTTTTTGGGAGCTGCTGCATATTCACGCAACTTAACTGTCAACGGAACGTTATGTATGAATAGTGGTGCAATGTATATCAATGGTGATTTAACTGTAAATTCTACAGGTATATTTAGTATCAAATCAAGTGCATATTGCAAAAATGTCAATAACTATGGAAAAATATGGGCATGGAGTACCAATTACAACACTGCAAGGGCATTTTGTGTCGGTTATACTAATCAAGGAACATCAGCAACAACAATAGCCAGTGCCGATAGCATTACAATATATAATGATGGCATAATTGGTGGATCACGGGATATTGCTGCCGCAGGAGGAAATGGGTGTGGGTTTTATGTTTATTACAGCAATCAAGCCAAAGCTCTTAATATCACCGGAACTGCAGGTTCAATGCCAAATAGAACTTTTAATGCAGGTGGACTTGTTCCAGGAAATAGTGTGAGTGGTACAGCAACTTCTACAGCAGCAACCCAAAACTTCAATTTATATATAAGAAACGGTCAATCACTTGCATTCTTTGTTTCAGCATCACCAAGTATTACTTCATTGCAAAATGGTGATGTGTTTACGGGCTATACCCGCACTTGTACTATTGAACAAGGAGCTTCAATGTATGTTGCTACCAGCTTTCATTGTAAAGCGGCAGCTCCAACAGCATCGCAAGGTGCAATGGTCTATAACATTTTTGGAACATTAGATTTAGGAACATACAACCGTTCAAAAAATGAATTCGATTTGTATACTTCAGCTGGATCTAGTTCTGTATCTGTAAATGTGAAAAATGGAGGAGCATTGGTATTTGGTAAAGTTATTGGATTTGTTCAAAGTGCTTCAGGACAGACAACTGCTCTTAACCCTGAAACTGGTTCAACAGTGAAATTCGGATATACAGCATCTGCTCCAACAATTACCACAACTGTTGCTGCAGTGGCTACTCCTTCCATTTTTCCAGTATCCTACTCCAATTTGGGTATTACTACAGGAACATTCAGTGTAACTCTTCCAGCGGGACTCAACTATAAAGTTGGTAATGCTCTAACACTGACCACAGGTAATCTTATTTTGGGTACTTCTAGCTTAAAAGCAGGTTCAATCTCTGGAGGTTCTTCAACTAGTTATGTTGTAACAAACAGCACTGGTGTATTGACTCAAAATGCGTTAACCACTGGAACTTTATTCCCAATTGGTACAGCTACAGCATATGCGCCGGTTATGGTTACTCCTGCTGCGAATGATACAGTGTCGGCAACTGTAACTGCAACCGCTACAGGTACGTTCGCAGGTTATGCTGTAAATGCAAACGAATGGACATTGACTCCGCAGGTTGCAACTACAGCTACATTGGCCTTTACGCCTGCAACAGCTACTAACACAACAGCGCCTGCAATTTTCTCCGGTGCTGGTTATGCTGCAAAAACTGATGCAACATTGACTGGTAGCACTTATTCTGCTTCAGGGGTTAATCTTGATGCGGCAGCTACAATTTTTGCAACAGGAGGTACAACACCTGCTACAGCAATCGCATCGAACACTACCAGCAACTTGTTGATTTATTCAAAAAACAACTCACTTGTTGTTAGAAATGCAAAAGTAGGTGATGTAGTTTCGGTTTATGGAATCAGTGGATTAAAAGTGGCTTCGTCTGTTGTTAAGGGCGAAAATACTACAATGACTCTAACACCGGGTGTATATATCGTAAAGACTGGTTCTACAGTTCAAAAGGTATCTGTTTTATAATTAAATAAAATTCTCAACAATAAAATGCTTCGGAGCGTCAGTTCCGGAGCATTTTTTTTGAAGTTAATTTCAGTACAAAGCCGGATTGTTTACGTCTTGCTTACGATTATCATGTTGAACTTTGTAGTATGAAGAAATACTTTTTACTTTACTTTTTTGTAGTCTCTTTAGTTGGAACAAATGCGCAGAATCGTGGCCTGACTAACACTTCTGTAAGCAAATATACTAAACTGAATAGTACAGACGTAGATGCTGTGCATTGGAACAATGGTTTTTGGGGAGAGCGCTTTGCTGTTTTCAAAGACACCATGATTCTTTCGATGTGGAAAACGTTCAACGATACCACCTTGAGTCATTCATTTCAGAATTTTCAGGTGGCTGCCGGTGAGCTTAAAGGCGTTCATCACGGTCCTCCGTTTCACGATGGCGATTTCTACAAATGGCTCGAAGCAGTGGCGTCGGTTTATGCGGTGACTAAAGATCCCAAACTGGATCAGTTGATGGGCCGCATCATTGCTACCATTACTAAAGTTCAACGTGCCGATGGTTATATTCATACGCCGGTAGTTATTGCCGAAATGAACAAAGGGGTCGACTCGCACAAACAGGATCAGGAAATTACGGGTACACAAACGGGAAAAAAGAACGACAAAGCTTTTGAGAATCGCCTGAATTTCGAGACCTATAACCTGGGTCATTTGATGACTGCCGGGATAATTCACAAGCGGGCTACGGGTAAAACAACCCTATTCAATGTAGCCATCAAAGCAACCGATTTTCTGTGTCATTTTTACGAAACAGCTTCGGCCGAACTGGCTCGTAATGCCATTTGTCCGTCGCACTATATGGGTGTGGTTGAAATGTACCGCGAAACGAAAAATCCGCGTTATTTGGAACTATCGAAAAATCTGATCGACATTCGTGGTATGGTCGAAAATGGCACCGACGATAATCAGGATCGTATTCCTTTTCGCTGGCAATATCAGGCCATGGGCCATGCTGTGCGTGCTAACTACCTCTACGCCGGAGTGGCCGACGTGTATGCCGAAACAGGTGAAGAGCAGCTGATGAAAAACCTGACCAGCATTTGGTCGGACATTGTCAACCGCAAAATGTACGTTACCGGAGCATGTGGCGCGTTGTATGATGGAACCTCGCCCGATGGCACATTCTACAGACCGGACAGTATTCAAAAAGTGCATCAAAGTTACGGCCGTGCATTTCAGCTGCCAAATACCACAGCACATAACGAGACTTGTGCTAATATTGGTAATATGCTGTTTAACTGGCGCATGCTGCAGGTTACCGGTGAAGCCAAATATGCCGACATTGTAGAAACTGCGCTTTATAACAGTGTGTTGAGCGGCATCAGCCTGGACGGAAAACGCTTCTTCTATACCAATCCGTTACGCATTTCGCAGGATTTTCCATATACTTTGCGTTGGTCGAAAGAACGTGAAACCTATATAAAAATGTGTAACTGCTGCCCGCCTAACACGGTTCGTACGCTTTGCGAAGCCCAAAATTACGCTTATAGCTTGGGAAATAATTCGGTTTGGTGCAATTTGTACGGTGGTAGTCAGTTGCAAACGCTGCTCAATGGAAAAGATAAAATCAGCCTGACTCAGGTGTCGGATTATCCTTGGGATGGTAATGTTAAAATATCTGTGGAAAATGCACCTAAAAAAGCTTTTTCGCTGTATCTTCGCATTCCTGAATGGTGCGAAAAAGCAACCGTAACCGTTAATGGTCAGTTATTTTCGACTGAAACCAGGGCAAATTCATATACCGAAATCAATCGGGTATGGAAAAAAGGCGATGTGGTGGAACTGGTGTTGGATATGCCGGTGAAATTGCTCGAATCGAATCCGTTGGTGGAAGAAACACGCAACCAAACCTGTGTGAAACGTGGTCCGATTGTATATTGTCTGGAAGGTGTCGACGTTGCCGGAGGAAAATCGATAGATAATGTGTTGATTCCGGCGGACATAAAATTCAGTCTACGCAAGACCACCATTGCCGGAAGTTCAATTGTTGTTTTGGATGGCACTGCGCGATTGGCAAACGAAGATTCGTGGAAAAATACCTTGTATCGTCCGGTCGAAAAGTCCGACAAAACAGCGCGTATAACCCTGATTCCATATTACGCCTGGGGTAACCGTGGCAAAATGGATATGACGGTGTGGATGCCGTTGGTGAAATAATAACGTATCCGGTAGAGACGCAATGCATTGCGTCTCTACACAAACAAATTTATATGAATCGATTCATAAAATATTTTTTTCTGGGCTTTGCCCTCATGTGGCAAATGACCAATGCTGCCAATATCTACGTCTCTACTTCGGGAAAAGACATGAATGATGGTAGCGCTGCAGCACCCAAAGCCACGCTTTCAGCTGCGTTGCGTCAGGCTCGTGAAATGCGCCGGCTGAATGCACCCGGAATTGAAACCGGCATCAACATTATTCTGAAAGGTGGCACCTACGAACAATACGAACCGCTTTATGTTCGGCCTGAAGATAGTGGAACGCCACAATCGCCAACCACTATTTGTGCCGCTGCAGGAGAGAAAGTAATTGTAAGTGGTGGTGTGAAAATCAATAACTGGAAAAAGTCAGGCAAACTTTTAGTTGCTGACGTGCCCGATTTCAATGGTCGTCCGCTGGATTTTCGTCAGCTTTGGGTAAATGGCAAAAAGGCTGTTCGTGCCCGCGATGTAGCTGATTTTGAAAAAATGTACCGCATTATCCGCAACGATAAAGTGAATCAGGTGCTTTGGGTGCCTGCCAAAGCGGTGAAAGCTATTCAGAAAGCTCCTTACGCTGAAATGGTACTGCATCAAATGTGGGCAGTGTCGTTTTTGCGCATCAAATCTATTCGTATTCAGGGCGATTCGGCTGCGGTGACATTCCACAATCCTGAAAGTAAATTACAATTTGAGCGCCCATGGCCACAACCGATGATTGGTGCCGGTGTGAACTCGCCGTTTTACCTGACCAATGCCATGGAACTGCTCGACCAACCCGGCGAATGGTACCATGATATCCGTACACACAAACTTTATTATTACCCAAAACCGGGTGAGCAAATAAATGAAGCCATTGTTCCGGCTATCGAAACATTGGTACAGGTTGAAGGCACGACCGACCGCCCTGTAGAGAACATTATTTTCAAAAATATCAGTTTTAATTATAGCACCTGGATGCGACCATCCGAAAAAGGACACGTCCCACTTCAAGCCGGAATGTACCTGACCGAAGGTTATAAACTTCGTCCGCAAATTGATCGTGTGGATAATCATAAACTCGATAATCAGGGATGGTTAGGGCGCGGAGCTGCGGCAGTAACCGTTTCGGGTGCCCGCAATATCAATTTTGAAGGTTGCAACTTTGAGCATCTTGGCTATTCTGGACTCGATTATGTGGAAGGAACAAATGGTGGTAAAGTAGAAAACTGTATTTTTACCGATATTGCCGGAAACGGATTGGTTGCGGGAAGCTTTTCACCTGCATCGCTCGAAACACATTTACCGTACAATCCGGGTGATTTGCGGGAAGTTTGTACCGGTTTGGAAATTCGCAACAATCTATTCACTGACGTGACTAACGAAGACTGGGGTTGTGTGGCTATTGCAGCCGGATATGTTTCAACCTTTAAAATTTTAAACAATGAAATCAACGAGGTGTCTTACACCGGAATCAGTCTCGGTTGGGGTTGGAATCGCAATCTTGTGTGTATGAAAAACAACTTAGTTGCCCGAAATAATATTTATCGGTATGCAGCTCATGCATACGATGTGGCAGGTATTTATACCCTTGGTGCACAACCCGGAACATTAGTTACCGAAAATTACGTTCACGACATTTATCATCCTTCTTATGTACACGACCCAAATCAATGGTATTATTTGTACACCGACGAAGGCTCGTCGTATATCACTGTAAAAAACAACTTCACTGAAGGGGATAAATTTTTGAAAAACGCCAACGGACCCGGAAATACATGGGAAAACAATGGCCCGATGGTAAATGATAGTATAAAGAGAAATGCAGGAAGAAATCTAAATATAAAATAAATACAAATGGAAATTACAAAAGGAAGTTTAAAAAGTACGATCGCCGTATCGCTTACTAATTATCTGGATGCTGGTGCAATTGTTGCCGGTGCAAGCGGATTGACGCTTTGGCAAAATTACCTCGGACTTACCGAAGGGCATCTTGGTTGGCTTAATGCCATTAGTGCTAACTGTTTTGGTGCGGCTATCGGAGCCATTATCGGTGGTTTTCTGGCCGACAAATACGGACGAAAAACGATTTATACCTACAATATGTTTGTGTATATGTTAGGGGTTGCCATTATTATGTTCACAGTCAATTTCCCAATGCTGTTGACAGGATTTCTGATTACGGGTATCTCGGTAGGAGCAGGTGTTCCTGCATCGTGGACTTATATTTCTGAAAATTCGGAAGTGGGTAAACGCGGACGAAATATGGGTATTTCGCAGTTTGCCTGGGGAGTCGGCCCGACCATCATTTTATTGTTGGGCATGTTGCTCGCTCCGGGTAAAGCAGATGCTTCTGCCGGTGTATTATTCAGCTATGTACAAAAAACTGCGACATTCATTTTGGGAAACAATGCGAGCATTGACGCCATCAATGTATTCAGCAGCCGTCTTATTTTCGGCTCGTTGTTTATTGTAGCCTTTGTAGCATGGACTATGCAACGAAAACTTCATGAATCAAAAGATTGGGAAGACGCTAAACAAAGCAAAGAGAAACAACCGGGCGTTTTCTCGTCTTTCGGATCACTTTTCACCAATAAGGTCAATATTCGCACCATGCTTTATTTGGCAATTATTTACATTAGCTGGAATATGGTGGCTTCTGTGATGGGTTTCTTTCAACCACATATCTATGAAACTGCGGGCGGACTTTCCAATGGAGACGCTAATATGGTGTCGGCCATACAGTGGCTTGTAATTATTGCTGTAACCTATTTCGGTTTTGCCATGTTTGTCGATAAGGTCAATCAGCGTTGGTTCTATTTCTTCGGCACTTTGTTAGGCGTTGCTGCATGGTGTGTCCTCATTTTTATTGGAATAAAAAATTATGCTGCATTATGGGCATTCACCATACTTTGGGGTATTCACGCCGGGGTAGGTGTACAGGCGTTTTATGCGCTTTGGGCTTCCGAACTCTTTCCGGCCAAATACCGTGCGGGAGCACAAGGTATCATGTTCTTTTTTGTAAGAGGCATAGCGGGATTGTGGGGATTAGCATTTGTCAATATCTATGGAAAAAATGGCGAAGGATTTAATACGGCAGCTTATATGATGATAGGATTGCTTCTAGTAGCATTAATTATAGGCACTATCTGGACACCCAAAACACGTGGTAAAACACTGCAACAAATCACAAAAGAAAGATACGGAGACGATATTTAAAAGAATATTATGGTAACCCGTAGTGCATTTAGACCACAAATGATTTTAGATTGTTGATATTTCTGTTTAATAATTTGTTTATCATTTGAATAACCGTTACAGCGGTGATTTTTGATAGTATTCTTGTTTTATAACCGTCA
>JAQTTH010000036.1 GCA_028710895.1 Paludibacter sp.
TGATACGTTGTTTCCTACCATTGCTTTTTTACCGGTAATCTGACAAATTTTTGACATTTCTATATCTTTTTATTGTTTACATTTTTTCTCAAAAACAGTGTGCAAAAGTACACTATATTTTTCATTTGCACAAGCATTTCGAGCTATTAATTTCAATATTAATACTTAAATCGGACCAAAATCAGACTAATCCACTGATAATGTTCAACTTGATTTAAATTATTTCTTTCAACAGAAGCAAAGCGGCTTGCGTAGCACGCTGTATATTTTGTTCACGCAAAGCTCCAAAACGGAACTCTTTGCTGATAATTTTATCCTCCGAACTTACTGCTATCCAAACAGTTCCAACGGGCTTATCCGCTGTACCACCAGTCGGTCCGGCTATTCCTGACGTTGCAACTGACACATCCGATTTCAATAACCTGCGAACACCAATTGCCATCTGTTCTACTACAGCCTGACTTACAGCTCCAAAATTATCCAGATCTTCCGAAGCGACCTGTAACACAGAAGTCTTAATTTCATTGGAATACGCAACAACAGATCCTTTAAAAAAATCAGAACTACCGGGAATAGACGTAAAGCGATGTGCTATATTACCTCCCGTGCAACTCTCCGCAGTCGAAACAGTCAGTCCATTGCATTTCAACAAATTGCCTATAAGAGTCTCAACAGGTATATCCTCATAAGCAATAATAGCATTTCCAAGTATTTGGCTCAGTAGGTCAATTTGCTGATTCATAGAAAATTCTAACGACAAGATATCTTCAGAATTTCCACTCAACCGCAGTTTCACAACACCGTAATTCGGCAAATAAGCCAGCGAAATCTCTTTAGGCAGAGCATTCTCCCAATCTGCAATTTTCAGAGCCAGAGCAGACTCTCCGTACCCATAAACCAACATTGTTTTATGCAGAAGTGAAGGTGTTTTGAAATAATCCTGCAAACGTGGAATTATCTCCCGACTCATTGCGTTCTTCATTTCGTAAGGAACACCCGGCATCGACACAATAACTTTAGCATCCTTCTCAAACCAGGTAAGAGGAGCAGTACCGACAACGTTCTGAATGACTGTACAATTTTCAGGAACCATTGCCTGAGCATAAGTCAATTCATTAATTGTAAATCCAGGGCGATTTGCAAACAGCTGTTCAATATTACGAATTACCGATTCATCAAAAACAAGTTTTGTATTAAAAAATCCAGTCAGCGTTTGTTTTGTTATATCATCGTTTGTAGGCCCTATTCCTCCAGTAAACAATACAATATCAGCTCTTTTCAATGCAAGTTCGAGCGACTCAACAATATGTGCGGCATCATCATGCACAGAAGTTATCTGTGCAAGCTCAAAACCCGATTTATTCAACTCAACAGCCATCCATGCTGAATTTGTATCCACAATTTGACCTATCAGAATTTCATCACCAATGGTAATAATCTCCACCTTAACACGATTTGCAGTCATATTATTTTCTGTTTTTTAATTCATTATCTGCAATTTGTAATTGCCCATACCATTCCGTTCCGAATTTCCGAATCAGCGGCTCTTTTAAAAACTGATATACGGGTACTCTTAATTTTCCACCCAACTTCCGGGCACAATTACACACACTCCATCTATGATAATTCACAGCCAGAAATTCATCGTATTTCTGCAATCGAACCGGGTATAAATGGCATGAAATTGGTTTATAAAAATCTGTTTTACCTTCACGAAAAGCTTTTTCGATAGCACATTTACAAACTCCCTGTTCATCCGTATACGTAAAAACACATTCCGCTCCATTTACGATCGATGTAACAGGCTCTCCATCATCGTCAATGTAAGAAACACCTTGTTTCTTTATCACTTCTTTGGATGCATCTGTCAAATCATCCCAAATAAGTGGCAATAAATCTTCAATAATCTTCACTTCAGCCTCTTCAAGTGGAGCACCGTCATCACCTTCAATGCAACAAATCCCCTTGCACGAAGCTAAATCGCAGACAAATTTCTCATCAAGTAAATCGAGGCTTATTATCGTATCGTCTATTTGTAACATACTTATATAAATTTAAAAAACAATTCAGGAATTAATCTTATCATCATGACCTTTCAATACCGGCAAGCTCAAATGATATTTCACAGCCAAAACCCTTGTCAGAATAACTGATACAGCAGATGCTATCTGAGATATTACTGGCGAAACATGAAATTGAAAACAGGCATAATAAACCAGACCACCTACAACACATGCAAGTGCATAAATATCTTTTCTGAATATTAACGGAACTTCATTAATCAAAATATCCCGCACAATACCGCCCACAGAACCGGTTATCATCCCCATAACTATTGCAACCCAGAACGGGAAATGAGCTGCCAGGCTTTTTTCAATCCCTACAACTACAAACAAACCCAATCCAATAGCATCAAAAATAAAAAATGTATTATTTAATCTTATAAGGTACTTTCCAAGAAGTATGACTGACAACAATGCAAAAGCCGTAACAATCAGATACGACGGCTGCAACATCCAAAAAGGAGTTACATTCAATAGCAGATCGCGCGTCGTACCACCCCCTATAGCAGTTACAAGTCCAACAACGTAAGCTCCAAACCAATCGAATTGCTTAGCAGAAGCCAAACGAATTCCACTTATCGCAAAAGCAAATGTACCCGCATAATCAATCAAATTGATAAAGTTCATACCTAATGTTTTTGATTATTGAAATAAGTAATTCTATATAAAAAAGAAAGCGTATCAAAATTATTTTGATACGCTCCATTTATTGTGATATTTAGTTTACTTTTTTGCAGGAGTAGCAGGAGCTTGAGGAGCTGCTTTTTCCGGAGTTTCACCAAAATTTGGAGCTACTGCATTAGGGTCAGTTTGCTTAGCATTTTGAATTTGATTTTTTATTTCAGATTCGTTTCCTACAGCTACTGCCTGATGTCTGCGAACGCCAACAGAGGCAACCGACAAAACTACAACAAAGACAACTAATCCCCAAGTTGCTTTCTCCAGAAAGTCTGTTGTTTTACGAACACCCATAATTTGATTTGAAGAAGAAAAACCTGCAGCAAGTCCTCCACCTTTTGAGTTTTGTACCAACACCAACAACGTAAGTAATATAGATGCAATAACAATTAGAATAATAAGAAGAATGTACATAATATTGTTTATTTTTTTGAGTTTGCTATAATTTTCTCCAAAAATCGAATTTGGTCTGCAAAGTAAACACTTTTTTTCGGATTATTCAAATTTAACGCCTTCAATATTTCAATTGCCTGACTGTATTTTCGTTCCGAAATGAGTTTTTTAGCATTAAATTCTGAAACATCATTGATTCCAACTGGTATTTGAATCTCCCCACCTCTTTTTTCAATAATCAAAGGCTTAATTTCAGGCTTCTCAACTTTAGTATCCGGTACAATTTTCCGAAATTCGCTTTTGGCAGAAGGGGTAACCATTGCACGTGCACTTTTAAGTCTTTCAGCCAAATTTCGTAGAGACTGTTTCGCATCTCCACCCTCTGATTCCACAGAATTTATCATATCAAAATAATCGCCGGAAGATTTCCCTTTATTCTCCCTTCTGAATGGCTCAGTAACAATCTTTTTTTCGGGGTTCATGTAATAATACAGCAAACTCCTGTCAGAGGTATAAATAGATGCAGTTTTCAATTTAGTTGCAAACAAAACATTATTTGATTGTTGCAATGCCTTAGCATACAGTATATTACCCTGAGAAAAGTAAGGATATTGCTCAACCATCTCCTTCAATTCTACTACATGCGAAGCGTTCACCAAATGAGGTTTAGCTACCAGCGTTATGAATTGATCATGCGTCATAGAGAAAGTTTATTATATTATTTTGAATATTGAAATCCTGTCAAACTACCACTTGCCAACTGTATCATTGTATATATTATCAACAATATCTGCAACCATAGTTTTCATCAATTCATCTTGCACCTCTGTCAGCATTCGACTACTATTAAAGGTTTGAAATGCTGTATATTTTTTGTTCTCAAAATCGTCTACAGGATTTTTATTGTTGTAAAAACGGACATTTACCGTAAGAGTTAGTTTTGTTTCAGCAGAATAGGTATCGGCGCTAATAGCCATCGGAGTTAGCTGATAACCAACTATTTCACCCTCCAAGTGCATATCTCCACCTTTTTTAAGCACTTGTAATCTAGTTTGTTTAGTATATGCATCCCTCAACGTTTCGGTAAATTCCTGCGCGAGTGGCGGGTAAATAAGTTCTGCCGAGTTTGGAAAATCAGAAATTGAAATTGTTTTTGTTTTAGAATAATCAACCATCGAACCATTAAATTTATAAGAAATGGTGCATGATGATAATATTAAAGTTACAACGAGTACCACTAACAAATTAAAATCACAGGTTTTTAAGATATTTTTTCTTGTCATTTCGAGATATCTATTTATTATTTCTTTAATCTTATTCTATTCCGTATTCCTTTATTTTTCGATACAATGTTCGCTCCGAAATTTTCAATTCAGCAGCTGCAGCCTTCCTTCGCCCCCGGTGTTTCTCAAGCGTCAGTTTAATCATTTGTCGTTCCATATCTTCCAAAGTAACAGCTTTTTGACTGTCGACATCGTGGTATTCCTCTGCCATTTGGAATGCATCAACGTCATCAACATCATCTACATAGGTTTTTGCATCGCGCGTCTGTTTCTCATTGATATATTCAACTGTTGGCGCTGCACCTGATATTAAGGTGTCATTATGACTTAAAAACGATGTTGGATAATGCAAATCCTGCTGAGTAACTTCAGGAGTATGACCGTTCATAATCTCATGAACAAGTTTCTTAAGATCATTCATATCTTTTTTCATATCAAAAAGTACCTGATACAGTATCTCTCGCTCACTATTAAATGATTTCTGTTCATGTCCAGAACCTGAGAATAATGCTGGCAACCTCTCCATATCATCTTTAGGTAGATATGTCCTCAAAATTTGTGAATTAATTTCACGTTGTTGTTCAATCACAGAAATCTGTTCAGTAATATTTTTCAACTGTCTTACATTTCCGTTCCAGTAATAGTTGCTAAGTAACACTTTTGCATCCTCAGTCAGCTTTACCGCCGGCATGCGATATTTTTCGGCAAAATCAGAAGCAAATTTTCGGAATAACAAAACTATATCATCTTTACGCTCACGTAGTGCCGGGACAGCAATGGGAACTGTGTTTAACCGATAAAACAAATCCTCCCGAAATTTCCCATCTCGCGTTGCCTGTGTCATATTTAGATTTGTTGCAGCAACTACCCTAACGTTTGTTTTAAGCGTCTTAGAAGAACCTACTTTAATAAACTCACCTGTTTCCAGCACCCGTAACAAACGAACCTGAGTAGACAATGGCAATTCACCAACTTCATCTAAAAAAATCGTTCCACCATCGGCAACCTCAAAATATCCCTTTCGGTCAGCGGTTGCACCAGTAAATGACCCTTTTTCATGACCAAACAATTCGGAATCAATTGTACCCTCAGGGATTGCTCCGCAGTTTACGGCTATATAAGGCCCATGTTTTCTATGGCTATAATGATGAATGATTTGTGGAAAATTTTCCTTTCCCACACCACTTTCACCAGTTATCAATACAGATAAATCGGTCGGTGCAACCTGCACAGCAATATCTATGGCCCTATTCAGCAATTCTGAAGTACCTATAATACCGAAACGCTGTTTTGTTGCTTGAATTTCTGAATGTTGCATATAATAAAAATAATCAGACTGTAATAATGACATAAAACATGACAAAATTACTAATAATAATAGATATTGCGTATTAATTAATCAAAAAAATTATGAAATACAGATTAATGAGTATAAAAAAAGGAAGTGAAACCAATCACTTCCTTATATTTTAAATTTATACTCAATTTATTTCTTTGGCTTAGCTACGGCTTTAGTAGATTTATCCTTTGCATTTTTAATATCCGTAGCAATAGCTTGAAGAGCATTTTTGGCAAATGCATTATTAGGTTCTATTGCCAACATCTTATTAAAGAATTTAATAGCTGTTGCATTATCGTTACGTTGAACATAATAAATACCTGAATATCTATAGCATTCAATTAATACAGAATTGTATCTTGGGTCAGCTTTTGCTTCTACTACTGAAGTCGTAATATCGAACAATGACTTAGCTACATCAGTTTCAACATTGGGGTCTAAAACTGCATTTGTTTTTGCCCTCCAATAATTGCCCCGATAATTATCTGCTTCTTTAGAAGCAACTATTTTAAATAAGCTGTCAGCTTTTTGTAGTACAGCATTTTTGTTTATTACAGACAATGAAGTATCAGCGACCCCTGCATTATAGCACAAGCGGCCATACTGCATATAGATGTCATTAGTTTTGGCTTCATCAGAAAGTGGATTAAAATATTTATTGTATGCAAGAATGGCTTTTTTATAATCACCCTTCTTAGCATTCATATCAGAAATATCTTTCCATAAATCTGTTCTCGAAGAATCCAATTCTAAAGCTTTTGCATATTGTGGAAGTGCTAAATCAATGGAATCCTCATCTCTAAAAGCCTGACCATAATATCTGTAATCAAGAAAAGTAAATTCAGGTTTATCTGTTTGATTAAAAAATAAGTAAGCAGATTTCAACGCTTCAACATTTTTCTTTTTAGCTTCTTCTTTGTTATTTTGAGTAGACGCAACTTTTGTCAATTCCACATTATTATACATAGCCAACCTGTTGAAAACAGGATTCCTTTTCGCTTTAACTAATCCTAAATTAGAAACTTCTAATGATTTCGCGAAATCACCGCTTAAGAAAAGAGTAAATGCATATTTAGTCAAATCCATAACATTTGAATTTCCCGATGTCAAATAATTAGCATACAATTCTGCTGCTTTTTTATAATCACTAATCGTATTTTTTGCATAATACACATCAGCCATCTCACGGTCTGCAAGCAAGAAATCAGGAGCTTTTGATTTTAGAATATTTAATTTTTCGATAGCAAGATCTGGTTTTACACTTTTGTATGCACGGGCATATTTGATATAAGCCTCTTTACATTTATCATCAAAATAAATTGCTTGCTCGTAATTCTTACAAGCTTCACCAATATCTTTTTTAGCAAATTCAATATCCCCTAACACTACATAAACCAACGCATATTTTGTTTTGATAGATTTTGCACTTTCCTGATAAACAACAGCATTATCAAGTGAACCATTAAACAGATAAGCATTTGCTATGGCAAGATATATATCTATATTTTTCTTATTTTGCTTTAATTGCAACAGTTTTTTAAACTCTTGTTCTGCAACAGCTGGTGTTGATTTAATTTTCAACATAGTAAGCCCAACAGAATTTAAAGAGTTAGTAGGGTTAGCTGCCAAGCCCTTGTTAAAATAGTATGCGGCAGAATCCAATTGATTATCTGTAAAATAGATATTTCCTAATGTAAAACAAGTTTCAGCCAATGTTGTGGGCGTCGATTCTATTTCTGAAATCAAAAGTGGCTTAGCAACCAACGGAAAACCTGCACGGTAATAAGCAATACCCTGGCCCTCTGATGGTGATTGAGCTGCATATGCAGAACTTAAAAAGACAGTGCTTAATGCAAAAAGAAATACAAAAAATAAACGGTTACGATTCATTGTAGCTTAATTTTTTTTGAGTGAAATTATTATTATTCGCCTTTTATACTTACTATTCGAATAGGTTGTGTCGCTGGAACTAATCCGGTCTTAAGAATAATTCGTTGACCTCTGTCAGAAGTCATAAAGTTTGTAATGCTTGATGGTAAAGAACCACGGGGGTCATTTAATATAACATATATAGTTCGTGCTAACGGATAGTTGCCATAGTACAAATAATACTGAAAAGGTTTATAACTATCTTCAGGCGTTGGCACCTCTTCAGCACTTACTGACATTACCCGTATACTTGAATTGAATGTCATATTGGTTGTATCTTTTGCATTGTCAAGCCAGTTTACAGCAACAACTCCAATCGCATTAGGAGTTTTTGATACATATTTGATAACCTCTGCATTTGTGTGCTGTGCATTTAATTCATTTGAGATTGGTTTTCCCAAACAAATTGAATCAATTGCATAACGTACAGTACTTGAATTTGTATTATCAAAAACAACTTTAAAACCTCCTAGTTTCGAAGTTGGATATATATCTTTCCAGTTTTTGACTTCTCCTTTTAATATTCGTCTTAAATCCACCACGCTCATAAGTGTATCGGGGTTAGAATTATTGACTATAAGAGCAATACCATCTGTAGCTAACCGATAAGAACGGGGTGAAAATCGTTTTTCTTTCAGGTAATTTATTTCTTTTTCAGACAATGGACGAGTCACAACAGCAACGCGAACACTATCTTTCATAAGTAAGTCAATGGCACTCACTTCGTCAGTAAAAACAGGCTTGATTGATGCATTTGGAAATTCGGCCTGAAATACAGCTATCTCTTCTTTTATGATGGGCTCGAAACTTGCATCTACCGCCATAGGAATACTCCCGGCTCCATAGGTATCTGTAAATTTGTCATTACTCTTAGTCTGACAAGAGACAAGAGTAATGACAAATAATGCTAATAAAATTCTGAATTTAGACATAAGATCTATTCCAGTTTGTATTTAATTGGTAATGTAAACCATACATTTACGTTAACACCATTTTGTTTCCCTGGAATGAAGTTCGGCAAAGTTTTTACAACTCTGACAGCTTCACGGTCACAAGCAGGATCTAACTGTCTTAGAACTTGGACCTCTCCAACCGCTCCTGATTTAGTTACAACGAATTTTACAACAACCGTGCCCTGAATACCATTTTCCTGAGCAATCACAGGATATTTGATATTTTTAAACACATAAGCCATTAATTCGCTTTCACCACCAGGGTACTGAGGCATTTGTTCTACCACATCCAAAACCGGTTCTTCAACTACCTGAGTAACAACTTGCTTTAAATCGGCAATATCTTGTCCATTTTCGTCATCACCACCTACAACAGTTGCAATAGAAATAATACCTTTAGCATTATTGATTGCTTCCTGACTTTGAAGTTCATTTTCCTCTGAAACATCTTTATCGTCCTTAATTTCAGGAGCAGTAAATTTTACAGAGTTCTTAACCGGTGGTGGTGGTTCTGCTGATTCAACCCGCTTAATATCTTTCTCTTTCACCTCTGCTGTTGGCTTAAGAGTAGCCATAGCAGTAGTAGTATAAACTTCTTTATCGGCTTGTCTACTTTTAATAAAATCGATAAGTTTCGGAATGCTGAATCCAATAATAGTAACAATGGTGATAATTAGCATCGCTCTGTTGTGACGTTTATCAGACTCACCACGTAGCGTATATGCACCATATTCTTTGTTTTTCCCCTGAAAAACGAGTTCACGCCATTCAAAGGAAGTTAAATCTATTTTGCTCATTTTAGTTTCTTTTAAAAGGTTGTTAATTCGCAAAATTTGATTGATAGTTACCTTTGGTTTCCAAATTCTTAACCAAGTATTTGTCGCCTGGGGTATATTTGTCTATCACATATTTTCCGATTCGGCATATTGCCATCTCGTCGAGTACATCTACCAGGTTTTTATACGTTGCCTGGTCAGTCGCTTTTATAATAACAGTTGGAGTCAATTTTCCTCCTTTTATTTCGGAAACTTGCCGAAGATAAGTTGAATCTGCTATTAAAAGATCCTGTTTCTTCTTTTTTAAATCATTAATTTTTGCAACAGCCAATCTGTTACGGTCAAGAAGAAACGCACGTAAACCTGTAGTTGCATTATACGAAGTACGTTTCAACTTAGTATAATCTTTAAAATCAGGTTTTCCTTGGTAATAATAAATTGAATCGCCACCATTAAGAAGAATTGTGATCGCATCTGAAGCTTTCACTTCATTTTTTTTGGTAAGATCACTTTCTTTATTAGTAGGCATTACAATTTCCATTGTTTGCGGTTTACTCAAAGAAGTACAGAGCATAAAGAATGTGATAAGTAACATGTTCATATCCACCATGGGAGTAAAATCCACATGTACATGAATCTTCTTCTGCTTGCTACCACCTTTTTTCTTTTTTCCGCCGCCTTCGTTCGTTTGTAATTCAGCCATAATATTTTCTATTCTTTTTTAGCAGATGATTCGACTTTTAACGCTGTAATAAGGTTATATCTGTTCTCATTCAGATCCTGAAGTGAGTTCATCACACTTTTAATTACTTTGTAAGGAGTTTTTTGATCTGCCTTGATGGCAATCGTCATATCCTTACCATTACTTTTACGAGCAAATTGAACCCATTTTTTGAACTGATTATTTAAACTATCAGTCGGAATACCATATTTCTGTAATTCAGCATCTTGTACCTCAGCTTTCTGAGCTAAAAATTGCTTCATTATTTTAATATCAACACCAAATGTTTTCTGTAACTTAAACTTCTGAATTTCTTCAGGAGTAAAAGCGATACCATATTCATTGCCCATATCACTCAAGGTTTGAATCATATCTTTTTGTTTATCCAAACTCATAAATACCTTCCCTGATGGATCAATCAATATCTGCAGGATATTGGTTTCAGGTATTTTGATTTCAGATACCGATCCGGGTGTCTTTACCTGTACCGGCTCTTTTTTCACGAACGTAGACGTTAACATGAAGAAAGTGAGCAGTAGTACAGTAACGTCACTCATCGCGGTCATATCGATAAGAGTACTCTTCCTTGCTACTTTTACTTTAGACATAGCATTTTATGTTTTATAGGAATGATTACTTGTGAGATGCAGCAAATGTTTGTACGATTGAGAAACCTACTTCGTCAATGCAATAAGTTATAGTATCAATTTTGCTTGTAAATAAGTTATAAGAAATAACTGCCAATGCACCTGTTGCGATACCGAAGGCTGTGTTAATCAAAGCCTCAGAGATACCAGCAGAAAGAGCAATTGAGTCAGTACCACCAGCACCTGCCAACGAAGCAAATGACTTGATCATACCGATTACAGTTCCTAACAGACCCATCAATGTACCTAAAGTAACAATAGTTGCAATAATTGGAAGGTTTTGGCTTAACATTGGAAGTTCTAACGCTGTAGCTTCTTCAACCTCTTTCTGAATTGCCAGGATTTGTTGTTCTTTTGATAAGGTTTTATCTTCTTCAACTTCAGCATATTTGATAAGTGTAGAAGTTACTACATTAGCAACAGAACCTTGTTGTTTATCGCACAATGCTTTAGCACCAGCTAAATCATTTTTCGATAAAGATGCTTTCAACTCAGCAACAAATTTATCCAATTTGCCTTTTCCCTGAGCAGATTTAATTGCAAAGAAGCGTTCAACGCTTAACGCTAATACAGTTAGCAATAAAGTTTGAATAATTGGTACGATAAATCCACCTTTGTAGATCAAACCTAAAAGATTTCCATCAATTGGGTGGTTATTAGGATCATCATTCATGAAATTATGAGGATTTCCTAATACGAATTTAAAAATTACAAGCGCAAGTACTAAACATGCTGCCATAACTAAACCAGAAGACTTAATCCCCTTAAATTGCTTTTTAACCTTTGGTTGTTTTTGATTGTTTTCCATAACGTTTTTTAATTAAATATTATTAGTTAATATAGTTTCTGAATCAATTGAAATAAATTGTGTTTTTATCTGGTATCTATAATCCAATATCAAATTGAAAATCATTTTAATAAAGCCTTTTTCAAGACCCACTTTATTCGGTTATTTCGAAAAAGGAGCACAAAAATAGCAACAAAATCAATAAGGTTTAGTGTTTTTACAAATTTTAATTCATTTTTTTTTATAATCTACTATATATCAAGAAATAAATAAAATCAACGTTTGAATTATTGCATAAATACAACCAAAATATAACGGTTTTATCATTAAAACCAAACTAAAACTTCAGTTTTGTATTTAAATTTAAAACATCTTTTTAGAGTGACTTCTCTAATAAAAAATTAAAAATTTTCGGACAACAACTTATTTAGCTATACTTTTTTCGACAATACAAAGATATATTTTTTTTGCGTGAAAAGCAAACTGAAAATCAGCAGATAAAATAATTGAACTATAACTTCGATTTATTCTTATTTTATGATATAACGTATCAATTCCAAACAAATTATATAAAAATGAATAAATATTGAAAGAAAAATGTTTTATCATATAAAAAATTACAACAGGCATTCAACAGAAGTGCCAAAGTGCATCAAATCGGGCACAAAAATAGTCTATTCATTCATAAATAAATTATCAAAATGTTGCATATTCTTGTACTTAAGCACAAAACAAATACTTTTAAGTCTATTTCAAACTAAAAAATTGGAATTTTCAAAATTAATTGAAATACAAATCATTTGCACCGAAATTTAACTGTATTATTTCAATCAGATTCAGACTTATACAAATCAATCGGAAAAATAAAGAATCAAAGAAACACAATACAGCATTTTTTAAATACTTTTGCTATAAGATTAAATATATAACAAATGAAACAGCATCAAAAAGTGCCATTTGGCATTATGGGCTTATTTATGGCTATTGGCATTGTATATGGAGATATCGGAACATCTCCACTATATGTAATGAAGGCTATTTTGAATGGCCTTCCTGCAGGACAGCAATCAAATCCTGATTACATTACAGGTGCTATATCGTGTATCATATGGACATTAACATTGCAAACCACCATAAAATATGTATTGGTAACACTCCGTGCAGATAACGGGGGTGAAGGTGGAATCCTATCACTGTTTGCATTGGTACGAAAGAAATATCGTTGGGCATACTTTATTGCAGCTATTGGTGCAGCAACCCTACTCGCTGATGGTATTATTACACCTGCTATCACAGTTGTATCTGCTGCCGAAGGACTAAATAACTTATTACCTTCAATTCCAATTATTCCGTTTACAATAGCTATACTCCTTTTACTTTTCCTCATTCAACCATTGGGTACAGCCAAATTAGGCAAATCATTTGGAGTAATTATGTTTCTGTGGTTTAGTATGTTGGGAATATTGGGAATTTTCGCATTAGTACATTATCCACTCATTTTCAAAGCATTTAACCCGATATATGCAATCATGGTCCTAAAATCAGCTCCAAATGCATTTATAATCCTGGGTGCTGTCTTTCTTTGTACTACCGGAGCCGAGGCACTTTATTCTGATTTAGGACATTGTGGGCTCCGTAATATTCGAATTTCGTGGATATTCGTAAAGATAACGCTCATATTGAATTATCTGGGTCAAGGAGCATGGATTATTACTCACTCAACAAATATTATACATGATATAAACCCTTTCTTCAGTATCATGCCACAATGGTTCTCATTTATTGGTGTAATAATGGCAACATTAGCTGCAATTATTGCCAGCCAGGCATTGATAAGTGGTTCATTTACTATCATAAGCGAAGCTATTTCTCTGGATTTATGGCCCAATATTCAAATTAAATATCCAACCGAAATAAAAGGGCAAATGTACATTCCCGGAGTAAATCATGCATTAATGGTCTTGTGTATAATTATGGTACTTGCATTTGGCTCATCATCAAATATGGAAGCAGCCTACGGTTTATCAATTACAATAACCATGATGATGACAACGGTCTTACTATTTATCTATTTACACAACATCAAACGTTCATTATGGGTAAGCATACCACTTACCATGTTCTTTCTTTCGATTGAGGGATCATTTTTTGTCGCAAATATGTTTAAGTTTGCTCATGGCGGATTTGCAACAATACTTATTGCTGGATTTCTTTTTTCTGCTATGTACGTATGGTATAATGGCCGCCGTATAAAAAACAGATGTGTAACATATGAGCCTATTGCTCCAACGGTTGCAAGACTTGATAAAATAAGCGAAGATGAAACCATACCAAAATTTGCAACTCATTTGGTATATGTAACCAGGGCAAAATATCCAAATGACATGGAAAGTAAAGTTATCTATTCGCTACTACACAAACAGCCCAAAAGAGCAGATACGTATTGGTTTGTATATCTGCACAGAAGTGATGAACCCTATCACTTCAGGTACTCGGTTAAAACGTATGTAAAACAAAAGATTTTCAGAATAGATATTTTTTCTGGTTTTAAACAAGGAGTTCATATCGATACATTTGTGCATTTGATATGCAAAGATCTTGAAGAAAATGGCAAAGTTAACCTAACAAGTCGTTACCCGTCACTGAGGGATAGCGGAATTGAAGGAGATTTTCGATTTGTTGTAGTGGAACGTATTATACGCAATCTGGACTTACCACCATTCAAAAAAACTTTGCTAACTTTGTATTACATGATTAAACGATTTTCTACATCCGATACTCAGATACTTGATTTAGATCCATCTCTGGTTACACTTGAGTATGTTCCATTAAAAAATCTCAGGACAATAGAAAAGAAAGATTAGTCTTCAACCGCACAGCTTCCTTGAAAGACAGCTGGGCGAAAGAACAATGTAAATAAGCTCATAACCGGGCATATTCAATTCAGTATAAACCCAACAGACCGTTGCAAGTAATTTTGCAACGG